>NZ_SOAG01000004.1 GCF_004364575.1 Myroides indicus | reverse complement strand
ATCAAAAAATCCTTACTTTTGGTAGTAAGGATTTTAGAGAATAACTGACAATTATTTTTAACCCCTAACTGTCAGATGAAGTTGTGGCTATTACAATTTAACTGATTAATAAAATTAGTTAGTTGGGTTAATTTATCAAGATCTAGCTTTTTTAAACTCTCTAATAAATCTGTGTAATTATCACTCTGTTTATTTGCTTTTCCTTCAAGCTTATCTTTTAATATCTGCATTTCAGTTTTGATAGACTCTTCTTCTGTTAGAGCGTATTCCTCTGTTTGTTTAACAGAGTGATGACCTAACATTTCTTTTACTACGTGAATAGGTACGCCATTACCAAGAGTTACAGTACTTCCAAAAGTTCTTCTTGCCTTATGTGTATTTAATTCGCTTATCTCACACAGTGAGGCGATCTCTTTTAAATACTCATTCATCTTTTGATTTGAGCGAACGGGAAGTACTATATCTTTGCCTATACAATCAGGATGATCTTTATACTTTTCCATTATCTGTATAGCTTTTGGAAGTAATGGAATGGTAATATTAGCATCTGTCTTTTGTCTGTTGGTTCTAATCCAAAAATTGCCCTCTTCATCTTTTGTAATATCGCTTTTCTTAAGCTTAAACACATCGATATAGGCAAGACCAGTATAACACTGAAAAATAAAGACATCTCTTACAGTTTCTAATCGTTCGTTAATAAACTCTTTGTTTTCTAAAATAGATAGCTCTTGTTTGCTTAATGGTTTCTTATTCAGCTTAGTCTTTTTAGGTTTGTATTGTACAAATGGATTGGAAGGGATAATTCCTTTAGCAACTGCCCGTAAAACAATCTTCTTAAAGTTTGAGATATACTTTATAGCTGTGTTGTTAGAACACGCTCTAACAGTCTTTAAATAGTACTCATAACCAATTACAAACTCATAGTTGAGTTCTCTAAACTCTATATCGTCTTTACCATAGACATAACGGATATATTCAGCTACATGCGATCTTGCTGTTACATATCTTTCATGTGTTCCAATAGCGTACTCTTTAGGCACGAGCCTAAAGATTTCATCGTTATGCTTTTGGAATTCTTCTAATACTTTTGCCTTACTTGTTCCTTTACCTTGGATATAATCCATAAGCACAGAGGCAGTAATAGGCTCTTCATTGCTTAAGAGCTCTAATTTGTACTTAGTAATCTTTGATACGATTGTATCTAAGAGGTAGTTTAGCGTTTTAGCATCTTCTTTAGTGCCATTGGCACGACCTGCTTTTTGGTTCCATCTTTTGATATCCCATTTGTGACTAAGAGAAGTCTCTTTGCGAATACCATCTACTGTGATTCTTAGGTAAACACCTCTTAAATCACTTTTCTCTCTACTTGGTTTGAGAAAGAAATTAATTGACAACTGTTTTTCTAACATAATTCAACTGTTTTAAATATTAATAAATGTCGAATTAAAACGTTCCAAAATCACAGTCTAAAACTCTCTAGCACCCTTTGGCGTCTGGGTTTGCTAAGTTGAAAGGTGCGCATCACTTGAATATTTTTTTGTGCACCGAATCTATAACCTTTTTAGGTGCACTTTTGAACAGAATGCGATACCCCTAAAAAAGAAAAAACCTATAACTCATTGTGAATCATAGGTTTTGTGCTTTTTTGATGACTTTTGAATAAGTCGTCTTTTATAAATCAGCGGAGAAAGAGGGAATATAACCTATATATAAATAGAGTGTGACAAAATACTATTATTTTGATTTATTGGTAGTTATGTTTTTATTAAGTCGATTAAATACCTTAAAATACTATATGATAGTATCAAAATTGGGTGTATATTTGGGTGCTATTACAAATAACTATGACTATAAAAAGAAAGATAACTATTGCTATTGAAAAGAGAAAGAAAGATGGTGTATTAATCACAGAGAACGTTCCAATTCGTGCAAGAGTGGTATATAATGGTGGCCGTGTAGAACTCTTTACAGGCTACCGCATTGATGCTTCTAAATGGGATGAAGCAAAAGAAAAGGTACGCAATGGGTGTACCAATAAGCTAAAACAAAGCTCTTCCGAAATCAATACAGCAATACAGGAGCTATCTACTACGATTGATAGAATCTTTAAAGAGTATGAATTGAAAAACGAAGTACCTTCTTTTGAACTCTTAAAAGATGAAATAAAACGCTACTCAGATAAACAAACCATATCAGCAACAGAAAAGAATCTCTTTACAGCTTTTGACGAGTTTGTAAAAAGTAGTGGTAAACGCAATGATTGGACAACTGCTACTTACACCAAGTTTAATACTGTTCGTTCACATCTTTTTTCTTTCAAAAGCAATTTTCAGTTTACTGATATTAATGAAAAGACCTTATTAGACTACGTTTCATTTTTACGCATTGAAAAACAGATGCGTAATAGCACCATCGAAAAGCAAATTAGTTTTGTAAAGTGGTTTTTGAAGTGGTGTAAAAACAACAATTATACAATCGATTACAATTTTGAAGAGTTTAAACCAAAACTAAAGGAAACATCTAAAAAGATAATCTTTTTAACTCAAGAGGAAATCGAACAGATTAAATCAACGGATTTAGGCACAAAGTCGTACTTAGAACGTGTACGTGATGTATTGCTTTTCTGTTGCTATACAGGACTTCGCTATTCAGATGCCTTTAGCCTAACAAGACACGACATTAAAAATGATGCTATTGAGTTTGTTACCAAAAAGACAAATGATATGCTGAGAGTTGAATTAAACAAACACAGTAGAGCAATATTAGAGAAGTACAAAGATGTACCTTTTGAAAAAGGAAAGGCTCTACCTGTTATTTCTAATCAAAAGATGAATGACTACATAAAAGAACTTGGAGAGTTAGCAGAGATTAACGAACCGATTAGAGAAACCTACTATGTAGGCAATGAAAGAATAGATGAAGTAAAACCCAAATACGAACATTTAAGCACTCACGTAGGGCGAAGAACATTTATCTGTACTGCTTTATCATTAGGGATACCTGTACAGGTTGTAATGAAATGGACAGGACATTCAGACTACAAATCAATAAAACCTTATATTGATGTAGCTGATACGATTAAAGCGAATGCAATGACTAAATTTGATATGATATGAATACAGTAGATGCCCAATTAGAATTGACAAGATTTATGACTGATAACACAATAGTGATGTGGGAAAAAGAATTAAACACATCAGGAAATTCGTTTAATTTCGATTCCCAAGATATTTATAGACAATATATGATTAATATCTTAATGTTTGATTTTAAAGACCGAATAGATTCTGCAAAAGACACACAAGAAAGAAAAGAAATTTTATCTATTGTTAGAGAAAATTTGGAGACAATAATTAAGTTGTATGAAAAAAATTCTGATTTCTTCACTAATCTTGATAGAGATGGACTTCGGTTAAAGAAATACCGAGAAAGAAATAAAAATAGTTTGTCAGATAATGATTTAACAATGGAATTGTATAGAGAAACGGAATTGCCTGAACGTAAAACCTACTTTGAGTCAAGTTTTTACAAAGAGATAGGTTTTTTAAACTACGACTACCACCAAGAGATATATAATCATAGTAAAAGGCTTTTAAAAGATGTGAAATCAAATTTTAAGGACTATGAAATGTATGACAATGATTATCTTTTTATTAATGACAAGCCTATATTTTCAATGAGACTTATTAGTAAACTACATAGTATTGTAAACAATCAATTTATTGAAGATATATCAGAATATGATTTTTATAGAGAGATAAATATCTTACATACAGTGAATAAAATAAAAATCAAAGAGGATTTTCTATACACTTTCTTTTATGTAATTCATTGCTTACATAATAACATAGAAAACAAAAGTTTAAAGAAAAAGTGGTTTGCTCAAATATTAAAAGAATTTAAGATTAAGAAAGCAACTTATGACTCTAAGTATAAACACATAACAGGTAGCAGTGCCAATGATACATTAAAAGAGTATCGCAATCTCATTGATTCAGCTTTTAAACAATAAAGTACTATAAAAGCCTTTAAAATTTATAAATCCACCTTTGAACCACTTTAGAATTTTACTAAAGTGGTTTTTTTGTGCAATAAAGTGTGTTTTTCCACCCCCTCTCCACCTTACACACATCGTAGTTTTGAATTGTTCGAATATCACAAAATCGTATAATTTAAAAACTAAAACTATGTATATAAGTGAATTAAAAGAAAAGCCAGTTTGGCAAATGACAGGAGAAGAACTATTACAGTTATTACAAACAGTATCTATAAAGGAGTTCCAACAGCTTAATACTCCACAAGAAACGCAACCAACTACAAAGCGTTATGTTTACGGAATACGTGGTATAGCAGACCTACTTGGGTGCAGTATTACCACTGCTAATAAAATCAAGAAAGAAGGTCACATCAAAAAAGCGATTATCCAAAGAGGTAGAAAAATTATAGTCGATGCTGACTTGGCATTAGAACTATTCGCTAAAAAATAAAAGGGACAACTTGTGCAAATCGCCCCTTAATATCCAATTAAAGTATAACTCAACTCTTATCGTACAAAGATAAGGATTATTAAAACACAAGTAAATATGAGCTTAGATATAACCTATATCCGAGTAGGAACTGCTTACTTTAAAATCATCGAAAAACCTTTGATATCAGGTGATAAAGTTAAAGTAATGGTGCGTTGGACTCGTGAAACGATTGTATCAGATCACGGAAAGTCCTACTTAGAGAACGTCTTAAAATTAGATGGCTTTTGCTGTATTCCAGACCATCTTAACTATCAACCAATCGTAGAAAACTTTTTTAATACCTATAATGAATTAAATATGAAACCAATAGAAGAAAACTTTAGCATAAATGAATTAGAACAATTGATTCCAAACTCACTACACTTTGTAAAGCACATATTCGGAAGTGAACAATACGAATATGGTTTAGACTATCTAAAGCTATTGTATGAGAAGCCAACGCAAACCTTACCAATATTGTGCCTTGTTAGTAAAGAACGTGCGACAGGAAAAAGCTCTTTTATCAAATGGCTTAAAAATATTTTTGGGCTCAATATGACTTATATCAAAGGAGATTCTTTTGGTTCTCAATTTAACGCTGATTGGGCAAGTATGTTATTAGTTGCCATAGATGAAGTATTCTTTGATAAGAAAGAGATTACAGAGCGTTTAAAGTACCTTTCTACTACTGACAAAGACAAAGTTGAAGCAAAGGGAAAAGACAGACAGGAAATAGAGTTTTTTGCCAAGTTTATTCTTTGCTCTAATAATGAGGATGATTTCATTCAAATAGACGAAGAAGAAATACGTTTTTGGATTCGAAAGATTAAACCTATTGAATCAGAAGACGTTCACTTTATCAAGAAGCTAACAAGTGAAGTTCCTTATTTCATTAAATACTTACTTCTACGACCTTATTACACCACGCAACAAACCCGAATGTGGTTTACACCTAAACAGATACTTACAGCTTCCCTTTTAAAGCTAATTAGTAAAAACAAAATAGAGATTTCACTTTTAGAACTTTTAAACCTGTGCTTTGAAAAGGTTGCCGAGGATGAAATTTGCGTAGCTCCCAATGATTTACTCTTGTTATTACGCAAGACAAACCCAAAACTAATAATATCTGCTAGTGAAATAAGAAAGATTTTAAAGAAATGGAATTTTGAACCACAAAACAACACAAAATCTTATCAAGGAATAGAGCTTTTATCTCACGGAGAATTTGTTAAAATAGAACGTAGAGGACGTTACTACATCATTAAAAAAGATTTATTCTATAAAATATTTGATGCAATGATGCAAGAATAGATTAAACTATTGTTTAATAGTAAGTTATACTGCATCAAAGTCTGCATCAAACTAAAAACACGTCAAGTTTGATGCAAGAGTGATGCAAGAAACAAAATGAGTTTGATGCAGTGATGCAAGAGTGATGCAGAGTATTTTATTGAACTACAATTAATTAACACCTTTCTGCATCATTGCATCAAAAAAAACTAATTTTTAACCCGACTATTTCAAAACGTATGAATTGTGAATTAGCTAAACAAATTAGCCTAACAGACTTACTTAAAAAGTTAGGTTGTACCCCAACCAAAACAACGAGAATTGATTGGTGGTATCTCAGTCCTTTTAGAACTGAAAAAACAGCATCATTTAAAGTGAATATTGCTAAAAATGTGTTTTATGACCACGCAGAGGGATTTGGTGGAACAACACTTGATTTCGTGATAAAGTACAATAATTGCGATATTAAATCAGCTTTAGAATTGCTCAAAAACGATTCTTTCTCTTTTCATCAGCCTATTATTGTGAGTTCTAACATTACTCAAGAACCAACATATACAATTCAAGCGATTAAGCCACTAACACACCCAAACTTGATACAATATATCAACGAACGTAATCTTAGTCTTAAAATAGCTCAAACTTTTTGTAAAGAGGTACATTATACACTAAACGACAAAGCTTATTACGCTGTTGGGTTTCAAAATGAGTTAGGCGGTTTCGAGCTTAGAAACAAGTATGTAAAAATGTGTTTGGGTAAAAAGGCAGTGACCTACTTTGAAAATAAAAGTACAAATATTGTCTTGTTTGAGTCTTGGAGTGATTATATCAGCTTTTTAACCCTTTATCCCAACACTGAAAAACAATATGATTACTTGATTATTAATTCCGTATCAATGCTGAATAATACAATAATTAAAACACCAAATAATTATTTGTACAAATGTACAAATGGGGAATTGTATAAATGTATCAATGTACAAATGGATAAAAGTATCAATAATGCTTTGTACAAAGAATTAAAGTATGAAAGAATTATTTGTTGTTTCGACAATGATAAAGCTGGAGATAATGCAACTCTAAAAGTTGTACAGAAGTATCAAAATGCTTTTGATGGACGCAAAAAGTACGAGAACTACAAAGATTTGAATGATTATTTACTAACTATTAACCACAATGATTTGACGTGAGAATTATCGAGATGTGTCTTTGTCCTTACAAATTGGAAATTTGACAGCCAAAGACCACTCGTTTTTCTCCCGAAGGTCGCAAAATGGGTAAGACGATGAAAAAAACAAAGAAGATAGAATTTAGAGTTACCCATACAGAAGCTCTAATCATAAAAAACAAAGCAGAAAAAGTGGGATGTAGCGTTTCAGAATACATCCGAAACACCGCACTCGACTATTCTTTAGCGTATAAATTAACTCCAGACGAAGTAGAGGTTTACAAACTGCTCAACAAATACGCTGATAATTTTAGGCGAATAAGCAACCTATTTAAGCTTGGCGATACAACAGGAGTTAAAGAACACTCCATTGAAACAGCTAATCTAATTCGTACTCACTTACAAAAATTACTGTAACTATGATAGCTAAAGCAAAATCTTGTGTTGGTGGTACAGCATTATTCAATTATGTAATTGATGTTAAAAAAGGATATGAACTTATCCGCAATAATCTTTCGGGGGAAACTCCGAAAGATATGTTTCAAACAATGCAGATATTACAAAATCAAAACAACAGATGTAAAAACAATACCATATCAGCTGTTATATCTCCAACTATTGCAGATAGTCAAAAGATGAGCGATAGAGATTTACGAGTATTAGCAGTTGAGTTTTTACTTGGTTTACAAATCGATCCTACCAAAGCTCAATTCATCGCTTTTGTTCATACAGAAAAAGAGCACAAGCACATTCACATCATTGCTAATCGAATAGATGAAAACGGAAAGGCTTTAAAAGATAATTACATAGGTTTTGAAGCTCAAAGAGTAGCTCACGAAATAGCACTTAAATACGGATGGACTTCTATAAGGCAAGAAAATGAGAACAAGAAGCAAATAACCAGCAATACTAATTTAATTGCTAAAAACGCTATTAAAACAGCTCACAGAGAAGTTTTAAGACAGAAACCAAAAGATTTACAAGAGTACATTCGCTTAATGCTAGAAAAACAGATTGAAGTTAAACCTACGATTAATAAACAGGGGAATATTCAAGGGTATCGCTTTATTCATTTACCAACAGGTACAAACCTAAAAGCAAGTGAAATTGACCGAAATATGAAGCTTAATGATTTATTTAAAAATACAACAAGTGCAGAACCTAAGGATAAAGTACAAAAACTATTTACCAATCAAGAATCATCCGAACCACAAATGCAGAATTGGAAAACAGATGTGTATGTTTTATTTAGTATGCTATCTGTTTTTCAAATTAGCGGTAACGATGAAGATAATGAACAGAAAAAACGCAAACGAAGAACATTAAAAAGATAAATTATGGCAAAGAATCAACCTAAGCTAACAGATATGACTGAATTATTACTTCAGCAAGTCATACAATTAGAGCAAACAATAAAACAAAGCGAAAAAACTCATTTAGATACAATCAAGGAATTAAGCAATATCAAAATAACAGTAAATGTTGCTGAGCTACAAAAGATAGAAAAAGAACAAAGGCAACGATTACAGAATGACTTCGAGCAATTTCATCGAGAGATAACAAAAAATAATGAGAAGCTTTTAAAACTTCATAAGGCTGTTAGCTCTAAAAAGTTGTTGTACTTGATAGTACTGAACATTTTCCTACTTTTAACAACAGGGTTTTCTATGTATATAGCTATTAAGAATACTATTGATAAATCCCAATACGAGCGGTTAACAAATGAAAAGAAGCAATTAATAAATCAACTAGCAAATGTAAATCAGTTTTTTATCGAAAACCCTAAGATTTCTAAGACTTTCCAAGATTGGAATCAAAAACAATAAAAATTCTAAAATGTTTATCAAAGTTATTCCGTAAAATTTTTAGAGCTGTGAGGGCTCAAAATTTTACGGAATAACTTTGTTGGATTGTGTCGCAAATATTTAGAACGCAAGATGATACCCATCAATACTGGACTGGTATTTTTAAGTAAGCATTCATATTAAGATGATATATCATCTTAATATGAATGTTGTAATATACTTCTCAACCTAACTTAGGTGTACTCGAATCTGGTTTTATATTAGGTTCATCAAATTTCATTATGATTGGCATTGGAAAATCAACGCCTGTTAAAATAGCTTCTCCTTCTCCTAGAATGGGTAAAAAATCCAATGTATTTTTATTAGCTGTACTACAAGCGTTACTTACAGCTTCTTTATCATAATGATTAATTAGTCGATGTGATATAAATGTACCCATCTGACTGAGTGTGCCTTGTGGAATGTCTCTTGGCATTTGAGTTGCTATACAAAGAAACAAACCGTGCTTTCTACATTCTTTGGCTATAGAATCGAAAGCGTCTAAAGGTTTACTGTCAAAATATTCATCCTTAATAGACTTATTTAGAAACTGGTGGGCTTCATCAATAAAAACCACTATTGGTGTATTAGTAGGCTTATTTTTAGAATTAAAATCACCATTTCGGGCTTTATTTAATAAAAACTTCCCAATAGAATTTGCTAAAATTTCACGAATTTGAAAATCAAAGGGAATATTTTCGAAATTCAAACGCAATAATTTACCATCTCCGTTAATGAATTTTCCTAAAACACTTGTAATATCATCCTCATTAAATTTCTTTTTAAATCCAAATATGTTTTGATAAATTGAATTTGAAATGATATTATTAATTCGTGCTATAAGGCTTATACAATTAGAAACATCTCCATCATTCCTCTCTCCCCATCTTTCATTTATTATTATTTTTTTACCACTTATCCATTCTGATGCTGTATCCCAAATAGATTCTTGGGTGATTTGAAATGTTAGCTTTTCAATATCAAAATTAGATGAATTGTTTTCTATTTCAGAATTTTTTCGAAAGTAAAACTCTTCAAAAGGTCTTTTATCTGAACCAGCTTTTTTTAATAATCCATTTTCTATTTTAGTAAAAACAGTTTCCTTAACTCCATCCACTTCAATTTCCTTACTTAAATCTTGTCCATTATTTAAAGCGACTATTTTTAAAGAACGAATAGCCTCCATTAGTTTTGGCACTTGAACTTTTGAAGAAGGTCTAAACAAATAAAACAAATCATCAACTGTCAATTGCGAGTAATGAAAAACGTGTTTTCCGTCACCAATATCAATACTTTCAACACTCTCATAATTACCACTATATTCCCCAGTAGCATCAATCAAGATAGCTTTGTTTCCTGTCGCTATTAATGATTCTACCAATTTACTTACCGTATAGCTTTTCCCACCTCCAGTAGTTCCCACAATCGCACAATGACGACCAAAAATAGATTGTAGATTTATTTTAACTTTCGTATCAGGACTTGACACTAAACTTCCTATTTCAGTAGTATTTACAACTTCGCCACTTCTCACACCAAATCTTGACATATATTGTTGCACCAACTCTCCTGAACTTACAAATACTTTTGCTCCAATATTGGGATAGGCTGTCAATCCTTTTTTAACATCAAAAGGGTTGTATAAATCAAAGGACAAAAGAATTTCAATCTTTCCTGTGGGATGAAAATCACTGGTTTGAAATGCTTTCTCATTCAAAGAAAGGCGTTCTGATTCAGGTAATGATAATTCTGTAATTCTACCTAAAAAACCATATTTATCGCCTTCGATTACAACAAAATTACCCACCAAACCACCGTTAAATTCTTTACCAAAATGAGTGAATCCATTTAATAGCACAGAAGACGGGAAGTGTACTTTCACAAATTGTGGTAACACCTGATTGATATAGCCAAGGAAATATTCGTGCTTGAAAGGATTTATCTTTTGATTAGTCATTTTTCAGATTTATAGTTACTTGCTGTACGTTTTCATAAGTTTTTATCTCTGGGAAATGATTAGCGAAATCTGTAAAAGTTTCTGATACCATTAAAATTCTTTCGGTTTGCAATGCATTCTCCTTTATTGTTTTAAGTGAATTAGATGCACTTTCATTGTCAAATCCAGGGTCAATTATTGCCAATCTAAATCCTGGATTTTGATTTAAAGCTTCTTCTATAGCCGCATTGATATGTTTGTCGTTAAAACTGTAACCTATACAAACCAATAAAGTATCATCATTTAACCTAAGGTTTCTTTGAAATCGAGCCATCATTTCAAAAAATGGTTGTTCATAAGAATCTTCATATTTGGCTTCTCTAGGATAAACCATCAAAGCCTTTTTAGGTTTATCATTAATTACTATACAGCCAGTTTCTTCAATTCTTTCCCAGTTGATAGAACCGTGTAATTTGTGTAAATGAAAGACACGCTGTACAAAATTATCTTCTTCTTTTAACTTACTGCCTTCTCTTTGTACAATATCATAATCAAAATATCTACCGCTGAAAGTACGAGGAAAAGTAAATGAAAATCCATCTATAGCAACTGCATTTACAGCAGTTGCCGCATCTTCAAAAAGCAGGTCGTAGTTTAAAGTAAATACTTTAACTCTTGAGCTTGTTTGTTTACGTTGTAAAACTTTTTCAAGTAACACTTTGTGAGGAAACGCTTCCTTCGGAGGAGTCGGAATAGTGCATTTACTTTTAATCAAATTAAAAATTTCTTCTTTGATTTCAGAAAGCTTCTTTTTGTTTATTCCCCATTCTATTTCACAATCTCCCGAAAATTTACAAAACCCTTCAATTTGAGAAAGCAGAGCTTCTAGATTTGTATCGTCAGCTATATAATTGACTTTCTCTCGGATTATCTTAAAGCCATCAACTTCTTCCGCTTCTTCTGTTTTTTCAATTAAATACAATTTCTTTGTTTCTTCCCATAATTGCCACATAGACAAACCTCCAACATCCATAGAAGACCCTGCACCTGAAAGAAACACTAAATTTTTGAATGGTTTTTGAAAAAACTCTTTATATACTTTTCTCTTTATTTCATTCGCAAGGTCTGCTGTATGTTCTATGTCTCTATCTTCAGAATCCTTTTTGGGATGATTTCTTATTTCTGAAATACTTACAAGTTTTCCCTTGTCAAATTCAGAATCCTTAACCTCTAATGTTTTAGATTTTCCATTAATTAAAAGGTATTTCCAGCTTTCTTTTACCTCATTTACCATTTCTAAAACGCTTTAAAATTATTATTCATAATTCCTTAAATTTATGAAGACATTGATTTTATCATACTTTCTATAAACTCAATTTCTTCTTTGGATAAGTTGTATTTCGCATATAGCTGTTTGTCAATTTCTATAATTGGTTTGCTCCAATCAATATCAGAATTATTTGAAAAATCTTGATTAGGAACATACCTCCATACATCTTTATTATTATCTTGTGTTACTTTCAGAGTGCCAAGCATTATACGAGCAAATTTTGTTTTAATGTATTTTAAACAAGATTCTGCTTCTCCTTTAGTTGAAAACGAACCAATACTTATAAATGATTGAGTATAACCAGTTCCAATTTCTCCAATTAAAGGCTCACCAATTAAAGGAGTAGGAACAACTTCTCCTAATGCACCTGAACCATTACTTTTAGGAAGTATAACTTTATATTTTTTAGTATTTATGTGTTCTTCAATGTATTTGGCAGGAATAAATCGATAAGTTCTTTTGTTTTTAATTAAGCCAAATATGCATACATCATTCTCGTTATTAAAATTTTCGGTAAAAATTGATAATTGGTCAAATATCGAAGTTGTCAATCGTTTCTCTCTACCATTACTTCCAATAATATTTTTATAATCAGGATAATCCTTGTATAAAGTTTCTAATTCAAATTTATTTTGTGTAAATATTTTACTATCAACTGCTTCAAAGTCTTTAGCATTAGTTACTTTATGTAAAATAGTGTTAAGTTCTTCAAATTTTGAAAAAACACCAATTTTATCAAAGTTTTGTTGGTTATCTCTTAATGTAATTACCATTCCTCCTGGTAATTGCACTTCTGGAAATGCATCACTACTTTTATTAAAGTATGATTTGACTTTTAAATGTTTATCATTTAACATTTTTTCATTCCATTGATTTGGAGTTTTTCCTGCATTAAACAAAAATCTTCCAGGTGTAATTAAAATAACTTTTCCAGCCAAGCTAAAAGAAACATCCATAAACAGATGATAAATAGGATTATCACTTGTTCCTTCTCTTCTATCCTGATAAGGCGGATTTCCCACTATTACGTCAAACTTCAGTTTCTTTCCATTGACTTGGAGTGTATCTTTTTCAACCAAATTATTTTCTTTGATTAAATCATAACTTGTATAATTGGCTTCTATATTTTTCATATCTAATTCTAATAAATTATAGACTTTTCTCGTGAATTCATACGCAATTTTTGAGGTGGGTATGGAATAAAAATTATTTGCTACGTCTTTTCCGAATTTCTTATAAATAGCATACACAAACTCACCTTGTTTAGAAGCAATATCCAAAAGTTGCGTACTATCGTTAATTGCATTTTTTGGCAATGCGCTTACCATTTTTTTCGTAACTGTCTCGGGCGTTACAATTTCTGAATCCGACAAACGGCTAAATTTTTTCATTGCATTACTCGCTCTTTCTATTGGAGAAATAGAAGTGTCGTTTGCCAATGAATTGATGTTTTGGATTTTATAATCCAGTTCGCTTAATACAAACGGATTGGTGTATTGTTGAAACAGAGAAAGTATTTGTTTGTCAAGATTTAAGTTGTTGGAAATTCTCTGATTATCTGCATTTTTTTCAATCTCGTTGATGATTTCTTGTAATGATTTCACTCTTGAATCTGCGAGAAATGCAAAGAACAAAATCCGAGCATAATACATTGCAAACTGCCCTTTGTAGTCGTTTACAGGTTCTTTATCTTTTGTTTTCGATTTTTGTTTGCTTTGATTTTCGTTCTCATCATCTTTAGGAATATCATCTACTTCAATTTCATCTCCTTCTCCTTCCGATGCCTTTACTTCAATACCTTGACGAGAACCAATTTTTCCTTGTCTTTCTATTTCGGCTTTGATGGGTTCAATATCCAACAAAGAATAATCAATTGAAATGGTTGTAGCTTCATCAAAAACACTTCTGCTGTTAGAATATTGACGAACCGCGTCCAAAATGTCGGTTGGCTGAATTTCTACCATTTTGTTATTGTTCAATACTACGATAGGAGATATTTCAAGTTCTCGTTTTATTCTTTCTGTCAAAAGACTGTTTCCGTTAGCTTCTGTATTTACATTATAAATCTGTGATTTATGTTCCTGCATTTGGAACATTCTGTTTGGGTTAAAATCAACTAACAAAGTTTGTGGTTTCATATTGAATTTAACCACATCGCCATTTGGTTCTTTATAAACTTTGATGTACTGATTTTGTAAACGAAAAACGGCTTGGTCGTATTCTTGCGGAGAAGAAGTATCTTTCAGGTAAAGCATTGTGTCCCATTCGGGAACTGTACTACCTGTAAGCATTCTGTTTACTGTCAAAGTGATTGTTTTGATATTTTCACTTTCACATCTTTTAATTTTGGCTTGTACGGCTTGTGTGTCTTTAAAACTTCTTTCGTTCTCTACACCTGAAATATTGATGATTTCGTAATTAGAAAGATGTTTGAAATGGTGTTTATTGATGAGTTCTTCCAAGGAATCACAGGAAGCGCGGTAAGGTAATACGCAAACGATATGACGGCACATTTTACCTTCTTTAATTTTGTCATAATCCATAAAACTCAATAAATTCTCATCGGTTTCCGAACCGTCGATGACTTTCAGTAAATCTAAAATTTCGACTTCGTGTACGAACTTTTTATGAAGATTTGTTTTGTTGTCTTTCGTAATAGATTGCGGTTTGAAAAGTTCCGAAAAAGCGTAAGTAACACCATTTTTTTTCAGTTGCTCCATTTTCTTTCGAGAAGATTCGTTAGGATTAAAAGCAAAACGAACCATTTGAGGAAAGCCATAATAAGGATTATCCCATTCCTTAACTTCATCTTTGTTTAGGTTTTCTGAATCCCATTTTTCTTGATCTTCGGCAATGTTTGTAAACTGATAAAACGCAATAATATCATCATCGGTAAACTCGCTGTTCATCAAAATACGATATGGAGTTCCTGAAAGATGAATACGGATTTTTGCATTAAAAATCTTATTAGTTATTTCTAAATCGTCAATTGTATTATCGTTGAGTTTTAGTTCGCTTCTTAGTTCTTTCGCACTTAATTTTTCTTCTTTTAAAACTTTGCCGTATTCTTCGGCTCTTGCTCCAAAATGCGTTTCGTCTATTAAAAGCAAGTCAATTTGACTTTCAAAAAGTGCTTTATGTTTGTTCTTGACTTCATCGCCTTGCAAATCTTGTAAGGTCAGAAAAACGACAAACCTTTCATCAGCTTGTCGTTTTTCTGTAATTACAGAATCGCTTTGCAACAGCGAATCGCTATCCAAAAAGCTGTATCCGTCAAATTTAATATGACTTTCAGTCGTTTTTTTCCATTCTTCTTTTACATCGGCTTTTGCCGAAACCACCACTACTGATTTAGCTCCCATTTCAACAGCACAACACATAGAGGTAAATGATTTGCCAAAACGCATTACAGCGTACATCAACAAATTGGTTCTTCCTTTGTTGATTGCTTCACGAAACTTGTTTATTGTTTCTTGTTGGTTAGGTCTTGGATTGTAGTTTTCAGTTCTTAAGTAGGTGTGTGTAATCGGAATATGACTTTCGTCAAAACGATAATATTGATATTTAGGGTCATTGTTTTTATGTCCGTTTTCAATATCTTTTATCGCATTTTGCAGGTCTTGTTCGGTTGCATTCTCAAAAAACTCATTGGAATAATAGGGAATACTTTGAAAAACATCACGTGCTAAACGCTTTCTTTTCAAATCGTTTTCAAGGAAAAGATGAACTGCATAATCTCTGAAAAAAGTTTCGTCATCTACTTTTGCTACATTTTCAAACTTCTTTTCAAGGTTTGGGAAATGTTTTCGCCATTCGTTCAATCTCGTTTCAAGCGGACGATAAGTATCGCCAACTTTCAGATAATTTGGAATGGTTTCGGTAGTAAAAGCATAGATTTGTGGCTCAACTCTACCGATGATTAAATTATCAAGTATATCTACATTTATATTGTTCAGTTCACTCATTCTTTAATTTTTCATAAGGTCAATAAATCTTATCGGTTTTTCAACCTCCCAATCCATAATATTGCAATAAACCCCGTTGTGCGATTTTATGTTTTGCTTTTCGCAACCTTTACATTTTCTGACTTCTGTTTGGGTTTCAAAAAATGTTGCCGTTTCTATGATTTCATCTTTGCAACTATTCGGAACAACGCCTTTTAACCCGTCCATTTGCCATAAGTTCCAAGAAATAATGTGTGCAATATTTTTTAACTTATCAAGGCTTGGTTCGGTCTCAAATTTATATTTGTAATTTTCTATGAAAGTGATAAGCAATGCTTCACGAGCCAAAAGCAAACTGTCTCCCTGCCATTCAAAACCGTAAATGTTTTTATATGCGATTTCTATGTATTTAACCCACTCTTTTTCAGTGTTTACATTTTCGTTTATTATTCTAATTTTTCGGTCTAAAAGTCCGATTCGGTTTTCGATTTTAATAGACTCTCCTGTTGTGGTGTCGTATCTACTGACCAAATATGGAGCTTCTCCACAAGTGATTTCCAACCGAGTGTCAAAAATATAATCTTGCCAATCTTTGCCTATTGGGAAAACTATCTTCTGTTTGGTTGTTTCCCAAGATTTTGTTCCGTTTTCTAATATGATTTCTTTGTTGAATACGTTTTCTCTACCAAACCAAGAATTGTCCACCGCATTATTTTGTGCATTGCAAATCCAAGATGGTGTAAAGACTTCTGCCATTTCTTTGGAGCGGGATAATTGTAAAGTTTTGTTTTTATGAACTCTTGGCATTATTACATTACCATTATCTCCTGTAATTAAATCAGGTAAAATTACTGAGTTGAATCTATATAAGTCTCCTAAATGTTCGTAATTATCTGTTGCCCAAAAGATATTTTTTTGAGTGGTCTGATCAAGTAGTAGTATATCGAGAATATTGGGGTACTTCTCGATTAGTTCATTTTCTAATATGTCGATAAGTACTTCCATTTATATACTTCTTCATTTGTTCTTAAAAGTTCTTTAGCATCAATTTGAAGAATATCAGCTATTTCATACAATACTTCAAGTCTTGGTTGTTGTCTATTTTGCACATAACCGTTTACCATATTGTAGCTTTTGCCAAGTTTTTCTGCCAACCAAATTTGCTTAATTCCTTTTTCTTCAAGTACTTCTTTAATTCTGTTCATTGTTATCTAAAGGTGTCAAATAACAAATGTAGCCTTTCTTTTTAAACATCTCATTTTTCAAGATAAAAAATATTTAAATAGTTATCTTTTTATTTGTCTTTGGATTGGCAAAAAATGGTTCTATTGGATTTTTTAAGTGTTAGCTTAGGTATCGGCAACTATTTCTGCATTGAGTTTTATAGACACGAAGTCAATTAGATTTTTATAATCTATAATAAAAAAACCCAACTTTACATTTTTGGGTGTAAAATTGGGTGTTTATGCTTTAACTGATTAAGTATCAGTGTTTATTGCGGAGAAAGAGGGTTAGCCTCTTTTATGCCGTATGCTTTATAAATAGGGATGTTCACTTTTTTAAATTGATGTACGCACCTTATTCGGAAAGTTTTATGCTATGATTGGAATCGTTTGATTCTTATGTCAAATATACTGTTTATAAATTGATTTTTGACCAAAGATAATTTTTCAATTTAATTCTAAGACTATCTTAAAGTTAATTATATGTCATTACCAAATTAGGTAAAAGTTCTAATTTTTAAAAATAACGAATCACTTACCAATCTTATTACTGCTGTAGTATTTTTTGGTTGAATCTAGGCCTCATTTAGTTAACATTAAAAAAAACTCACCTTAAATCGGTTATTGAGTTTATCGAAAAAAAATGAGGTCATATATCTTATTTTTTAAGTCAAAAATAAAGTTGTGCATCAGTTACCCATGTTAGGTACTAGCTTTTTAGTCTTTATCAAATTCTTCATAAATATCCTTATAACTTTCAAAGATATTGTAAAGGAAATCTCTGAAATAAATTTGTTGATTAATGTAATCAACCATGAAATCTGGTACGTCACCATGATTTAAATACGGGTGCTTTTCAGTGCCGAATTTTTCCATGTATTTGTAATCTTCAACAGAGTAACTTATAAATAGTTTCCTAATAAGTCCAGTAGGTTTAATATCGTAATTGAAACATAGAGCATCTTCAAGCATTATACCTTGATACTGCTTCCAAGTCATTCCGCCCCAACCACGCTCAAATTTTAGACCTTTGTCATTGGTAGTCATAGTTTTGATTGTTTCAAAAGCAATTCCGCAAAGTGTATTATCCCAAGTAGATACTAAGTCATAGAAGAATTCGTTTTGTTCATTTGCTTCTTTTACTTTGTTTAGAAGTTCAGGGATTATTTGAGTAAGCTTGATTTCGTCATCACTAATTTCATCAAGCTTATGAGGTGAGATATTGTTCTCAGTTATTAAATAGTTGTCTTTAGCAATTTTAAATGGATTTAATCCAGCTAAAGTAATAGCATTGTTTAAATATGGTAGTTCTGGATATCCCTGTGATGTAAAAACAAAACCATGAATTCTTTTTGATTCCATTAACTGCGTTGCATATGACGAAATTCGGTTCATTCTTTCAATCATATAGTCGGAAGGATTTTCATGTTTCTTTGCATTCCAATCCTCTATTTCATCCCAAGTGACTTTGAATATTTCAAAATTTTTCTGAGAGAAGGCTGATTCTGTTATTTTTATAATGTCAGTAATTGTTGGAATCCATGGTTTTAGTCTAATTGTATTTACATCATCATTTTCGTAAGTTGGGATGTATGCAAATACTGGCTTTTCGTCAAAAAGGAAGCTTGAAATTGCGGCTTCTCTAACAATTCGTTCTTGCATTGGGGAAATCAATATATAATGTATGTCTTCATTTGTCATTGTAGGGAAAATCGCTTGTAGATGTGAAGCATATGCAAATAACTCTGTAAATGCTTGTCTTTCCGTTTGAGCGCTTTTTTTTATTTCTACAATTGCTACCCCTGATACTCCTTCGATTAAACCGAGTAAATCTGCTCTTATTGTACTGTCACCTTCACGTTTAAGGGGAACTTCACAACCGAATAACCTAAGTCCGAAAAGATTATTATAGAGTCTTGAGTAACGGTCAACAATTTCATTAAATAAGACTTTCTCTGGTGTTCGTTCATAAATCGCTTCATCATCTTTATCAAATGAGTATTTTTCAGGGAATTCTATGTAATCAATTAATTCTTCCCATCTCTCACGATTTTCCCAAAGGTAAGTTTGAATCTGATGCTCTGTCATGGAGTTTCTTTTTATTTGCGTAAACAAAGGTTTTGTGTTCGATTCTTTATTATTTTAAAATCTTTTTTATTTTTATTCCTATATCAGTAATATACAAACTTTCTCTTCCACCTTCCACAACATATTTATCTGATGCTTTCCAATCATCCTGATCTCGAACACTAATTTCTCCTAAATCCTTTCCACATAATCCTGCATTAACAAGATTCATTTCAATATCTGAAAAGTATTCATTCCAACGATTTTCTCGTTCTAAATTGTCACTTTGAACAAAATATTCAAAATCTTCTATAAAGATATTTTGAATAATAGATGTACAGCGTAGAAATTCAGAGTATGAAATTTTCTCTAATAAAAAAGCTTTGAAGAATTTTGCAACATATTCAGTTGAAATATGGTCTTCACATTTTTCAATAATATAAATAAGTTTTTCTCCAACTTTAATTCGATAAGTTTTTGATTCGTCAATTTCTGAAACCATTTGATTCCTTTTTTTAGGAGGGATATCTTTAAGTTCTGAAATAAAATAAACAATTTTTTTTAGAAATAAATGTTCTTTTAGACTCATAGAAAACTTGCCTAATTTCAAGATAGTACCAATGATAGGAATATCTTTTGCAACACCATCTTCTAGAAAACTATCTACCAACACTTCAAATAAATCGGTATTGATTTCTGTCAGATTACTATCTTTTATGGTTTCATCTAATGAATTTGAGAAATTTTGTAATTCACTCATTTTGTATCAAGTTTTAAAAAAACATCTATAACATGCCTTTATTTTGCGAAGTGGCTGGAATTGAAAACAAAAGTTTCAATTAAGCACAACTTGAGCAAAAAACCTTTATTTGGCTAAATTTAGGGAAAAGTCAATATAATTGTTTTTTGAGAATTATAAAATTATGTTTTAATCTTAAGAGAAAACGGCCATTTTGTCAAAGTCCATGCTAGTGTTATAGTTATTATTTTTCTAAGACGAAAGTTATAACTACTGTTGGGTGTAAACTACCAGTATTACTCCCAGGTGTCTGTATAACTTCTTTGACTTTAAAACCTTCATTTAAAGCATTATTCACAAGGTCAAATTCGTGTTCACCGACAAATCTGTCATCTTTTTTCTCTTGTTTAGAAACTCGACCAGCGCCTGAAGTTACTGTTACTGTAATTACTTTTTGCATATTTAATATTTTAATTCTGTTTTATCTTTTGTAAAAATATCGCAAGTTATTTTGTATTTATTATTGGTTAAATCAATGATATCTACTTTGAATTTTAAGTTACTTGTAGAATCTTTTGGCTTGTATGTTCTATAGGAATAGGTTTCTAATGCCCAACATTTTAAAAGTTTTTCAATTTCCTCATTTGAAAAATCATCTAGACCATAACCTTCTTGTAAATTTTGATTAAAATTTTGTAGATTATTCCTTGTAACTGATAGGCTTATAGAATCAAATAACTTTTCGCCTTTAAAAGCAAATCTTCCTTTTAAAAATGTTTTGTAAAATGTAGTATTTTCAGAAATTATAAAATGTAAAAGTTCTTCTAAAAGAATATTTATACTATTAACTTTTTCATCTGTTAGCTTTTGTTTCCACTCTTTAAACTCTACTCTTTCTAAAAGAGGTAAGTGTTTTGTAAGATTATAATTATTTATTAAAGTTTGAAATTTCTTCCCATACGTAGTACAAGCGTTATAATTTATAAAGAATAACTCAGATTCGGAAAGCTGAGCACGAACTATTTTTGCATAACTTGACTTTTCTTTATCATTAAAATTGGATTCACTAATTAATTTAAAAATTCTATACAAAGTTCGATAATAGTGCGCAATGGATTCTTTGTTTACTATATAGAAAATTGTATATAAATCAATGGCAATTTTACGATTTTTATAAAAGGAATTCGTTGGTTGAAACTTATTGTATAAATCTTCTTTATGCTTTTGAAAAAATTCTTTTCCTTTATATATTTGAGAAGAATGTGGAATATCATAATGCATTGAATTTGTTATACTTTGATATACATCTAGTAATGAAAAGAATTTATTTTCAAATTGTTGTCTTTCAAATACATTTCTGCTTTCTATAAATTCTTGTCTTTGTAAAGATAATGTTTCATATAAAAGAACAATACCTACTATTGTAAATATTGCTCCTACAAATCCTCCTATGAAATCTCCTGATTTTGCGGACGAATCTAAATCTAAATTATATTTAGAATTAATAAAATCTTCAAAATATATCCCTCGTATTAAAAACCAAACTATTATTATACAACCGATAATAGTAAGTATGTAGGATAGAATTATTCGTATTCTCATAAATTAAGGACGTAGTTTTAATAATTACCATTAACATCTTTTTTCAAGAAGAATACAACTATCCGTTTCGTGAAATCAGTATGTTAAGCTAATTGTTTTTATGTGAATAAGATATTTAAAAAAAGAATAGTTTGATCTATAACGAAGTAATTCAATAAACTATTTATTTGTGTAAATAAAGATAATAATATGAAATCAGTATCCCCTTACCTGTTATATGTACAACCTATCGTATTCCAAAATATTCAATTAGTATCTTATAATTCGGACTCAAACATATTAAAACTTTCTCTAATATTATTACGGAAATCCGTAAACCTCTCAATATTTTGAGTTAAGGCTCTATTTTAATCAAAAAACTATCGACTTCTGAATATTCTATAATAGATTTAGTACGATTATAATTACCAGCATTATCACTAAATATTCTTGTGTGTTCTAATCCTACTAGTTTTGAGTCATATTCAATTATAAAGTCTGGCCTTGGCGGTTTTGGTTTATCTATAATATTTATTTCGCAATCTATTTTATATACAAATTTCCCTATTTGACAGACTTCTAAAATTTCTTTTTGTGGCAAATTGAATTTCTCTATAATTGGATTAATTATTCTGCCTAAAACTTCTCTTTCTGTTTTTGAAGTTTCAATCAAGTCTTTTAATACTTGTATGTTTATCTGCATTTTTTATAAAGTTTATTACTAATGAAAAGTGTATTGGAGATAATAGTGTGTTAAAAAGCTTAAACTTTAAATTTAAGCCTTAGACTTTGATTATGTAAACCTTTACTGTCTATAATTTTTATGTGAATCCAAATAAGGATGATTCTTTATATTTTATTATATTATTTTTCCTTAATATTTCAGTAAATGCATCGATTCTTGTCGCAAATAGTTTACTTCTGTTTGATATTGACCACTCATTCATGATAGCAACCAATTTAGGACTACTATTTAAATCGTTAGGATTTATGTACCAAAGACCACAACCACTAATTCCAAACAAATTAGGACCAAAACTTAAGTTGTTTGACTTTAGATTTAGTGTGTTTTGTCTATCATATTCAACTATTAAGTTTAGAAATTCCTTTCTATTGTATTGTGTGTAATCTTCTGTTTTAATACAATTGGTTTGATGAATAAACGATCTTGTATGAAAAGAATTTCTTGTCATTGATTTTTTAGACCAACTTGTCGGATAACCAAATATCAAGTAATTTAAAAAATGAGATGGAGTATGGCTTAATTCAATGTCACTACATTCTAAGAATATAAAATCATTTAATATATCTTTAACTGAAAGCTCATCTAAAATCAATATACCTAAGTCTAATTCATCAGTAGCTCTGTTATCAGTAGCTTCATTTTTAATGATTTCTCCTCCCGGTTTTAATAAATCAAAACCGTTCTTTAATGGAATAAAAATATCTTCTATGTCATCCAAAACGTGAGCTGCCGTAAATAGAAAATACTTAGATTCTATTTTCACAAAGACTCCAGTTCCATGTTGTTTGTAGTTAGTTTTATTTTTCAATAAAGGACAAGTATAAGAACGAATTCTTGGTATTGATTCCACTTGTTTTTGAGCAATATTTTTAAACGTAATATTTTTCATAAAATTTCAGATAATATCGTTGCTTCATGAAACATAGCATAGTTTTGTAAAATGAAACCTATAATTATTTTTAGTAATATCTTACGCTAATTTATCTAAATAAAAGACATGAAAAAATAATCTTACACCATTTAATAATTGATTTTTTAAATTTATTTCTAAAGTCTAAATGCCTTTGTAGGCTTCCCTAAAAATTTTTAATTATAGAAAAATAGCATTATTTGATAGTGTTAACATTATTATAGTTGCGCTGTAGTAAACATTAAATAAGTTCTTAAAAGACTTACTCTTAAACAAATGTAATATCTCATGAATACTATAAGTTTTAAACTTAGATTTGAAGATATGGCTTATTATTTTTTTGATAGATACCAATTAGCAAATAGTAATATTCCTATAGATAAAAGAGATATTAAAATCTTGACACAAATTGTACTACTAATAAAAGTTGTAATTAAAAGGTATGTAATAAATCCTACAATTAATATTGTTATAATGTTTTGTAACGCTAATAATATTATTCCTATTATTTTTTTTAAAGGATTAAAATTGGAAAATTTTCTATAAAAACTAATTTCATCCTCAAGTTTAGAAATAATTAAGTATAATTCAGAATCTATTAAATTGATAGTCGTTTTAATTAATTCTTCATTATTCTTTTCTTCAATAGACAGCCTTAATAAATTATCTAATATATTTTTACTTAAATATGCAGATTTTCCATCTTTAAGTAATATACTTTGGATTTCTTCTTTAAATTTTAAGTTGTTTTCCCCTTCTTTAAAATATAAGATTAAACTAAGCCTATTTTTTATTTCTGTCATAATTTCGATACGGATGTTGAAAGTTTTTTCAAATGTCTGCTTCGAATCATTTATTGGTTTTTCTATAGACCCCTTGATTACCCAAGTCAAAAATGCAATTAAACTAGTAAGTAGAAATACTAACAAATTTGAATCTACCTGTTTTAAAGTTTCTAAGACATCCATTTGTATTCTTTATTTGGTTTGAAAAATGCAATAATTTTATTTGATATACTTTGTATGAAATTGCCTTCTTTTGAATAGTCATTTTCAGGATTTTCATTTCTTAAAAATGCATAAGTTGTATCAGCTTCATGGAATACTGCAATTCTTTCATCATTATTGTTTGTTGTACCAGTTTTTAAAAAAACATTTTCAATTTGAATGTCTGTTTTAGATGTGAAAATTTTATTAAGAACTTCCATTAACATTCGTTTTTCTGAGTCAATATCATTAGTAAAAAAAACATTGTAATGTAATGCTAATTGATAAAGTGATATTCCATATTTTGTTGCTCCTAAAATAGTAGAAGAAAATAATTCATTAGATGGAATACTTAATAATGTAGATAAAAAAGCTAAAGATTTATCTATTCCAATTCTATTACTAATATTAATAAAACTATTGTTATTTGAATGAAATAATGCTTCATCTATATTTAAAAATTTATCAGTGTAACTTGCTTCTCTTACATCCCAATTTAAACTATTATGATAGGCGTCAAACTTTTCGTCGTTGGTGATTCCTGTTTTTTTAGCCAGATAGTATAAAAATGGTTTCAAAGTAGATCCCACATTAGACTTAAAAACAAAAGGATAGTCCGAACCATAATGGCTTGAAAAGCCAACTAACTTTCCGTTCTTGATAATAATTACAGATAATGGATATTTAGAATCTGAAACAATTTGTTTCGCAAAGTTTTGAAATTTTGGAATCAGAGTAGATACTATTTTCTTTTTTTTGAAATTTATACTTTCTGTGATATATGGTATTACGTTCTTTTTAATTGAAAATAATTTATTTTCATTAAAATGTAAAGGATGACGATTTATTTTACGAAACTGATTTATATTTATTGTTCGATTTTGGTATAATAGATTTGATAAAATTTTCATTCTAATGAGTGCTTTATCAGTGTTTTTAATGTAGTAATTAGGTCCTCTTAAAATTGTAATTAAGTATAAAACCTCGGACTTATTTAAATGTTCAAGTTCTTTATCAAAGTAAAAAATACTAGCAGTTCTAACACCCCTTAAATTCTTGCCAAAGTATACATTGTCAAAATATAGATTTAATATTTCATCTTTAGAGAAATTATTTTCAAGATTTAATGCTTTAAAGGACTCTTTTATTTTTCTATAGATAGTTCTACTATTATCTCGTAGAATATTTCGAGCAAGTTGTTGAGAAATAGTGCTACCTCCCTCTAAAACTTTTAAATTAATTAGGTTTCTAATCATAGCTCTTGAAATCCCTCGATAATCAATTCCATTATGTTCAAAAAATCTTTTGTCTTCAATGGGAACAATGAATTCTTTAAATAAACTTGGTAAATTAGAAGATTTAGCATTGCACTCATAATCTTCGGATACAACTGCAAATGCTTTTTGTTTTTTTCCCGATTTGTTGTAAATAACAAACCCGTCAATTTCGTTATTCATATTTTTCAGTGTTTTTTTTTAGGGATTAATTACACATAACACTTATGTGCTTATTTCGTTAAATTTGTTACTATCATAATTTAGTTTTTTTGTAAATCAGATATTTAACAAACTAGTTTATTACGCTTAGCAAATCTATCCAAATTAATATAACCTCCTTAGAATATGGATAGAGTGGTTGTACTATTTTATACCCAAACATAGTATTTATATTTTCATTATAAATACGGAAATCCGTAAACCCTTTAATATTTTGAGTATAGTTGTTTTTTAGAAAAAAATCAACTTCAAAGTTATCCTCCTTTTATAAGAGTAAGTTGTTTTAAAAGCTCAATTTTAATCTGGAGTACTTAAAAACATAGCTTTTTATTATCTTATTAGTTACTTGTTTTATTATATTTTCAAGTAATTGAAATGCCTTCATAGTTTGTTGAATCAATTAAACATTTTCTTTTTACGTATTATCTATTTTAGATACCAATAGTTTAAATAGAATAAGTTTTTCATGGAATTCATTTATTCTACAAGCACTTAATTAATCCTTCTATCTATATTTTTTCTCAATTTCTTCTTTTTAGAAAATTGTATATTCTCATTACACTCATTATTTTCTGTAGTTAATAGACTTGCAAATAATCCAGTACCTTTGGAGTCAAATATTTCAATAATGTTGTTTAAATCTAATGAGAACTCCAATGAGATATTATCTATAACTTGAAAGTATTCTTCTTTACTAGGTTCGTTTAGTTTATCTTCAATCTGCTCTAAGATGTTTAATACTTTTTTATCTTCAACACTTCCTTTATCCATAGTTACAGAATACATAAGCTTCTCTTTAAGTCCTCTTTGATAATTAAACATATTATCAAAAAGCTTTTCGCTATTTTCTTTAAAAGCAAGATTGTCAAATTGTCCAAACTTAGCAGAATGTGCTATGTTTTTACCTCTTGAATTATTCTTAGGGCTTAGTTTTATCTTATTGGTTATATCCTTACGACTAACTATAATCTGTAAGTGCATTTGTTCGCCTTCTTTAATATCACCAACACTCACTTCTGCATTTTTCACTTTTTCACCTGTATTAGAATAATACCTAAAGTGTTCAAGCTTTCCAAACCAAAGTAGATCTTTACTACTTGTAATACTATCTTTTTTAAAGTTAAGTGCATAAGCATCCATAACAGCAATAGCATACTCTTTTAGTTTCTGCTGTAACAAATCTTCTGTATATTTCTGTTTTAAAAAAAGAATTTCTTTTTCACTTGGACTTATATTTACTAAGAAAAACTTATCGTCTGTTTTACTAAGCTTAGCTATGTTGTTATCAAGTTTAACTCGTACTTCTTGATGTGGTACATCGTATCTGTCATTTGTAAACCAAAGCTCTTTCTCTCTGTTATCATTCTTTAGTTTGTTTTCTTTTTCTAAGTATTCAACAAGTCTTGCAGAGCTCCCTTTGTTATTTCCTGTTTCTGAATTAGTAATATTTATAAACATAATTACATATTATTTAAAGATTGTCTTACATGCTCTATTAGCTGTTCTTTCTTTGCATTAGCTGTTGTCCAACCCATTTCTTCACGTGAATGGATGTAATACTCTAAAAGCTCTCTAAACTGCTCTTTGAGCTCATCTTTTTGTCTTTGATGATTTACTAGTACTCTTATTCCACCTATTATACTTTTTGTGTACTTTAATAGGGCAGTATTTACCTCGCTTTCTCTAGCTAAATGAGTATCAATATTACTAAGCTTATCATTACTTTGAGCCATAGCAACCTTTAAAAGTCCTACATCAGTATAGCTTGGCAATAGAAAATCTTTCTCTTGTTGTTTTATAAAAGAGATTATCCGACTGATTCCTAAGGATAATTCCTTTTTTAAAACTTCATCTCCAAAGTCTGATGGATCTTTTTTACTTCTATAGAAGTAATCAACCATCTGAGTAAATAACTCCTTCTTGCTTCGCTTAAATCCTAAAGCGAGCTTTTCAAACTTTTCATTAACTGGTTTTGAAAAGCGAATACTACTTGTATCTAGTTGTTTCATATTTATCTTTTTTAGTTTATTAATCTTAAAAGAGAGTATACCCTTAAGTATACCCAAATCACATCTTTATAAGGGCTGAAAGCCCAAGAGTATACTTAAGGTATACTCAACCCCTTTGCAACGCTAGTGAAAAGGCAAGCGACTAGGGCTCTGCCCAAGTCCCGCTTGCTTTTTTCAAAACCATATATTACCGTAAAAGAAAAGAGTAGTGATATACTACTCTTTTAATATTTCTTAAGGCAAAGTAAATCAATGTGATTCAAAACATTGTAAGACATAATTAGCCAAATAGAGCCATAGAAAATAATGAGGAATAATTAATCCTTTGTAAGAATATATTATCCACTAAAATCCAAACAACTTGCAAGTGAATAACTTAAAAATCAAACATTATGTTGACAAGTAAAAACCTAATTTCAAGTTCAAGTATTCATAAGGATATTAAAGAGAACCTTAGTGAATTTATATCTAAGCCAGATAATTGGATATATTATGTATTTCATGCACAAGCAAACATATTAACTCTACCAACAATAACAATCATTGGAGAAGGTAAAGTTCTGAAGGAATTAGTAAATCAAGATTGGGTTAATAATAGTATTGAATTATATAATACCATTATTAACGTAATTGAAATGGACCAACTAATCCTTAATAAAAAAACACCTCATAATATCTACTATAATTTAAACTGTCAATTAGATCAGTTAATATTTTGTAACGATGGCTTTTATGATGAAGAGATTGAAAACATTCAGAATGATGGAGAAAGGAATTTTCTTAAGAAAACAAAAAGGTGGCTAAAACAAAAAGAGGAGTCTTATACTAAATTACTTCAACCTTATACTAGTAGCGAGGAACAAGATAGTGTCAATATTGTTTTTATACTGCAACGACTACAACAATTATTACAAGAGATAATAACAGACTTTAAAGTTATATTTCTTCCTATGGATGTTTTTTTGAAAAACTATACTACAGAGCAAGTACTATCATTTCTAGTCGCACACTCAAATACAGTCAAGAACAAATTCGATAAAAATACAACCATTGCTGGTATAGATTTTTATGATTTAACAAAACCACCTTTATCAATTAAATATTTATTAATTATATTAAACTATCAGTCATCTATTAAAGAAGACGTTTATGATATAAAGCTATTAATTGACAATCTAAATTTATTTGCAGAAGCATTAACAATAGATTTTAAAAATGATTGTTCGGATATTTTTAAACATCGTGTTAAGCAATTAGAAACCTATAATATAATAGAAAAAGCTAAAGCTAGTGTAGAATCATGGGAAGACACCTTAGAGAATCAAGTAAAAGAAACTCTTAAAATTTTTTATAGACCTAAATCTGTATTTCTTCTTTCAAAGAGATACTTTAATATTCCATTGACTGATTTTAAGTATGAAAGAGGCATTCACTTGTTTATTGTAGTATTAACTCAAAAAAGAACTTATCAGGAAATTAGGCAGTTTAGTAATTTAATTACTAAACAAACTAGTGGACAAGTTAAAGTTACGGTCTTACTTCAAAAAGCAAGTAATTGGACAAGAAATATTCCTATGTTCTTTGAGTTTTATAAAAAGTATTTTACTAGCCAAAACTTATTTTATGGCAATTCAATTTACATAAGCTATGATAAGGACGAAGATACTATAACACACAATAAGAATAAATATACTCAAGAATGCTTAGAATCACTTAATAGAGCTTATTTGAATATTAAAGAAAATAGTAATGCAACATTCTGTGAAGCACAAGCGATGCTTTATCATTTTGTCATACAACAATCACTTGTATTACTTATTTATAGAAAACTTGACTTTATTTCCAGTATTATTGATCTAAATTATTTATGGGATTTAATTCAGTGGTGTTATCCCTCGGTCTATAAAGACATAAATGAGTTACCCACAGTGAAAAAAATGCTATTTAATAAGGACTGTTTTGTAAAATATTACCCTAAACCAAATGATTTTATAGTTGATTCTACAGTAGAAGACATTAAAGAATTAGACTCATTCTGTGATATGATATACTCATTTACAAAAAAAGAATTGGGAGATAACTCTTCTTTGGAGTAAAGTGTAAAAGTGATGGATTATTATCCACAGCGAAATGACGTTTAAATTATCGAGATGTGTCTTTGTCCTTACAAATTGAAAAATTTGAACAGGAACAAAGACCACTCGTTTTTCTCCCGAAGGTCGCAAAATTGGTAAAGAGAAAAGAGTATTAATTACCAGAATACAAGAAGCAAAAAAGCTAGAGTACAAAATTATATGTACTCTAGCTTTTTCTATTTTATATAGACACAAAAAAAGCCTAACTATAAGGTTAAGTTTTCATATTTTTATTAATGCTCCATTTACTTAGTTTGAATCAGCTTCTCTAAACGCATCATCATTTCGTCTTTCTCCTTTAGCATACGCTCATATAAGGCAATCTTTTCTTCGTGAAGTTGAACTATCTTATCAATGGAATTGTTATTTTGAATATTTAAGCCATTATTATTGATAGCATTATCAGAAAAATTACAAGCAATATTATAAACAGCCTGCTCTTCATCAAAATTCTCAATTGCTTCTACAGGTATTTTAAGCACCTTAGAAATCTGTTGTAATAAAGCATTATCAATAACTTCTTTCTGTTCAAGTAGAGATATCTTCTTTTGATTCCAATCATCTCCTAAATCAAAAGCAAGAACTTCTTGTTTGATTCCAAGCATTTCTCTAAAACGCTTTACATTTCTTCCTTGATGTATTTTATGTTCCATAATTAATAGCTGAGTTAAGAAGGCTCAAAAATAAAGCCAATGATTTAAAAAGATTGAATTGTAAAGTTATTAAAAATAAATAGAATTCTAAATTATCTAAAATAGAATGCAAATACAAAGGATATAATATCCTTTTCGAGAATTTTTTATTCTTTAGAAAGTGAACAACTTTGAACACAATTACAATAAAAATTTACTAAAGGAACTACTCTCGAATTGTCTACAAAGAGAGATGGACTATCACTTTTTAAACTAAGAAAACTAAAATATATAAGTTGAACTAAAAAAAAACATTATGAAAGATATTTACTGGTGCCCACCTGACGACAAATTAGAAATTCCTGAATTCTTACTCAATGGAGGTATATTCGAAGCCTTGAGTTCATATACTTTAGAATCTTTTCGAGAACTATTAAAAGAACTAGAACGCTTTAATGAATCAGTCACTAGCAAAAAAAAACGAAAGCAAATTTGTGAGCGACAAATCCCTTTTATACTAGATATTAAAATGATGGTTATGGGATGTCATTTTTTTATTCATCAGAAAAAAAAACTCAAATATTGGAATGATTGGATTGATATTCCATGGGTTAAAAATCCTTATCGCTGTGTGTTTGAGTATCGCTCTAGAGAGGATTTCAAAATCAATCATCATCTTGCTCATTTAGAGGATTCTTATACCTTGCTAAGCATCAAAGAAGTGCAGAATTTTCAAAAAGTATTTAAAGACTTTTTTAAACCAATGGACTTATCCCTTTGGATAAAGATGTTAGATCATTGGAAAGAAGCCTTAGAGAGGAATCAGGACATCACTGATATTATGGGACCTCCTCCTTATAAGGTATATGATGCTATATTGAAATTATTTGAAGCTAGCTACTTAGCTATAAGCTGGGCTGATTACAGTTATTTACCCCCAAATAATCACGTATGGGAACACTATTTAGGCAGTCCATGTGAAGGTTACCAAGCCAGTAATCCTTTTGAGAATATCATTCTTATCTTCAATACAAACAGTTATTATGAAATTCAAGAAGTTATTAAAGTGATATATTCTAACTCAAAAAAAGAAGATACTTTCCTTATACAAAATGTTACTAGTTTTCGATTTACCTTAAAGTGGTTGCTACAAACAGGATGGGTACTACTACAAACTGACTATTATCCAACTACTTGGCTTAATCCTGATATTTTAGACTACATTAATTGTCCATTTTCCATAGAGGAACTGCGTATTTGGAAACCTAAATATCTAAGTACAGCAGAAAGTGAAAACCTCAATATAACTCTTTCTATACTGTATCACGATATTGATGTTAGGGAATTTATATATGAAGTAGAAGATCGACTAATCCAATATATTGCTAATAAACAAGCTATAGAGATAAATGATTCCGATTTAAATATTGAAACCACCTTACTTAAAATTTTAGATGTTATAACCTTATTGGCTACTGATTTTTGCAAGAGAAGAATAAAAGATAGGTTGAATTATAAAAAAACATAATGAATTAAAGGTAATAATTCTAACTCGTATATTATCTTAAACTTAGTAAGATAAAGCCAAATAGACTTTGAAACTGCCAAAAATAGAGTATCATCTGTTTTGATTGTAGTTTAGTTGTTTAACCAAAAAAATAACTATCATGGAAAGTCAAATTACAAAAGACGATTTGAGATTGTTTGCTCAAACAATCATTGGAGAGTTAAAAGATCTATTAGTCAAGCAAAACAAAGAAACTTCTCTTGAATGGGTAAAGGCTAAAGTAGCAAGACAATTACTCAGTATCTCGCCAGCTTCACTACAAACACTACGCATTAGTGGTAAATTGCAGTATCGCAAAATACTTGGTTCGTATTACTACAACAGAAAAGATATTATGAACCTTTTTAATGAGTAGAAGTTTACTTTTACTCATTAAAAAGGTTGGAAATTGACTCCCTTAAATTTCTTGTTTGCAAAACTACAGTTGAATTGTTAGAAAGTGTAGAGAATTTAAGGGAGTTCCTATTATCCATTTAACTGATTAATAAAATTAGTTAGTTGAGTTAATTTATCAGGGTTTAGCTTTTTTAAACTCTCTAGTAAATCTGTGTAATTATCACTTTGCTTATTTGATTTCCCTTCAAGTTTACCTTTTAAAATCTGCATTTCAGTCTTAATAGCTTCTTCTTCTGTTAGAGCGTATTCCTCAGTCTGCTTAACAGAGTGATGTCCTAACATTTCCTTTACTACATGAATAGGTACACCATTTCCAAGAGTTACAGTACTTCCAAAAGTTCTTCTTGCTTTATGGGTGTTTAACTCACTTATCTCACATAGTGAGGCAATCTCTTTTAAGTACTCATTCATCTTTTGATTAGAACGAACAGGAAGAACGATATCTTTACCAATACAATCAGGATGATTTTTATACTTTTCCATTATCTCTATTGCTTTTGGAAGTAGAGGGATAGTTATATTAGCATCTGTCTTTTGTCTGTTGGTTCTAATCCACAGATTGCCCTCCTCATCTTTAGTAATATCGCTTTTCTTTAGTTGAAATACATCAATATAAGCAAGACCAGTATAGCACTGAAATACAAATACATCTCTTACCGTACTTACTCTATCATTTTGAAACTCTTTGTTTTCTAAAATAGATAGCTCTTGTTTGCTTAATGGTTTCTTATTGAGTTTCGTCTTTTTAGGTTTGTATTGTACAAAAGGATTAGAAGATATTATTCCCTTCGCAACAGCCCGTAAAACAATCTTCTTGAAGTTTGAGATATACTTTATAGCAGTATTGTTAGAACACGCTCTAACGGTCTTTAAATAGTGCTCATAGCCAATTACAAACTCATAATTGAGTTCTCTAAACTCTATATCTTCTTTACCATATACATAACGGATATATTCTCCAACATGCGATCTAGCTGTTACATATCTTTCATGTGTTCCAATAGCATACTCTTTAGGTACTAGTTTAAAAACTTCATCATTGTGTTTTTGGAATTCTTCTAAAACTTTAATCCTACTAGTTCCTTTGCCTTGGATATAATCCATAAGCACAGAAGCAGTAATAGGCTCTTCATTACTTAATAACTCTAATTTGTACTTGGTAATCTTAGATACGATTGTATCTAAGATGTAGTTTAGCGTTTTAGCGTCTTCTTTAGCGCCATTGGCACGACCTGCTTTTTGGTTCCATCTTTTGATATCCCATCTATGACTTAAAGAAGTCTCTTTGCGAATACCATCTACTGTGATTCGAAGGTAAACACCTCTTAAATCACTTTTCTTCCTACTTGGTTTGAGAAAGAAATTAATTGATAACTGTTTTTCTAACATAATTCAACTGTTTTTAAATATTAATAAATGTCGAATTAAAACGTTCCAAAATCACAGTTTAAAACTCTCTGGCGCCTTTTGGCGTAAGGGTTCGTTAAGTTCAAAGGTGCGCATCACTAGGAAATTTTTTTGTGCACCGAATCTGTAACTTTTTTGGGTGCACTTTTAAAAATAATGTGATACCCCTAAAAAAGAAAAAACCTATAACTCATTGTGAATCATAGGTTTTGTGCTTTTTTAATAACTTTTAAAAAGTTACTATTTATAATTTCGCGGAGAAAGAGGGATTCGAACCCCCGGACCTGTTACAGTCAACGGTTTTCAAGACCGCCGCATTCGACCACTCTGCCATTTCTCCAGTCGAACTCTTGTTCTGTATTGCGAGTGCAAATGTAGATTATCTGTATAACTTATGCAAATTAAAATTGTATAAAATCAATAATATTTTTTGATAAAAATGTAAAATATTAATATACAGATAATTGTTTTTTTTAATAGGTAATATAATCTTCTATTTCTAAACCGTAACCAATCATTCCTACTCGTTTAGTGTGTCCGGAGTTTGTCATCAACTTTATTTTACTGATGTTTAAGTCGTGTAAAATTTGTGCTCCGATACCAAAATCTTTTGAATCACTCGGCAGTTTAGGAGTATTGATATCTAAGGTTGCGTTGTGTTCTTCCTTAATAAGAGCTAAGCGTTTTAATAAGTTTGAAGTTTGATTTTCCTGATTGATAAATAAAATTGCTCCAGTTCCTTCTTCGTTAATTTTTTTGAAAGAGGCTTCCATTCTTTGGTCGAGCTTGCCGCTTAGTGCTTCTAATACATCATCATTGCCGGTAACTGAGTTGATTCTGGTCAAAACAGTATCACCATTGTTCCATGTACCTTTGGTTAGTGCAATGTGAACTTGTTTATTGGTTGTTTGGTAATATGCTCGCAATCTAAAGCTGCCAAATCTGGTTTTTATTTCAAAATCTTCTTTCTTTTGGATCAGACTGTCGTGTTTCATGCGGTAAGCCACCAAATCCTCAATAGAAATTATTTTCAAATTCCATTTTTGAGCTACTTCAACAAGCTGAGGCAATCTTGCCATGGAGCCGTCCTTGTTTAAAATTTCTACTAAAATCCCTGCAGGTTTAAAACCGGCAAGACGAGCCAGATCTACAGTAGCTTCGGTATGTCCGGTTCGTCTTAAAACTCCGCCTTCTTTGGCAATTAAAGGGAAAATATGTCCGGGACGACCTAGGTCATCTGGTTTAGTTTCGTCTTTTACTAAAAATTCAATTGTTTTTGCTCGGTCATACGCAGATATCCCTGTTGTACATCCATGTCCTTTTAAATCAACAGATACGGTAAATGCAGTTTGATGTAAAACAGTATTATTAGTAACCATAGGGTGCAAGTCTAATTCTTTGCATCTCTTTTGGGTGAGAGGAGCACAAATAAGACCTCTACCATGAGTTGCCATAAAATTAATCATCTCCGGAGTTACTTTTTCTGCGGCAGCAATAAAATCGCCTTCATTCTCTCTGTCTTCATCGTCTACAACAATGACTACTTTTCCTGCGCGGATATCTTCGATGGCTTCTTCAATAGTATTGAGTTGAATATGATTGTTTGACATTATTGTTATATTTAATATGTATTGATTATTGTTTAGTGTGTTTTTTCTTGAATAATTTGGTTATAGGATAAAAAACAGAATCAAAGTTTATAATACCACTATCATTTGTAGCTTTATAAGTTAAAAATACTGCCAGAGGAGTAAGGGTAAATGCTCCAACCCATGAACCTAGAAATGGCACAATTCCATCTTCCTGGGCAAGCTTTCTTCCAAATGTATTGATAAAGTGATAAACAATAAAAATGATTACTGCAAATACAATGGGCAATCCTAAGCCGCCTTTTCTAATAATAGCTCCTAATGGTGCGCCTATATAAAACATGAGGAAACATGAAAAAGCAATGACAAATTTTTCGTATAACGCCAGATAATGATCGTTTATTTTTTTAATTTGGTTGGTTATAGATAAATCGTTGCTTTCTGCGTTAAATGAGATATTATTGACATAGTCAATAGCGGATTGCAAAATGCGTTGCTGATTTTTAGGAGTAAATTCTTCAACTATCTTTTCAGGTGCACTCGGCAAAATAATACTGTCGTTTGGTTTAAATTTAAAAATGTTATCTACACGGAGTGTCAGGTTATCAGTATTAGATTTTTTTTCAGTATTGAGAATATTGTCTAAAGAGTCTATGGTGTAATTCAACTCTTTTACATTGAGCATTCCATGGGTGTTAGTGATTTTTTCTTGATCTTTTCCGTCATTTTGAAAGCTGCCTAAATCAATATTCATAGTATATTTTTCAAAATGAGCTTTGGTAAACGGATGTTTTTTTGCCTGAGAATAGGTTTTTGCTGTCACGTCTTCATAATAATTTCCGTCAAACAAGTGCAATTTCAAAATATTGCTGGTTTCGTCTGTTTCCAATTCTCCGTTGATGGATCGGATAACGGTTTTATTTTCATAACCGGACGATGATTTAACGTGCATAGTCACATTGTCCAGATACTGTCCTTTATCACCTGATTTTTTATCTACTTTGATATTGACGTTTCCCAAATCATTAAATTGTCCTGCAGCAATTGCCATCGCAGGTTTGGTCTGTAAAATTTCCTTTCGGAGGTTTATGAACTTATACTCGGCTTTAGGAATTACATCGTTGGCAAACCAAAATGAGATACCTGCCAAAATGAAAATGAAAATTGAAAGGGGACGCATAGCGCGTTTTAGAGAGATTCCGGAGGCTTTCATGGCAGCAAATTCATAATTTTCAGCAAAACTTCCGAATGTCATGATAGATGCCAGTAAAACGGATAAAGGCAAAACCATAGGAACCATTTTTGGAGAATAAAACAGCAAAAACTGAGTAATTATCCAAATATCTAAATCTTTTCCTGCCAATTCAGAAATAAAAAGCCATATTCCCTGTAAAATAAAAATAAAATACAGTATAATAAACACTGTAAAAAGTGTTGATATAAAGCTTTTTAAAATATAACGATCAAGTATTTTCACCAAGAGAAATTAATCTATTTTATTAATGTAATAATCAGGATACATAGATTCTGTAAAGGTAAAATGATTTTTTGATATTGGTTGATCTGTTTTAAAAGAATTAACTGTCAATATCGATTTTGAGCCGTTTTTGTTAACCTGAATTTTGTTGTATATATGTTTGCTCTGATTGTCAATACCCAGTAAAATTTCTTTGATGTTTGATTTGGGATCAGTAGGAGTGAGTTTGACATATTGAATTTGTTTTCCTTGTATATTTTGTAAAATATCCCATTGAAAATCATATCCCTGATTAAAGAAAGTAAGCATCTGCGTAGGAAGTACATTGTCTATGCTCTCTGGATCGTATTTAGAGATAGTAACTTCCTGGTCTTCTGAGGTAATAGTATAAACATATTTGCCGTCAAATATTTTTTTCATTCCCATAAAATTCAAAACGTATAAATCTTTTTGAATATCGATATGCCCGCTTCCGTTTTGGTTGTAATTATCATTTTTTCCGTCTTGGATATTGTAACTAAAGTCAATGGAGATATTTTTGTAATTGTTGACTTTTTTGGTTACTTCTGCCAAAAAATTTTTTGCTCTCTGACTGCTTTGTGCCTGTATGCTAAAAGAGGTAAAAGCTATGAGTATAAAAGCTGTTATTTTTTTCATAATGGTCATTTTGAACGATTAAATTATTGTTCTTCTTCTCTAAAAAATTGTTCCAAAGCAATTAAATCCGGTATTAATACGCTTCTTGCTTTGCTTCCTTCAAACGGTCCTACAATTCCGGCTGCTTCAAGCTGGTCAATTATTCTTCCGGCTCGGTTGTAACCCAGTTTAAGTTTTCGCTGTAGAAGCGAAGCGGAACCTTGTTGTGCGGTTACAATTACTTCGGCAGCATCTCTAAATAAAGAGTCTCTTTCGCTGATATCAATATCCAGATTAGAACTGCCTTCTTCACCTACATATTCTGGCAGTAAATAGGCATCGGGATAGGCTTTTTGAGAACCAATATATTCAGTCAGTTTCTCAACTTCCGGAGTATCTACAAAAGCACATTGCACTCTTACTAAATCATTTCCTTGCGTATATAGCATATCTCCTCTACCAATAAGCTGGTCGGCTCCCTGTCCGTCTAAAATGGTTCGGGAATCTATTTTTGACGTTACCCTAAAAGCAATTCTTGCAGGGAAGTTGGCTTTAATAATTCCGGTTATCACGTTTACAGATGGACGCTGTGTGGCGATAATTAAATGAATGCCGATTGCTCTTGCCAATTGAGCCAAACGGGCAATCGGAGTTTCCACTTCTTTTCCGGCAGTCATAATCAAATCGGCAAATTCATCAACAACTAACACGATATAAGGCAAAAAACGATGCCCGTTTTCAGGATTTAATTTGCGCTGTTTAAATTTTTCGTTATACTCTTTTATATTTCTTACCATAGCATCTTTTAACAGGCTATACCGGTTATCCATTTCAATACATAAAGAGTTTAAGGTATTGATTACTTTCGAATTATCTGTAATTATTGCATCTTCAGAATCTGGAAGTTTTGCCAGATAATGGCGTTCTATTTTATTGAATAGGGTAAGCTCTACTTTTTTGGGGTCAACTAGTACAAATTTAACTTCTGCCGGGTGCTTTTTGTAAAGGAGTGATGTAAGTACTGCATTTAAACCTACTGATTTTCCTTGTCCGGTAGCTCCTGCCATTAAAAGGTGAGGCATTTTTGCTAAATCCACTACAAAAGTTTCATTTGAAATAGTTTTTCCTAAGGCGATAGGAAGTTCCATTTCTGCTGTTTGAAACTTAGGCGAAGCAATAACGCTGCGCATAGATACGATGGAAGGTTTGTTGTTTGGTACCTCAATACCGATGGTTCCTCTGCCCGGAATAGGAGCAATGATACGAATTCCCAAAGCCGAAAGGGACAAGGCGATATCGTCTTCCAGGTTTTTAATTTTTGAAATTCTTACACCTGCTTCCGGAACAATTTCATATAAAGTAACGGTAGGCCCTACGGTTGCTTTGATTTGAGCGATATCTATTTTGTAGTTTTTGAGGGTTTCTACAATATTGTTTTTGTTTTCCTCAAGTTCTTCCTGATTGATTGTAATTCCCCCTGTTCCATAGTCTTTTAATAAGTCGATGGATGGAAATTGATAATTAGATAATTCTAATGTTGGGTCAAATTCTCCAAAATCCCGAACTAAACTTGCTGCGAGGTTTTCTTCTAAAGTATCTTCATCTTTAGCGGCTTCCACAACAAAATCACTATCTTCAGTTTCAGTCGATACTGGCTGTTTTTCGGCTTCCTTTTTGAAAGCTATTTCAGAGCTGTGCTCAATGGTGGGTTTAAGGTTTTTTTGATCAAGAATGAATGAAGAGGAAATATCCTGATTGGTTTTGGATTCAGTATCGCTCTTGACAGATTTATCTGTGATGCTGCTTTTTGTAATTTCTTCTTTAATCTCGTTAACAGATGAAATCTCTTCTGACGGATTAGAGGAAGTAGCAACATTGACTGAATCAAAATTCGGATCTCCTTTTTTAATTTTTTTAAATAGTTTAGGTATTGCTTTTAAAGATTCTTTTATGCCGGAAGGCGATAGTTTAAAACGGAAAAGAGCAAAAACCAAAGCAAAGAAAAGGAGTAAAAAAACAGTGCCTATTGTACCTAAATAATCTACAAAAAACTGATTGATTTCAAAACCAACTACTCCTCCCAATAAAGGATTTGTATTCCAGAAGAATCCGAATAATGCAGAAATTAATAACATGGAAGCTAAATCCCAAAAAATCACGCGGTTTATTCTTTTTGCGGCAATTCCAAAGAAAGCGTAAACACCACAATGAACCAGCAGTTTGGCAAAAAAGAAAGAAGCAATTCCGAATCCTTTGTATATAAAGGTATGAGAAAGATATGCTCCTAGTTTTCCAAGCCAGTTGTTTACATCAGCACTTCTATTGGTCAGTAATTCAGCACTGCTTTGATCTTCAATTCCGGAGGAAAGATAGGAAATAAAGCTTAAAGCTAAAGCAGATCCGCTAATAATGAGCAGGATAGTAATTAAAAACTTACTGTTTTTTAAAATAGAGGTATCGTGCTTTTTAGTGGTGTCTTTACTGTTTTTATTCTTACTTTTTTTATTTTCTTTTTCCATTTTTACTGACAATAAATAGGCGTGGCTTTTAGCTTTTTGATATAATTCCAATGTATTTATACTATAAACACATTGGAATTAAAATTTTAAAGTACAGCTTTTAGAGCTTCTTCATAATTTGGCTCTTCTGTTGTTTCGGCTACTTGTTGGGTGTAAATAACCTTTCCTTGTTCGTCAATAATGACTATTGAACGGGAAAGTAACCCTTGTAAAGGACCGTCTGTGAAAATAATGCCGTAATCATTTCCAAATTTACCTTCTCTGAAATCAGAAAGCATTTCTACATTTTCAATTCCTTCAGCACCGCAAAAGCGCCCTTGAGCAAAAGGTAAATCACGTGAAATACACAATACTACAGTATTGTCTAGTTTTGCTGCATCTTGGTTAAAATGGCGTACTGAGGTTGCACATGTAGGGGTATCAATACTAGGGAAAATGTTTAAAATTACTTTTTTGCCTTTGTAATTACTAAGTGTTTTTTCAGATAAATCTGTACCGACAAGTGTAAAGTCCGGCGCAGAGGTATTTTTTGAAGGCAATTCTCCAATGGTATGAATGGGATTGTTTTTTAATGTTACTGTTGCCATGATACTATTTTTTTTTGATTCATACAAAAATAGTCAAAATTTAAAAACTAATATAGCTTTTCACTGGGTATGTATTAATTGTTTGATAATTATAAGGTTAGTTTTTATATGCTAAGAATAGAGGAATAGAGGACGTAAAAAGGGAATAAATAAAAAAAGGAGAGTTGTTTTTTGTAACTCTCCTTTTTTAAATTATTTATACACGATATTATTTGTCGATAGCACCTAGCACTCTTTGCATAAAGCTGTTTAAAGCCTCTTTTTGAGTTGCCCCTTCTTTTACAAGTTTTTGTACCTCAAGCGTACCGTACATATTGGAAATCAATTCTCCTATAACGTCTAGTTCTTCATCTTTTATAGAAGGAAGTTCAGTGAGGTGTTCCAATACTTCTATTGCTTCGATAATGTAATCTTGATCATTTTCCTCAACAAATTGAGATAAATGTTTCATAACAGGTAGTTTCATAATCTATCTATAATTTATGAAATTAAGCAATTTCGCTTACTAGTTCGTTTAATACTTCTGCCTTATTAGTTTGGGTTTGATTGATTAATTTTCCATCAACGAAAGTTGCAAAAGTAGGTAAATTAGTAACGTCAGCTAATTTTCTTGATTCCGGAAAGTTTTCTGCATCGGCAATAACGAAAGCAATTCCTTCTTTTTCATTAGCCAATTTTTTAAACTTCGGTTTCATAATTCTGCAATTTCCACACCAAGAAGCCGAGTATTGAACTACTACTTTGTTATTTGAGTTTACAATTTCTTGTAAATTGTCTTTGTCTAATTCTACTAGCATTTTTTTGTTTTTTAAAGATTAGTGTTTACTTAAATAATCCGCTACTCCTTTTCGGTCTGCATTCATAGCATCTTTTCCTTCTTCCCAGTTTGCCGGGCAAACCTCACCAAATTTTTGTACGTGAGCGTAAGCATCAATTAATCTTAAATATTCGTTTACGTTTCTTCCCAATGGCATATCATTAACAGATTCATGGAAAATTTTACCATCTTCATCAATTAAATAAGTAGCTCTGTAAGTTACGTTAGAACCTTCTGTAAGGATAGTATCGTATTCTTCGTCAAAAGTTTGGTTTGTAACATCTAAGATCCCTAACATAGAAGACAGGTTTCTTTGCGTATCTGCAATAATAGGATAAGTAACTCCTTCAATACCGCCATTGTCTTTTGGTGTATTTAACCAGGCAAAGTGTACTTCATTAGTATCGCATGAAGCTCCTATTACCATTGTGTTTCTTTTTTCAAAGTCACCTAAAGCAGCCTGAAACGCATGTAATTCTGTAGGACATACAAAAGTAAAATCTTTTGGATACCAGAACAATAATACTTTTTTATTGTTTTTTGTAGCTTCTTCAAAAATGTTGATTTTTAAATCATCTCCCATTTCAGAGATTGCATCTACAGTAATATTCGGAAATTTTTTTCCAACTAAAGACATAATTATTTATTTTAAAAGTTAATATTCCTCTTATTTTTTGTATTACAAATTTACGTTAGCTTCCTTAGTTAAACTATTAAATTTGATTATTGTTTTTTATTGTATGATAAAAATAATTTATAGCAAAGAATGATTTATCCCTGATATATTAAAGTACTGAAAGATATGAATAAAAATTGAATAGCTGAAAAAGCTTTTGTTATTAAAATGCTAATTAAAGTGATTTAATCGTCTCAATTTAATATTTAGAGCAGCATATAGCAAAGTAACAAAAGGACTTAAATAATTGAAAAATGCATAAGGGAGATAAGATAATGTAGGTACTCCCAATACTCCTGCATGATAGGCTCCACACGTGTTCCAGGGAACAAGAACAGAAGTAACCGTGCCGGAATCTTCAAGTGTTCTACTTAAATTTTCAGGTGCTAATCCTTTAATTTTATAAGCTTCTGAAAACATTTTCCCGGGTACTACAATAGATAAATATTGATCAGAGGTAACAATGTTCACGGCTAGACAGCTGGCAACCGTACTTGCAAAAAGCCCAAAAATACTGTCTGCTAGTCGGAGCAGGGCGGCAGCTATTTTTTGTAGAGCACCTATAGCTTCCATTGCACCTCCAAAAAACATAGCACAAAGAATAAGCCAAACTGTATTAAGCATACTTGCCATTCCTCCGGCTTCAAATAAATGGTTTAAACTTTCAACAGGCGAGATTATTTTGATATCGGTAGTCAGTGCCAGCATAATTCCTTTATAGGCATTGTAAAAATTTAATTCCTTTCCTCCCGATACAAAAAGTATAACTTCGGGTTGAAATACCAATGCAAAAACAACGCCGAGTAATCCTCCTAATAATAAGGCAGCTATCGGCTGTATTTTTTTTACGATTAAAAAGATAACAAAAGCAGGAACTAAAAATAGCCAAGGAGAAATAGTAAAAGTATCAGCAATAGCAGTTAGGGTTTCAGCAGTATCTGTTTCTCCTTTCGCATCGTATAAAACTCCTAATACAACAAATAATAAGAGTGTAACTATATAGGTAGGAATGGTTGTATAAAGCATATATCGGATGTGTGTAAATAAATCTGTACCCGCCATTGCAGGTGCCAGATTGGTCGTGTCGGAGAGGGGAGAAAGCTTATCTCCAAAATAGGCTCCTGATATCACGGCGCCTCCAACAATTCCTAAAGGTAATCCTAAAGCATTTCCTATACCGACTAGTGCAATTCCTACTGTAGCAGAAGTTGTCCATGAGCTTCCTGTAGCAATAGAAATGATAGAACATATAATTAAGCATGCAGGTAAAAAAATAGAAGGGTGCAGAATTTTTAATCCATAATAAATCATGTTTGGGATAATTCCGCTCAACAACCACGTTCCCGACAACGCACCTACTAGGAGTAGTATAAAAATTGCTTTAGAGGTATCCCGTACATTATTGGTAATTTGAAGAATTATGCTGTCATAACTAATACGATTATATAGCCCTACAATTGTTGCAACAGCGCCGCCAATCAACAAAATATACTGATTGGTACCGGATAAAGCATCATCCCGAAAAATAAAAACATTGACAGCTAATAAACCAACAAGAATAATAACCGGTATTAATGCCTGAAACAGAGTGATTTTTTTTTCGGACTTCTCTTTTTCTTTCTTCATCGAATAAATATTGGGTTTAAAATACGAAAGTACAATATTATCGTTTAATTAAATTCCGGTGAGTTTACTAAAGAGAAAATAACAGCAGGTAATTTTGAATAAAGAATAAGAAAGGGAATATAAAAAATTAACATCTTTTGAGGTGAAAAAAGTATTTAAAAAAGATTATTTTTTTATTTAGTAAACTACATTTGTGTGTTTTTTATTTTATAAAATATGGCTGAGTTTGCTGTTAATGCATTTTATGAGTTAATTATAGATGATTTAATTAATAGAAAGTATTGCGTAACAGATACTTTTTTTACAGTAGAAGAGATTGATTTGCTAAGAACCAATTTGCTGATAAAACAATCATTGACAACTTTTAAAAAAGCCGCCGTGGGACCTTTGTCCAATGAACAGATTATTGAAGAAGTAAGAGGAGACTTTATTTTGTGGATGGATGAAAGTAGTTCTGATCAGATTGAAAAAATGTATTTTAATAAGATTAATAATTTTATTCATTACATAAACAGAACCTGTTATCTTGGAATTCAGGAAGGGGAGTTTCACTATGCGTGTTATCCGGAAGGTACTTTTTATAAAAGACATCTCGATGTTTTTCATACCGATGTCAGAAGAACTTTATCAGTTGTTTTGTACTTAAATACACCCGATTGGCAGCCAGACAACGGCGGAGCACTGGCATTGTATCTTAAAGATGCTGCGGGACGTGAAAAAGAAGAGCTGATTCATGCACAGCCCGGCAGATTAGTAATTTTTGACAGCAAAGAAATTGAACACGAAGTACAAATGGTTTACAAGCCACGTTACAGTATTACAGGATGGTTAAAAACAAGGTGATTAATATTTTTATTTCTATTGAAATAGAATTAAATTAGTTTTGTAATATATCTGAGTTTATGTTTGATTTTCGTCTGAAAGTATTTTATACCGTTGCCAAGAGAAAAAGTTTTACCAAAGCGGCAAAAGAACTACTGATTTCACAACCCGCAGTAACTAAACATATACAGGAAATTGAATCTAATTATCAAACCAAATTGTTTGTGCGAGATGGTATGAAAATAAATCTGACCGATGCGGGGCATTTGCTGTATCACTATGCAGAAGAAATTTTTTCTGTTTACAGAAACTTAGAGTTTGATATTCATACGTTAAATGCCAAAACAGAAGGAGTGTTGCGCATCGGAGCAAGTACGACAGTTTCCCAGTATGTTTTGCCCCCACTATTAGCCGAGTTTAGAAAAAAAGTATCCAGTCTGCATTTAGATGTTTTATCAGATAATACTGCAATTATTGAAGAACAGCTGTTAAATAAAAGCATAGATGTAGGTATGGTTGAAGGGGTATCAAAAAATCCACAGATAAAATATATTGATTTTATTGAAGATGAAATAGTGTTGGTATGCGGAAGCGGAAATCCGTTGGCTAAAAAAAGTAATATAAAGCCGAAAGAATTACTCAATCTTTCCTTTTTATTGCGCGAAACAGGATCGGGAACCTTAGACGTGGTTGCCGCTAAGCTAAAAGAACTCGGTATAAAGTTAGGCGATTTGAAAAGTGAGATGAGTTTTTCCAGCACAGAGAGTATTAAAATGTATTTAATGCATTCCGACAGTGTAGCTTTTTTGTCAATTCATGCCATATTAAAAGAGTTGAGATATAATGAATTGAGTATTTTAGATGTTGAAAATACTGATATTACAAGAAAATTTTCCATTATTCAACGGCAAGGTCAGGAAAGTGCTTTAGTGGAATTATTTGTCCGGTTTGTTCAAAATTATAACCTTAAGTTATAACTCATAAGTATTATATATTTTCTTTTCCTTTCTTTTCACAGGAAATTTGTACTGTAAAAAGAAAGTATATGTTTAACAGCAATCAAAACCATTCGTTCAGTAAAATTATATTCGCAGGCTTAGTTATTTTGTGTCTTTTTCCTTTTATATCCTCGTCAACTGCTTTGATTTTGGGTATCGTGTATGCACAGATTTTTGAAAATCCCTATCAGCAACAAACTAAAAAAGCAACCGGATTATTGCTTAAAATAGCAGTTGTGGGACTTGGGTTTGGAATGAATGTATATAGTGCGTTGTCTGCCGGAAAAGAAGGATTTGTATTAACCGTTTTTTCAATTTTTTTAACTTTGATATTAGGGTTTGCATTAGGCAAAATGCTTAAAATAGATAAAAAAATATCTTACCTGATTTCTTCGGGCACCGCAATTTGTGGAGGCAGTGCCATAGCAGCCGTTTCTCCTGCAATTAAAGCAGACGATAAACAGGTGTCGGTAGCTCTGGGTATTGTGTTTGTTCTCAATTCCATTGCACTAATCGTTTTTCCGCCTATGGGTCATTTGCTTGGATTAAGTCAAACAGATTTTGGTTTGTGGTCAGCTATTGCTATTCACGATACCAGTTCGGTGGTGGGTGCGGCAGCTAAATATGGAAATCAGGCATTGGAAGTAGCCACTACAGTGAAGTTAGCACGTGCATTATGGGTAATTCCGGTAGCTTTTTTATCAACGATAATATTTAATAATAAAGGTAAAAAGGTACGTTTGCCTTATTTTATAGGTCTTTTTATTTTAGCAATGCTTGCCAATTCCTATATTCCTGCCATACAAAGTATAGGAGGTTATATTGTCCAATTGTCCAAAGCAGTTTTAACACTGACCTTGTTTTTAATTGGAACGTCTTTGTCTTTTAAAACCGTAAAATCAATAGGCATAAAACCTTTGTTGGAAGGAGTGGGGTTATGGTTATTTATATCCGTTACTTCGTTATTATATATACTATATATAGGCTAAGGTCGGTTTCTAAAAGGAAAGAAGACTGTCTGGTTTTGGAGACAGTCTTTATCCTTATATTTATACTTGAATTACTCCAAGATTAAAGGGCTTTTCAATAGGTGAGTGGTTTGCAGCCTCTATTCCCATAGAAATCCACGTTCGGGTATCTAAAGGATCAATAATGGCATCTGTCCATAGTCTGGCAGCTGCGTAATAAGGAGAAACCTGCTTATCATAACGCGCTTTTATTTTTGTAAAGAGTTCTTCTTCTTTTTCAGGAGTCAATTCTTCTCCTTTAGCTTTTAAAGAAGACGCTTCTATTTGTAATAATACTTTTGCAGCCTGTGCTCCGCCCATTACAGCTAATTCTGCACTCGGCCAGGCAAAAATTAACCTTGGATCGTAGGCTTTTCCACACATAGCATAATTTCCTGCTCCGTAAGAGTTACCTACAACAACCGTAAATTTAGGAACAACGGAGTTGCTTACAGCGTTTACCATTTTTGCTCCGTCTTTAATAATTCCGCCGTGTTCTGATTTTGAGCCTACCATAAACCCGGTGACATCCTGAAGAAATACCAAAGGAATTTTTTTCTGATTGCAATTAGCAATAAAGCGAGTGGCTTTGTCTGCAGAATCAGAATAAATTACGCCGCCAAACTGCATTTCGCTTGGTTTGGTTTTGGCTCCGGTAGTTTTAACTACTTTGCGTTGATTGGCAACAATGCCAACCGCCCAGCCATCAATTCGCGCGTATCCTGTTATGATTGTTTGTCCGTATCCTTCTTTATATTCTTCAAATTCGGAGTTATCTACCAACCGCTTGATGATTTCCCTCATGTCGTATTGTTCGGAACGGGCTTTAGGAAGTATGCCGTAGATGTCAGTTGGATCTAAAGCTGGTTTTTGGGGTTTAATTCTATTGTATCCGGCTTTTTCAAAATCGCCAATTTTATCAATAATGTTTTTAATTGTGTTTAAAGCATCTTTATCGTCTTTGGCTTTATAATCGGTTACCCCCGAAATTTCACAATGAGTAGTAGCTCCTCCCAATGCTTCGTTATCGATGCTTTCGCCAATAGCGGCTTTTACCAAATAACTTCCTGCTAAAAATATACTTCCGGTTTTGTCTACAATGAGTGCTTCATCGCTCATAATAGGCAAATATGCCCCTCCGGCAACACAGCTTCCCATTACAGCTGCAATTTGAGTAATTCCCATACTGCTCATTACGGCATTATTGCGAAAAATACGTCCAAAGTGTTCTTTATCTGGGAAAATTTCATCTTGCATTGGCAGATAAACACCTGCACTATCTACCAAATAAATAATAGGTAACCTGTTTTCAATAGCAATTTCCTGTGCTCTTAAATTCTTTTTTCCTGTAATCGGAAACCATGCACCTGCTTTTACGGTAGCGTCATTGGCAACAACAATACACTGTTTTCCTTTGATGTACCCTATTTTTACAACCACTCCGCCCGAAGGGCACCCGCCGTGCTCGGCATACATATCTTCACCCGCAAAAGCTCCTATTTCTATGCTTGGTGCTTTTTCATCAAGTAAGTAATCAATTCTTTCTCGGGCTGTTAATTTTCCTTGTTCGTGAAGTTTAGCGATGCGTTTTTCACCTCCGCCTAATTTTACCTTCGATAATTTTCTTTTTAAATCCGAAAGTAAAAGTTTGTTGTGATCTTCGTTTTTATTGAAGTTTAAGTCCATAGTTTGATCGGTTATTTCTAAGCGTCATTTTTGACATTGGCTAAATTACAAAATAAAAAACGTTTTGAAAACTTGGGGCACGTTTTTTGTTGGGGAGAAAACTTAACAATTAGGAAACATTGGAAAACATTAAATCTTTTACTTTTGCTGTGTTTTATTTATATTTAATATATAATGTCTTTAAATAATATTTTTCAGTTTTTAGTGCCAAAAGACAAAGTGTTTTATCCTTTGTTTGAGCAGGCTGCCAGTAAAATTAGAACTCTTTCACAAACTCTTAATGAAGCAGTAAATGCTCCCGCAAAAGAAAGAGAAAAAATGTTGAAAGAAGTTGAAGTTCTAAAACAAGATATTGAGGCTATTGCTCAGAAAACCCGGGTTGAACTAGGGAGAAACTTTATTACTCCGTTTGACAGAGAGGATATTCACGCTTTGATATCTGCCGTAGATGATGTGGCAGACAACCTGTCAGATGCTGCCTCTCGAATGAGATTGTATCAGATAGATAAAGTAACTAAACCTTTGCGAAAGCTGACCGAAGCAAATTTAGAAGCTTGTAACGAGGTTTCTCGCGGGCTTTTGGGATTGAATAGCATGAAAAACTTACCGGCACTTGCAGAAGTGTGTAAAAATATTTCAAGGCTGGAGCGCAAAGCTGATAAAGTATTTGATAAAGCGGTTGCAGATATTTTTGAAAATGAAAATGATGCTATTGAAATCATCAAGTATAAAGAAATTATGACTGCCTTGGAAACAGCTACCGATAGCTGTAGAGAGGTTGCTAATATATTGGAAACGATTACGGTAAAATATTCTTAATCAGTATGGAGTTTTTATCAGAAATGTTAAGCAATCCTCAAGGGATTATGTTGATTGTTATCATCATTCTGGCTTTGGGGTTTGATTATATTAATGGATTTCACGATGCTGCTAATTCAATAGCCACGATTGTTACAACAAGAGTTTTAACGCCTTTTCAGGCTGTATTGTGGGCTGCAGTATTTAATTTTGCAGCCTATTTTATTTCACTTTATATTATTGGAGAGTTTAAGATCGGTAATACCATAGCCAAATCAGTTGATGGAAGCGTTATTACGCTGGAAGTTATTTTTGCAGGACTTGTAGCGGCTATTATCTGGAATTTACTGACTTGGAAGTTGGGAATTCCTTCTTCTTCTTCACATACTTTAATCGGAGGGTTTATCGGAGCTGCTATAGCAAATGCAGGAGGATTTGTATCTAATGGAGCTAATGTGATTGTATATGAAAAAGTAATCCCTATTTTTCTATTTATTTTTGGAGCACCTATTTTAGGAATGGTATTAGCCTATTTTATTACGGTTGCCATTATGTGGATTTGCAGAAAACAAAATCCTCACAAGTGTGAAATTTGGTTTAAGCGCCTGCAATTGGTATCCTCGGCTCTTTTCTCGCTGGGACATGGAGGAAATGATGCACAAAAAGTAATGGGAATTATTGGAGCAGCGGTTATTTTTTATCACATTAATGTTGATCAGGATCCGGCTTATTTAGTTGAGAACGTAGATACTTTTAAGGTGTTTGTAGAACACTGGTGGTGGGTACCGCTTGCATCGTTTATCTTTATCGGATTAGGTACGATGAGCGGAGGATGGAAGATAGTTAAAACTATGGGTTCTAAGATTACCAAAGTAACTCCATTAGAAGGTGTTGCAGCAGAAACTGCAGGAGCGGTATCTTTATACGTTACAGAACATTTGGGAATTCCGGTTTCTACTACGCATACTATTACTGGATCTATAATCGGGGTGGGGATTACGAAACGAGTTTCTGCCGTTAGATGGGGAGTTACAATCAATCTTTTATGGGCTTGGATATTGACCATTCCTGTTTCTGCCGCTATTGCTATGGCAGTTTATTATATTATAACATTGCTTTTTTAGTTTTTAAACCTAGATATGTAAAAAAGCCTGATGGATTCTCATCAGGCTTTTTTTTGTGATATAAATGAAAAAATCAATTTTCTTCTTCCTGTTGTCCCATCATCATGAGATAAGCTTTTAAAAACTCATCTATTTCTCCATCCATGACAGAGTCAACATCTGTAGTTTCGTATTGGGTTCTTACGTCCTTTACCAGTTTATAAGGATGCATAACGTAATTTCTGATTTGTGAACCCCATTCTATTTTTTTCTTATTTGCCTCGATTTCATCACGCATAGCCTGTCTTTTTTTAAGCTCAATTTCATATAACTGAGATTTTAAAAGCTGCATAGCTTTGAGTTTATTGTCTAGCTGAGAACGGGTTTCAGAATTCTCAATAATAATGCCTGTAGGATGGTGACGCAACCGAACAGCAGTTTCTACTTTATTTACATTTTGTCCTCCTGCTCCGCTTGAACGCATAGTTTCCCATGAAATATCAGATGGATTGATATCTATTTCAATAGTGTCGTCTGCTAATGGATATACATATACAGATACAAAAGAAGTATGTCTTTTAGCATTGCTGTCAAAGGGCGAGATGCGAACCAAACGATGGACGCCGTTCTCTCCTTTTAAGTATCCGAAAGAAAACTCCCCGTCAAATTCAAGTGTAACGGTTTTTACGCCGGCAACTTCCCCTTCCTGATAGTTTAATTCTTTCACTTTAAACCCATTGTTTTCTCCCCACATTATATACATCCGCATCAGCATAGATGCCCAGTCACAGCTTTCTGTACCGCCTGCACCAGCAGTAATCTGCAAAATAGCGCTCATGTTGTCTCCTTCATCAGAAAGCATATTTTTAAATTCCAGATCTTCAATAATTTGAAGTGTCCTATGATATTGCTCTACAACTTCCTTTTCTGTAGCTTCTCCTTCTGCAAAAAATTCAACTAATATTTGAAGTTCGTCGCTATTATTTACAGCTTCATTATATCCTTCTACCCATTTTTTTTTGGATTTCAGGTTTTTTACAATTATTTCTGCTTCTTTGGAGTTGTTCCAAAAGTCTGGTGCAAAGGTCTTTTCTTCTTCGTTGGCAATTTCTATTAATTTTTTATCGATGTCAAAGATACCTCCTTAACGCACCAAGGCGATCAATAATGTCCTTTTGTTGTTCTGTAGTTACCATATTTTTAATATTTTTATCCCACAAAAATACTTATTCCTTTTCAATTTATGGAAATTAATTTAATTAGCGATACAGTTACAAAACCTACTCCTGAAATGTTGAGTTATATGGTTAAAGCCAGAGTAGGGGACGACGTTTATAAACAGGACGGAAGCACAAATGAGTTGGAAATTGCAGTAGCGGAGCTTTTTGGAATGGAAGCAGCTTTATTTTTTCCATCGGGAACTATGGCAAATCAGGTAGCAATAAAACTTCATACGCAGCCTGGAGACCAGCTTATTTGTGAACGAACTTCACATGTTTATCTTTTTGAAGCAGGAGGTGCAGCTTTTCACAGCGGAGTGAGTTGTGCTTTGATTGAGGGAAACAGAGGTAGAATCACTGCTGAACAGATTGAAGAATATTGTACAGACGCAAGTAATATTCATACCCCCCAAACCTCCTTGGTATGTATAGAGAATACTACCAACATGGGAGGAGGAGCTTGTTATGAGCTGAAAGAACTGGAGAAAATAAGAGAAGTTTGCACAGAAAAGAATATCAATTTGCATTTAGACGGTGCCCGACTGTGGAATGCATTAGTGGCAAAATCACAGCATCCGGCTCAGTTTGGGAAAATATTTGATACTATTTCAGTTTGTTTTTCCAAAGGGTTAGGGGCTCCGGTTGGTTCGGTTTTATTAGGTTCTAAAGCTAATATTCAGAAAGCACTCCGCTACAGAAAGCTAATGGGCGGAGGAATGCGGCAGACAGGATATTTGTCAGCAGCAGCTTTATATGCGTTAAAAAATAATGTGAGCAGGTTGCAAAGAGATCATTACAGGGCAAAACAAATAGAAATGATGTTGAAGAAAAAATCGTGGATAAAAGAGATTTTACCTGTTCAAACTAATATCATTATTTTTAATTGTCAAGAGTCAGGACAAGATATTTTGTTGATTAGTAAGTTACGCCAAAAAAATATTTTAATCAGTGAGATGGGCAAAGGTTGGTTGAGAATTGTTACTCATTTAGATTATCGGGAGGTAATGCATGAATACGTAATGGAAACACTAAGTAAACTGGAGCTATAAACTGATGATTATGTGGTGAATAAAGTTTATGACGTTTTAATTTTTTACTACTCTAAAAAGAACTATTTTTGTTGTTTAGAATTAAATTAAATAAATGGAAAAGTTAAAACAACGTTGGGGTCTTACATCTAATTTTCAGTTAGCGATTATAATACTTGTATTCGCTATTACGGGAACAACCTCTTCTTTGGTTTCAAAGCCAATTTTGTCTTTTTTAGGTATAGAAAGAGGAGTAATGCATCCTGTTTTGTATTGGATTTTATATATTATTTTGATTCTACCTGTTTATAAAGTATTGTTGGTTTGTATCGGAACTCTATTTGGTCAACATGCTTTTTTTTGGAATTTTGTCAAAAAAATGCTTCGCGGAATGAAGTTAGGTTTTTTACTGCCAAATGAAAAAGATATATATTAATCAAAGCGATGCTTTGTTTAAACAGATAATTCATCCCTTTTGAAATAAAACTTCATAGCTTTTTTTAAAAGAATATTTTATTACAAATAAAACATAGATTTCTTTCTATTGATTATTGTGCGTTTAATCTAGCTGGAGAATATGAAAAAAAAATATTTAATAAACAGATACGGATCACTGGCTTCTTGGGTATATCATATTGATAAGCCTATCGGAAAATCATTTGGAGATGTTGAATATTATTTGGAAAGATTAAAAGGTTGTAAAGGAACAATCTTAGAACCAGCTTGTGGAAATGGCAGAATATTGATTCCGTTATTAGAAAGGGGGCTGGATGTGGAAGGGTTTGATGCTTCTATTGAAATGCTGAGGTATTGTGATATAGAGTGTGAAAAGAGAGGATTAAAAGGGAAATTTAGAAAAGAAATGTTTAATACTTTTACTTATTCAAAATCTTTTGGAGCTATTATTATACCAGCAGGTTCTTTTCAATTGATAACAGATGTTAATGAAGCTATTGATGTTCTAAAACGTTTTAAATTAGCATTAAAAGAAAAAGGTAGATTAATATTAGATTTATCCACGATAGCCTCACTATCAGAACCTCCAATGCAAGCGAGACAATGGAGAATTCCCGATGGAATACTTACTTTGACGGAGGACAGGGAAGAAATAAACTATATTGAACAAACAGTACTTTCTCAATTAAGGTATGAGCATTGGGATGCTAATAAAGGACTCGTAAAAAACGAGATAGATTTATTCTATTTGCGTTATTGGGGAGTAAAAGAATTTGAATTAGCTTTAAAATCTGCTGGTTTTGTTAATATTTCCATTAGCAGTAATTATGAATATCTAAAAGCTCCGACAAACGAAACGCATACTTTGACTTTTGAGGCTAGCTAGTCTTTAGAAAATAAAGGTTTTGTATTAATTTTGACTCAAACTCTTTTTTGTAAATATCAGTTGTTTTCAAAACTTTGTAGAAACGTTTCAAAATTATAAATTGAAACCCTTTCATTATTATGTTTGGTTACTTCAAACACAATCCTCAATCCATTTTTGAAATAGGACCTTATAGCTTTCTCCTACCGGAATAATTTTATTTTGTATAAAAACCCGATTTCGTTCTACTGTTTCTACTGCATTTAAGTTTACAATGTACGATTTGTGAATCCGCATAAATTTTTTTTGAGATAACTTTGTTTCAAAGTTTTTTAAAGTATCAAGAGTAATTAATTTTTCGCTTTTTAAGTGCAGATATAAATAATCTTTTAATCCCTCTATGAAAAGAAGATCTTCTAAATTGATTTTTACCAGTTTACCATCTGTTTTTACAAATAAAAAATTATCTCTTTTTTCTTCGGCTTTGATTGCAATTTTTAAGAAGTCATCTTTAAACAAATCGTTTATTTTTAAAACTGCTTTATAAAATCTGTCAAATGAAATAGGTTTTAATAAATAATCAACCACATTGTGTTCATATCCTTCCAGAGCGTATTCACTGTATGCGGATGTGATGACAAATTTAGACTTATGACCAATCATTTTCATTAATTGGATGCCTGTTAATTCGGGCATCTGAATGTCTATAAACAGAACGTCAATATTTGTATGTGTCACTAACTCTGCTATTTCAAACGGGCTGGTAGTTGCTTTTACCAAATTAAAAATGGAAACCTTTTCTATGTATTTTGATAGCAGGGAAACTGCCATAGGCTCGTCGTCTAAAATGATACAAGATATTTTTTTCATAGTGTTATGACTAATTTTGCGTGATATATGTTTTCCGTTATTGTAATTTTTAAAGTGTGATTGTTGGGAAAGTGGAGCTGTAATCGCTTTTTTATATTGTCTATACCAATACCTGTGTGAGAATCTTTTGCGTATTTATTTATCAGGTTAGAAGTTTCTAAAGTTAATACTTTATTTTTTTGACTGATTTTAATTACAAATGGATTAGCTTCATCATTGACAATGCCGTGTTTAAAACCATTTTCAATAAACGGAATGAGTAACAGTGGGGGAATTCGAAATTCTATATTTTCAATTTCTGTGTTAAAGAGAATATTTGATCTGCCGGAGATGCGCATGGTTTCTAATTGAATAAAATCTTCGATATACTTTATTTCTTGCTGAATGGGAAGCGTGTCATTCAGGCTTTCATATGTCATATAACGCATCAAGCCACTTAATTGTTCTATTGCTTTTAGAGATTTATTTGATTTTTCAAAAACGAGATAGTAAATATTGTTTAGCGTATTAAAAATAAAATGAGGGTTGATTTGCGATTTTAGAAAATTAATTTCTGCCTCGCGCTTACTTTCAATCAATTCGATTTGTTTTTTTTGTAAATGCAAGGTATTGACAACAAACCATAAAACAGAAGAAGCTATAATAGGCAAACTGCCGTAATACATATTGTCCCAAATATAAAAATTGCCGGAAACTCCTTGGGCATAATTGTGATATCCCAATAATTTTAAAATCAGAATTTCTTCAATCAAAAATCTTAAACCCGTAAATAGAATAAATAATCCGAATAAAGCAAGGAGTACTTTCTGTATATTTTTTATGTCAAAAAATTTTGGCATAATTATCCAATAATTTAAATAAAAAACAAGAATATATATAAAAAAGAAAGTATATGTTAACCCAATTTCCGGTTGATGAATGTCAACAGAAAAGTCAGGAAATATTAATGTTCCGGTTTCGAAATCAACTCTCAAAAAATAATTGATGACAAAATAAAACCAAAACAAAAGATGTAACAGAACTACATATTTTTTCTTCATTGTTTCATTTGTTTGGAATGTAAAAATAGATTTTTAGTTCAGATAAATAATGGTTATTCGACGAAGCTCTGTTTTTTTCCGATCAATGGGTTGGTCGGATTATTTATCAGATTGGTCGAAATATAAAGTTTTAAAAAGATAGGATATGCATTTTTGCCAAAAAAATATCATCATGGCAAAATTTATATTATACCTATTTATCTGTATAATGATGTGTATTTCTACCATTGCTTTTACACAAAATCACCGTTTAACTGGAATAATCACAGAAGGACAAAATTCACTACCATATACCAATTTATCACTAACGGCAAACGATACAATCTTACGATTTACTACAGATGATGACGGAAAATTCGATATTGTAGTCCCGCAAAAAGATTATCAATTTGATGTTTTGTTTTTTAATGAAGTAGTTTATCACTCAATAATTATTCTGAATAAAGATATTGACTTGGGAAATGTTGAAATTACTACTTTTGCCAATTTGGATGAAATTGTTATTCAGGCTCATAAAAAAATTGTAGAACGCAAAGCAGACCGATTTATTTTTTATGTTGAAAATACGACTTCCTCCTCTGGCGGAACAGCTTTAGATGCATTAAAAAATACTCCGGGTGTTATAGTAAATAATCAGAATATAGGTATTTCCGGAAAAAATTCCGTTTTGGTTCTGATTGACGACAAGCCAACTTATATGAATCAAGATGAATTAATACATTATCTGGAAAGCATAAGTACTGCCAATCTTTCAAAAATAGAGGTGATTACAACACCTCCTGCTAAATATGAAGCGGAAGGAAATAGCGGGATAATTAATATTATAACAAAAAAAATCAATCAAAACAGCTGGAATTCAACTATTGGAGCAATGTATCAACGTAGTCGTAGAAATGAGCATCAATACAATGCAGGGTTTAACCTTCAAAAAAATAAAATTACATTGCGCACATCAGTAAACTTTGGTTTTAAGCGCTCGCTCATAAACTGGAATAATGATATTTATTACAAGGATGCTTTTTGGCAAAATGAAGATTATTCTGACGCTAAAAACAATAATTTAAATGCACTTTTTGCACTTGATTATCAAATCGCCAATAACTGGAAAATAGGAGGGAAGACGTCTGTTTATACAATTAGATTTAGCGATATTCAACCACAAATTACAACTGTTTTTGATCATGAAAACGGAAAAATTCAGCAGTTTTTTAAAAATAATGCTACCTCTGATCATAAAACCAGTCAAAGTGTTTATAATATATATTCAGAATATCTGTTAGATTCACTGGGTAAGAAAATGACCGTTGATTTCGATTTTGTCAATTATCACTCGCCTTCAAATCGAGTCTTTTCTTATTCCACTTTTGATGCGGATAATCAATTGATTTTAAATTCTACTCATGCAGGAACTAATCAAGTGGATATTAAAATTCGGAATTTTTCAGCAAAAACAGATTTTGAATTGCCTTTAAAATTTGCGGAATTTAATGTAGGAGCGCGATTTTCACAGTCAAAATCCGAAAATCTGATTGCAGCATTTAAACAAAATGAAACGGGAGAGTTTATTTATGATACTGATTTGTCTAATTTTTTTGAATATACAGAAAATAATGAAGCTTTATATTTGTCAGGCAGTAAGGAATTCAGTGATAAATGGTCAGTTCATGCAGGTTTGAGAATGGAAGCTACGCAAACCAAAGGATATTCAAGAGAAAATGATAATTTGCACAAAAATGATTATATAAAGCTATTTCCTTCAGTTTATATTTTACATCATCTTACAGATGACAAAAGTGTTGGACTTAATTATTCTCGAAGAATTAATCGCCCGCATTACGAAAGTTTAAATCCGTTTAGGATTATTAACAACGAATTTAGTTACAATGAAGGAAATCCATTTTTAGAGCCGGCTTTTACTCATAATATAGAACTAACCTTTACTTATAAAACGCTGGATAGTAAAATTTACTTTTCAAGTTTAAAGAATGGAGTAAATCAGGCTTCTCTTTTAGATCCGGATACGAAAGAAAATAATTACATTTGGATGAATTATGTCAATTCAAAACAAGCTGGAATATCAGAATCTTATACTGTAAAACCAGTTGCCTGGTGGACAAGTATTAATACTTTTGATTTAGCCTATTCAGAAGCAAATACGGTTATTTCAGATAAAAAGCATACGGGAATGTCATCTTCTCTTTATACAAGTAATGATTTTGTACTGAATTCTGCTCAAACTCTTTTTGTAAACATCAGCTATTTTCAAAACTTTGGAGAAACGTTTCAAAATTATAAATTGAAACCTTATGCTAAATTTTATGCAAGTATAAAATATTTAATGTTGGATAAGAAACTAGAATTAAGTGTAAAAGGAGCTGATATCTTTAATGGCAGAGAATCGGTTTCACAGGAAATGAATGGGATAAAACAACGATTTAAAAATATTTGGGATACACAACGCATATCTGTTACCCTTACTTATCGTTTTGGAAATACAAATATAAAAACAAATGAGCGCCAGACAAGTAATACTGATGAGCTAAATAGAATATAAAAAATTACTTTTTATGAATAATAAAAATACAAGGTCTTTTGTGTAAATCTATTTTGTGTTTTTTCCAGAAGCTAACAGGTTTGGTCAACATAATTTCGGTTGGCAAAGTCAAATCACAGGCAACACATAATGAGGTGTTTGGATGTAAAATCTGTGTCATTTCCTCTATCAGCTGATTGTTGCGATACGGCGTTTCAATGAAAATTTGTGATTGATTTCGTTCAAACGACCACTTTTCAAGATTTTTTAGCATTGTCCTTTTTTCGCTTTTGTCAATCGGCAAATAGCCGTTAAAGGTAAATGACTGCCCATTCATTCCCGAGCCCATCAATGAAAGTAAAATAGAAGACGGTCCGACCATAGGAACCACTTTAATCCCTTTTTTGTGTGCTAAAGCAACAATTACAGCACCGGGATCAGCAACTCCGGGACACCCGGCATCACTCATTAATCCCATATTTTTACCTTCTAATAATGGATGCATAAAGGATTGAATGTCTTTTTCATCGGTATGTTTGTTTAGTTCAAACAGATTAAGGATAGATTGTTTTTTCTCCGGACACATCGCTTTGATAAATTTGCGTGCGGTTTTGCTGTTTTCCACCACATAATCATCAATTAATGCAATAGCGCGCAGTACGCTCGCTGGTAATACTTCATTAGCTGCTGTATCGCCCAGCATAACCGGAATTAAATATAAAGTACCAAAGGTTGTCATGATTTATTGGATTAAGAATTTTTCTTAGCAATTATGGAAAATAAAATTGGAAGCATATGCTCCATTTCAGGTATTCTGAATTCTCCGTTCTCTTCTTTCATATTTCCAAATAAATTACAAGGAGAATAATCGTATTCCTCAAAATTTAATATCTGTAGATTGTTATTCAGCAAGCCTTTAAAAACTGTTGATAATCCGTGATTCCACGTTATTTCTTCGTATTGTTGTTTTTTGTCGGAATGATTTGTATAAGTTTCAGAACTAGTTATAAATGGTTCTTTACTTGAATAAGCTGATTCTATTTTTTTAAATTTGGTGTCGAACATCCATAAAATAGGGTGAAAATCAACCATAATAAACTTTCCGTTTGGTTTTAAGTATTGATTAATTATTTTTCCCCATTGGTTAAGGTCAGGATACCAGCTGATAACGCCGTAACTTGTAAAAACAATATCAAATGTATCGTTTAAGTGATCAGGCAGATCAAAAATATTACAGCATATAAACTCAGTGTTGCTTTTTGTTATTTCAGCTAAATATTTTGCTTTGTTAATTGCTTCATCAGCTAAATCAATTCCGGTAACTTTAGCTCCCATTCTCGAAAGTGAAATAGAGTCCATTCCAAAATGGCATTGCAGGTGCAAAATTTTTTTATTTTTTATATCTCCTAATAATTCTATTTCGATTTGATTTAAAGAAGATTTGCCTTGTAAGAAGCTATTTACATCATAAAAATCTGATTCAAAATGCTCTTGTGTACGCTGATTCCAACTCTTTTGATTTGTTTCAATAAAATCATTATTAATTCTCATTGTATACTGAATATAGAGTTTATTTTAAATCTGTTGCTAAATTACTCAAAAAGCCAATGCAGATTTGCATTGGCTTTCTTTATATTTTAAATATTCTCTAATTTATATTTAATTTTCTCGCAAGCTTCATCCAACATATGATATACGTTTTCAAAACCTTGGTCTCCGCCAAAATAGGGATCGGGTACTTCGAGATTTTTATCAGGATGAACTTCGTTTAAAATCAATTTAACTTTATTAATGGCATCCGTAGTTGTTGCCAGTTTTATTACATTGTCATAATTCGATTGATCCATTACGTAAATGTAGTCAAATATTTCAAAATCAGCTATTTTAAATTGTCTGGCTCGCTGTGAGGTAAGGTCAATACCATATTTTTCTGCAATAGCAATTGAGCGTTTATCAGGTTGTTCGCCTGCGTGCCACGCGCCTGTGCCGGCTGAGTCTACTAAAAAAGCAGAATCAGATAATTTTGATTTTAAGATTCCTTCAGCTAAAGGTGAACGGCATATATTGCCTAGGCAAACCATTAATACTTTAGTTTTCATTACAAACTGAACTTCTTATTGATATCTTCGTAATATTTTTTGAATTGTTTATCAGTTTCAAGTAAGTTATCAATTGTTTTACAGGCATGTAATACTGTTGCATGATCGCGGTCTCCAATTTGAGAACCTATGCTTGCCAAAGATGATTTTGTATATTTTTTAGCAAAAAACATAGCGAGCTGTCTTGCTTGAACAATGTGTCTTTTTCGGGTTTTAGAGCACAACGTTTCAATGTCCATCTGAAAATAGTCTGAAACTACTTTCTGAATGTAATCGATGGAAATTTCTCTCTTTACGTTTTTGACAAATTTTTCAACTACGTGTTTTGCTAAATCAAGCGTAACTTCTCTTTTGTTGAAAGAAGATTGTGCAATGAGAGAAATAATAGCTCCTTCTAATTCTCGAACATTTGATTTTACATTTTTGGCGACATATTCAATAATTTCTTCCGGCATTTCAACACCATCGCGGAATAAAATACTTTTTACAATTTTTACCCTTGTATCAAAATCAGGATGTTGAATTTCTGCCGATAATCCCCATTTAAAACGGGAGAGTAAACGCTGTTCAATATCCTGCATATCTACGGGAGCTTTATCTGAGGTCAGGATAACCTGTTTACCGTTTTGATGTAAATAGTTGAAAATGTGAAAAAATACATCCTGTGTACCGGATTTTCCGGATAAAAACTGAATATCATCTACAATTAATACATCTATCAACTGGTAAAAATAGATAAAATCATGTCTGGTTTTTTTTCGTACAGAATCTACATATTGCTGTGTAAATACTTCGGCAGAAATGTAAAGAATAGTTTTTTCGGGATGCAATTCTTTGATTTCTACTCCAATGGCATGAGCTAAATGCGTTTTGCCTAAACCAACTCCGCCGAAAATCAATAAGGGGTTAAAAGATGTTCCCCCCGGCTTATTGGCTACAGCCAATCCTGCGGAACGAGCCAAACGATTTGAGTCTCCTTCTAAAAAATTGTCAAAAGAGTAGTTGGAGTTTAATTGAGATTCTATTTTTACATTTCGAATTCCCGGAATCACAAATGGATTTTTGAGTTCAGGATCTTTATTTTGAATAGGAATATCCAGCTCTTGAGTTTTTACCGGACTCCGGTTGGCACTCGGTAACTGTTCTGTGTAGGGCTGTTTATTTCCAGTAGTATTTTCCATCCGGATTTTGTACAAAAGTTTAGCTTCTGCACCTAAAGCTTTGGTCAAAGCCACTTTTAATATACTCACATAGTGTTCTTCCAGCCACTCATAAAAAAACTTACTTGGCACTTGTATGTACAAAGCGTTATCTGTCAGTTCAATAGCTTTAATAGGTAAAAACCAAGTTTTAAAAGCCTGTTCCTGAATATTGTCCTGAATAAATTTTAGACAATTATTCCATACAGATTCCGCCGTTTTAGTTGTGTACTCGTGCATTATTAATTTAGAATTTTAAAAAACAGTTACTACTTTTGAGTGTTTTTTGAGGTAAAGAGCGATTGCTTTTACCATGACAAATATGTGAACAATTTTTTGGATAAAAAAACTTTTTAGCACTTGTATAAAACAAAATAATTTGTTAAGTAGTATAAAAAAACCGGAGTAACAAATTTTAATAAATAATAGTATGAAACAATTCGATGTTACAGTAAGAGTAAGATATGCGGAAACTGATCAGATGGGGGTAGTGTATCATGGTAATTATGCACAATATTTTGAAATAGGAAGAGTGGAATGGCTTAGAAATCTGGGGGTTTCGTATAAACAGATGGAAGAGATGGGAGTAATGCTTCCTGTGGTCTCTTTAACTATGAACTATAAAAAATCTGCCAGATATGATGAATTGATAACGGTACGGACTATCTTCAAAAAACTGACTTCGGTTAAGATAGAATTTGATTATGAACTGTATAATGAACAACACGAGTTATTAACAATCGGACACTCTGTTTTGGTATTTGTTGATATGAAAACCGGACGACCAACAACGGCTCCGGACTATGTGAAAAATAAAATAGAAAAATTATAAATTAACTATTTTTAAATGCGGTTATATTAGAAAAAACTCAAGTACTAATAGCGTATATTTCTACATCTTTTGAATTTAAAAAAGAGAATGTATAAAAGATAGTTTGGCATATAAAACCGGGTAAATTAATTATATTTACAAAAAAGTTTAAGCATGAAAATATTACATTGGGTTTTATTTTTTACAGGGATATCCACATTATCTTGTTTGGCACAGAAATCAAGTTTGTTAGATGGAAGAGTGCGTATGTATGACAATAGAGTTGTTCCTGTTGAAATTGAAAACAAGAGGAGTACTGAAAAAATTAAAAGCGATGAAACAGGGTATTTTATGATTGAATCAAAGCAGGGAGATACCATTCGTTTCGTGAGTAAAGGATTGCAGACCGTAAATTATGTGATAGGTGAAGATGATTTAAATTCAGGGCGCTTTAATGTAATTATGACAAGACAAGGACAAAGCCTGGAAGAAATTGTAATAACGAGAAAAGATTTTGGAGAAAATTTTTTTGAACAGGATTATACCAAAAAGCTTACTTCTCTAGAAAGGCAGTTTAATAAGGATCAGACTGTTTTTAGTGCCGGACCAAATTATGGTTTGGGTATTACAATAGACGGGCTGATTAGCCTGTTGTCTGGTAAAAAGAAAAAACAGAAGCGGGCACTTCTTTATGAAAAACTCGATATTAAAAGAAAAGCGTTTTTAGAAGAATATCCCAAAGAATTATTGATACAGGATTTAAGTATATCACCTGATTATGTAGATGCTTTCTTGTATTATTTAGTTGCTCAGCCTGATTTTGAAAAAATAAAGGTTGAGAGAAATGAAGGATATCAGCTCTATTTGGCGCAAAACTATGATGATTTTTTAAAATTTGTAGGATTGAATTAAATCAGTAGTTCTATTTGATAAAAATAGTTTTTATTTCATTTGTATAGTGAAAAATATAAAATGGGAAACATTAGACCGATTAAAGAACAGTTTTAGTGAACTTGATTCTCATGATCGATACATTTATATGCCCGTAATTAATTTAGCGTATTACCCAGCTGAGCCGTATCGTTGTAATTACTACGGAATAGGTGTGCTTCAAGAAGGGGAAATAATCTTTCATATTGATTTAAAAGAATACCACATACAAGCTCCAGCTATTATTTTTGCAGATACAACCTCCATTAAACGATGGGACAAAACCAGGAGGAGTTACGAAATGGAAACCATTTTGTTTAGTGAAGACTTCTTACAAGACAAATTAGTAGAAAATAATGTACTTACAGCGTTTTCAGACTTATCTAATCTAGGAGGATTCGTCTCTGAGTTATCTGATGAAGAATTTGATAATTTTAAAACTATCTTTCGCATCATAGAACACGCAAATCAAATTGCAACGTCACATCATGTGGAAGTTGTGCGTGGGATGGTGTATAGTATGATTAATGAAATAGCGTATTTGTACGAGAAATATGGAAATAAAACTAAAGCGCTGAATACAATTGATTTGCGATTCAGACAAGCGGTTGCTCACTATTGTAAAACGGAGCGAAGCGTTACTTTTTATGCCGCCCATTTGCATTTGCATCCCAAGTATTTAAGCCAAGTGGTTTCAGCGGAAACAGGTTTGACTGCAAGTGAGTGGATTCAAAATCAAGTTGTGCTAGAAGCCAAGATATTATTACAAGACAGTAGTTTGTCTATTAATTCAATCGCCGAAAATATGAACTTTCCTGATGCAAGTACTTTTGGAAAATATTTTAAGCGTTATGAAGGAATAACCCCTAAACAATACAGAAATACGTTATAAGAGTAACTTGCCTTTAGACTATTTTTTGTTAATTACATTCTCTGGTTTATTTTTAAATCTAACCTTTTGACTAATAATCCTCCTTTTTAGCCCTTTATTTGATTGTGGCTATAAAATACATTTGTACCAAAATCAGAAGAAATCTTTCTGATGAATGATGTTAATTTAAAAAAATAGGTATGAATGTACTTTCTAAATTTCTAATAACTATCTGTATAGTTTCATTGGTATCTTCTTGTAAAAATAAAGAAGAGCAAGTAGGGGGGGATACAACCAGAGAAGAACAATTTCCCTTGCTGACCATTCAAAAAGAAAAAGTTGTTATTTATTCTGACTATCCTGCTACTCTAAAAGGCATTCGAGATATAGATATCCGACCTAAAATCGACGGATATATCGAATCAATTGAGGTAGATGAAGGGCAATTTGTGTCAAAGGGGCAAACATTATTTGTTATTTACGCCCCTCAGTACCAAGAAGAACATATCGCTGCCCAAGCTAAAATAAAAGAGATTCAAGCCGAAGTCAATAAAGCTCAATTACACGTGAATAAAACAAAACCTTTAGTGCAAGAAGGAATTATAAGTGTGTATGAGTTAGAAGCGGCAGAATTAACCTTAAAGACTAAAGAAGCCTACTTATCTCAAGTATATGCAGCATGGAATAAGAGTAGTGTTAATGTCGGGTATACTAAAATTACTGCTCCTTTTGATGGTTATATTGGGTTATTACCTTATAAAGTAGGAGCTTTGGTTCAAACACAAGCAGTCGAGCCCTTAACTACTTTATCGGATATTAAGACAATAAACGCCTATTTTTCGATGAGTGAAAAGGAATGGTTCGCATTTGCTCAAAAAGCAGAAAATCAAGATATGTTGAAGTATTTTCAAACATTTTCGACGATTGAATTGTACATATCCGATCAACAACTTTATGAAGAAAAAGGGCAAATTAATGCCGTGAGCGGGCAAATGGATGTAAAGACAGGGAGTGTCAATATTCGCGCAGAGTTTCCCAACCCTCAACACCTATTGCGCAGTGGAAGTACAGGAACGATTCGCGTGAAAGAAGAGCTAAAACAAGCAATAGTTATTCCGCAATTAGCCACCTTTAACATCCAAGGCAAACACTTTGTTTATGTGGTAAATCAAGATGGAGTCTTAGAAAGTAGAATCGTTACGCTATTGGATCAATATCCTTCTAGCAATTCCTATATTGTCGTAGAAGGGTTACAAGAAGGAGACATTATTATTAAGGAAGAGATTGGTGGGGCACGAGAAGGAATGAAAATACTGAATTAAAAGTAGAGAAATTATGCTGAAGAAATTTATAGAAAATCCAGTATTGTCAACTGTAATTTCAATTATCATTGTCATACTCGGGTTGTTGGGATTATTTGTTTTACCCATTACACAGTATCCGGAAATTGCGCCACCTACTGTACAGGTAACCGCTAATTACCAAGGCGCGAATGCCGAAGCTGTAATGAAAAGCGTTATCGTACCTTTAGAAGAAGAAATTAACGGTGTGGAACACATGGCGTATATGAACTCTAAAGCGAGTAATGATGGATCTGCAGTGATTACCATAACCTTTGATCAGGGAACTGATGCTGATATGGCAGCTGTTAACGTACAAAATCGCGTGAGTCAAGCCATGAGTCAATTACCAGAAGAAGTAGTTAAACAAGGTGTAACAACAACGAAAAAATTAAGTAGTGAAATTTTTAGTTTCCTTCTGTACAGTGTAGATGATCGCTATGAACAAGCATTTTTAGAAAATTATGCTCGCATCAATATTCTTCCACAATTGAAGCGTATCAACGGAGTAGGAGACGCTTCTATTTATGGAGGAATGGATTATAGCATGCGCATTTGGTTAAAACCCAGTGCTATGGCTAATTACGGATTAACTCCTTCCGATATCATACAGGCTCTACAGGAACAAAATGTAGAAGCAGCTCCTGGAAAAGTAGGGGAAAACAGCCAACAAAGTTTTCAATATGTTTTAAAATATACAGGACGTTTAGAAACACCCAAACAATTTGGCGATATTGTTCTTCGTACTACGGCAGATGGACGCTTATTACGCCTAAAAGAGGTAGCGGATATTGACCTTGGTGCTTATTCCTATGCAATGTCAATCACTGCTTACGGAAAAAAGGGGACTTATATAGCTGTAAGTCAAACAGCAGGATCTAATGCCTATGAGATAATTAAAGAATGTGAAGCTATCTTGAAAGAAGCACAACAGAACTTACCCCCGGCAACAGCTTTCGAAGTATATGCCAATTCTAATGACTTCTTGCTGGCCTCCATCAATAAATTAGTCTCAACTTTGATTGAAGCTTTTGTATTGGTATTTATCGTTGTCTTGGTGTTCTTGCAAGATTGGAAATCAACGTTAATCCCGGCTATTGCTGTACCTGTGGCAATTATAGGAACATTTTTCTTCTTACATCTATTTGGTTTTACGATTAATTTATTAACGCTTTTTGCTTTGATTTTATCCATAGGAATAGTTGTCGATGATGCTATCATTGTGGTAGAAGCCGTACATGCCAAGTTATATGAAGGAGTAACAACAACAAAAGAAGCAACCTTACGTGCTATGAATGAATTGACAACAGCGATTATATCAATTACTTTAGTCATGGCGGCTGTATTTGTTCCTGTTGCATTTATTGGCGGATCCGTAGGAGTGTTTTACAAGGAATTTGGTATTACTCTGGCTGTAGCTATTCTTATATCAGCCATAAACGCTTTAACGTTAAGTCCTGCCTTATGTGCTATATTACTTAAACCGGAACCTGGTATTGCGACTGAAAAAAGAGGTTTTATTTCCCGTTTTAAATCTGCATTTAATAGTAGCTTTGATCGGATAACGCAGCGTTATGTTGCTGTATTGCACTTCTTGAACAAAAAAAGAATACTAACTTTTAGCAGTGTGTTATTTTTTGGGATGCTCTTTTTTTACCTGTCGAAAACAACCCCTACAGCTTTTGTGCCGAATGAGGATAGTGCCTCTATCTATGGTAATATCATTCTATCACCTTCAACTTCATTAGAGAAAACAGAACGCATTGCGAAACAAATCGATAGTATTGCTAGCACCTTGCCTGAGGTTAAGTTTACTTCTCTTTTGTCAGGAATGGACTTCTTCAGTGGAAATGGAAGTTCTTATGCGGTGTTGTTTATCAAGTTGAAGCATTGGGAGGAACGTCCAACAGAAAAACAAAATATTCATCATGTGGTTCAACAGTTGTTTGAAAAAACGGGACATATCAAAGATGCTCAAGTGGTTTTTTTTGCAGGACCTACTTTGCAGGGGTTTGGAAATAATGCTGGTTTTGAAGTACAACTGCAAGATAAAACGGGAGAAGGGAATTATCGATTATTTGAAGTGCATATAGAGGAGTTTTTAGAAGCTCTCAATCAACGCCCAGAAATTAGATATGCAACTTCTTCTTTTAATACAAATTTCCCTCAATACGAAGTAGATATTCAGGTTGAAAAAGCAAAAGAGGCGGGCATTACAGTTACTGAAATTTTAACGACGTTACAGGGTTATTTAGGAGGAATCTACACAACTAATTTTAATCGATTCGGAAAACAGTATAAAGTGGTGATACAAGCCGATCCTCATCAACGTGAAAATATTGAAGCACTGTCTAAGCTATACGTTAAAAATGCAGAAGGAAATATGGCACCTATTACGTCATTTATCCACCTTAATAAGGTATATGGACCTGAATTTTTAACACGATTCAATTTGTTTAATTCTGCTTATATCAACGGGAGCCCTGGGGAGGGTTTTAGTTCGGGAGATGCACTTCGAGCAATTGAAGAAGTCGCTGCTCAAAAGTTACCTAAAAATTATGGCTTTGAGTATGCAGGAATATCAAGAGAAGAAAGAATGAGCGGAAATCAAACGCGTGTTATTTTCGTCTTGTCAATCGTTTTTGTGTACTTTTTGTTAAGTGCTCAATTTAAGAGTTATATCACACCATTGGTTGTATTATTTTCTCTTCCTATAGGATTGGCAGGTGCATTTTTATTTGCTCAACTATTTGGTATTGAGAATAATGTGTTTCTACAAATTAGTTTGATTATGCTCATTGGGTTACTTGCTAAGAATGCTATTTTAATTGTAGAGTTTGCCTTACAAAGACGAGCCAGTGGTCTATCTCTCGTAGAAGCCGCTATGGAGGCTGCTAAAGTAAGACTGCGCCCTATACTCATGACTTCATTTGCTTTTATTTTTGGGTTACTTCCTTTGGTTATAGCATCAGGAGCAGGGGCATTGAGCAATAAATCAATCGGTACCGCGGCTGTTGGAGGAATGCTAACCGGAACAGTTATAGGAATACTCGTTATTCCTTCTTTATTTGTGTTGTTTCAAGGAATTCAAGAGCAATTAAGTGGGGTGAAAACAACAGAAGAAAGAGAAAATGCGATGTTATAAACGAGATTGAATTGAAAATACAGAAAAATGAAAAGAACACCACAATATGTAGCGACTCTAGGCATGATGAGCATTTTGTTTTCTTGTCAGATAACGAAGACAACCTACCAAACCGATTATCAACCTCAAGAACTCTTCCGGAGTAATCAAGGCATTGATACTACTTCAAGTGCTACAATTCCTTGGCGTACTTTCTTTCGGGATGAATATTTACAAGGATTGATAGAGGAAGGGTTAACTAATAATTTAGATGTAAAGATGAGCTTGACGCGAATAGAAGCTGCGCGTGCCAACTTATCTCAATCCAAGGCGTCTTTTTTTCCAGATTTGACAGTAGAGGGAACGATGCAAAGAGCGAGAATGTCTTACCCGCAGAGCTTTGGCTTTTTTAAGTACGCTACTTTACATGAAGTTGAGGCAAGTACTACATGGGAATTGGATGTATGGGGAAAACTGGCAAGTGCTAAACGATCAGCATACTACAAATTTTTAAAAACAGAGGTAGCTCAACAGGCAATTCAAACACAATTAATTGCCCAAATTTCGCAATATTACTATCAATTATTAGTGTTAGACAGACAAATTGATATCGTAGAATGTACATTGGAAAACAGGGCTCAAGATGTGCATGCCATGAAGCAATTAAAAGCCTCTACTATAGTTACAGAAGCAGATGTAGTGCAAAGCGAAGTTAATTATTTAGAAGCACAGATTGCACTTCCAGCTATTCAAAAACAACGACAGGAAATAGAAAATGCGTTGAGCGTTTTACTTGGAAGAATACCTGGTGAAATTAAACGTGGAGTACTTGAAATACAGAGTATCCCGAATCAAATAAGCGTTGGTGTGGCTGCAGAATTACTTCAAAATCGTCCCGATGTTCAAATGGAAGAACTTGCTTTAGCTGCCTATTTTGAAGATATTCAAGTAGTTAAAAGATCGTTTTATCCTAATTTAATGCTGACGGCTTCTTTTGGGTATTCAAGTTATCTGTGGAAAGATTGGTTTACACCTACAGGGTTATTTGCGCAATTAACTGGGGGGTTACTCCAACCTATTTTCAATAAAAGACAAAATAAAACCAGACTGGCTTTGACAAAAGCTACCTACCAAGAACAGCTGTATCGCTTTCAGCAAAGTGTGTTACAGGCAGGAAAAGAAGTGTCAAATGCCCTCTATGCTTATCAAATAGCAGAAGAACAACGAGCTTTGCGTCAAGTACAAGTAGAAAAACTCGCGTTAGCCGTGGATTATACTAAAAAACTAATGCTTTATAATCGCACAACAACGTATACAGATGTATTGACTTCTGAACAAGCGTATCTGTATGCAGCACTAGAAATGGCGACAAATGAAGGAGAAAAATGGCAGGCAATAATACAGCTATATCGTTCCCTTGGTGGCGGCTGGAAGGAATAAGCTTTTTTATCTGATTATCTGTATTGTTACAAATTATGGGTAATCAGATAATTGTATCTGTGTTTTCTTTAGTAATTTTATCAAGAATAGTTCTAATATCTGCCAGAAGTAAATTAATGTAATTATCCAGCTTCTTTTGCGAAGTAAAAGTTAGTTGATGATTTTCTAGCTCTTCTAATCTGGGAACGATCGTAATTATTTCGAGTTGTTTAAACATCGGCAGCATTTTGTGTGCAATATTTCCGATGGTTACTATATCAAAATCATCTTTAGCATATTGGATATCCAACAGGTTTTCTTGAGTGCTTTCTACAAAAATAGTCAATAAATTTTGTAAAGCATCTTTGTCATCTCCAATAAACTGTCTTAAAGACCCCGTATTGTATGTTTTGTTTGCTTTAATTTCCTCTGCACCTTTCGGTTGAAGTAATATTTCTTTGGCTTTAAAATCCGGAAATAAGACAGAGGTGATAAGCAAAAGTAATTCAGTAATTTGTATTGGTTTTTGATGGGCAGACACAAAACCGGCTTGTTGATAATCTTCAATCGTCAGATCTCTTTTTCCTGACAGTGCAATGATGGGAATATGCTTGTATTTTTCGTTGTTTTTTAGTAGCTCAATCATTTCAAAACCATCTAATTTAGGCATTTGTATATCGCTCAAAATCAAATCGCAAGGCTTTTCTTCGAGTGTGTTTTCTATTTCGGTCGAATCATTGAGAATAGTTACATTTTTAAATATAGGAACTAAAATTTCTTCCATAAGCTGCAATTGTAACTTATCGTCATCAATTACAATGATAGATTTGTCTTTTAGAATCTTAAAGTTTTCTGTAAAATCTGTTTTGTTAGAAAAACTATTTTCTGATAAATCAGATTCTTTTGCAGGCAATTCAATTGTGAACGTGGAGCCATCCCCCAATTGGCTTTCTACATAAATGGTGCCGTTAAGAAGTTCAATCATTCGTTTGGATATATTTAACCCAAGTCCGGTTCCTCCAAACTTTTTTTCAATTCCTTCGTTGGCTTGTTTAAATTCTTTGAAAATATTATCAATTTGATCTGCTGCAATCCCTATTCCTGTATCGGAAACCTTAATGATGATTTGATCTGACTTTTTGAAAGCGCTAATATACACCCCGCCGTTTTGGGTAAATTTAATAGCATTGGTGATTAAGTTGGTCAGTATCTGTTTAATCCGATACGGATCTGACAAAAAGTGTCGGTTTAAGTCTGGAGCAATTTCCCATTTTAATTTGATTTTCTTGTTTTCTGCGGTTGGTACCAATAAAGAGCAGGTATTTTTAACTAGCTCTTCAAAGTTAAAGGCTTTTTCTTGAATACTTATTTTGTTGTTTTCAAGCTTGGAAAAATCGGTTAAATCATTTACAAGGTTAGTGATGTACTGTGACGACGATTTAATGTTGTTTACGTATTGTTTTTGTTTGTTCTTTAAATCCGTATTATCTAATAAATCGGTAAAACCTATCAGACTGCCTAATGGGGTTTGCAAATCATGGGTAACTGTTGCCAAAAGCATTGTTTTACTGCGAAGCAAAACTTCTTTTTCATCGTTTAGTTTCTCCAGAGCCAATCTGTATTCTTGCGTTTGATTAATGTCTTTTATAATAATCCAGCCCAATATAATAACTACAAGTAAGGCAGATCCTCCAATATAGGCAATATCTATCGAAGCTGTACTAATCCGGGCTTTAGATTCGTTTATTTTTTGATAAGATAGAGTAAGAATATTTTGTTCTACATTTTCAAGTATTTCTCTTAGTTCATTTGTAATATTTTTGTTTTCTAAAAGAAGACGCTGTTCTTGAAGAAAAAGACTCTTTTGTTGCTCATCTATTTTTTTTTGCGCATTTGTGAATATGCGTTCCATTGCGTTGATTAATGAATCTGAAATATCAGGATAATTAACCGTAGTTTTGATGGTATCCGTATTATCACCCTTAAAAAGTCTTGCCCAGGCACTTCTTTTTTCTTTATCTCTGGTTTGAATAACAATAGGTTGAATGTTTTTTTCAATTTCTTCTCTTATATTGTGGACTTCAGAAAAAGCTTGAGTATAATCGTTTTGTGATTCGATTGATTTTCTGGCTTGAATAAGATTTTCAAAACTGCTCTTTTTTTTGTCTAAAAGCTCTTTTACTTTATTTAATTTTTGTACAATTGTTTTATCCTGCACACCGCTTTGAATCATGTCTATTTGTTTTACAACTGTATCTAGTTCTTTGTAATAGATATTAATATCCTTGCGCGAGCCGGTTAAAATAGCATTTCTTCCATAAGCTTCAGACGAGTACAAGCTATTGATAGCACTGCTTACTAAAAATATTTTGTTGTTTTCCTCTACAATGTGCTCTTCTGGGATTGTAAATTTTTTAGCTTCTTTATAAATATAAAATCCCGAAAAAATAACCGCTCCGAACAGAATGATATACAGGAAAAATATTTTTGCTTTTATGGATTTTGAAGGTTTCATAACTAATATTAAACTTTTACGTTTAACAAAAATACAAAAGAACTTTTATTGATGGCAGATTAAAAATATAAACGTAATACACATTTAAATTAATTTTATTATTTAATATATAAAAATAATTCATATATTTATTAAAAATAATGGTATTTAATCTGTTTAAATAGTTTTAGTCTGATTTTATGAGACGGTTTTATTTGTAGAGTTGTTGGTGCTTATAGCTATTGAAAACCAATAACTAATGTTTAATCTTTAATATAGGTAAGTTATGTCTAAGATGGATTTGTTTAGAAAAGATTGGTTAGATGTGGTTTTTGAACATCGGAATAAGCGTTACGGAGCTTATAAATTGAGAATGGAAAGCCCGCGAACAACTACATTCGCTTTTTTTGGCGGGATTGCCCTTTTTGGAGTTTTGTTTTTAGCTCCTTCAGTTTTGTCTTCTTATTTCGAAGATGAAATAGCGATGAATACGGGTACAATAGAATATTTGCCCGAAATTATCGACAAAGAAGTAGAGCTGAAAGATTTGGTTTTGCCTGAAGAAGAGCCAAAAGCAGCAGCGGAAATTCCTGTGGCAATCAAAGAAGAAGCTCCGCCAGCTGCACCAGCGTCTATTGTAGATCAGATAAAATTTTTGACCCCGGATATTGCAAACTCTTCAGAAGTAAAAGAGGAATTACCTCCTCAATCAGTATTTGCGAATGCAAATGTCGGTGCAGAAAATATAAAAGGAAATGTTGAAGGTCAAATTGTAATTAACGGAAATGCTGGAACAAATGTTTTAGGAGAAGATGGCGCTGAAAATACAGAAGATTCTGGGAATGCAATTATACATGCTGTGCAGATAAAGGCAGAACCTATTGGTGGGATGACAAAATTCAGCCGAAGTTTTGTTTCTCGTTTTAAAAATTTAGATTTAGGAATGAATGTAGAAAAAATTCAGGTTATTTTGTCTTTTGTAGTTGAAAAAGATGGTTCGTTAACGGATATAAGAATCTTGCGTGATCCGGGTTACGGAGCAGGAGCAGAAGCTATTCGCGTATTAAAAACGATGCCCAATTGGAAAGCTGCCATGCAGAATGGAAAAAATGTTCGCTCACAGTTTACTTTGCCAATAACAATTCAGGTTAATCATTAATTCAAGATGAAAAAGAGATATTAAAACTCATTTTGATAGAATACTTTAATGTAAAAAAAGTAAAGGAATCAAATAATCGTTTAGACCGGACTTACTAATTTATCATGGACATTGAGTTATGCATAAAGACTTATCTTTGGACTATGAAAAGAATTAGAAAAGCCTACGTACTGCTTTTAAGTAGCAAGCCTTTGAACTGGCTAAGCAAAGAAAGAGCGAGTATCCTCTTTAACTTATATTCAAACATTAAAAAAGGCATATGACTTAGCTGATGGATTGTGTAGAATATATAATCTAAAAATACCAAAACAAGTGGCTATTATATTAAACATTATGTAAATGAATTTGGCGGTCAATGGCTTTACGTGGTGGTACTTGGCTTGATAAGGTAGAATGAAATCTTTTGGCGTATCTTTGTATGATGAATAATTAGTGTATAGCGAAATGAAAGAAAACAAATACGATGAGCCATCGTTTTTTGAGCAATACGGAAAAATGAACCGTTCGTTAAAAGGGCTTGATGGCGCTGGAGAATGGCATACACTAAAACAAATGCTTCCTGACTTTTCGGGTAAGCAGGTGCTTGATTTGGGATGCGGCTACGGATGGCATTGCAGATATGCCGTAGAAAATGGTGCTTTATCTGTAAAAGGTGTTGATATATCCGAAAAGATGCTGCAAAAAGCCAAAAAGATAAATCAATTGGATGGTGTTAGCTATGAGCAGGTTGCGATTGAAGATGCTCAATTTTATACGGAAAGTTTTGATGTGATATTCAGCTCCCTGACTTTTCATTATATTAAGGCATACGATATCCTTATCCGTAAAATATATCAATGGCTTAAACCAAACGGCAATTTTGTCTTTTCTGTCGAACATCCTGTTTTTACAGCAGAAGGCAGTCAGGATTGGATTTATGATGGAACAGGGAATAAGTTGCATTGGGCTGTTGACCGATATTTTAACGAGGATAAAAGGAATACATCATTTTTAGGTAAGAATGTATTAAAATATCACAGAACGGTTAGTACCTACCTGAATGAACTTTTAAAGCAGGGATTTAAAATCATAGAAATTAAAGAACCTATACCTGATGCAGAATTGCTGAAGAATATACCCGAAATGAAAGAAGAATTGCGCCGGCCAATGATGTTGTTAATATCCGTGGAAAAGTAGATGTTTTTTTTATTGCTTTTCTCATCTTTTGTATTTTCTCTTTTTCTTCATACGATTGGTAAAATCCTTTTCTTCGTGCTCTTCGTCCTATGCTTTGGGAATGAGCAAACCATCTAACGCTTCAATCAAACCGCCTTCGTGTTTGTCTATAGTTAAAAAGTCAAACAATTGATGAGGATCTTCTTTAAGAAGATCTGCATCCTTTAATGTAGGTAATGAAGGTTGAGATATAGCAGGTTCTTTGATATTTGGTTTAATATTATTATTCCAATAATCATTAAAGATACTAGCAGAAAGCCCCTTACTCAAACGTGAACCATTCCACAACGTTTTAGAATTGTGGTCAATGAATGTCACACCATAAATACGTCCAGTATTATTTCTTCGAACCACCACGTTAATGCCCTGTTCTCCTAATTGATTTTTAAATCTTAATTCGTCAGATGTTGCTTGTAAAGCAATGGCAACTGCTGATTTTAAAGTCTGTTTGGTCGGATGGTTTTCAAAGCCGTTTTACTATTTTCAAAGTGCAACTCCAAAGTAGTAAGTCCTGCGTTTTTCCCGAACGAAGAAGCTTTAAATTAGTGTCCAGCTCTTTTTCCTTTTGCTTTTCCTTTAATGTTATCCCAAGAATTAGGGGATATTTTTAGTTTTAAAGAAATTTCTGTTCGTTGCCCATTTACCGTTATCCTTGCGTATATAAGGGATGGGACTGTTTTGTTTGAATTAGAAACACGTATAATGAAGTGTATTCCAAATGTGTTTTTTGTTTTCATATCAATCTATTTTAATGTTAACCGAACTGTTTTGATATGGTTTTAAAAAACTACTCACCTGAATAGTACTCAAACAAGACCAAAAAGCACTGAATTAAACTAAAATAAATTGTATTTAATTTATTGAAATACAATTAGTTAAACTTGATTCGGTGAGCTAATTTACCTTTTAAAAATAGCTCACCTAATAGCTCACATTTAGATTGATTTACAATGGATTATTATGATATATTTAAAAATAAAAAAATCCGTAAGTAATTGATACTTACGGATTTAGACACATTCTGATGCCGAAAAAGTCGGGGTGGCAGGATTCGAACCTGCGACCTCCTGGTCCCAAACCAGGCGCGATGACCGGGCTACGCTACACCCCGCTGACCTATTTTGTCTTTGCGAGTGCAAATATAAATACATTTTTCTCTCTAACAAATATTTTTGACAATAAATAAAAATTATTTCCTAATTGAGTTTTTAAATTAAAATCACTTAGGCAGATAGAATAAAAAAAGTATTTTTGTTTACAAATAATAATATTGAATATGTCTAGTATAGAAAGAGTAAAATGTTTGATTATAGGTTCTGGACCTGCCGGGTATACAGCTGCAATATACGCCGCAAGAGCTAATATGAATCCTGTATTATACCAAGGGATGCAGCCAGGAGGACAGTTGACTACTACTAATGATGTTGAAAACTTTCCGGGATATCCTGACGGAGTAACCGGACCCGAAATGATGATGCAGTTTCAGGCGCAAGCTCAACGTTTTGGAACGGAAGTACGTGACGGTTGGGTTACTAAAGTTGACCTTTCTGGTGAAATAAAAAAAATATGGGTTAATGAAACTACTGAAATAGAAGCAGAAACAGTAATTATTTCAACAGGAGCTACAGCAAAATATTTAGGTTTGCCGTCTGAGCAAAAATATTTGCAGGTAGGTGGAGGAGTTTCTGCTTGTGCAGTTTGTGATGGTTTCTTTTACAGAAATCAGGAGGTAGTAATTGTAGGAGCAGGAGATTCTGCTTGCGAAGAAGCACATTATTTGTCTAAGTTGTGTAAAAAAGTAACCATGTTGGTTAGAAGTGATAAATTCAGAGCTTCTAAAATTATGGAAGAACGTGTAAAACAAACACCAAATATTGAGATACTAATGAACACTGAAACTGAAGAAGTTTTGGGTGATGGACAAGTAGTTACAGGAGTAAGAGTGAAAAACAGAATTACGCAGGAATTTAAAGATATTGAAGCAACCGGCTTTTTTGTTGCAATCGGACATAAACCTAATACTGATATTTTTGCAGGACAGCTAACTATGGATGAAACAGGATATTTAATAACAGAAGGAAAGACTTCTATAACTAACATTCCGGGGGTTTTTGCTTGTGGAGACGTTCAGGATAAAGATTACAGACAGGCGATATCTGCCGCAGGTTCGGGATGTATTGCCGCTTTAGATGCCGAGCGCTATTTGGCCTCAAAATAAGATAATAAACTATTTCAAAAGCTGCTAATAAGCGGCTTTTTTGTTGAGGGTAATTTTGATGTACGAAGGCTATATTGTTATCTTTGTAACTGTTAAAACAAATAAATGCTTTTACTTAAAAATATATCATTTAGTTATACTCCAAACGATATCACAATAAAAGATATAGATTGGATAGTTGAAAAAGGAAAAAATGTAGCGCTACTGGGTGAAAGTGGGTGTGGAAAAAGTACTTTGCTAAAGCTCATCTATGGACTTTATGATTTGGATAACGGAGAAATTCTGTGGAATAATAAACAAGTATTAGGTCCGGCACATAATCTGGTTCCGGGAGTAGATAGTATGCGTTATTTGGCACAGGATTTTGACTTAATGCCCTATACAACAGTCGCTGAAAATATAGGAAAATACTTGTCTAATTTTTATCCCAAACAAAAAGAACAACGGATAAATGAATTGCTTCATTTGGTTGATTTAGAAAGTTTTGCCGATATGAAGGTAAAATACCTGAGTGGTGGACAGCAACAGCGGGTAGCTCTTGCACGTGCACTGGCATCCGAACCTGAATTATTACTGTTGGATGAACCTTTTAGTCATATTGATTATTCAAGGAAAAGTACACTTAGAAGAAAAGTATTCTCTTATTTAAAACAAAAAGGAATAAGCTGTATTATAGCTACCCATGACAGTATGGATGTTTTAGGCTTTGCTGATGAAACAATTGTACTCAAAGACGGAAGGATAATAGACGCAGGAGATACACAGGAGGTTTACGAATTTCCCTCTGATGTATATGTAGCTTCGTTATTTGGAGAGGTAAATGAATTGTATATTTCAGATTTTACTCCTGATACAAAAAATGATGAAATATTGTTGTTATATCCCCATCAATTGATGATCTCAAAACAAAAGGGCGTGCTAGAAGTAGAAGTAGAGGAGTGCTATTTTAAGGGAGATGGCTATCTGTTACAAGCCAAATATAAAAACAGCCGCACAATTTACTTTGCTCATCCACTTGAAATAAAACCGGGTGCAAACGTAAAGCTGGCACTAAAAAAATACCAGTAAAATTAGAAAATATATCAGGAAGAAGAGGAAAAGAAGAAAAGACCAGTTCGTTTTGAACCAGTCTTTTATTTTTCATTTATTCTTTTAGATATTTGTCTAAAAACTGCTCTTGCTCCCAAAGTAAGTGCAGTATATTTTCTTTGGCTACATACCCGTGGCTTTCCTTAGATAAAATAACCATACGCACTGGTGCTCCCAATCCCTTTAACGCTTGAAAATAGCGCTCGGTTTGCAGGGTAAAAGTCCCGGGGTTATTATCTGCCTCTCCGTGAACTAGCAGCATCGGCGTTTTCATTTTGTCTGCATTCATGAATGGAGACATGGTATTGTACACATCAGGTACTTCCCAGTAGTTGCGCTGCTCGGTTTGAAAACCAAAAGGAGTTAAAGTACGGTTATAAGCACCGCTTCGGGCAATACCTACCTTAAATAAATCGGAATGAGTTAAAAGATTAGCGGTCATGAATGCACCGTATGAATGTCCGCCTACACCTACTTTTGTGCGATCAATGTACCCTAAAGCATCAACTGCATCAATAGCAGCTCTTCCGTTTGCTACTAATTGGGTAATATAAGTATCATTAGGTTCTTCTTCTCCTTCACCTACAATCGGAAAAGCCGCATCGTCTAAAACAGCATACCCTTTGGCAACCCAGTACACAAAAGAACCGTAATACGGAAATGTAAATTCATTGGGATTTGAAGTTACCTGCCCGGCGCTGTTTTTATCTTTATATTCTGTAGGGTAAGCCCAGATTAATAAAGGCAGTTTTTCTGTTTTTGTTTTTCTATTGTAATCAGCTGGCAGATAAAGCGTTCCTGAAAGCTCTAATCCGTCTTCTCGTTTGTATTTGATTACTTCTTTATACACGCCGTTTAAACTTTCGAAAGGATTTTTGTTAAACGTAATTTGCTGTAATCCTTTTTTGCTTTTGATATTTCTAAAATAGTAATTAGGGTACTCTGTTGGTGACTGGATAGAGACTAAAACGATTCCTTTTTTTATATCTTCTATTGATTGGATCGTTTCTTTTTTATCTATATAAGCAGATTGATATAATCTTTTTGTTTTTAAAGTTCTTACATCAAATTCATCAATGAAAGGAAATTGTCCTTTTTCTGAGTATCCATCACCTATTAAATACATTTTATTGTTATCAATAGCTAACACATAGCGACCATAATCATTTCGTTTAGTTTCAAAATTTCCCGGATCACTGTATACATCCTGAAAATTTCTGTCCTCAATTTTTGTAGGAGTACCATTAAACTTTGAAGGATTAATTAAAAATGACCTGATATTCCGGGTGTCATACCACTGGTCTTTAATGATGGCTATATCGTTATTTCCCCAAATAACTCCTCCAAACCGTTGAGTCAGTTTTACTATTGGTTTTGGTTTATTGTTAAAAGGAGCATCCCAAGTATAGACTTCGTCCCTGTATTCGGCTTCACGAGCAGGATCTCCTCCGTCCAATGCTTCTGTAAAATATAAACTGGCAGGTAAATCAGCTCTCCACGCCATATTTCTTTTACCTTCTCTGACAGCCATAAACCCCTTAGGCATAATTTCGTTTAAAGCAATGTTATTTACTTCCTTTACCAGATTTCCCTTGTTGTCATAAACGTTGGTCAGCATAGGAAACCGGCTAAGCGGAACTAAGTATGAAAATGGCTTTTGTAAAGTTGTAATCATTAGATATTCACCATCGGGAGAAAAAGTTTCGCTCGCATACATTGCTGCTTTTTTAAATAGGGTTTTATTTCCTTTTAAATCAAAAGAATATAATTCAGATGTTACCAAAGTTTCAAAATTAGCTTCATCTGTTTTATTTTTTAGCAAATCCTGATAAGTTCTGTTTTGAGATACAACACCTTCTTCTCCAACGGATACTATAGGACCGTTAGGAAGTTGTTTTTTTGTGTCGATGAGTGCAGGGCGGTTTGCGGGAATTACATTTGCTAAAATATGCTGGCTGTCTTTAAACCACGTGATGGGATTGCCCAGGTTAGCATTTAAAACAGCATCGGATAGCTGAATTGCCTGTGCGCTTTTGATATCTACTATCCAAAGTTCTACTCCAGTGGAAGCTGTATTTGTAAAAGCAATTTTAGATTGATCCGGAGACCAGGTCAGATAGGTGATTCTTGCATTTTCAGGCAGTCCTTTAACTTGAATTTCGTCGCGATCCTTTACTTTTCTCACCTTCAAATTATTAATGTAAGTAATTGTACTGGAAATATTGGTGTTTATATCTATGCGTAAACCTCCTAATCTCATTTCTTCCAGATTAAGATCTTGAAGTGTTTTGTAGGTACTGCGATAACTCAATAACATGTATTCCATTTTATCATCAATGGTTACTGAGGGGGCTCTCTCAAATTCAGCTAATTGCAAAATTTCGGGAGAGGGCTTTTGATAGGTTATGTTTTCTTGTGCGTACATAGAAGTAATCAAAAAAAGAGATAACAAAGTAGTTTTTAAAATTCTCATTATAAATTAACTTAGTTTAAAAAAGCAAGATAATATATTTTTTGGCACTGGGAGGGAGTTTACTCGTTTTGTGAATATTTTAATTTTTTGAAAAATTATTTTTATAATGTATTTTTGTTTGTAGTATATAAAAATTCACAAAATGTTTAGATCTCAAATCTCAGGTCTGGGGTATTACGTACCTGAAAATGTTGTTACTAATCACGATCTTGCTAAAATTATGGATACTAATGACGAGTGGATTGTAGAAAGGACAGGTATTCACGAAAGAAGACATACTAAACTACAAGAAGATACAACGTCTGGTATGGGAGTAAAAGCTTCTATAATTGCGATGAAGAGAGCAGGAGTAGAGGCTAAAGATATTGATTTTGTTGTATTTGCTACACTTAGTCCGGATTATTATTTCCCGGGTCCGGGTGTTTTATTGCAGAGAGAATTAGGATTAAATACTGTGGGGGCATTAGATATCAGAAACCAGTGTTCAGGATTTATATATGCATTGTCCATTGCTGATCAGTATATTAAGACCGGAATGTATAAAAATATCTTAGTAGTGGGGTCTGAGGTTCATTCAGCGGGACTCGATATGACAACGAGAGGAAGAAATGTTTCTGTGATTTTTGGCGATGGAGCCGGAGCTGCAGTAGTGTCTCGATCAACAGATGAAACATCAGGAATTTTGTCGACCCATTTACATTCCGAAGGAGAACACGCTGAAGAATTGGCTTTAATTGCTCCGGGGATGGGAGGACGTTGGGTAACGGATATTCTAAAAGATAACAATCCCGATGACTTGAGTTATATGCCTTATATGAACGGTCAATATGTGTTTAAAAATGCAGTATTGCGTTTTAGCGAAGTAATTCAGGAGGGGTTGGAAGCTAACGGTTTACAAGTTTCGGATATAGACATGTTAATTCCCCATCAGGCAAATTTGCGGATTTCGCAGTTTATTCAGCAAAAATTTGCTTTAAGAGATGATCAGGTTTTTAATAATATTCAAAAATACGGTAACACAACAGCTGCTTCTATACCGATTGCTTTGACAGAAGCATGGGAGCAAGGAAAGATTAAAAAAAGCGATTTGGTAGTTCTGGCTGCTTTTGGAAGTGGATTTACTTGGGGAAGTGTTGTATTACGCTGGTAATTTGCAGTAAAAAGGTTAATAAATTTGATGGCAGATGAAGTTTGATAAGATTAATAATAAAGGACAAGCAAGATTGTTTAAAAATCCGGTGTTAGAATTTTTAACAAAGGGTCATCCTGCGGTTATATGGGGGATGTATATTCCTATTTTGTCATATCTGATTTATATCGGACACGTAAATTATCTATTAAGTTTAACTTCCCTTCTGTTATTGTTTTTGTCAGGTGTATTTTTTTGGACTTTTTTTGAATATCTGGCACATCGATATGTTTTTCATTTGATTAGCGATAATCCAAAACTACAGCGAATAGCTTATGTTATGCATGGAAATCATCATCATTATCCCCGGGATAGGCAGCGTTTATTTATGCCTCCTTTGCCTAGTGTTATTTTAGCATCCTTTTTATTCGTCTTACAATACGTGCTGTTGGGGAGTTATGTGTTTGGTTTTTTTCCGGGTTTTATAATAGGTTACTTACTCTATGCTTCTATGCATTATGCAATTCATGCTTTTGCACCCCCATTTAAATTCATGAAGCCCTTATGGCGAAACCATCATTTGCATCATTATAAAAATGAAAGTTTGGGATTTGGTGTAAGTAATATTTTTTGGGATCATATATTTGGAACAGCATTTGACCTAACCAAAGAAAAAGAAGATAAAGCTAAAGTAAAGGAATTGATGTTCGAAAAGAAAATAAAAAAATAACCAAAGATGCATTGTAGTCTTTGGTTATTTTTTGATATGGTGTTGTTCTTTTGTAGTCCAAAGATTTTCTGCCCGGTATTCCTGTTCTGCTCCCCATATAGCATTCGCAAGATAAGGATTGTCAATAAAAGGATTGCGGTTTCCCTGGGCATACTGATTGTTTTTATTGCCGTGATATTCATTGCGCCTTTTCTCTAAATCTGAAACCGGATCTTCGGCGTTCCACTTTAAGAATAAATCAATCATACCGTCTCTTTCACCGGTATTTACATTAATAATCTGTTTACCTTTTCCAATTACATCAGGACGGCATTGGTTGCCATATCGGACAAACATATACATCATCATTCTTGCAACATCACCTTTCCATTCATCTCCGGGATACCAGCCCCCGTTTACGCTACCTGAATTACCTGATCCTTCTATAAATTTTTTATTGCTTCTGACGTTATTCCATTCTCCATTAACAGGTCTCAGATTATGAGCATCTGTTCCAGCGATCAAGCCCATATTATCTTCATCCGAACCATAGGTAATTAACTTGGGTACGGCTAAGGATTTCGCAAAAACATGCTCACGTTCCCATAAATTTTTTCTTCTATCATCGTTAAACCCGCCGTGATTGCGTTGCTCTTTATTCATTGTTCTTTTTTGAGTAATTTCTTTCTCCGTTTTATCTACCCAGCCATATATTAAAATTACTTCTTTTGGATTATCAGAATTAATATCTGTAATCATGCTCGCTTCCCAAATATCAGGTGTATAAGTGAGATGCTTATGCGTCTTTTTTAAAAGTAGAGACAGTTGATTTTTCAATTTTAGACCCCGAATGCTGAAATCAATTTCTTTGTAATAGGCAATTTGACTATTTTCAACAGGAATTAATAAAGGATTTTGTGAGGTATCAATTTCAGAGGGAGGAGGAATTGTGGGTGGAGGAGTTATTGGATTGTCACCGTTTGTACTGCTGTTAGAACAAGAAATAGTCAGTAGATTTATAAAAAACAAAAATAATATACTGAGTTTTTTCATGATAATTTTTTATTTCCTTAAGATTACTTCCATTTATTTTCAGCTTTTTTTCCTCCCCATATTACATTGGCAAGATAGGGATTGTCAATAAATGGATTGCGGTTTCCCTGTGCATATGTATTGTTTTTATTGCCGTGATATTCATTGCGTTTTTTCTCTAAATCTGAAACCGGATCATCAGCATTCCAATTTAAGAATAAATCAATCATATTTTGGTCAATGCTGTTGGCAGATCCGATTGCGTTATTTTTGGGTTGGCACTGCGAGGGATATCTTAAGTACATATACATCATCATTCGGGCAACATCACCTTTCCATTCATCACCCGGATACCAGCCGGAATTTACTTTTTGCGCGATACCACTGCCGTCAGTAAATTTGAGGTTTCCTCTGTCGTTATTTAATGCCACGTCAGCCGCTCTTAAATGATGTACATCTGTATTTGCTCCTGAGTCGGAATTCTTCAGATTTGGCGTTCCGTTGGCTCGGGCGTAAGTGTGTTCCCGGTTCCAATTTCCCGGATTCCCTCCGTTTTTATTTTTACCTCGAGTATAGGCGTATTTTTCTGTTTGACTGGGTTTGTCTTTCGTATTTGGCGTTCCGTATATCAAATAAACTTCATTACCTGCGGGCGTTAAATCTGTTGCTTTTATAGCTTCCCAAACTCCCGGCGTATAAGAAAGTTTTTGTGTATGCGTTGTGGTAATTAAACTTGATAACTGTGATTTTAATTCTAATCCTGTTTTAGAAAAGTCAACGCTTTTATAATAAGCAATCTGGTCGGCTGGAATTTTAAAAAAGTTATCGTCATTTCCTCCGTCATCGGGATTGTCATCGTCTTTTTCGGGAGGAGTTGGGTTTTCCTTTTCAGGTGGATTTTTTTCCGGTGTAACAGAAGAGTCTCCAGCACAACTACTGATAACCCAAAAGAGGCTTGAGAGAAGTACAATAAAACTTTTTTTCATAATTAGAGCAACAACTTTTATTTGTTTTAGGATTTTCTTTCTAACAAGGCCATATAAAAACCATCAAATGCTGATGTGCTTGCCAAAATTTTTTGATCTTTAATAAAGATAAAGTTTTTTCCCCAATCTGACGCTAAAAACTTTTTGATTTGCTCTTCGTTTTCTGAAGGAAGAATTGAACAAGTGGCATATACCATTTTTCCGCCTGGTTTTAGAATTTTGGAATAATCAAGTAATATTTGTTCTTGGGTTTGTCTGATTTCATCTATAAATTCCGGTTTTAATTTCCACTTACTGTCCGGATTTCTCTTTAAAACGCCTAATCCGCTGCACGGAGCATCTATTAAAACCCGATCGGCTTTGTCATGTAGTTTTTTAATTGTTTTTGTACCTTCTATAATTCGATATTCGATATTAAAAGCACCATTTCTCTTTGCTCTTAATTTTAACTGCTTTTGTTTGCTTTCGTAAATATCCATGGCTATAATTTGTCCTTTGTTTTGCATTAACGAGGCAATATGAAGGGTTTTTCCACCAGCACCGGCACAGGTATCTACAACGCGCATTCCGGGTTGTACCTCTAAAAAGGGAGCCACTAACTGAGAAGAAGCGTCCTGAACTTCAAAGTAGCCGTTTTTAAAAACATCGGTTAAAAAAACATTTGCACGTTCTTTCAAAATTAGAGCATCCGGATATTCATCGGGCATACTGGTTTCTATTTCTAAATCCATGAGCATGGCATGTACTTGTTTGCGGTTTGCTTTTAAAGTATTTACCCTTAGAATTACATCTGCCTGCTGATTTTGAGCAGCAATCTCTTTAGTCCAGTTTTTTTCTCCTAATTCTTTAAGGCCCAACTCGTCCATCCAGTCGGGAATAGACTCTCTGAAAACTCTGATTTTGCTCAATTCATCAAACCTTCCTTTGATGCGGCGTATGGGGGTGTTTTCAAAATATTTCCAGTCTGGAAGCTTATGTCCTCTTAAAACAGCCCAAACGGCAAATATTCTCCACGCATCATCTCTTGTAAAAGGATCTTTTACTTCTGCTATTTCAGCATAAAGTCTCTTCCAGCGTACGATTTCATAAATTGTTTCTGCTACGAATTTTCGGTCCGTGCTTCCCCATCGCTTATCTTTTTTAAGAGCTCTGGCAACTACTTTATCGGCGTATTCTCCATCATTAAAAATAGCTAATATAGAATCGATTACTGTAAATACAAGGTTTTTGTGAAGTCTCATTATAATTAGAAATAAAAATAGCCTACAAATATACGGTTTTGTAGGCTATACATTTAAGTTTTGCGATATTTTTGGCAACGAGAAACGCTGCTATTTTTTTTCTTTATATTTTTTTAAAAGCTGTCGGTTAAATTCATCTTCTGCTTTTTTCAGAATTAAAATCTTTTTGGCAGAGAGTATTTTCTGGACATCTTGAAGAAATTGTTTACGGGTGGAGCAATATTCGTCGTCAAAAGCGTTTAATTCCTGAATTTTGGATGAAGCTTCTTTATCGCTCATTTTTTCTAATTCATCAAAAGATGATTTTTTAAGAAATTTTATTGTGCTGTTGTGGTGTAACTCTGAAATTTTGTTATCGTAAACATTATAAACTGTCCAAAACTTTTCAGCTTCGTCTTTAGTCAGATTTAGTGCTGTTGTTAAATGAGCAACTTTTAAAGAGCGTATTTGTTCGTGAGATTTTTTATTTTGGGCCCAATTGTTTTGGATACTCAGAATCGTTAGCAATAAAATAATATATTTTTTCATTTTACAGATCATTTAAATAATATTCCAGGTCAATATTTCCTAAAACATATTCGTTTATTTCATTTTGGTTTAGATGGATTGCACTTTCAAGATCGCTTAAATCCTCTTGGTTAAAGCCGTGAATAATCTCATCAGATAAACCAAAGGAGCTTTGATATTCAAAATAGGCATCTAACTCTTGCGGATTGATTATCTTTGAGGAAGGCTGAAAAATAAAAAAACTTATGCACAGGAAAATAGCAATAGCAGCCGCAGCTGTATAGTATTTAGGGTAAAAAAAGATTGTTTTTTTTACTTTTTTATCAAGCTTCAGTTTATCAGACAGCTGTTGTTCAAAATTTTCGAAATAATTATCAGGAACGATAAACGGATTTTTTTTTGAGCGCTGATGTAAATTTTGATGTTCCATAATTTAATCCTCTTTCGTTACTGAGTTAGACTTTTTTTTTAGACAAAGGTTTAATGTGATTTTAAAAAATCTTCAATCTTTTTTACTGCGTGATGGTAAGAAGCTTTTAAGGCTCCGGTACTAGTTCCTAAAATTTCGGAAATAGCAGTATATTCTAATTCTTGATAATATCGCATTTTAAAGACTAACTGTTGTTTTTCGGGCAGGTGCAAAATAGCTTTTTGCAATAAAATTTCTGCTTTATCGCCGTCAAACAAAGGGTCAGAGATTATACTGTTAATAATTCGCTGATTGATTTCTTCAGATGAAATTTTTTGGTTTTTGTTCTTCTGTTTTATAAAATCCAAAGTTTGATTGGTGGCAATGCGGTAAATCCACGAAAACAATTGGCTTTTTCCTTTAAACTTGCCAATATTTTGGTATACTTTTATAAAAGTTTCCTGTAAAATGTCATTGGTATCATCGTGATTCAGTACTATTGAACGAATATGCATATACAGCTTTTTATCGTAGAGTTTTACTAATTCTCCGAAAGCCTCGTTCTTTGTCGAAATATGATTTAGTCTCTCAATTAAAGCCTTTTCGTCAGTCAATTTGTTAGTTTTCCGGGTTAGTTAAAAAAAGCTAGGGATAAAAGTAGTTAATATTATTTTTAAACAACACTGAAGTGATTAATTTTGCGCTAAAAAATGGTAAAAACTGTTATTTTTGATATGGACGGGGTTATAGTTGATACGGAGCCTGTACACAGATATGCGTATTTTAGTCACTTTAATGAGCTTGATATTGCTGTTTCTTCTGAAGTGTATAATTCATTTACTGGATTTTCTACTAAAAACACCTATCAGAAATTGAAGGAGATATATAGGTTAGAGGAAGATGTAGAAAGCTTAATCCTCCGCAAAAGAGCACTGTTTAACGATGCCTTTGATACCAAACCAGATTTGGAACTTATTTCAGGAGTGAGAAATTTAATAATAGAACTTCATCAAAATGGGGTGGAGCTAATTTTAGGAACTTCTGCATCTAAGGGTACTATTGAAAAAGTTTTTAACCGCTTTAATTTATATCCTTATTTTTCTCATTTGTTAAGCGGAGAAGATTTTCCGAAGTCAAAACCTGATCCGGCAATATTTTTAAGTGCTGCTGGGTTATCAAAGCACGGTAAAAATGAATGTATTGTTATAGAAGACAGTACAAATGGAATAAAAGCCGCCAAAGCTGCCGATATTAGAGTAATAGGCTATAAGAGTGCTAATTCAAAACAGCAGGATTATACTTTAGCGGACTATGTTATCAGCGACTTTAATGGCATAGACGCTGATTATATAATTCGTCTGTAATTTTATATCATTCCTTGGTTAATTTATGTCCAAGAGTTGGAAAGGAGAATTGGTGTGATAGTTTTTATTATAATAACTTTTTTTCTACCTTTGGCATTCTTAAAAAAACAATATTTACGTAGATGTTTCACAGGTATATTAAGTTAGTAATAGCGACAGGGTTATTAGGATGGGCAGTTTGGCAGTTTGTAGAGGGAAACATAGGAAATGGTATTTTTTTACTGTTTTTGATGTTGATCGTGGTGCTTTTGTATTTTAAAAATGAGTTTATTATTTTGGCGTTTTTTAAATTGAGAAAACAAGATTTTGAAGGAGCGCAAAAATGGTTGGACAAAATTAAAAATCCGGAAACGGCTTTGGTACGAAAGCAAAACGGATATTATAATTACCTGATGGGAATAATGACTTCTCAAACTAATTTAAACGCTTCTGAAAAATATATGAAAAAAGCCGTTGAGTTAGGATTAAGTATGGATCAGGATTTAGCAATGGCAAAATTACAGCTTGCCGGCATTGCAATGACAAAGCGCAGAAAGATGGAAGCTACTAAATTATTAAGTGAAGCCCAGAAGCTGGATAAACAAGGAATGTTGAAAGAGCAAGTAAAAATGATGAAAGAACAAATGAAGAGAATGTAATATTCTTGTGTTGAACAAAATAAATTATAAAAAAGGCACTGAAAGAAAATCAGTGCCTTTTTGTTATTTAATATCTTCCGATGTAAACCGAAGTTTGACAGATGGATATTTGCTTTGCGTCATTTGAATTGAAAACTCACTGTCTGCTAAAAACACCAACTGTCCCGATTTATCATGAGCTAAAAACTTTTGTTTAATTCGCTTAAACTCTTTAAATTCTTCGTTTTTAGGGTCATCTGGTTTGACCCAGCAAGCTTTATATGCCGGAAAGTTTTCGTATGTACATTTGGCTCCGTATTCATGTTCTAAACGATACTGAATTACTTCGTATTGAAGTGCACCTACTGTACCGATTATTTTTCTGCCGTTCATTTCTAACGTAAAAAGCTGTGCAACTCCTTCATCCATCAGTTGATCAATTCCTTTTTCAAGCTGTTTTGACTTCATCGGGTCGGCATTGTTTATGTAACGGAAGTGTTCAGGAGAAAAACTTGGAATTCCCTTAAAATTCATAAGCTCGCCTTCTGTTAAGGTGTCTCCGATTTTGAAGTTTCCCGTATCGTGTAATCCTACAATATCTCCGGCATAAGAGGTGTCGATAATTTCTTTTTTCTCCGCAAAAAATGCATTCGGGCTTGAAAATTTAAGCTTTTTTCCTTGTCTTACATGTAAGTAAGGAGTATTTCGTTCAAATGTTCCGGATACAATTTTGACAAATGCCAGGCGGTCGCGGTGTTTAGGATCCATATTGGCGTGTATTTTAAATACAAAACCAGAAAATTTTTCTTCTTCTGGCTGAACTAACCGGGTATCGGATTCTTTGGCACGAGGAGAAGGGGCAATTTCAATGAATCCGTCTAAAAGTTCTCTTACGCCAAAATTGTTAAGAGCGGAACCAAAAAATACAGGCTGTAAATTGCCTTGTACGTAGTCTTCGCGATTAAAATCAGGATAAATTTCATTTATGATTTCTAATTCTTCTCTCAGTCTTCCGGCAGCTTTCTCGCCAACCAGTTTATCCAGTTCATTCGAATTTAAATCGGATATACGGATTACATCTTCTATGTTTTTTCTGCTGTCTTCGCTAAATAGATTGATGTTTTTTTCCCACAGGTTATAAATGCCTTTAAAGTCATAACCCATTCCGATAGGGTAGCTTAGAGGAGTAACCCTTAAATGGAGTTTTTGTTCAATTTCGTCCATTAAATCAAATGCATCCCGTCCTTCGCGGTCGAGTTTGTTGATAAAAACAATCATTGGGATATTTCTCATGCGGCATACTTCAACCAATTTTTCGGTTTGTTCCTCCACGCCTTTTGCTACGTCTATTACCACAATTACGCTGTCTACAGCTGTTAAGGTTCTGAAAGTATCTTCCGCAAAATCCTTGTGTCCGGGTGTATCCAGAATATTGATTTTTTTATCTTTATAATTAAATGCCAAGACTGAAGTAGCCACGGAGATTCCTCTTTGTCGTTCAATTTCCATGAAATCGGACGTCGCGCCCTTTTTTATTTTGTTGTTTTTAACAGCTCCGGCTTCCTGTATAGCTCCTCCAAATAAAAGTAACTTTTCTGTAAGAGTTGTTTTACCGGCATCGGGATGCGCAATTACACCAAACGTTCGTCTGCGTTCTATCTCCTTTAAAAAACTCATTTTTTCTGATTTTAGGCTACAAAAGTAGTTATTATTTATAGAAAACAAATAGGAAATAAATAGAAGGCACGCAAGAAAAGAGATTTTAAAGCAGTAGGTTTATACATCGGACAATAAGTATATAAAGGCAAAAGTAATTATTTACAAACGCAAATATATTGTTAATGTGCTGTGTGGTTATAACTGATACTATTAATATTGTGAAATCATTCGAAAAAATAAAATGATTTGAATCTGGTTAATTTCAAGTAAAACATTAGATTTATAAAATATGAATTGTCTATTTTTGCACGATGGGCAAGTTTTATTCAACCAATAACTGCCAAAAATTAAATATGATACAAGATAAAATAAAAAACAGAGTTATGCTTGTTCTTCTTTTAGGGGGACTATTTATGGCTTCTTGTAATCAAAAAGAAAATCAGAGTATCGAAGATCCCGTGGCAAGGGTTAATAAGGAGTATTTGGACAGATCCGAACTTCAAAATATAGTTTCTTTAAAATCTACTCATAAAGACAGCGTGGCAATCGTGCATAGTTTTATTGACAAATGGGCAACGAAACGCCTGTTGATCGAGGCAGCTGAATTTAATTTATCCGATGATAAAAAAAGCGAAATCAATGCTTTGGTAGAGCAGTTTAAAAGCGATTTGCTTATTAAAGCCTATTTGGAAAAACTGGTTCAGCAGTCGATAGATACAATTATATCGGAAAAAGACCTGGAAACGTATTACAATAACTTAAAAAACAGTTTTTTGGTAGATGATATGTTAGTGAAAATGGCTTATGTTAATGTGCTGAATGACAACACTAATTACAATAAAATAAAAAAGAAGTTTACTTCTTCCAAAAAAGAAGAGTTTGATGATTTGGAGAATATGTCTTTGCAAATGAAGTCATATGCCTTAAATGATTCTATTTGGGTAAATGTTAATCAGGTTTACGAAAAATTGCCCTTTTTAACCGTTGATAATAAAAGTACTTATCTAAAAAGCGGTAATTATTTTGAAGTTCAGGACGACCATAGTACTTATTTTGTAAAAATTAATCAGGTTTTGGAAAGAGGCAGTATAACTCCTTATGATTATTTAAAGCCGTCGTTAAAGCAAATGGTTCTCAATGATCGAAAAATGAGGATGTTAAAAGAGATAGAAGAAGATATATTAAAAGATGCAAAAAAGAATAAGAGATATGAGATTTTTAAATAAAAAGATAGGGATGCTGTTTGCTTTATCCTTGTCTTTCGGAGTAACAGCATATGCACAAGAACAACAATCTGTTCAAAAGAGAAAAATTGACGGGGTAGTAGGAGTAGTGGGGGATTATGTGATTTTAGAATCAGAAATAGACAAAACTCTTTTAGAGCTGAAAGCGCAAAGAGTTTCTATTGAAGATATGTCTCGTTGTGATTTGTTTGAAAAGTTATTAGAAGATAAACTTTTTGCCTATCAGGCAGTTCAGGACAGTTTAGAGGTAACGGACGTTGAAGTGACCACTTATATGGATGACCAGATTAATAGAATGGTTGAAGAAGTTGGTTCTATGGATAAAATATTGAAGTTTTACAATAAAAAATCGGAAGACGAATTTAGAGAATACTTTTTTGATATTGTCAAACAAAATAAGCTGACGCAAAACATGCAGCAGCACATAGTTGAAAAAGTAACAATTACACCGGAAGAAGTCCGTCAGTTTTTTAAGTCTATTCCAGAAGATCAGCTGCCTATGGTGGGAGATGAAGTAGAAATAGCAGAAATAGTTATAAAACCGGAAATTTCTAAGGAACAAAAGCAGAAAGTAATTGACCGTTTAAATGAAATGCGAACAGATGTCTTAGAAAATGGCGCCAGTTTTTTCAGCAAAGCCGTTTTGTTTACAGATGACAAGGCTTCTGCTGCTAATGGAGGATTTTTCTCTATGACTAAAAAGGATCCTTTTGTTAAAGAGTTTAAAGATGTAGCTTTCAGTATGGCAGAAGGAGAAATCTCTCAACCGTTTGAAACAGAATTTGGTTATCATATTATTTATCTCGAAAAAATAAGAGGACAGCGGTTAGATTTGAGACATATCCTATTGATTCCGAAACCTACACAAGAGGCTATGGATGAAGCAAAGAAAAAAATTGAAAATATTCGCGAAAAGATTGTTAATGGAGAAATTTCATTTGGAGAAGCAGCTACTGCATCATCTGACGAAAAAGAAACCAAGTTTAACGAGGGCGTAATGAAAGACCCTATGACTATGGATCCGAGGTTTGAATTGAATAATATGGAGGACAGAGAGCTTTATTTTTTAGTTTCCGGATTAAGTGAAGGAGAAGTTTCGCAGCCTGCAATAAAAACAGATCGAAGAGGAGATAAAAGCTATCGCATTGTACGAATTAATAAAAAATATCCTGCTCATAAAATAGATTTTGCCGAAGATTATAGCAAAGTAAAAGGATTCGCTTTGCAAAAAAAACAAGGTGAAGAAATGGAAAAATGGGTAGGAAAAAAGATAAAAGATGCTTATATCAGTATTCAGGGAGAATTTATTGAGTGTAAATTCCGTAATAATTGGCTGAAAAAATAAGAATTGAATATTATAAAAGATTGAAAACGACATTTTAGCAATTGGTTAAAATGTCGTTTTTTTATAAAATAAAGAGGAATGCTTCTAAAATGATATTTTTAGCTATAAAAAATAAATAATATCCATAAATGTTGTTTGGTATATTAAAATTATTGAATTTTATTCATCAAAGTAGAATGTTTATAAATAATAATTAGTCGATTTAAAGGAATCATTAATAACTTTTGAATATTAAATACTTTGCTTAAATTTGTGCTGACAAAAATTTAGTAGTCGGTTATACACTGTTTTGTAATGTCAATAACATAAACTCAACCATTGAGCACTTTATACAGACATTTGGAAAGAGAGGGATTTAAATCAGAAGAATTTTGAAATTTGTGAGAAATTTTGATATTAAAGCCATACCGGGTATATAGCTAAAATAATATTGAATAGGTTGATTAGGAATTTGTCTAAGAAATCAACTTTTAATTTAACAGGTAGTAAATATGAGCCTTTATAAGGATTACATCAAAGAAATCGAAGAAAGAAAAACACAAAAACTGAGTCCTAAACCAATTGACGGAGCCGAATTATTAAGTGAAATTATAGCACAGGTAAAAGATGTTAAAAATGAATTTCACGAAGATTCTCTAAAGCTTTTTATTTATAATGTACTGCCGGGAACAACTAGTGCGGCTGGAGTTAAAGCCCAGTTTTTAAAAGAAATCATTTTAGGTAAAGCAATAGTTAAAGAAATAACTCCGGCGTTTGCGTTTGAATTATTATCCCATATGAAAGGAGGACCTTCTATCCAAGTACTTTTGGATTTAGCATTGGGTAAAGATCCTGCAATTGCAGAGGAAGCGGCTGAAGTATTAAAAACACAAGTGTTTTTATACGATGCAGACACCGCTCGGTTAAAAGAAGCATTTTTGCAGGGAAATGTAATCGCTAAAGATATTTTAGAAAGCTATGCAAAAGCTGAGTTTTTTACAAAACTTCCGGCGGTACCGGAAAAAATAGATATAGTTACTTATATCGCAGGAGAAGGAGATATTTCTACGGACTTATTATCGCCGGGGAATCAGGCACATTCTCGTTCCGATCGCGAACTTCACGGACAATGTATGATTACTCCGCAGGCACAACAAGAAATCAAAGATTTGCAGAGTGCTCATCCGGATAAGAGCGTGATGTTAATTGCAGAGAAAGGTACAATGGGTGTGGGCTCATCAAGAATGTCCGGAGTAAATAACGTGGCACTTTGGACAGGGAAACAAGCCAGTCCATATGTTCCTTTTGTAAATATTGCTCCAATAGTAGCAGGAACAAATGGTATTTCTCCTATTTTCTTAACTACTGTTGACGTGACAGGGGGGATTGGTATAGACCTTAAAAACTGGGAAAAGAAAATTGATGCTGACGGCAAAGTTGTTCTTAATGAAAAAGGAGAGCCTGTGTTAGAGGAAGTTTATTCTGTAGCTACAGGCACTGTGCTTACCATTAATACAAAAAACAAAAAACTTTATAACGGAGATAAAGAGCTGATAGATATTTCTAAGGCATTAACTCCGCAAAAGATGGAGTTTATTAAAGCAGGGGGTTCGTATGCTATTGTATTTGGTAAAAAAATTCAAACTTTTGCAGCAAAAGTATTAGGAATCGAAGCTTCTGCAGTGTATGCTCCCTCAAAAGAAATTTCAATTGAAGGACAAGGGCTTACTGCAGTAGAAAAAATATTTAACAAAAATGCCGTAGGAATAACTCCGGGTAAAATATTACATGCAGGTTCTGACGTTCGCGTAGAAGTTAATATTGTGGGATCTCAGGATACAACAGGTCTGATGACTGCGCAAGAGTTAGAAGCAATGGCTGCCACAGTTATTTCTCCTATTGTCGATGGAGCGTATCAATCAGGATGCCATACGGCTTCTGTATGGGATAAAAAGGCTCAGGCTAATATTCCTAAACTGATGAAGTTTATGAATGACTTCGGCTTAATTACTGCACGCGATCCTAAAGGAGAATATCACTCTATGACAGATGTTATTCATAAAGTATTAAACGATATTACAATTGATGATTGGGCGATTATTATCGGAGGTGACTCACATACAAGAATGTCTAAAGGAGTTGCTTTTGGAGCGGACTCAGGAACGGTTGCTTTAGCTTTAGCAACAGGAGAAGCTTCTATGCCGATCCCGGAATCTGTAAAAGTTACTTTTAAGGGAAGCATGAAAGAGCACATGGATTTCCGCGATGTGGTGCATGCTACACAGGCTCAGATGCTGCAACAATTTGGAGGAGAAAACGTATTCCAGGGCAGAATTATTGAAGTTCACATTGGTACACTTCTGGCAGATCAGGCATTTACATTTACCGACTGGACTGCAGAGATGAAAGCTAAAGCATCTATCTGTATTTCGCAAGATGATACCTTGATAGAGTCGCTTGAAATCGCAAAAAGCCGTATCCAAATCATGATTGATAAAGGAATGGATAATAAAAATCAAGTGCTTCAAGGATTAATTGACAAAGCTAACAAGCGAATTGCGGAGATTAAATCAGGTGAAAAACCCGCGTTGGCTCCGGATGCCAATGCTAAATACTATGCTGAAGTTGTGATTGATTTAGATATCATTGAAGAGCCAATGATTGCAGATCCGGATGTAAATAATGAAGATGTTTCTAAGCGTTACACGCATGATACAATTAGAGAGCTATCCTACTATGGCAATAATAAAAAAGTAGACTTGGGATTTGTAGGTTCTTGCATGGTGCATAAGGATGACTTGAAAATTGTTTCTCAAATGCTTAAAAATATTGAAAAGCAAAATGGTACAGTTAAATTTAATGCTCCTTTAGTTGTAGCAGCACCAACTTATAATATCATTGATGAATTAAAAGCAGAAGGAGACTGGGAATACCTGCAAAAATATTCAGGATTTGAATTTAGCGATTTATTGCCCAAAAATACAGCTCGTACAGAATATGAAAATATTATGTATTTAGAGCGTCCTGGCTGTAATTTGTGTATGGGAAATCAAGAAAAAGCTGCTAAAGGAGATACGGTAATGGCTACCTCTACTCGTTTGTTCCAAGGACGTGTGGTAGAGGACTCTGAACGCAAAAAAGGAGAGTCCTTATTAGCCTCTACACCGGTAGTCGTGCTTTCTGCAGTTTTAGGAAGAATTCCGACTATTGAAGAATATAAAACATCAGTAGAGGGCATTAACTTAACTAAATTTAAACCCGTTTCTACTAAGTAAATAGCAACAAAATATAATAACAAAATAAACTACAATAAAATGGCTTTTGACATAGAAATGATAAAAAAAGTGTACGAAAAAATGCCGGATCGCGTAGCAAAAGCTCGCGAGTTGGTTGGTCGTCCGCTAACGCTTTCTGAGAAAATCTTATACACTCACTTGTGGGAGGGACTGCCTTCCCAAGCTTTTGAAAGAGGTAAAGATTATGTTGATTTTGCTCCGGATCGGGTAGCGTGCCAGGATGCAACAGCGCAAATGGCATTGCTGCAATTTATGCATGCTGGAAAAGAAAAAGTCGCCGTACCGACAACTGTACACTGTGACCACTTGATTCAAGCAAAGGTCGGCGCTTCTGCAGATTTGCAAGCAGCTCTGAATCAGTCGTCAGAAGTGTTTAATTTTTTATCCTCTGTATCTAACAAATACGGTATCGGATTCTGGAAACCGGGTGCCGGTATTATCCATCAGATTGTTTTGGAAAACTATGCTTTTCCGGGAGGAATGATGATCGGTACAGATTCTCATACAGTTAATGCAGGAGGATTGGGAATGCTTGCAATTGGTGTAGGAGGAGCAGATGCTGTAGACGTAATGTCGGGGATGGCTTGGGAGTTAAAGTTCCCAAAACTGATCGGCGTTAAATTAACCGGTAAATTAAATGGCTGGACTGCACCTAAAGATGTAATTTTGAAAGTAGCTGATATTCTAACTGTAAAAGGAGGAACAGGAGCTATTGTTGAATATTTTGGCGAAGGAGCTTTATCTATGTCTTGTACGGGTAAAGGTACTATCTGTAACATGGGAGCTGAAATCGGAGCAACTACTTCTACTTTTGGATATGACGATTCAATGCGAAGATATTTAGCAGCTACAGGTCGTCAAGATGTAGTGGATGCTGCTGATAAAGTAGCAGAACACCTGACAGCCGATGAAGAAGTATATACAAATCCTGAACAATATTTTGATCAGTTGATTGAAATTAACTTATCAGAATTGGAACCTCATATCAACGGACCGTTTACCCCGGATAGAGGAACACCAGTTTCTAAAATGAGAGAAGAAGCTTCTAAAAACGGATGGCCATTAAAAGTAGAATGGGGATTAATCGGTTCTTGTACGAACTCTTCTTACGAAGATATGTCAAGAGCGGCTTCTATCGTAGAACAAGCGGTTGCGCATGGAATTACGCCTAAAGCTGAGTTTGGAATTAACCCGGGATCTGAGCAAATTCGCTATACTATCGAAAGAGATGGTATTATAGAAACATTTGAAAAAATGGGAACTAAAGTGTTTACAAATGCTTGCGGACCGTGTATCGGACAATGGGATCGGGAAGGAGCTGATAAACAAGAAAAAAATACGATTGTTCATTCCTTTAACCGAAACTTTTCTAAACGCGCTGACGGCAATCCTAATACACATGCTTTCGTAACCTCTCCTGAAATGGTTGCAGCATTAGCAATAGCCGGTGATTTAGGATTTAATCCAATCACAGATGCCTTAATCAATGACAATGGAGAAGAGGTAAAATTGGTGCCTCCAACAGGAGATGAATTGCCTACAAAAGGATTTGATGTTGAAGACCCGGGATATCAAGCACCCGCAACTGATGGTTCAGATGTAGTTGTAGAAGTTAATCCAACGTCTAATCGCCTTCAGCTATTAGAACCTTTTACTCCATGGGACGGTAAAAACATTACAGGTGCTAAACTATTGATTAAAGCATTTGGTAAATGTACTACGGATCACATTTCTATGGCTGGTCCATGGTTGCGTTTCCGTGGGCACTTAGACAATATCTCTGATAATATGTTGATTGGAGCAGAAAATGCATTTAATCATAAAACAAACAGTGTCAAAAATCAATTGACTGGTGAGTATGGAGCTGTACCTGCAGTGCAAAGAGCGTATAAAGCAGCCGACATTCCGACTATAGTTGTAGGCGACCAAAACTACGGTGAAGGGTCATCTCGTGAACACGCAGCTATGGAGCCTCGTCATTTGGGGGTTAAAGCAGTATTGGTAAAATCATTTGCCCGTATTCATGAAACTAACCTTAAAAAACAAGGGATGTTAGCCTTGACGTTTGCAAATGAGATGGATTATGATAAAATCCAAGAAGATGACACAATCAACTTCTTAGACTTAATTGAATTTGCACCTGGAAAACAATTGCATTTAGAGTTCGTTCACAGTGACGGATCAAAAGATGTAATTGCTGCTAACCATACTTATAATGCAAGCCAAATCGATTGGTTTAAGGCAGGATCTGCTTTAAATTTAATAGCAGCTGGCAAATAATTATCTACAATAATTTTTTTAAATAACAAAAGGATATTCGGTGACGGATATCCTTTTGTTTTAAAAAGCATTTATCTTTTTATTTTTTAGGTTAATTTTACTATATTTGAGTATAATCATTTTAGAAAAGTATGAAAAGGTATCTCTCTATTTTGTATATATTAGCATTTATAGCTGTAAGCTGTAAAGACGTTTATGATGGAGAAAAGCGCTATGTGATTGAAGGAACATTTTTAAATGGAACAGAAGTGGTGAAAAACGAAAAAGTAGAACTATTTTCTGTAAAAATTGATAATAATAGAATCAGTAGAGAAGAAGAAGAAAGATATACTCTACCGGTTGGAGGATTGTCTTATGAAAGAGGCTATAATAGTCTTTCAGCAGTTACGTCAGATCGCAATGGAAATTTTAGATTTGGATTTCCGGGTGGTGATGATTGGGTGTTTTATATTAGAGTAAAAAATAAATCTTACGGTTATTTTTCATACCGAAATATGCCTGATTATTATTACCATATAGGAGAGTTAAATCTGAAAGAAGACAAACCAGCAGAGCCATGAAAAAAATAATAGTTTTTTTTAACCTCTTTTGCTTAACAGCATACACACAGGAAACAGAAAAAAAGTGGAGAGTTTTTAATGGTTTCGATATGTATTACACTTCTTTTGTCAATGTGGGAAACAATATGACTCAGGATGCCCATCGTAATTACGGTGGAGGATTTGGATTTAAATTGAGTGCAGTCGAATATAAAAATATAGGTTTTAGCTTGTTTTATAATTATACAAAGCACAGCATTAATGATATTGATATGATTGCTGATTTTGAATATACTAAATACAACGAATCGGGAATGATTTTAAGTTATCGGCTTCCTTTAACTGAAAAAACAATATTAAAACCAGAAATTGGATATTATGGAACTGATGCCAAAGATAGGAGTGAAGGAAGAGAAGCCGTTTATGGAGGAAAAGGATTTTTAATAGGAGCGGACTATATGTTTTTTGCAGCTCATAAATTTGCCTTCATTGGCGGCATACACTACAACTATACAAGGTTAAGAGTAGAAGCCAACAGTGCCTATAAAGATTACTTTGCTAATGCCCATCGCATTCAATTTAAAATAGGAGTACACTTTGGAAGATAAAAGTATGAGTTTTACTGTGAGGAATTTTTACGATCGGATTTTATAACTCTAATTTCATAAAAAGGTATAAATGCTTCTAAAGCTTGAGGGTATTCGCTTTTTCGTATTGACAACTCTATTTCGCAGTTCATTTCCATTTTTTGTTGAATAATTTTAAGGTTTCTTTCTTTTATTACTCGCATTACATTATTCATGTCCTTGTATTCAAAGCGGATTTTAAATTGTTTATCAATTGTCTTTTCTATAATATTTGCATTTTCCATAGTCATTTGAGCAGTAGCTTTATAGGCAGTAATTAAACCGCCAACACCAAGTTTTATGCCTCCAAAATATCTAACAACTATAATTAATATATTAGTTACATCAAATGATTGTATTTGTCCGTAAATAGGCATCCCAGCAGTATTGCTCGGTTCGCCGTCATCATTGGCACGGTAATAAGGCTGTTCCGTACCTATTTGAAAAGCATAACACCAATGACGAGCGTTGTAATGTCGTTTTTTAATATTGTCTAAAATATCCTTAACTTCTTCTTCTGTTTGTATTGGAAATGCATAGCCAAAAAATTTGCTGTTTTTCTCTTTATATAAAACTTCGTCTGTAGGTTGTGAAATTGTGTGGTATGAATCTTTCTCTAATGTCATATTACGGGTATACAGTTTTTAGATTGTTGTTGTAAATGATTTTGGTTTCCGATTTACTAAAACTGGAAAATACAGGGGCTTTTACACCTGTTTTCAGAATAGAATCACTAATGAATATACGGGCTTCATCCCAAAGGTTAGCGTTTATAAAAGACTGTAAAGTTTTCGTTCCGCCTTCTATAACTACTGATAATAAGTGGTTTTTATAAAGTATATTACAAATTTGTTCTGGTAGATTGTGGTCAAAGTCTGCAAAAGCGTAAGTTACATTGTTTGTGTTTTGTAACTCAGTTTGGTTGGTGATACAAATTGTTTGAGAACTTGTGTCTTTTACAGCAAACGAATTATCTATTTTACCGTTTCGATCCAAATACACGCGTACCGGATTTTTGCCAAACCAATTTCTGGTAGTCAGTGAAGGATTATCGTCCAAAACTGTATTTGTTCCAACTAGGAAAGCCATTTCTTCACTTCGCCATTGATGTACATTTTGCTGTGCATAAATATTTGAAATCCAGTAAGAAGAGCTGCTTTCTTTTTGCAGTGGAGCAATAAAATGGTCCGCAGTTTCAGCCCATTTTAAAATAATGTAAGGGCGTTTTTTTTGATGAAATGTAAAAAAGCGTTTATTGCTTGTTTGACACTCATTTTCCAATACACCAGTGATTACTTCAATTCCGCTGTTTCTCATTTTCTGTATTCCCGTGCCGCAAACTTTGGCGAAAGGATCAGCAGTGCCTATCACTACTTTTGGAATTTTTTTTTCGATAATCAAGTCACAGCAAGGGGGAGTTTTTCCAAAATGACTGCAAGGTTCTAAACTGACATATAAAATGCTTTTTTTCAGTAATTCCTGATTTTTAACCGAATTAATTGCGTTTACCTCTGCGTGCGCTCCGCCATAATCAGAAGTATATCCTTCGCCAATAATTTTACCGTTATAAACGATTACAGCACCGACGGACGGATTGGGTAAAGCGGAGAAAGTTCCTTGTAAACCTAATTGTATGCAGCGAGAAATATATAATTCGTGTTCTTCCAAAATTGATAAAACTGTATATTTGAACAAATTTAAGCTTTTACGTTATTCTATGGAAATAAAATCTTACTTACACTTATTTATTCGTGAGCTTTCTCCGCTCTTTGAAGAAGAGGAATGCAAACAGTTTTTTTGGATAGCTTTAGAAGAAATAGAAGGCAAATCACGCATCGATGTTGTGATGACTCCTGATTTGAAGTTGACGGATAAGGAGCAGTGGGATAGGGTTTTGGAAGAATTAAAAAAAGAGAAACCGATTCAGTATATATTTGGAAAAGCTTATTTTTACGGATTGGAATTTAAAGTAAATGAGCATACGCTGATCCCACGTCCTGAAACCGAAGAACTCGTAGAATGGGTTTTAAAAAGCATTGACGTCGCTCAGGAGTACAATATTGTTGATTTAGGAACGGGTAGTGGTTGTATAGGGGTAACATTGGGAAAAGAATTGCCTTTTGCTAAGATTACTTTGATGGATATTTCACCTCAAACGCTGGATGTAGCTGTACAAAATGCTTTGAATAATAAAGTAAAAGTTAATGCTATTTTACAGAATATTGTGGCACTGGAAGATTGTAGAGAACCATTTGATATTGTTGTTTCGAATCCCCCTTATGTAAGAAATTTGGAAAAACAAGAAATAAAAAATAACGTTTTAAATTATGAACCTCATTTGGCATTGTTTGTAGAAGATAATGATCCGTTGCTGTTTTACAGAAATATTGTAGATTGGGCTAAAATAAATCTTAGAAGCGGTGGAATGCTTTTTTTTGAGATCAATCAATATTTGGGAAAGGAAATGCTAATGCTGTTTGATAAAAACGAATTTAAAGATATAGAGTTAAAAAAAGATATGTTTGGCAATGACAGAATGATTAGGGCAGTAAAAGGGTGATTTTTAAATAAAATTATAGATATTAGCTTGTGTAATTAAAGAGCTAAAAATAATTTTTAATCAAATAATATTTTATAAACGGATAACAACAAAAATGAAAAAAATTTTAATTACCGGAGGAGCTGGCTTTATAGGTTCACATGTGGTACGTCATTTTGTATTGAAATATCCCGATTACGCGATTTACAATCTGGATAATTTAACTTATGCCGGTAATTTAGCAAATTTGACAGATATTGAATATGCCGACAACTATTTTTTTATCAAAGGAGATATTACGGAAGAAAATGTTGTCAATAATCTTTTTAATAAGCACAAATTTGACGCTGTTATTCATTTGGCTGCCGAATCTCATGTAGATCGGTCGATTGTTTCTCCTCTGGAATTTATGAAAACCAATATAACAGGGACAGCAATATTGCTTGAGGCTTTTAGAAAATTATGGAATAATAACTGGAATAATAAAGTTTTCTATCATGTTACCACTGATGAGGTTTACGGAACTTTGGGAGAAGAAGGCTTTTTTACTGAAACTACACCTTATGCTCCTAACTCTCCGTATTCGGCATCAAAAGCAGGAGCAGACCACTTGGTTCGTGCTTATGGAAAAACGTATGGAATGCCTTATTTTATAAGTAGTTGCTCAAATAATTATGGACCTAATCAATTTCCTGAAAAATTGATACCATTATGTATCAATAATATTTTGAATAACAAAAGCATACCTGTTTATGGTACGGGAAATAATACAAGAGACTGGCTTTTTGTTGAAGATCATGCTAAGGCGATAGATTTGATTTTTCATAGAGGAAAAATTGGAGAAACTTATAATATCGGAGGATTTAATGAGTGGAAAAATATTGATTTGATAAAAGAATTGTGCAGACAGATGGATACTATCTTAAACAGAGAACAAAGGAGTAGCTTTAAACTGATAACATTTATCAAAGACCGTCCGGGACACGACTTTAGGTATGCTATTGATGCCTCAAAAATAAATAAAGAATTAGGTTGGACTCCGGAAGTTACTTTTGAAGAAGGACTGAAACAGACTATAGAATGGTATTTGAAAAATCAGAATTGGTTAAAAAACATAATAGACGGAACATATCAATATTATGATGAACAATATAAGCTATAAGCCGATCCGATCAGGTTTTATTTCAAAGTAATCTGTCTGATGTAATCGTAATATTCTCCTTTCATATCAGCTATATTGTCCGAAATCTGTTTTTTTGAAACCCAGTTTTGAAATAAAGCAATTTCTTCTAAACACCCTATTTTTAGTCCCGTCCTTTTTTCTACGGTTTTAACAAATTCTGTGGCTTCAACCAAGGACTCGTGCGTTCCGGTGTCTAACCATGCAAAACCTCTTCCTAAGGTAGTCACAGATAACTGGGATTGCTTGAGGTAAATATTGTTTAAATCGGTTATTTCTAGCTCGCCTCTATCCGAAGGAGTCAGTGTTTTAGTATGCTGAATAACATTGTTAGGATAAAAATATAAACCTACAACAGCATAATTGGATTGAGGAATGGCGGGTTTTTCTACAATGCTTACTGCTTTGCCGGATTTGTCAAAACTTACGACACCATACCGTTGAGGGTCTTTAGTACTATATCCAAAAACGACAGCTTGATTTTCTTTTTCAACAATTTCTTTGGATTGGAGGAGTTTAGCTTGTAGTCCATTTCCGTAAAAAATATTATCTCCTAAAATTAAACACACATCGCTTTCTCCTATAAAGTCCTGTGCAATAATTAAGGCCTGAGCGATGCCTTCTGGTGCAAATTGTTCTGCATAAGAAAGCTGTATGCCAAAAGAACTACCGTCGCCCAGCAGACTTTTAAAAAGAGGTAAATCTCTTGGGGTAGAGATAAGCAGAATTTCCCTTATATCAGCGAGCATTAAAGTGGAGAGAGGATAATAAACCATAGGTTTGTCATATACAGGCAACAATTGTTTCGAAATTGCCAGTGTAAGCGGATGCAATCGAGTTCCTGAACCTCCGGCCAAAATAATACCTTTCATTTTTTGTGTTTTGGTTGAATGTAATTTAAGTTTGTAAAATTACAAGATTATAATAGTAAGAAAGAAGTTTTAAAAAAAATTAAAAGGATAAATCTGTATAAAAATAGAAAGAGGTGAATTTCACCTCTTTCTATTTTTATATTATTTAGTTTCTTTTATACTCTCAATTTCTATTAATTCGTTAGTATCTTTATCATAATCAATGTTATCGAATTCAAATCCAAATAAGTTAAAGAAATCTTTTCTATATCCTTCTAAATCAGAAATATCCATTATATTTTCAGATGTAACATTATTCCATAATTCTGCAACTTCAGCCTGAACATCATCTCTCATTTCCCAATCGTCCACGCGAATTCTGCCTTTATTGTCCAATAAAACATTATCTGAATAAATACGATCTTGAAACAACCTTTGCATTTGTTCAATGCACCCCTCATGAATTCCTTTTTGTTTCATCACTTTATATAATAGTGAAATATATAAAGGAACTACTGGTATAGCAGAACTGGATTGAGTTACTAAAGCTTTATTTACAGATATATAAGAAATTCCATCTAAATTCTTTAATATATCATTGATTATTGGAACAGTATTTTCTAAATCATTTTTAGCCATACCTATTGTTCCATTTCGATAAATCGGATACGTTAGTTCAGGACCAATATATGAATAAGCAACTGTTTTAACTCCATTTGCCAGCACTCCTGCTTGTTTTAAATCCTCTATCCAAAATTTCCAATCTTCGCCTCCCATAACAGCTATTGTATTGTCTATATCGTCTTGAGATTTTATAGGGTCAATAGTTATATCTGAAACAACTCCAGTATGAAAGTCAACTGTTTTATTAGTAAAAGGCTCTCCAATGGGTTTTAATACAGAGGAGTAAGCAACTCCAGTTTTAGGGTGTGTACGCCTTGGAGATGCCAGACTGTAAATTACTAAATCAATTTGACCTAAATCTTTTTTAATTAGCTCTATTGTTTGTTTTTTAATTTCGTCAGAAAAAGCATCTCCATTTATACTCTTAGCATATAAACCAGCTAAATGCGCTTCTTTTTCAAAAGCAGCAGAATTATACCAACCTGCGGTACCTGGACGTCCTTCTGTAGCTGGCTTTTCAAAAAATACACCAATTGTTGCTGCATTAGATCCAAAAGCTGTCGCGATACGAGAAGCTAATCCAAATCCGGTAGAAGCTCCTATAATTAAAACGTTTTTTGGACCATTTTTTATTATTCCTTTGGACTTTATATAGTCAATTTGTTGTTGCACGTTTTCTGCACATCCTTCCGGATGAGAAGTAAGACAAATGAATCCTCTTGTTCTGGGTTGTATAATCATTCTAAATTATATTTCTGCTCAGTTAATTTTTTAAAATCCGAAATTACTAAATTTTATTATTAGGTACAAGATTGAGTTTAAAATATAATATAATTTATTCTTTTAAATACTGGCTCTATAACTTTTGTGGGGAAATAAGGTTTTAATAAAAAATAAAAACTATAGATAAAAAGATGATGCTAAAAAGTAATGGCAATTAGTTTATCAGACATTATGTTGTAGCTTATTTTGGATTTAAAATCTATCAAATTATTGGGATTTGTTTAACATGTTGATTTTTAAACAATTACTAATTGTTAAATTTTCAAATTGTTTACTATTAGTTTACTGTTAAAATTAGGTTTAATGTTGTTTTATATGTTGTTTTATATGTTGTTTTATATGTTGTTTTGGTAAATATGATTTATGAAAATATTTAGTTACTAATTAGAATTATAATATTATGAAGAAAATTATTTATGTTATTTTTATTTTTATTCTGTTAGGAATAACGTTAGCTTTTTCAAATTGGAATAATGAAAAATTATCTGTTATTACATTTAACAATGTAAATGTGAATACAGAAACTTGTATATCCCCATATAATATACAAATTTTAAATTTGTCAACTAATAGTGTAGATATTAGTTGGGAAGATAATAAAAATAATTTATGGGAATATTTCATAGAAGAGAAGTGGGTTATGGGAGGTACTTTTCCTGCGGGAAGTGGCAATTTGTCAAACACAAAAGGAGTAACGATTACAAATACCAATGGGGTTGTTCCGACTGCTTTACAGGCAGATACAGAATATGAATTTTATGTAAGAGCTGTATGTGGAAACAGTTACAATAGCGAATGGATAGGACCTTTCTCTTTCAAGACACCATGTGATATATTTGTAGTGCCCTACCAAGAAGGGTTTAATACAAGCTCTACAACAAGAGAATGCTGGAAAAGGTTTACTTTGGACAATCATCATACAACAGAAGATCCTTTTGTATATGGAACGGTGGCGTGGGAAATTTATGAAGGGAATAGTAGTTTAGTGTATAGAGATTATGGAGAACGGTCTAATGTACATGATGAATGGTTAGTGTCCCCTTCTATTTTACTTGAAGGGAATAAAGTATATAAAATGAGTTATAAAACTTATGAAGTTGTTGATGGAATAAAATACGATATTTCAATTTTGGAGGGAGGGTATAGCAGTGTCCAAGATTTAGAAAATATTTCTGAAATTAAACAGATAGAGATTCCTGATGAATCTAATATTGAAAAAAATGGATGGATTGAAAGATCAGTTGTAATACAAGGAATAGACGGGGTGATTAACTTTGTTTGGAACTTAAAGCAGCAGGGAAGAACTCTGTTTTATTTTGATGATTTTTTAATTGAAGAAATCTCTGGCTGTCCAATGCCATGGGGATTAGGAATAAAGGATGTTTCAGAGAATAAAGCTACAATATTATGGGAAGATCAACTTAATACAGAATGGGAATATTGGGTTCAATCAATCAATAAGGGCGTTCCGACTGGTGTAGGTATTAAAACAAACTTTAAAGAAAACTTTATTACTACAGATTATAAAGGGGACATTTTAAAACATACAAACGAATATGAATTTTATGTGCGTTCTATATGCAAAACAGGAGAATATAGTTCGTGGATAGGTCCTTTTAATTTCGGAACTACCTGTGGCATTTTTGATGTACCCTATTTCGAGGATTTTAAAGCATGGGTTCATACTGCAGGGTTTGTTAGACCTCAATGTTGGACGCAAATTGATTCAACAGGGAGTGTTCATGATATACCTATGCACTTTACAAGATATCCGGAGGATGATAGATGGAGATTTGCTAGTGATGCATTTATTGGCATAGATAGTTACTCAGCAATATTTGAGAAAGATGGAGAAATTGATGATTGGTTAATCTCGCCAACAATTCGTTTTGAAGCTAATAAAATGTATCGATTAAAGTATCAATATAGAACAAAAAGCATATATGAAACCAAATTTGAGGTATTATTATCTAATTCCGGAAAAGATAGAATAGACTTTGACAAAGTGATAGTGCCTTTAAAGACATATAGCAACGAAAAAACTCAAGAAGAGGTTTGTCTTATTGAGAATATATATGGAGAAGTTAATATAGCCTGGCACATTTTTGGTGAAGGACCTATGGCTCTAGGTATTGATAATGTATCGATAGAAGAGATTGTTGGATGTCCAGAACCCTTGCAAATAGAGATAAATAATATTGAAGCTAATGAAATAGCTGTTTCTTGGACAGATGATTTTGGTGCAACCAGTTGGGAATATTATATACAAAAAGCTGGAGAAGGAACCTCTCCAGGCTCAGGAATTGTTACCAAAAATAAGGCGAATACAGTGGCTAAAGATTCTTCGGGGAAAATGCTGGAGTCAAATACAGATTACGAGTTTTATGTACGTACCGATTGTGGTAACGGAGAATATAGTATCTGGCAAGGACCTTATCAGTTTACAACAACATGTGATATATACACCATTCCTTTTTGGGAAGGGTTTAATTCTGACTCTATTACAATGAATTGTTGGACTGTTGTTGATGAGAACTTAGATGCAAACACATGGCAAGGCGGAGTTGGACCGAATTATGAAGGGGATAGTTCTATGAGTTTTGGTAGTTTTGATTTTACGGGTTTGGTATTAAATGATGATTGGTTAATTTCTCCAACAATTCAACTGGAAGGGGGGAGGTATATACTAAAATATCGTTATGTAACAACAGGTAGTGATTTCGGTTTGCCGGTAAATAATTCTTTTGAGGTTTTGTTGTCTTCAAAAGGAATAAAACCAACTGATTTTTCAGATATTTTGAAACCTTCTAAAATATATTCGGAAAATGTATGGAAAGAGGAAGTACTGTTTTTAGATGCTGTTAAAAGTGAAGTTAATATTGCTTGGCACATTATATCGTCGGGCTTGAGTTTTATTTATATTGATGATGTTAGTTTAGAAAAGGTAATTACTTGTCCAGAACCCTATTATGTAGAGATAATACAGCAAAACTCTACGTCTGTAGATATTGAGTGGGAGCAATATAGTGATGAAACAGAATGGGAAGTGACTGTGGTAGAGCATGGTGAAAAAGAAACAGCAATACCAATTTTTACCGCTAGTATAACAGGTACGCCAAAAACGACTATAACGGGTCTTAATTCAGGAGAATCATATAGTGTATATATTAGGGCTAAGTGTGCTGATAATACATTTAGTAGCTGGTCCTCTCCGTTAGATATACATATGGATGTAACCAATATAGATTGCAGTTCGGCCTTAGAGTTGTTGGTTAATCAGGGAACAAATTGTGATGAAACCGCAAAAGGAGTATTTATAGGAGCAAAATCTTTACTTCCTCCACCAAGTTGTAATGATCTTTGGGGTGAGAAAGAGATCTGGTTTAAGTTTACAGCTTTAGCCCCAACACATATCTTAAAAATATTTGAAATTACTGGTATGGATCCTCTTTTTGGCACGCTTGGAGGCTCTGTTGTTTATGGCGCTCTATATGATTATAATTGTTCTCCACTTGATGGAGGTGCTTTAGAATGTTTTGAATTTATGACGAATAGGGGGGCTTTTTCTAGAACATTCAGTAATTTACAAATTGGAAATACATATTATATTCGAATTAGTGTAGCTACGAGGGATATTAATGTTAATTTTAATCTATGTTTAACATCTCCAGCTATAGAAGTTAGTGAAAGTGGAGAAGAATATACGGTAGAAGAATTGGTAAAAGAGGTGTTAGTAGATTCTGATTGTGATTTGGTTAAAAATGTTAGGTATCAGGCAGGAGATGGAAACAATAGGATGAATACCCTTGGATATTTTAATACGCCTTTAGGTGTCGATTTCCCTTTTAAAGAAGGACTTGTATTGGCATCACATTCTTTGGAGGGTGTTCCGGGACCATACGATGCGAAATCCTATAAACAACAGATACCTTTATGGTCAGGAGATGATGATCTAAAAGAAATAATTGATGAGGTTATGAGAAAGACTGGAGGAGAAAGATTTCTAAATGGACGTGATGCAGAAATTGCAATGTTAGAGTTTGATTTTACCTCTTTAAAAGATTCTATAAGGCTAGAGTATTTGTTTGCATCAGATAGCTATGTAAATCCAATGCTTTGTAAGACTACAAATAGTTTCTTTGCTGCTCAACTAACAGATTTAAAAACTAAAGAAAAAAAGAATATTGCATTAATTCCAGATACAAATGTTCCGATTTCAGTTGCAACCATAAGAGATATGAAGAAAATATATAGTTATGGACATTGTGATAGTGAAAATCCAGAATATTTTTGGAAACATTATGATACAAATAATGATCCTTTCGAAGCACCTGTTAATTATATAGGAATGACAATACCAATGACTACAGAGTCTATACCTGTAATATCAGGAAGAGAATATAAAATGATATTGATTATTGCAGATTTCTGTAAGGACGAATGTACAAATGGTTCTGGTAGTGCCGTTTTTATTAATGCAAAAAGTTTACAATTAGGATGGAGAGAAGAAATTAGTTTAGGTAACGATTTACTAATTGCAACCAATACAGCTCTCTGTGAGGGTGAGTCGACAGTTCTCCACTCAGGAGTGGTTGCCTCCGATGAGCTTTATATGGAAATAGAGTGGTACAAAGATAGTGTTTTAATTCCCGGCGCTAATGATCCGGATTTAGAAGTCAGTGAAACCGGAGAATATACAATTAAAGTTAAATTTCCGGATCTGGAATGCGAGTCGTCAGATTCCATTATCGTAGAGGTTTATCCGGTTATTTCCGAAACGGTGCATCAGGCGGAAACGATTGTGGTTTGTCAACATTCTTTACAGGAAACAGTTGTTGATTTAACCACTGTAGAAAGTACTATGTTTGCAGCTGTAGACAGAAGTATTTACATGACGGGTTATTACAAAACCGCTGCAGATGCTGAAGCAGCCAAAAATGCAATACTCAACGTAGAAAATTATGCATTGGGCAAAGATCCCCAAACACAAACACTGTGTATCCGCGTAGAAAATACGGTAACCGGCTGTCACGAAGTGTTTGAATTACACATTCAGCCCGAAGAAGGTGCTGTTCCGGATCAATTGGAAAACGTGAGAGTTTGTGCGGAATACATCTTCCCTGTCCCGGCAAACAATCAGCATTATTATACAGAACCGGGCGGAGCGGGTAAAACGTATAAAGCCGGAGATGTTTTAGCTGAACCGGGAGAACACACAATTTATCTGTTGCAGGTAAACAATGAGGAAGGTTGTTACGAGGAAATAGCTTATAAAGTAAAAATAACAGCACCTGTAGTGGCAGATGTATTTGAAGATAAAACACTAAGCTGTGAGTACTACGAGCTAAAACCACTTTCTGAGTACAATCAATATTTTACAGAACCGGGAGGAAATGGCGAGGAACTATATCCAGGCAGGCAGATTCTCGAAAAACAAACAGTGTATGTCTATGCGAGTTCAGAAGACTATTTATGTACGGATGAAAGCAGCTTCACCATTAATTATGAAGATTGCCCTATACCAAGGGGAATCTCTCCCAATAACGATGGTTTAAATGATGTTTTTGATTTGACACCTCACGGCGTGGAAAATATAAAAATTTATAATCGATGGGGTACAGAAGTTTATTCGCATGGAGCTGGATATACCACCCAGTGGCACGGACAGAGTAAAAACGGCAAACAACTTCCGGACGGAACGTATTATTATGTAATTATCGCCCATGGTAAAACCCGAACCGGATGGGTACAAATAAATAAGTAACTTATTAGTTTTTTGGTTAAATTTGGTTATCCCCGGACAAGCTATATTGTAATTTTGCTTGCCGGGGATTTTTTAGAAAAATTACCGTTAAAAAGTAGTCAAGGTAGAAATAAGATGACCGCCTATCTCTTAAAACCACTTTTTCCATTTAAAATAGATAATCATAAATAAAACGATTAGTAACATAGCAGCTAGTGTCCAGTAATATCCATTTGGAGAATGTAACTCTGGCATATTATCAAAGTTCATTCCGTATATACCAACGATAAAAGTGAGCGGAATAAAAATAACAGATACAATTGTCAGTACTTTCATGATCTCGTTCATTCTATTGCTTTGTGAAGCAAAAAAATAGTTGGTGGCACTATCTAATTTGTTTAAATTATATTCTATCTGATCCAGCATCTCTATCGATTTATACTGTAAGCGCTCAAAAAAGGAAATACTATTTTTGCTAATTACACTACTGGTAATGCTTTTTTTATCTCTTAAATTATAGAGTACCTCTCTTAAAGGAATTATGGCTCTTTTAATATCCTGAAGCTCTTGAGTATATTCTTCTATCCGGATTAATGTTTCTTTTTTATATCTGCTTTTAGCTTCTATCAAAACCATTTCCACATTATCTTCAAACCAGTCTAATGTAGTTAAAAAACTATCCATTAATGAATCTAACAACCCGTATAATAAATAGCTGGTGTCTCTTTTTCTGGTTTGTCCGGTTTTGGTGCGAATACGCTCTCTGATAAGATTAAAAAAGTCACCTTTTTTTTCTTGGAAGGACAACAAAACGTCTTCTTTTAGGATAAAGCTTATTTGTTCTACGTCAACAATAGATTCTTCTTCTCTGAAAGGAAGAATGGCTTTTACGCTAAAAAACATTATATCTTCCAGCTCTTCCATTCTGGTTCGTCTGCCAAAATTTAAAATTTCAGCCATAATGTAAGATTCTATAGCAAAAAAGCTTCCTATTTCTCTTAATAGTTCAATATCGTGCAGCCCGTGCAAATTAAACCATTTTACAGTATCAGGTTCAGCTTGGTTGATAACATTGATCATTTCGGACAAACTCAAATTGTTATATTCATGAAAAACATCTTCATTATAGATAAACAACTGCATCGAAATAGGAACATCCGGATAATTTCCGGAATATTCTAAATAATTGGGTTGAAGTTTCTTTATTTTTTTATACTTTGCTCTCCTCACAATTATTAATTTTGAATAAAGATAGGAGTTTTTAAAATTACAATCTATTTTTACTTAAAAAATAAACACACAGCACAATTCATGAAAACACTGATTAAAAATATTAAAGAATTACTTCAGGTACGAGATATTCATATAGATAAACTTGAAGGCAGCGAAATGAAAAACCTTCCAGTGATACAAAATGCTTATCTGCTTATTGAAAACGATAATATAAAAGATTATGGCTCCATGATGGATTGTCCTTCTGAAACAGCAATTGATAAAGTTATTGATGCAACCGGACAGACTGTTTTACCGACTTGGGTGGACAGTCATACCCATTTGGTATATGCCGGAAACAGAGAATTGGAATTTGTAGACAGGATAAACGGACTGAGCTATGAAGAAATTTTTGAAAGAGGCGGCGGAATACTTAATTCTGCCAAAAAACTGCAAGAAACTTCAGAAGATGACCTGTATCAACAATCCAGTAAAAGATTAGAAGAAATCATAAAGCAAGGAACCGGAGCGGTCGAAATAAAATCCGGATATGGATTGACATTAGAATCTGAATTAAAAATGCTTCGCGTTATAAAAAGACTAAAAGAAAATTATCCGGTAGCAATTAAGGCTACTTTTTTGGGGGCTCATGCTTTTCCAACAAAATATAAAGATAATCATCAAGGGTATATTGATTTACTGATAAATGAAATGATTCCGGCTATTGCACAAGAGAACCTGGCAAATTATATTGATGCTTTTCTGGAAACAGGATATTTTTCAGTTGCAGAAACAGAAAAAATTATGCAAGCCGGGCAAAAATATGGCTTAACACCCAAAATACACGTTAATCAGTTTACCGCTATTGGCGGAATAAAATCATGTGTGGAAAATGGAGCACTTTCTGTTGATCACCTCGAAGTTGTAACGGAAGAAGATATAGAAGCCTTGAAAGGGAGCAAGACGATGCCGGTAGCATTACCCACGTGTTCATTTTTTATTTCTATACCTTATACACCTGCCCGGAAACTTCTTGATGCCGGGTTGCCGCTTGCTATCGCCTCTGATTCCAATCCGGGTACAACGCCTTCAGGAAATATGAATTTTGTAGTAGCAACAGCTTGTATTAAAATGAGAATGACGCCAGAAGAAGCAATCAATGCTGCTACAATTAATGGAGCATATGCCATGGAAGTTGGTACAGATTACGGAAGTATTACCAAAGGTAAAAAAGCAAGTTTGATTATAACCAAACCTCTCAATTCTTTTTATGAGCTTCCTTACGCTTTTGGCAGTAATTTGATTGACAAAGTTATTTTGAACGGCGAACTTCAGTAAACTAATTCTGAATATAAAACTAAAAGAGATGAACAGTAAAAAACTAACCTTATTCAGTAAATCCGATTTAATTGCATACACCAAATACAGAAACGGAGAGATTAAGCTAGGTGAAAGAATACATCTTTTAGAAACTGAATCGTGGACAGAAGAACTAAAAGATGCAGAGCCAAAATATGCTGTTTTAGGTATTCCCGAAGATGTCGGTATTAAAGCAAACTGGGGGCGAACGGGTGCATCAACAGCGTGGAGTTCTTTTTTAAACAGTTTTTTAAACATTCAGCACAATCGATTTTGCAAAGGAAATTGGTTTACTTTAATCGGACACTTGAACTTTCAGGATGAGATGAAACAAGCTCAAAAACTAGATATTAAGGTAAAGGAAGATCGCAAAAAATTATTTGAATTAGTTGCTGCTATCGACAAAGAAGTTTCTCATACCATTTCCCAAATTACTGCAGCAGGGAAAATCCCTATTGTTATAGGAGGAGGACACAATAATTCGTATGGCAATATAAAAGGGGTAGCACTGGCAAAAGGAAAAGCAATTAACGTAATTAATTTTGATGCCCATACTGATTTCAGACCGTTAGAAGGACGGCATAGCGGTAACGGCTTTTCATATGCATATGAAGAAGGTTTTTTGAAAAATTATTTTATTTTTGGACTACATGAAAATTATACTTCAAAATCTGTCTTTGGCGATATTAAAGTTCATACCGAAAGAATAAAATACAATACGTATGAACAAATAAGAGTTTGCAAAGAGAAATCATTTGAAACAGAGTTGTTTACTGCCAAAAAACATGTCGATAATAATTTTTATGGCATAGAAATTGATTTGGATGCTTTGCCAAATATAGCCAGTAGCGCTATCACGCCAACCGGATTTACTGTAGAAAAACTAAGACAGTTTCTGCATTTTTTCGGAAAATCAAAAAATGCGAGCTATTTACATATTTGTGAAGGAGCACCTGCTTTAGATTTTGAAACCAATAACCATTTAGTGGGCAAGTTAATAACATATTTAGTAACCGATTTTGTTAAATCAAATTCAGAAAAAACATAATTGTGAATATTTTATTAGTGGAAGATGATAGCCGCATCAGTGACTTTATTGTAAAAGGACTGGAGGAAAACGGAATGCATGTGCAATTGGCAACCAACGGACAGCAGGTTCAAGAATACATCCAAACTATTGATTGGGATTTAATTTTAATGGATATTATGCTTCCTGATATTGATGGTATACAGCTTACAAAACTGATTCGGTTCAAAAAAATTTACACTCCTATTTTAGTGTTAAGTGCTTTGAGCGATATAGGAGACAAAACTTCTGCATTAGACAGCGGAGCAGACGATTATTTGACAAAACCTTTTCACTTCAATGAACTATTGGCGCGCATTAATGCACTCACCAGACGAACCAAATTTAATTACGAAAAAAAAAGAATACTTTTATATTTGCAGAGATTTACAATTAAACCCGGAAAAGCATCTTGTTACGCAAAATAATAAAATTATAGACTTGTCTCCCAGAGAATACAAACTGCTTTTATATTTATTAGAAAACAAAAATAAAGTTGTTTCAAGAACTCAAATTCTCAAATATGTTTGGGGTATTGAATACGACACAAATACGAATATAGTAGACGTATATATGTCATATTTAAGAAATAAGATTGATGAATCTAACGGTAAGTTTATTCACACCATAAAAGGAACAGGGTATATGTTTCAAGAATAAAATATGAATTTACGCAACAGATTAACATTCTATAGTACCATTACATTTGGCATTGTTTTTTTAGCAGCCTCACTCATTATTTTATTTGCTTTTTATAACCGATCGCTAAATATTGTATTTAATGAATTAAAAAATACATCCTTATTATCTGCTATTTATTATTTGGAACAGGACGAATTGCCGCAAAGCGAGCACTCTGCTATTAAAGAACAATTTAGAAGCACTATTCAAAGTAGTTTTGTTGCAGTTTATAATAGTAGTAATGAAGTGGAATACGGAAGGTTGGAAGATTTAAGAATTACGCCTAAGATTCTTGAGTTGGTCAGACAAAACGGATATTTTCAATTTAAAAATGATAAATATGCCTATTACGGAATCTATTATCCTGATAATCAAGGGAATTTTGTTGTCTTTGTAAAAACCTCAAACGAAGAATTTATTACTCAAATTAGAAGCTTGATTTTTATTCTTATTACAGTCTATATAATTGGATTAATCTCTATTTTTTTTCTCAGTCGGTATATTTCCAATGTAGCCTATAAACCCATTAAAGATATTGTAAAACAAGTTAATAAAATTAACTACAATAATTTAGAACACGGAATTGAAGTACCTGATACTAATGATGAACTTGAAGAACTTATAAAAACTTATAATAAGCTTTTTTTTAGATTGTCTGAAAGTTTTTTAATTCAGAAAAACTTTATCAATTACGCTTCACACGAATTTAAAACTCCGCTTGCCGCTATTGCGGGAAGTTTGGAAGTTTTTGCTCAAAAAGAACGCAATCCGAAAGAATATAAAGAAGTTACGCAACAAGCACTAAAAAACGTCTACAAAATAGAAAATATTCTGAGTAATTTATTACTTCTGTCGGGTTTAAAGCATTCAGCAGAGCAACAAAAAGAGAATATACGTATTGATGAATTAATTTGGGATATTCACGATGCCCTTCTCGAAAAAGCAGAGGAATATAAAACTCAAATTAATATACAGATAGAGGTAGATGATTTTAATATATTAATTTACAAAGCTAATCAAACCTTGATTCATGTGGCTTTATACAATATTATTGAAAATGCAGTAAAATATTCGGAACAAAAGCCAATTGATATTAAATTAAAAAATAAACATAATAAAATTGAAATCACTATTAAAGATTATGGCAAAGGAATTGAAAATGAAGATTTAAAACATATTAATACCATGTTTTATAGAGGTAAAAATGTAGGATCTATTTCCGGTAGCGGAATAGGATTGTCTTTAGCCATTCTTATTTTTGAGCAAAATGGAATTGAATACAATATTCAATCTAAAGTAAAAGAGGGAACAAAAATCACTTTGCTTTTTTAATAGTAATATAAATAGTTAACAAGTAGGTAGTCTATTGATTAAATCACCTTATGTCAGTTTCTCCAAACTGTTCTAAATAAAGATCTAATAAAGTAATCGCAGTCATCGCTTCTACAATGGGTACAGCTCTGGGTAAAACACAGGCATCATGCCTTCCTTTTCCTTTTACAGTTACTATATTTCCGTTTAAATCAATTGAATCCTGATCTCTCATTAAAGTTGCCACAGGTTTAAAGGCAATATTAAAATAAATATCCATTCCATTACTAATTCCACCTACTATTCCACCTGAATTGTTAGTTTTAGTAGTTCCGTCAGGTAAAATAACATCGTTGTTCTGACTACCCTTCATTTTTGTTCCTTCAAATCCACTACCAAATTCTACGCCTTTAACAGCGTTAATACTCAACATTGCTTTTGCTAATTCAGCATCTAAACGATCAAAAACAGGTTCTCCTAACCCTACAGGTATATTTTGTACCACACAGGTTATTATTCCTCCTATCGTATCTCCTGCTTTTTTTACGGCTTTGATACAGTCTTCCATTTGTTGGGCAACCTTTAGATCAGGACAGCGCACAACATTCTTTTCAATATTAGAAAAATCTAATTCACTGTATTTTTTCGTAAGTTTTATGTCTCCCACAGAAGCTACATAAGCTGTAACTTTTATAGTTTTAAGAATCTGTTTTGCTATTGTTCCGGCAACAACTCTACACGCTGTTTCTCTTGCCGAACTGCGACCGCCGCCTCTATAATCTCTTATTCCGTATTTTTTCTGATATACAAAATCAGCGTGACTTGGGCGATAGATATCTTTAATATGCTCGTAATCTGAAGATTTAGAATTATTATTCTGTATCAGAAATCCAATTGGTGTCCCTGTGGTTTTTCCTTCAAAAATACCAGATAAAAACTGAACAATATCATTTTCTTTGCGTTGAGTGACTATAGTGGATTGTCCTGGCTTTCTCCGATTCATCTCATTTTGAATAGCTTCAAAGTCTAAAGGCACTCCAGCAGGACAGCCATCGATAATTCCCCCTATTGCTTCACCATGAGACTCACCAAAAGTAGTGACTCTAAATCTCTTACCAAATGTATTCCCAGCCATATACTTTATATAGATATATATCTAAAACAAAAATACAATTTAATTATAAAAGTAAGTTAGTTTTAAAATATAATAATTTTAAAACATTGTTGAAATTAGATATCTTATTTTTAATCTAAAGGTTTAATATGATTATTTTAAATTGTTGATTTAAATATATTTAAATTTTATTTTTATGTGTTATAATAAAAAGTTATAAGTGTTTTTTAAACGATAAAACAATTGTTTTATCCTGCAATATTTTAGTTAAATAGATGGAAGTAATTTCAAGGTTTATTCGTTTTTTCTGATTATTTTTGGAGGATAGAAAACCCTGTGAAATGTTGAAAATAAAAGCTTGGATAAGCGCTGCTCGACTAAGGACACTTCCGTTGTCTGTTTCAGGAATATTGGTTGGTTCTGCTTGTGCTTATCCTTTTTTTTCGGAGAATTCTCTGTTCGTTACTATATTTTTGTTGTCTTTACTAACAACACTTTTATTACAGATATTGTCAAATTTTGCCAATGATTATGGAGATGGAGTAAAAGGCACGGATAATGCAGACAGAATAGGGCCTCAGCGTGCCGTACAAAGTGGAGTTTTGTCAGGAACAGAAATGAAAAAAGGAGTAATTGTTACTGCTGTATTAGCATTGTTGAGTGCGTGTTTACTTATTTATATTTCGTTTGGAAAAGATAAATTTACAACTTCGTTGGTTTATCTGCTTTTGGGAATTGCTTGCGTTGTTGCTGCAATAAAATATACGGTCGGAAAAAATGCTTACGGCTACAGGGGGCTGGGAGATTTGTTTGTTTTTATCTTTTTTGGCATGGTAAGTGTTTTGGGGTGTTTTTACCTGTATGGTCAAGTAATCAGTCTATGGGTGCTTTTACCGGCTGTGGCTATCGGAAATTTAAGTATTGCTGTTTTAAATATAAATAATATGAGGGATTTAGATGCGGATAAAAAAGTGGATAAAAATACTTTAGCAGTTAAACTGGGAAAACAGGGAGCGAAGCAATATCACTATTTTATTATTACTGTGGCATTACTTTCGTTAATTGTATATGCATTACACGCTGATTTTAAAATATCGCAGTATTTTTTTATATTAGCTTATATTCCCCTAGTAAAACATTTGATTTTTGTTAAAAATAATCACGAACCAAGAGAATTAGATTCGCAAATGAAAGTTGTAGCTCTTTCTACATTTTTGCTATCAATCTTATTTTCATTGGCATTATTAATCTAAAATAGGACAAATTATGGAAATTGTATATTACGGACATGCCTGTTTGGGTATTCAGATTGAAGATATTAATATTGTTGTAGATCCATTTATAACCGGTAATCCGTTACCTCAGGCAAAAGCGATTGATGTAAATAGTATTAAAGCTGATTATATCTTGATTACTCATGCGCATGGTGACCATATCTTAGACGTCGATTTAATTGTAAAAAATAATCCGGAAACACTGATTGTTTCAAATGCTGAAATTGCCGGTTATTTTGAATCTAAAGGTTATCAGGTACACCCGATGAATCATGGTGGAAGCTGGATGTTTGATTTTGGAAAATTAAAATATACGCCAGCTATACACTCAAGTTCTTTTCCTGATGGAGGTTATGGTGGTCAGCCCGGAGGTTTTGTGATTGAAAGTAAAAACAAGAATATTTACATAGCAGGTGATACTTCACTTACGATGGATATGAAGCTGATTCCTTTGTTTACGAAGCTGGATTTGGCAATTTTACCGGTAGGAAGCAATTTTACAATGGATGTAGATGAAGCTGTAATTGCTTCTGATTTTGTGGAATGTGACAAGGTTTTGGGGTATCATTTTGATACATTTGGATATATTGAAATTGATCATGAAGAGGCTAAGAAAAAATTCTTTGAAAAAGGAAAAGATCTCATGTTGCTGGAAATCGGAGAAAGTCTGACGTTATAATATGTTGAAAGCAAGTTTTAAAAGGTATATTCTTCATTTTAAAAGACCGTCCGGGACATCGAGAGGTATTTTGACTGAAAAAGAAACATGGTTACTTAAAGTTGAAAAGGACGGTAAATGTGGAATAGGAGAATGCGGTATATTACGCTCTCTCAGTTTTGACGATCGTCCGGATTATGAAGAAAAACTGAAATGGGTGGTTGATAACATTCATTTAGGAAAGGAATGGTTGTGGGAATTACTCCGTGATTATCCATCTATTCAGTTTGGAGTGGAACAAGCTTTTTTGTCTTTGGAGAACAGTAACCCGTTTGTGTTGTTTCCTTCGGAGTTCACACAAGGGGACAAATCAATTACTATAAATGGACTTATCTGGATGGGAGAGGAGAGTTTTATGAAAGAACAGATAGATGAAAAACTTAAACAAGGTTTTTCATGTGTAAAACTTAAAATCGGAGCAATAGATTTTGAAAAAGAACTAGAATTACTGCGTTATATCAGGCAGTTTTATCCACCTGAAAAAATTGAATTAAGATTAGATGCAAATGGAGGATTTGATTATAGTTGTGCTTTAGATAGATTGCTTGAAATATCTGAATTTAATGTACATAGTATAGAGCAACCTATAAAGCAAAGACAGTATGACAGTATGTCAGAACTGTGTAAAAGAACTCCTTTGCCAATTGCCTTGGACGAAGAGTTGATTGGAGTTGTCGATTTGGAAGAAAAACGAAAATTATTAGATAAGATAAAACCACAATATATCATTTTAAAACCAAGTTTGGTGGGAGGTATTAAAGGCAGTTTGGAGTGGATTGAGTTGGCAAATGAATTAAAAATAGGTTGGTGGATTACCTCTGCGTTAGAAAGTAATATTGGGCTAAATGCAATTGCGCAGTGGACTTATACATTGAAAACTACCTTGCCCCAAGGGTTGGGAACAGGAGCCTTATATACCAATAATTTTAGTTCTCCTCTTATCGTTAAAAATGGAGCATTGTGGTATAATCCTGATTTGAGTTGGGATTATACGGTTTTATAAATTTAATTAAGAAAAAATTATAGAAGTAATATAGTAAAATATTTTTTGTGTAGTGTTTGTCTCTATATAAAATGTTTTATTACTATTATATTAATACCTTAAAAAATAATGAAATTTCAAAGAGATATACAATTTACGTCGCAACGTTTGCATTTTGAAATAGTGAGTGATCAATATGTACAAGATATCTTTAGAGAACTTACTCCGGAAGTAGCTAAATTCTTACCTTTTGTACCTACCGGAAAAATTGAAGATACTTATGGATTTGTAAGTTATAGTTTAAATCAGTTAAAAAAAGGAGAGGATATAACATTTGTAGTTCTTGATAGAGAAACCAATTCTTTTGTGGGATGCTGCGGTATTCATGAAATTACATCAGAATCTGCCTCTTTGGGTATTTGGTTAAAAGTAAGTGCCTCAGGAAAAGGATTGGGAACTGAATTAATTCAAGCTTTGGAAGACTATGCTAATGAAAGCCTTTCTATTGATTGTCTGATATATAATGTAGACAAAAATAATAAAGGAAGTATTAAGATTGCGGAAAAATTAGGATTTGTATATTACAAAAGCTTTCTAAGGAAAGTAAGTGAAGAAAAAGTTTTAGATATGTTGCAATATGTAAAATCGACTAACTAAATAAGAATATTTTGCCAGCTAACAACATGACTAATGAGAATGTTTTTTATCGTGAATTGACTATAGGGGATGTCCCTTGGCAAGATTTGACACATTGGAATGGCAAAGCAGATGATATTCCTTCATTATTAAAAATTATAGAAGAAGATGGAACCATTATAGGCAGGATGGCTCTTCTGACACTGGCAGGCTGTATTGAGAAAGATCAAAAAATAATTGTAATAACTCCTATAATTCTAATCTTTTTATGCAGGCTATTGATTGTAAAATCAGCTAATCAGGATTTAATACTGCGTATCTTATTAAAAGTTTCTCAAGCCTTGGCAGGCAGGTGGAGTCTATATTATAATCAACAGGATTGTTTATTTAATACTATTGACATTTTATGGAAAGAACCGACTTTTTTAAATAAGAATAATACAGTAGAAATTGAAGAAGACGAGAACTTGCAAAAATATATCTGGCATTATTGTGTAGATGTATTAAACACTTATAAGCCCATATTTGAAAAAGTAGCAGTAAAAGATGGTATAGAGCAGGGTATTATCTTTGAAATATTGACTATTGTTAAGATGGTAAAGCCTCAAAAGAGAAAAATATTTGGAAAAAACAGAAGCTGGCAATCATTCCGATTAATTTTTACTCCAATTACAGAGGAACATCAGACTGATTTGATGAAAAATCTAACACGAGACGTAACCAGATATCTCAGCTTTGATTTGATTCCCAATCCGTTGTTTATAAAACTATATGTTCAGAGTTCAGAAACAGAATATGCTCGGGGCGCTGCAATTGTTTTAGCTATAAAAGATAAAAAAACAAATGAGTTTTTAGGAAGCTGCGGAATACATGATATCAATGAAGAATCAGCTGAATTAGGTTTGTGGTTAAAAAGTGAAGCTCAAGGGAAAGGATTAGGAGTAGAAATAGTGCATACTTTACTAAAAATAGCCAAAGATGAATGCAAGGTGAAATGTGCTGTTTATAGCGTAGAAAAAGACAATTCTGCAAGTCACGTAATTGCTGAAAAAGTTGGTTTTAAAAAAGATTTTGAATTTATCTTGGAACCTACAGCGATAAAAAACAGAATGAGAGAAATGGTTCAATACAAATTAGAATTGGTTTAAAATAAACAAAAGACTACTGGGGTGCCGCCAATAGCCTTTCTATATTATTAAATCGCTTTCAGTATGGTAAGTTTTTTATTTAGAATTTGTAACGGATAGCCAATCCTAAATCAGCATAAAGCCCGTCCCTATAGCTGTCATTGAGGTAAAGTTCAGGACGCAAATCCAAAGAAATCTGCAATGGAATATCAAATGTATATTCAATACCTATATTTCCGGTTAGTAATCCATAAGTTCCACTATCAGAATATCTTTCGCCATGGTGAGTTTCTCTGTAATTCCAAGTTCCGATAGCAGCTCCGGCTCCGGCAAACCAGTTAAAATTACCTTCTATATTCCAAACCCATTCATAAAGTCCGGTTACTTTTAAAGCATCCACGTGTTTGTTATTTCTCCATCCAAGATTTAATTCTAAGCGATTGTTTTGCTTTAAATTTCTTTGATAAGAAATTTCGGTTCCCAAACCGTGATTTCCTCCGAATCTCAATCCAAGCGCATTTTTGGGCCCTCCTGTTTGTGCCTGACCTGTGACAACAATACCGAATAATATTCCGGCTGAAAGCAATAATTTTTTCATCTCTAATTTTATTTGTTTATAGCAAAATTACTATAATATATTTAATATAAAAGGCTAATTTTGATTTGGTTTTTAATCTCAACTTTCCTAAAAAACGTTTATATCTGAAAAATAGATTATTAACTTTTTTGTTTAATTACAAACGATTTATTTTAAGACCAGAATAGTAATGGCGTTGCAAAACCGGCTTTTAAAAAATATACTATTGATAAATTAAAAAAACAAATAAATTCAAATTGTTTATATTTGCTTTTGGTTCGAAAAATAAAATTGAATTTTGAGATGAAATTATTAGAAGGAAAAGTAGCAATAATTACCGGTGCCACAAGAGGAATTGGCAGAGGAGTAGCAATGGCTTTTGCAGATCAGGGAGCTCATGTAGCCTTTACATACAGTTCTTCAGTTCAGGCTGCGGAAGAGTTGATACAGGAACTGAAAGCAAAAGGCATAAAAGTAAAAGGGTATCAATCCAATGCGGCAGACTTTAATGCCGCTGAACAATTAGTAGATGAAATTTTAAAAGATTTTAATACTATTGATGTTTTAGTCAATAATGCGGGAATTACTAAAGATAATTTATTAATGCGTATGTCAGAAGCTGATTTTGACCAAGTTATTGAAATTAATTTAAAGTCTGTGTTTAATATGACTAAAGCTGTACAACGAACAATGTTGAAGAATAGAAAAGGATCTATTATCAATATGAGTTCTGTTGTTGGTATTAAAGGAAATGCCGGACAAGCTAATTATGCTGCTTCTAAAGCCGGTGTCGTTGGATTTTCCAAGTCTGTTGCTTTAGAATTAGGATCCAGAAATATCCGTTGCAATGTAATTGCTCCGGGATTTATTGAAACAGAAATGACAGCTAAATTAGCAGAAGATGTGGTAAAAGGATGGAGAGAAGCTATTCCTTTAAAAAGAGGTGGAACACCTGAAGACGTTGCAAATGCTTGTGTATTTTTAGCTAGTGATATGTCTGGCTATATAACAGGTCAAGTTTTGAATGTTGATGGAGGAATGTTGACTTAAAAATAAAAACAATACTTAATCATTAAAAATGCCATAGCATAAAAACTATGGCATTTTTGTATTGTGTGAACTATTGTTCTTCTTCTATACTTTGTTTGTTTTCATTTATTATTTTCAATTCTTCTGATTCTGATAAATTATCCTCTAGATCAGTTTTATGTACTGATTTATCAGGAATAATAAAATGATTTTTCTTTGATTTATATAGTGGTATTAAATAAGATACAGAATAATTAAATCCCACTCCAATACTACCACTGTGTTTTTTGTTAAATCCAGGAATAAATAAATTCTCAAAATCATCAGGCTGTTTTTGAGTAATTAATCCGTTTAGCCTCATACTGAAACCTACAAATACATTATTAAAAACGCGTGTTTTTAAACCAACAACAAATTCTAGCCAATGAGCAGATAAACCGCTGTATTTTTTATCAACATATACCTTGCTTGTTTCGAAATAAGGATCGGTTGTGTATGGTTTATACCAATTTAGATTTTGAGAAAACGAAGAAAAACCATATCTAAATCCCACATAAATAAGGTCTTCCCTATCCATCCAGTTTTGATGCAAATTAATATCAACGCCTAATTTTAAATAATTTCCATTTGTAGTAAAGTCGTAAATATCTTCATTTTTATTAATTCGGTCATGCCCCAGTTCTGCAGCAAAATATAAGTTATTTGAGAACCTGTAATCTCCTGTTATTTCAAAACCATTATAGGTTTTATCGTATACAGAACGTGTAATCCTAAATAAATCAATACCCAAACGAAGCCCATACCGTTGAGGGTAAATTTTTATTTCCTTTGAATTTTGTTGCTGAGTAGTATTTGGGTTATTTTCTTGTGCTCGTCCATAGAGCACAATTAAAATAAAACAAAAACTAATAATATATTTTGAAATGAGCTTCTTCTTCATTTTCTATTTCGTTGGTTTCGGTTACGTATTGTTTAATCCAGTTACCTGTAGTCGTATTTGATTTTCCATTTAAAAGGGGCGATGTGCCGTCTTGCAGTAAAGAAAAGGTAGAGATGTAGCCACACGCTTTGTTTAAGTAAAAAGTATTAACCCTATATTTTAAAGTTAATGTGTCTCTTAGCTCTATAGTTTCTTGATCTTGAGTAGTTTTGATTAATAAAATCCATGTAGTTTCTTGTTGATCAAGTTTTAGAGGAAGGGAAAGCTGATTACTTGTACTTTGGATAATTTCATCTTCTCTGCCTGCTACATAAGCTTCAACTATACCGTTTTTAGCAATATCCTGATCTTCATAATCATAAAATTCGATTAAATATTTAGGAGTAGTAGATTCTGTAGCTCCACAGATATCATCTTTTTCACAAGCTGTTAGCATTACGACAACAGTCGCAATCATTAATATATAGGTAAATAATATCTTTTTCATAATGTGATTTTCTTTTGGCTTTTGTCAAAAAGTCAAAAGTACTAAATAAATTGAAGTTGATTTGTTATTATTTATAAGACATTTAGTATTTGAATCCAGCTAATTTCTTTCTGCTATATATTTTTTAATTTTTCAATTTTTTGAAAAAATAAATTTTCTAGACGCGGATCTTTTGCGGATAGATAAGCAGCCTTTAAGCTTTCAAGATATTTTTCTAGATCAGTAATCGTACTTCCCGGTGCTAATTGAAAAGGTTCGGATAAATTTTTAGCACGGATAGCCTCAAAAGCCTTTTTAATATAATTCTCCTTGTCCATATCTTACAGCATTACTTCATAACAAAGATTATATTCCTTCCATAGGGATTTCAATATAATAAACTTTGTTTTCTGTTTTTAATTTGGTATTAATCAACCAGGGGTTGTATAATTTTAATAATTTGTAGTTGATTCCTTGTTCTTTGGCAAATAAAGCAAGATCCTCAATGTCATAATCAACCCTTATTTTTTTTGTTTTTACAGGATTATATTTTTCGTAAACCGGAATGTTGAAGCCGTATTTATTAGCGTTATTCATGATTTCTTTTAGGGCTAATATTCGGAAGACATATCTGGAAGTTTCCTGATTTAAAAATAAATCATAATAATTATTTACGTATTGAGAGTCTATGGCACGTGTCATACCAGCTGTTCCTCTGTTGAATGCAGCAGCTACTAATGTCCAATTATTAAACCTATCGTAAGCGTTTTTAAAATATTCACACGCTTTTTCGGTTGCTTTTTCTAAATCATAACGTTCATCAATGTAATCATTTACTGTAAGATTATAATCTTTTGCTGTACCTTTCATAAATTGCCAGAATCCGCTTGCACCAGCGGAAGAAACAGCGTTAGATAACGAGCTTTCAATGACGCAAAGATATTTGAAGTCATCAGGAATACCGTTCTTTTTTAAGATTGGTTCAATAAGCGGAAAATAACGTTCAGCTCTTTTAATCACTAAGATTGTTGAAGAGTGCAGATTTGTATTCACGATTAATTCTCTGTCCAGTCTTTCTTTGACATCTAAAATGTGTACCGGAGTTTTTTCGCCTGCAAAGTTTACATTTGAAGGCAGAGGAAAAAAGTGATCTTTCATTTCAATCGTTTTTTCTGTTTGGTTGTCATTGGTTGATACAGAAAAAATCAAAGTTGAAGCAATAAGGATAATTCCTCCTATTGATAATATTGTTTTTAAATTTCTTTTCATAAACTATTTTAAAATTAAATCTTGTAAATGTTTATTAAACCACTTGTATCTAACAAGAATCATAGCGTGTGTTCCGCCTTTAATTACAATATCAGGTGTTGAAAATTTTAATGGAAAAACAATATCCTTACTTCCTTGTATGTGAATTACGCCTTGTAAGGGCTGATTTCTTTTCCAATTTAAAATTTCTCTAACACACCAATTAATATACTTTTTATTTCTCAGCGATAGATATTTATCGTACAAAGCTAACCTTTTTGCTCTTTTAGGAGAACTAAATTTCAGATACAGTTTAAAAATATTGTTTATTTGCCCTGTGGGGAGCAATTTGTAAAGTTTTGTTTTCTTTAGAAACTTAAAGAGAGGACACAACTCTTGAGCAGAGCGAATACTGGAGATAATAATTGTTTTCTGTACAGTGATTATCTGAGATAGTTCTTGTGCGATAATTCCGCCGAAGGATACACCAATCAAAATAGGATTAGGTTGCGTAATCAAAAGAGAGAGCTTTTGAGCGTATTGTTCCATACTTTCATTACTGTCAACAGGCAACCATTCCAGATAATGCAATTCAAACAAATTATGGTCTAATACAATTCTTTCAAAAATAGAAGAGGTAGAGCACATTCCGGGCATAAAATACACGGGTATTTTGTTCATATTAAATAAATTAACGTTATGGATGAGGTCTGTTTCAAAAAAAATCCCGAACTTCGCTAAATATATATATAAAAACTGACTATAGAATAATGGTTGAGGATTAAATTTATCTTAAATAAAAATGTCTTTTAAAACTATTGTGTTATTGCTAAAAAGAAAATCTTAGTTAGAAGGAAACTAAAAAACAATTATATAATGAAAATTAAGAATAATGAGTTACTGAGACAGTTTGAATATCAAACTGACGATGGTTTGCTTAGTGTTGAGTATTCTCTTCAGGAGAGAAAGATTTTTTTAACAAAATTAAAAGGACTCGAAAATGCAGTTCAAAATCAAGGAGCTGATTTTTTAAAGGCAATTTTAGAAGTGGTGGGAGAAAAAAAATTGAGAGTAGTGCCAACCCACCCGAAAATTGTTTCTTTTTTCAGAAAAAACCCGGTGTACAAAGAGCTTTTACCTCCCGGAATAAGAATTTAATAAATTTTAAATTGCGTTTTAACAATACACAAACAGACAAAAAGTATAAAATCCTGTGAAACACACAGGATTTTTTTCTATTTTATAAAATCAAAACGAACTATCCCGTCATCGTCTATTTTAGTAAGTTTGACAGGGTGCAAGGTGTTTACAAGTTCTGGATTCCAAGGAGCTTTTACTTTGACGTAATTTTCGGTAAAGCCGTGAATGTATCCTTCTTTGTTTTCACCTTCAAACAATATGGTTTTTTCTTTTCCAAGCTGAGATTCGTAAAAAGCCCTGCGCTTTTTGACTGATAATCCGCGCAGCATTTTACTTCTTTTATTTCTTACCTCCATAGGAACAATTCCTTCCATTGTAACTGCTTCGGTATTATCTCTTTCTGAATAGGTGAAAACGTGCAGATAAGAGATGTCTAATTCACTTAAGAAATTATAGGTTTCCAAAAATTTTTCATCTGTTTCTCCTGGAAATCCTACTATCACATCTACGCCAATGCAGCAATCGGGCATTACTTCTTTTATTTTGTTTACTCTTTCAACATATAATTCACGCAAATAACGGCGTTTCATTTTTTTGAGGATTGCATTGCTTCCCGATTGCAGTGGGATATGAAAATGAGGAACGAATGTTTGGCTTTGCGCTACAAAGTCAATGGTTTCATTTTTTAATAAGTTAGGCTCAATAGAGGAAATGCGCAATCGTTCAATTCCTTGTACTTTATCTAGCTCCTGCACTAATTCTAAAAAAGTGTGTTCGTGTTTTTTATTGCCAAATTCACCTTTACCGTAATCGCCGATATTCACTCCGGTTAAAACAATTTCTTTAATATTTTGTGTTGCAATCTCCGAAGCATTTTTTAGTACGTTTTCCATAGTGTCACTACGAGAAATTCCCCGTGCTAGGGGAATTGTACAATAAGTACATTTGTAATCACAGCCGTCTTGTACTTTTAAAAAAGCTCGTGTACGATCTCCAATAGAGTAGCTGCCTACATAAAAATCTGCTTCTTCAATTTCACAAGAATGGATTTGACCCATTTCGTTTTTGGTTAAGTCATTGATGTAGTCGGTAAGTTTAAACTTTTCGGTTGCACCTAAAACTAAATCCACACCGTCAACTGCTGCTAACTCTTCTGGCTTTAATTGAGCATAACAACCTACTGCAGCAACAAATGCTTTGCTATTTTTCTTTTGTGCTTTTTTTACAATTTGCTTAAATTGTTTATCAGCATTATCTGTTACTGAGCAAGTATTTATAACATAGATATCTGCTGTTTCCTCAAAATCTACCCGATCAAAGCCTTCGTTTGCAAAACTACGCGCAATGGTTGAGGTTTCTGCAAAATTTAACTTGCAACCCAAGGTATAAAAGGCTACTTTTTTTCTGTTTTCCATAATAATTAACTACTTTTATAGTAGTAACTTTGAACGCTATGAGGTTCTGTTTATAAAAATAAGGACTGCAAATTTACACACAAAAATCGGTTTGATGAAATCAATAAGAGTTTATATATCAATATTTTGTATTGTTTTAACGATAGGCGGATGTCAAAATAAAGCAATAAAAAACGATGAAGTTCAAATTTTTAGGTATAATGAAAGTGCCAATATTCAAACGTTAGACCCTGCTTTTGCTCGTAATATGGCTATTATATGGCCTTGCAATCAGTTGTTTAATGGCTTGGTTCAATTAGATGATAGTTTGCATATTAAACCAGATATAGCAAAAAAATGGAGGGTTAGTGAAGATGGGAAAGAATATAATTTTACACTGAGAAATGATGTGTATTTTCACAAGCATATCAATTTTGGAAAAGACAGTACTAGAACTGTTGTTGCAGGAGATTTCGAATATAGTTTTAACAGGCTTCTCAGTCCTCAAGTAGCCTCTCCCGGAGCTTGGATTTTACAAAAAGTAGAATCATTTAAAGCATTGAATGATTCTGTATTTCAAATTCGGTTAAAAGAACCTTTTCCTGCTTTTTTGGGTTTGCTTTCTATGCGATATGCATCGGTTTTGCCATCAGAGATTGTAGAAGATCCTTTGCATGTTTTTCGCTCCCATCCGATAGGTACCGGACCGTTTTACTTTAAATTTTGGGAAGAAAATATAAAGCTGGTTTTAAGGAAAAATCTGCTTTATTTTGAAAAAGACGAGGAAGGAGTGCAGTTACCTTATCTGGAATCTGTGGCGATCACTTTTTTACCTGATAAACAGAGTGCTTTTTTACAATTTATACAGGGAAATATAGACTTTATTTCAGGGTTAGATCCTTCTTATAAAGATGATATAATTACAGAAACAGGAGAGTTAAAAGAAAAGTATCTTTCAAAAATTAAGATGATTACGGGTTCTTATTTAAATACGGAATATTTGGGTATTAATTTTGAAGGGGATTCTCCTCTTGGTGATAAACTAGTGAGAAGAGCATTGGATATAGGTTTTGACAGGCAAAAAATGTTGAGGTATTTGCGCAATGGAATGGGGGATGGAAGTGTTGGGGGAATGATTCCAAAAGGATTGAATGGAAATTTTGATGGTTTTAAGCAGTATGATAAAGTTGAAGCACAAAAGTTAGTACAGCAATACAAGGAAAAAACGAATACTAAACAGGTTAACGTAACCCTGTCTATAAATGATTCGTATGCAGATATTGCAGAGTATCTGCAACGTGAATGGCAAAAAATAGGAATTGACGTAACAGTGGATATATCGCCTCCTTCTGCGTTGAGACAAGGAATTGCTTCAGGAAAAGCGGCCTTTTTTAGAGGTAGTTGGATTGCAGATTATCCAGATGCCGAAAATTATTTATCATTATTTTTCTCAAAAAATATTCCTCCTCAAGGACCCAATTATACGCGTTTTTCAAATGCTGAATTTGATAAACTTTATCAATTGTCTTATTCAGAAAATGATTTCGCTAAACGTACAGAACTATATACTCAAATGGATAGTATAATTGCAGATGAGCTCCCGATCATAGTTTTGTTCTACGACAAAGCAATACGATTCTATCAGAAAGATATTACGGGATTAGGAATAAATCCGATGAATAATCTGTTTATAAAAAAGGTTAAAAAAACAAAATAAATACTACAGAGTATTAATGACCTCTTTCCATAAAATGTCATCGGGAGGCGGAGCTACTATAGTAATGACTTCCTGAGTTACAGGATGGTTAAAAATTATTTGTCTGGCGTGTAGGTGAATACCTCCATCTTTATTGCTGCGATCAAAACCATATTTCAAATCACCCTTTATAGGACAGCCGATTGCAGAAAGTTGTGCTCTGATTTGATGGTGTCTTCCAGAGTATAAATCAATTTCCAGAACAGAATAGTGTTTTAATTTTTGAATAACTTTATAACTCAGTTTTGCTTTTTTACTGCCCTTAATTTCTTTTAAAAAAGCTTTTGAAGTGTTGTTTTTAGAATTTCTGATTAAGAAATGTTCCAGAATGTTTTCTTCTTTTTCAGGTGTATTTTTAACCACAGCCCAATACATTTTTTTTGTTTCTCTGTTTTTAAATAAGTTGTTTAGACGAGTTAAAGCTTTAGAGGTTTTGGCAAATAAAACTATTCCGGAAGTAGGGCGGTCTAGTCGATGTACGACTCCTAAAAAAACAGCTCCGGGTTTATTGTATTTATTTTTTAAAAATAGCTTTACTACTTCACTTAAGGGAATATCTCCTGTTCGGTCACCTTGAACAATGTCTCCTACACGCTTATTGACCACAATAAGATGATTATCTTCGTATAAGACATCTAAATTTTTAGGAGTTGAAATAATTTTCATTAGAAAATAATAAATCTAGTAGAGGGGGTAAAAAACTTATAAATTAAACGAAATTAAAAGGAATAAAAATTTCAATTTCGTTTAATTTCCATTATTTAATTAGTATTGTTCGTTTTCGTTAGGAAAATCTACTGCTTTTACGTCTCTGACATATTGAGAAACAGCCTCTTTCATTTGTTCGAAAATGTTCAGGTATCTTCTTAAAAATTTTGGATGGAATTCATGGGTTAGCCCTATCATATCGTGTACGACTAATACCTGACCATCAACACCGTTACCCGCTCCTATACCAATAACAGGAATAGAAATACTTTCAGCTACTTTTTGGGCTAAAGACGCCGGGATTTTTTCTAAAACTAAAGCAAAACACCCTATATCCTCAAGCATTTTTGCATCCTTTATTAATTGTTCTGCTTCTTGATCTTCTTTCGCTCTTACAGTATAAGTTCCGAATTTATAAATAGATTGAGGGGTCAAACCTAAGTGCCCCATTACGGGAACACCTGCTCCTAAAATACGTTTAATACCTTCTTTTATTTCAGCACCGCCTTCCATTTTTACTGCATGAGCACCGCTTTCTTTCATGATGCGGATAGCAGAGCGCAAAGCTTCCTTAGGATCGGATTGATAAGTACCAAATGGTAAGTCTACTACAACCAGTGCTCTGTCTGCTCCGCGAACGACAGATTGTGCATGGTATATCATTTGGTCTAATGTAATAGGAAGTGTAGTTTCGTGTCCTGCCATAACATTACTTGCCGAATCTCCTACAAGCATTACATCAATTCCTCCGGCTTCAAGCACTTTTGCCATGGAATAGTCATAACAAGTCAACATTGAAATCTTTTCTCCGTTAGCTTTCATATCTATCAGAGACTTGGTAGTCACTTTTTTATAATCTTTTTTTGCTACTGACATGGTGTTTGGATTTGTTATTTAATACAAAATTAGATAAAAAGAATGGAAATAAGTGCTTGTTTGATAGAGTAAATTATATAGTATTTGTTTATTATCTTAACAATCAGAGAGATTTACGGCAACAGCTAATCCGCCTTCTGAAGTTTCTTTGTATTTGTTATTCATATCTTGTGCGGTTTGCCACATCGTATTAACTACTTTATCCAATGGTACTTTTACATTCTTAGGATCAGTATCCAATGCTAGCTCAGCGGCATTAATAGCTTTAAGAGCTCCCATAGTGTTGCGTTCTATACATGGGATTTGAACTAATCCTGCAATCGGATCGCAAGTTAATCCTAAATGATGTTCCATAGCTATTTCGGCAGCTATTGTAACTTGGTCAGGGCTTCCTCCCATGAGTTCGCACAAAGCACCCGCAGCCATAGCTGAGGATACGCCGATTTCGGCTTGACAACCGCCCATTGCAGCAGAAATAGTAGCCCCTTTTTTAAAGATACTTCCAATTTCTCCTGCCACCATTAAGAATTGCTTGATTTCTTTATCACCCGCTTTGTGATTTTCAATTACTAAATAATACATTAAAACTGCTGGAATTACTCCTGCACTTCCATTAGTTGGAGCGGTAACTACCCGACCTAATGATGCATTTACCTCATTGACAGCTAAAGCAAAACAGCTTACCCATTTCAATATTTGGCGAAAATAAACTTTAGTTTTTCTAATAGTTTGCAGCCATTCTTGAGCATTTTCATAAGGCAGATCACCTTTTAGGTTTTGATACATATCATAGGCACGGCGACGAACGTTTAGTCCGCCGGGCAGAGTGCCTTCAGTATGACAACCTATATAAATACATTCTAACATAGTATTCCAAATGCGCAATAGCTCATTGTGAATTTCTTCTTCTGAACGCAAAGATTTTTCATTTTCATAAACAATTTCTGAAATCGATTTATTTTCTTGTTTACAAAACATTAATAATTCTGTTGCTTTGTCTATCGGAAAAGGAAAAGAAGCTTTGATTATATCATTTTCAACATTTTCAGCATTTTCTTCTTTAACTACAAACCCTCCACCAATTGAATAAAAAGTGGATTCATAATATTGATTGTTATTGTATTTTGCTGTAAATGTCATCCCATTGGCATGGAATGGCAAAAAGTTTTTGTTGAATACTATATCTTCTTTAGGGCTAAAATTAATTGGTTTTTCTCCTCCCAAATTAAGTTGGTTTGACTCTTTTACTGTATTAATAATTTTGTCGATATTTTCAATAGGTACATATTCTGGATCAGCACCGCTTAATCCAAGCATTACAGCGAGATCTGTAGCATGACCTATGCCAGTTAAAGAAAGTGAACCATATAAATCAACTTTTAAATGAGTTGTAGTTTGAAAAAACTGTAGCTTTTTTAATTCTTTGATAAAAAGCTCTGCTGCTCTCCAAGGTCCTAGCGTGTGTGAACTTGAGGGACCTACTCCAATTTTGAGCATATCAAATACAGAAATGCATTCCATAATGTTGTTTAGATTATTGATAATACGAAGATAATCAAAATATACTGGGGAGCAATTTTGTAGATTACAATTAATATATATAGAAGAAATTATAAAAGCTATATATTTTATTTAGAAATATATAGCTTTTATGTATCAATATCCTTAAAAGTATGATTATTAAAAAACTCTGTAGTTAAAAATCAGAGGTAATAAGTAGTTTAATTTTGTTTGTTTTTATTGATTTCATCTTGTAACTGGCGTCTTATTTTTTGTTCGCGCTCTAAGGATGTTCTTTTGTATTCTTCTAATTCAATTTCTGTTTCCTCTCGTTTTTTTCGAGCATCTTTTGTGTCAGCATAACTCTTTTTAAATTGAAAAAATAGAATTCCTAAAATTAAAAGAAGAGTAATGATGATTGACCATACCAATGTTTTAAAAGTTGTTTTATGTGTGCTGATTCCTATAAAATCAAGATTGTTCTCTCGGTCAAGTGCGGCAGTTAAATCTTTTTGAATAATCTGCAGTTGGTTAGATAAGGAGTCTATTGACTGTTTTTGTTCTATCAAAGAGGTTTTATTCTGACGAATGGTTGTTTGCAAACCGTGTATTGAATCTTTTACATTATGTTGTAACTGTTGTAATTTGTTTTTTTCTACAACTTTATAATTTTGCCAGTTATTAGATTGATTAATAAGGGTGTTAAATTGATTTTCTATAGTATTTGAGTCGCTTTGTGCATAGCTAAACAAATGAAAAGTTAGTAAAGTGGCGGATAAAATAATTGTTTTTTTCATTAATTAATTTTTGAGTATAATTTTCTAATTGCTTATATACATAGTATAAATTTCTCGAAAGATATTAATTATAAATACGCAAAGACATCTGAAAAATTGTATATTAACAAAAAATTAGTATTTTTAAGTGGGATTATAAATTAGTAAAATAAATGCGTCTTTAAAAGATAGAGCCGTGTATTGTTAATTAATAGATAAAATTAAATTTATTATAATATTATGTTTACTCCAATTCCTTTGTTTTTTAATGATTAGGTACATAATATATTTAAAATATGAATAATAAAATAAAAATAGGATTGTTATTATTGGGTATTTCTTTAGGATGTATTATGTTTTTTTTAAAATGGAATCCAAAAAAAGAGCAAGTGCCAATTTGGTCTCAATATATTGCACAGGATAAAGAAATAGACTCACTACTAAAAAGTAACTCATCTTTAGCGGAAATTAAAATAGACAGTTTGTATAAGGAAAGCATTCAAAACAAGGACACGCTAAAGCTTGCTTATGTTTATTACCATAAAATTGTTATGAACCGCAAAAAAATTGAGCTCGACAGTATTTCTTTTTTTTAGAAAAAGCATTTTTATTTGCTCAAAATTATGAAAACGATTATCTGGAAGCAAAACTCAATTATGAAGCGGGCTTATATTATTCCAAAACAAATCAGTATGCTAAAAGTGTAGACTATCTACTAAAGGCGTTGGGAGGGTTTAAAAAATATGATAGGCCGGACGGAGTTGCTTATACTATGAATAGTTTGGGAAGTATTTACTATACGCTTGGAGAAAAAGAAATGGCAGCATCGTATTATGACCAATCTAGTGAGATTTTTTTAAAAAGAAATGACTCCTTGGGACTTGCGGTATATTATGCCAATGTAAACAAAATATTGTTAGAGGAGGGAAAAGATGACTTGGCGAGAACACAATTAAAAAAAGCTGTCCGAATTTTTGAAAAGTACCATAGTTATGAAAATGAAATTATTGCTATAATGTTTTTAGGTGATCTTGAAATTCATGCAGGAAATACAGCCTTTGCCCGAGAATATCTGGATAGAGCCTATAAAAAATCAAAAGATTATTTTAAAAATAAAATTTTTCAGGGACATATTTTATTGCACTACGGGCATTTATATAAAGATCAAAAACAAACCGATAAAGCTATTGAATATTATCACAAAGGAATTAATATAGCAGGAGATGCTCATATAGATCAAATAGCATTAAAACAGCTATCTGATTTATATATTGCCCAAAAAAAATACGAAAAAGGGAATTATTATTTAGCTAAATATTATCAGGTATCGGATAGTTTAAAAGGAGCAACAGTAAAGTCTGAAATAGAAGGAATACGCTGGAATAGCGAGATAAAAGAGCAAAAGTATAAAAATCAATTGCTCAACATTCAGTATGAAATTGAAAAGCAAAAGCGCCTAAATCAAACTAAAACCTCTATAATTATTATTTTCGCTGTTGTTGGGGCTATTGTTGTTGTGAGTTTGTTATACAGAAATAAGAAAAGGGCTTTTTATATCAGTGAGCTTGAAAAAAAAGGATTACTTGAAAAAATAAAATCTGATGAAAAAATAAAAAAAATGCATCAGGAAAAGTATGAATATGAATTAGATAAAAAAAATCAGGAACTAGTAGCTATCAATGTTTTATTATTGTCTAAGAATCAATTTTTGGCAGAAATTGAAAAAGTTTTAGAACACAATAAAAATATTGGAGAAATTGAAAATGAGCTAAAGAAAGCTATTCGCAAGTTAAATATTCAAGAAAAAGGATGGGAACAGTTTAAAAGTGCTTTTGAAAAAGTACATCCTCTTTTTTTTAAAACTATACAAACAGAGTATCCGCAACTTTCTAAAACAGAAATCAGAATTTGTTCTTATATTAAAATTAATATGAGTAATCAGGAGATAGCTGCTTTGTTAAACATAGAATACAGAAGTGTGATTGTAGCTAGAAGCAGAATCCGAAAAAAGCTGAATCTTAAGCAAAATGAGGAACTTGACGAACTTATAAAGTTATGGTAAAACATTACTCTTTATTATTTCGTTTTCAAATAATATTTTTCTTTTTACCTATTAAAAAGACGTTTTTATAAAAAGTAAATATACTCTTGTATAGCTTTTTTTAACACTTTTTTTTGTAGTTATTTGTTACATAGTGTTTTGTGATTTATTAAAAACATATTTTGTATACCATTTGTATACCATGAATATTGGATTAGTATTTTTTAAAAGGAGTAATTGCAAATAGTGTTTTCTAAAAAAACTTAATTGCCACAAAACTAAAATTAACCCTTTGATTAAAATTATGAAAAAAAGACTTACCCTGTTTTTAATGCTACAGTTTTGTTTGATAGTTACTCTCTCTCTCTCGGGCTTTGCTTTAAAAATAGTTCATAACAAAGAAATTGTTACCCAAGACGATTGTCCTAAACCCACGGATATACAAATCAGTGATTTAACTAAGGATAGTGCTAAATTTAATTGGATTGATAGCATAAATTCTCAATGGGAAATTTATGTTAAGCCAAGCGGTGGAAGTATTACAATACCACCTACTGGCAGTGGAGTTATAAGTAATAACAGATCGATCACAATAACTCGTACTAATGGTGTGGGAGCAGTAAATCTACAGCCCGATGTACAATATGAATTTTGGATCCGTTCGGTTTGTGGATTAGATCAAAACAGCGAATGGACAGGACCTCTTATTTTCAAGACATTATGCGACACACAGTCATTACCGTTTTGGGAAGGTTTTAATACCAGTTCTCCTACCTTAAGCTGCTGGACTGTTTTAGATAAAAGCAACAAATCTATGCAGCCATCGTCTACAAGTAAGATTTGGAGAACAACCACTCCTTGGGATACCGCACCATATGAAGGGGATCAATATCTAACCTTTGTAGGAGCTGTGGCAGCAGCACCTTTTAATGACTTTTTAATTTCGCCGACATTTCAGTTTGAAGATACCAAATACTATAGATTAAAATTTCATTTTCTTACAAATACAGTTTCTAAAAATAATTTTGATGTGGTACTATCTCAAAACGGAATAGAAGCCAGTGATTTTACAACCTTGTTGTTGGCAAAAAAAGATCACATGACTTTAGGAGGTAAATGGGAGGAAGAGAAGATTATCATAGGAGGAATTAATGGAGAAGTAAATATAGGCTGGCACATAAAAGGTAATCCCGGATCAGTTACAACACTAAGTTTAGATAATATTTTTTTGGAAGAGATTGCTTGTCCGGAACCTGTTCAATTGGGCGTTAAAGATGAAGATAGTAATAGTGTTATCATTTTATGGGAAGATAATTTTGGAAAAGATTGGGAATATACTGTTCAAAAATCAGGAGGATTACTTCCAGTTGCTGGTATAATCTCAGCCAATAAAGAAATCACCGTTACAAAAGAAAATGATGGTTCAGCATTAGAGCCTAATACTGAATATGAATTTTACGTGCGTACAAATTGTGGAAATGGATTATACGGGGAGTGGTCTGGACCCTTTAAGTTTAGAACAGCTTGCACTGTTCTTAAAGCTCCTTTTTGGGAAGGTTTTAACCCAGATTCAAAAACTTTATATTGCTGGACGATTCTTGATGGAAATCAAGATGCGATTAATCCTATGGGTAATAATATTTGGAAAGCTCATAGTATTGCTTATGAGGGAATAACGGGGATGTGGTTTAATGGTACTGCCAAAGTAGCTGGAGAAGAACATGATGATTGGTTAATTTCTCCAACAATGTTCTTTGAAAAGAATAAAATCTATCGTTTAAAATATCATTATAAAACAGGAGGAGGAGCTTCTTACGATTATGAATTTGAGGTGCTGTTGTCAAAAGCAGGTGTTAATATAGATAAGTTCTCTACTATTATAGTACCTAAGAAAAAGTATAAATATGGAAGTGACTGGATTGAGGAGATTGTATTTGTGTCAGGAATTGATGGAGATATAAATATAGCATGGCATATTACTAGTGCTACTGCTACTCAGTTGTCAATAGATAATGTATTTATTGAAGAGGTAATGGATTGTCCTGAACCTATTAATTTGGGAGTAAAGGATATAAAAAATGATGAAACCACTATTTATTGGCAAGATGACTTTATTGCAACAGGATGGGAGTATTATATACAAAAAACTGGCGGAAAAACACCTGCAACTTCTGGTGTTGTAACAAATAAAAAAGAAAATATTGTATCCAAAGAATTTAATGGTAGTTCTTTGGTTCCTAATACTGACTATGAATTTTATGTACGTACTGATTGTGCAAATGGAAAAAAAAGTATCTGGCAAGGTCCTTTTATATTTACTACGGCTTGTGGTATCTATAACATCCCGTTTGAAGACGGTTTTGAAGAATCGAATAAAACATATAGATGTTGGACAATCGTTGACGGAAATGGGGATTCTACCTCGCCAACCGGCAGCTATATTTGGCGCACTTATACTAGTGGTGTTAGGAATGGAACACAATGTATGTATTTTTATGGTGCAGCAGGCAAAACCAATGATGACTGGTTGATTTCTCCAACATTCAAAATGAGTGCAGATGATTATGTTCTAAAATATTATTATAAGACAAGTGCTATAGCTACCCAAAATAGTTCTTTCGAGATTTTATTGTCTTCTAATGGTACAGATATAGTTGATTTTAATACTACTGTTTTACCGAGTAAAATCTATAAAGAGGCAAACTGGAAAGAAGGAGTAGTGTTTTTTAAAGGTATTCCTGGAGATATCAATTTAGCATGGCATGTTAATGCTGTAAGTTCATGCTATGTTTATCTAGACGATGTTACTTTAAAAAAGGTAGAAAATTGTCCTGAACCCTTTTACGTGACGGTAACTAACTCAACTACCAATAGCATCGACATAGAATGGCAGCAAACAGGTGGAATTGATGACTGGCAAGTGATAGTGGTGAATTATGGTGATGATGAGACTGCTACTCCACTATTAACACAAAACGTAATGGGATCCCCTAAAACAACACTAACGGGATTAAACACAGGAAGTCCTTTTACAATTTACGTTCGAGCAAAATGCTCTGGAAACTCACTAATGAGCGATTGGTCTTCACCAAGACATACATCAACAAAAGTTGGTGGAAATGATGAATGTTCTGGGGCTGTAAATATACCTGTGAATACTACTTTAGAGTGTGTAAAAATAGTTTCAGGAACCCTTAATGGCGCTACAAATTCAGTGAACCCTAAATCTAGTTGTAATAATGGATATGCAGGTAAAACAGACGTTTGGTTTGAGTTTACTGCTATTTCAAATAATCATAAATTAGAAATAATGAACTTAGTCAGTATTTCTGGTAGTTCAATACCAAATTTATATGCTGAAATTTATGATCAACCTTGTGGAAGTATGACTGCTTCTTTAGAGTGTTCTGGAAGTTTTGCACAAAGTGCAAGTAGCTATTGGATGTTGAGAAATCTGGTTCCTGGGAAAAAATACTATGTGCGTTTTGGAAGTTCAACAGCCTTTTCAGATTATTTGTTTAATATTTGTATTACTACGGCTTCAGATGATTTGGCTATTAAAGTGAGTCCTAATAATGAAAAGTATAACGAAGAAGAGTTGGTAAAATCAGTTTTGATTAAATCAGAATGTAATCTAGTAAGTAATGTTCAGTATAAAGTTGGAGATGGTAGTCCTAGTACAAAGAGCATGAATACACTTGGATATTTTAGTAAAGAAAAATCAATATTCCCTTTTGATGAAGGAATAGTGTTGTCAACTAATGAGGTAGAATATGTTTCGGGGCCATTTAGAGGTCAATTTAGTGAGAGAGGAACGAATAATTTTAGGTGGGGAGGTGATGATGATCTGAAAGAAGCTATTAACGAAGCAGGAGGACACCCAATGGCATATTCTCCTAATCCAGTTATGCGCGTTACTCAGCTGGAATTTGATTTTATTCCTGTCAAGGACTCAATACAATTTGAATATTTATTTGCGTCAAACAGCTATGCTTCCAGATGTTCTTACTCATGTAGTAATGCGGCTCTTTTTGCAGTTTGGCTAGTGGATACTAAAACCGGCAGGGGTCAAAATTTAGCAAAGATTGAGGGAACTGAAACAGCGGTTACTGTTAATACCATTAGAGATGCTAAGAAGTCGGGAATCTTATGTGATAGTAGAAATGAAGAATACTATTGGAAACATTATGATAATGAAGTTGATAATCCATTAGATGCACCAATTGATTTCATTGGATTTACTAAGGCTATGAAATCTAGGACAATAGATGTAATTCCTGGGAGGAAATACCACATTAAACTTGCGGTGATGGACTTTTGTCCAGTAGTTGCCCATTCATCTGCGGTATTTTTTAAAGGAGGGAGTTTTGATATTGGTAAATTAGATTTAGGGCCTGACTTATTAATTGATACAAATAATGCAATATGCAAAGGAGAAACTGTTGTTATTAAATCCGGATTTGTATTATCCGAAGAATTAAAAACAGAAATAGAATGGTACAAAGACGGTGTTTTAATTCCCGGCGCCAATGATCCGGACTTAGAAGTCAGTGAAACCGGAGAATATGCAATCAAAGTTAAATTCCCGGAACTGGAATGCGAGTCGTCAGATTCTATTATCGTAGAGGTTTACCCGGCTATTTCTGAGACGGTACATCAGGCGGAAACAATTGTGGTTTGTCAGCAGTCTTTACAGGAAATCGCAGTTAATTTAACTGCTGTAGAAGCCGCTATGTTTGCAGCTGTAGACAGAAGTATATATACAACAGATTATTACAAAACCGCCGAAGATGCCGAAGCGTCAGAAAATGCAATACTCAACGTAGCAAATTATGCCTTGGGCAAAGAACCGCAAGCGCAAATCCTGTATATCCGCGTAGAAAATACCATAACCGGTTGTCACGAGGTATTTGAATTACATATTCAACCTGAAGAAGGCGCGGTTCCGGATCAACTGGAAAACGTGAGCGTTTGTGCAGAATATGTTTTCCCTGCCACAGCAAACAACCAGTATTACTATACCGAACCGGGCGGTCAGAGTACAAGATATCAAGCCGGAGACGTTTTAGTTGAACCGGGCGAACACACGATTTATTTGTTGCAGGTCAATAATAACGAGAATTGTTATGAAGAAATCTCATATAAGGTGAGCATTACAGCTCCTGTAACGGCAGATATCTTTGAAGATCGAACGCTGAGTTGCGAGTATTACGAACTGGCACCACTTTCTGAACACAACAGTTACTACACTGAGCCAGAAAGACAGGGCACAGAGCTATACGAAGGTATGCAGATTCTTCATAAACAGACCGTTTATGTTTATGCGAGTTCAGACAACGGTTTGTGTACAGATGAAAGTAGTTTTACGATTGATTATGAAGACTGCCCGATTCCACGGGGAATCTCTCCAAACGACGACGGTTTAAATGATGTCTTTGATTTAACGCCTCATGGAGTAGAAAGCATTAAGATTTATAATCGTTGGGGAACTGAGGTTTACGCTCACGGAGAAGGTTATACAACGCAGTGGCATGGACAGAGCAAAGATGGTAAACAGTTACCGTATGGAACGTATTATTACGTGATCCGAGCCCATGGAAAAATTCGTACCGGATGGGTGCAAATAAATAAGTAGTTTTTTTGGTTAGATTTGGTTATCCCCGGACAAGTATTTTGTAATTTATGGCTTGCCGGGGATTAACTTTTTACGATTTAAAATGTTAATGGAAATATCTATCTATTAAATCTTTCATTAAAACATTTAACAAGCTTATTTATGATATAAAAGTTTTATGAAAATTAAAAATAAGTTGATAAATTTATGGTTTTGGCTATTTCTTTACTGTTTTTATGTATAATCTAAACTAATATATTTGAGTGTGTATTTATTGAGAATATAATTAATTAATAAAAAATTTTAGATGTTTTTTTTTGTTGTTTGAGGAAAAATTATTTGTTTTTTTGTAAGTATTGTAATTATGGTAAATGTTAATTAACATAATTTTTATTGTCTAATTTTTCTTAATGTCTATGTTTGTTATAGAGTATTAAAATTTCTTATTCTTTCACATTCTCTTTTCCTTTTAAAAAAATTTTCAATATAAATAAGCGGAGTGAGTTGTTGAAAAGTAGAAATTTTTATTTTTAACTAACACCTCATAAACATGAAAAAAAAACTACTAATTTTTACTGTTTTCTTGGTTTTTATTGTTTTTGGACAGTATGTGTTGGCTGGATTTAATAAAAGCTTTTTGCTTTTAGATAACTTAATCCTACCCAACTCTATGTCTTTAGAACCAGGAGAAAAGGACTCTAAGCAAGAGCCTGATTTAAAATTATCTGATGATAATTTTGATAAACAAAATTCAAAAAATAATTTTTCTTCATCTACTTCTACGTGTAGTACGCAAGCTATACCCTTTGTAGAAGGTTTTAACACTACCTCATCTACCTTTAGTTGTTGGACTATAGTGGATGGAAATGGAGATGGTTCTACATGGAAAACCACTACTTCATCCTATAGCGGTGATCAGGCAATGTATTTTTCTAGTGGAATGCAAAAGATTGGAGCTCCCACACCTAAGAATGATGAATGGCTGATAACCCCGTCAATTCAGATGGATTCAACAAAAATATATGAATTGACCTATTACTATAGGACAGCTGGAGGAGGGTTATTCGGTACAGGTTCGGGTAGAGGAGATTATGGAGTCTATCTATCTACCGAAGGAGCTGATGTAACTAAGTTTACTGATGTGCTTTCTCCTCTCAAAACTATAAAGAACACTACTTATGTTGAAGATGTAATATATATTTCCGGAAAGCAAGGAGTAGTAAATATAGGTTGGAACATCAAATATACAGGAAGCACAGATTTATATATAGATGAAGTTGCTATTAGAGCAATAGATTGCCCTAACCTTAGTGAACAACGAATTAAAAATATAAAAAGCGATAAAGTTACTATTTATTGGGAAGATGACTTTAATGATGAGTGGGAGTATATTGTTCAAGCAAAAGGAGAAGGTTTTCCTACAGCGGCTGGAATTAAAGTTAATGCGAATGAAATTGAAATAGATAAAGATAGCAAAGGAAATTCACTTTTACCTAGTACAGATTACGAGTATTATGTTAGATCAAGTTGCAAAAATAATAAATATGGCGATTGGACAGGACCTTTTCTTTTTGTTACCCTTTGTAAAAGTGTTTTTACAATTCCATTTTCAGAAGGGTTTGATAGCACTTCACTTACTTTGGATTGTTGGACAGTTATTGACGGAAATAATGATGATAAGTATTGGTTGCCTGATTCTTCTGCATTTTCGGGAGATCAAGCAATGTTATTGAGTGCCGGAAGTACTAAAAAGCATGATGATTGGTTAACTTCTCCTCTTATTGAATTTGACTCAACAAAAATATATAAACTCTCTTTTTATTATAAAACAAAACCAAGTAGCTTCTTAACAAGCTTTAGAGGTCAGTTTGAGGTAGTAATTTCAGACGGAGCAATGGCTTCAGATAAAGAAATTATAGTACCGGCGAAAACAATTACTAATAGCGCATATAAAGAGGAAATTGTTTTTATAAGTGGAATAGGTGGTGTGAAGAACCTATCGTGGCACGTTACGCATGATGCAGCAGTGGATATATATATAGACCATTTGTCTTTGGAAGAGATGGAATGTATGAAACCTTCAAGCTTAGGGGGAAAAGATATTGGTGGTGATAAGTTTACTATCTATTGGGAAGATGAATTGAATGACTCTTGGGAATTTTATGTACAAGATTCAGGCGAAGGAGAACCTTCGGGGGCTGGTACGTCAACTTCTGCTAATGAAGTAATTATTAATAAGGATTTTTCAGGAGATAATATTAGTGAAAATAAAGAATATGAATTTTATGTTAGAGCTGTTTGCTTAAATGGTAAGTTCAGTGACTGGTCTGGACCTTTTAAAATTAGAACAACCTGTAAATCTGTTAATTTACCATTTAAAGAAGATTTTGAGGAAAAGTCTTTAACAGTAGATTGCTGGGCAATTGTTAATAAAGACGGGGATGGGGTTAAATGGACGTTATCTAAAACTACGCCTTATGAAGGAACATATTCTATGAGATATTATAAAGGAGGAGGAATTATTATCGGTCCTGTAATTCCTGGTCCTGTAATTCCTGGTCCTGTAATTCCTGGTCCTGTAATTCCTGGTCCTGTAATTCCTAGACCACCTAAATTACCTTTAGCAACTAAAGCGAATAATAGTTTATCACCTTTACCAGTGGTCGGTTCAACAACTAGAGATTACTTAATTTCGCCTACCATAGAGATGGATTCAACGGCAATATATCAATTGACATATTATTACAAAACAAGTAGCTCTACTAGTAATGAGTTTGAAGTACTATTGTCTAAAAAAGGCACACAAGCGAGTGATTTTGAAACTGTATTAGTTCCAAATGAAATATATAAAAATGCCGAATACCTTAAAAAAGTAGTATATATTAAAAACACCGGAGGATCTGTAAATATAGCATGGCATGTAACATCGAGTGCAAATATGACTGTTAATATCGACTTAGTAAGTATTGAAAAAGTTGATTGTATGGGGGTAGTAGATGTAAACATCGATCAAGTGGAGCATGATAAAGCTGTTTTCTCTTGGGAGGATGATTACAACACTCAATGGGAATATTACCTGCAAAAGAAAGGAGGGGTTTCACCTGTAGGAGGCGGTACGTTATCTAACTCTAAAACTATTACGGTGACTAGAGAAAGTATATCGGGAAGTCCTTCATTACAAGCAAATACTGAGTATGAAATATATGTAAGATCAAGTTGTGGGAGTGGAAAAATGAGTGCTTGGATAGGACCTGTTTCTTTTAAAACCTTGTGTGGGGTATATAGTGTTCCTTTTTCAGAAGGATTTAATAAAGGTTCAGGGGGTATAGAGGGCTCAGAAAGTATAGATTGTTGGACTATTATTGATGCCAATAATGATTCCCAAGGAGGAGAAACAGGAGATAATATTTGGAAACCTTATGAGTTTTTATTTTATGAAGGAAATCAAAGTATGAGACACTACGGTTATACCAGTAGTACCTCTAAGAGACCTCATGATGATTGGTTGATATCTCCTAAAATAAAATTAGAAAAAGCGAAAACATACAGGCTAAAATATCAATATCAAACTAATAGTTCATATAGTTCTGACTTTGAAGTTCTGATATCGGATTCAGGAATAGATATTACATCTTTTACAAAAACATTAATTTCAAAAAAAGGATCTTCTGATTCAAATTGGAAGGAAGAAGTGATAATTCTTAATGGTTATGACGGTGTTGTAAATATTGCCTGGCATGTTACATCTTCTAATGTGACTACTATGCTTCTTATTGATGATATAACTATCGAAGAAGTAAAAGGCTGTCCGGAGCCTTTTGATTTAGGTGTTGAAGATATTGAAGCGGACAAGGCTACATTAAAATGGACAGATGAAATAGGCAGTGAATGGGAATACGTAGTTCAGAAGGCTAGAGGAATAGCTCCTGTATCGGGAACCAGTTCAACTCAGAATAGCATTGTTATAGATAAAGACAAGAATGGAAATACACTAAGCCCAAATACGGAGTATGAGTTTTATGTTAGAACAAAATGTAGTAATACGGATTTTAGTAGTTGGTCAGGACCCTATGTATTTAGAACCGGATGCGGCGTTGTAGACTTGCCTTTTTGGGAAGGATTTAATAAGGCTTCAACGACATTATCTTGTTGGTCTGTGGTAGATAGAAATAAAGATGCAATTTTAACAATGTCTACCGATAGATGGAATTACAGAACTAATAAGTATGAAGGAGACCAATCGATGAGTTTTTATGGTTCTAGCAATAAAACACATGATGACTGGTTGATTTCTCCACTATTTAATTTTGATAAAAATAAAATTTATAGATTAAAATATCATTATAGTACAGATAATAACCTTAGTCATACCAATGAATTTGAAGTTTTATTATCCGATTCGGGATTAGATACCGATCAATTTACAAAAGTAATCATACCAAACAGAAGATATAGTAATTCGTCTGTATGGATAGAAGAACACGTGTTTATTGATAATGTAAAAGGAGAGTCAGCTCTTGCCTGGCATGTAACATCACCAGGGGGTACATATATTTATATAGATAATGTTTTTATAGAAGAGGTTGAAGGATGTCCGGAACCTTTAAAGCTTTCAGTTGATAATATTGAGGCAAATCAAGTGGATATCTCTTGGGAAGATGATATGGGAGGTAGTTCTTGGGAATATTATATCCAAAGAAAAGATGAAGGGCTTCCTAAAACCAATGGAACTGTTACTACAAAAAAAGAGAATACGGTGGATGTAGATGCTTTTGGTAGTGGCTTGGATTCCAATACAGACTATGAGTTTTATGTACGTACAGTTTGTGGAAATGGAGAGTATAGTGTATGGAATGGACCATATTATTTTGTTACTCTTTGTGAAGTATACTCAACTCCGTTTTTTGAAGGATTTAATACAGATATTCCTTCAATAAGATGTTGGACAATTATGGATCAATCTGGTGGTATAATTCCTGAAGGATCTACTTGGAAAACAACTTCAACAAAATATGAAGGTGATCAGGCAATCTATTATCAATATTCTTCCGACACATCTAAAAATCTTGATGATTGGCTAATATCGCCGGAAATTACCTTTGATGGAGGTATGTATATACTTAAATATCATTATCGTACCAATGAAGTGACTAATGCTAAAAATCAATTTGAAGTATTACTTTCTAAAGATGGAATTGGAAATGATAAATTTACTTCTGTAATTGTTCCTTTACAAAATAAATACACCAATCAGTATACTGAACAAGTGTCATTTATAAATGGAATAAAAGGAGATGTTAATTTAGCGTGGCATATTAATGCTAAATCGTCTATACGAACAAACTTGTATATAGATAATATTATTGTGAAGAAGATCGAAACTTGTCCTGAACCATATTATGTTAAAAGAACAGGTGAAACTTCTACGACTATTGATATAGAATGGCAACAAGAAGGAGGTGTGGTTGAGTGGGAAGTACTTGTAGTAAATTATGGAGATGATGAAAATGGTTTACCAATACAAAAACAAAGTGTTAAAGGACTGCCACAAGCAACTATTTCCGGACTTATAGGAGGACAAGTATATACAATATATGTTAGAGCTAAATGTGTAGATGGTAGTACTGTAAGTGACTGGAGCACACCTATTAATACTGTTACCAAAGTTACGGGAGGATATGATGATTGTACAGGAGCAAAAGTTATTCCGGTAAACAACTCTTTAGAATGTATCAAAACTGTAAGTGGAACTTTGCTCGGAGCAACAGAATCCAGTATTCCGGCTCCAAATTGTGCAAGTAACTTGAAAAATGATGTATGGTTTGAATTTACAGCAACTTCTGAAACGCATCTTTTTAGTATAAAAGAAGTAAAAGCACTTCAAACAACTTCTTTAACACCACTTCTTTATGGAGCAATTTACGTGCAGGATTGTGCCAAGATGACAGCATCACCTATAGGATGTTTTAGTGTAGGTGAGGAAGGTGATGATATTTTAATGACGGGAATGTCTCCTGGACAGAAAATATTTGTGAGACTGGGTAATTATGTTCGTGCGGATGATAAAGGTAAATTAGAAGAAGATCAACCAGATTTTATTTTTACAATTTGTATTACTACATCAGAGTATGGACCAGTAGAAGTAAGTCCTAGTGGAGAAAAATATTCTGTAGAAGAGTTAGTTAAAGATGTATTGATTGGTTCAGATTGTGATTTAGTTGAGAACGTTAGATATCAGGTAGGAGATGGAAATAATAGTATAAATGCATTGGGGTATTTTAATAAAAGTAATTCTATGTTTCCATTTGAAGAAGGAATTGTTTTAGCAACAGGAGATGTTAAACATATTCCGGGACCTTATACCTATAAGAGTATTAACGATCAAAGAGATAAAATTCCTACGTGGACAGGTGATCCGGATTTAAATAAAGTAATTGACGATCTTGGTGGAAGCGGTTTTGGAAGTAATAAGCATGTTGCTGTATTAGAGTTTGATTTTACACCTATAACGGATTCTATTAAATTTGAATACTTATTTGCATCTCAAAGTTATCATATAAGTTGCACTACTTCAGGATGTAGTGAAGGAGGAGCACTGTTTGCGGCTTGGTTAACCGATCTTGAAACAGGAGAAGGACAGAATTTGGCTTTAGTTCCGGGAACAAATCAGCCAATTGCTCTATCGACAATCCGAGATACACAAAAATCAGGACATTCTTGTGAAAGTAGAAATAAAGAATTCTATTGGAAACATTATGATAGAGGTTTTGACAATATTTTAGATGCGCCTATTAATTTTGTAGGATTGACCTTACCACTAAGTTCAGAAATGGTGAAGGTTAAGTCTTGCCATAAGTATAGAATTAAATTGGCAATCGCTGATTTTTGTTCTAGTTCAGGTCATACCTCTGCAGTGTTTTTCAATGCGCGAAGCTTTGATTTAGGAAATATTGATTTAGGAGAAGACTTATTGGTAGAGACTAATAATGCATTATGTGATCAGGAAGTATATACGATTAAATCGGGTGTAAAAACTGATCAGTGTGGCAATACAGAATTTCAATGGTATAAAGATGGAAATATTATAGACGGAGCTACTAATCCTGATTTAGAAGTACATGAAACAGGAGATTATGAATTGGTTGTTAGATATCCTGAAATTAAATGCGAGTTTAAAGGCAATATAAGAATCGAAATATATCCTGCTATTTCAAAAGTAGTTCACAAACCTGCAGCGTTTGAAACTTGTAGATTTTCATTGTTCGATAGAATTGTAGATTTATCCCTTGTAGAGGCTGAAATGTTTGCTGATGTTAACAAAGAAGATTATACAATAGCTTATTATTTAACGGAAGAAGAGGCTTTAGAAGGAGGAGAAAATACTATTGATGAAACCTCCTATAGGGTAGAAGGGACAAATAATGTTAATCTTTACATTCGTGTAGAGGATACTCGTACAGGCTGTCATGAGATATTTGTTCTGCATATCCAGGTAGAGCAGGGAGTTACTCCTTCTAAACCTGAAAACGTTGCAGTATGTGCAGAATATATATTCCCTAAAGTTGATGGAAATCAGTATTATTATACAGAATCTGGAGGAAATGGCAAAAAGTATAAAGCCGGAGACATTTTGGCTGAGTCGGGTGAACATATAATTTATTTGCTACAACTAAATAGTGAAGATGGTTGTTATGAAGAAACTTCATATAGGGTTGATATAACAGCACCTGTATTTGCTGATGTGTTCGAAAATACAACGCTGAGCTGTGAGTACTATGAATTAAAACCGCTTTCACAGTACAATAGCTATCATACTGAACCACAAAGAGGAGGTATAGAATTATATGAAGGTATGACAATTGTCGAAAAACAGACAATTTATGTTTATGCTAGTTCAAAGGATAGTTTGTGTATTGATGAGAGTAGTTTTACTATAAATTATGATGATTGTCCTATTCCGAGAGGAATTTCACCTAACAATGACGGATTAAACGACGTATTTGACCTTACTCCTCATGGAGTGGAAAATATAAAGATTTACAACCGTTGGGGAACTGAAGTTTATTCTTATGATGGAAGCTATACTACTCAGTGGCATGGTCAGGGCAAAAACGGAAAACAGCTTCCTGACGGAACGTATTACTATGTGATTATTGCACATGGAAAAACCCGAACAGGATGGGTGCAGATAAATAAATAACTTATCTTTTTTTAAATATAATTGAGTTAAAAAGGGGCTGTCTTACAACTGAAGACAGCCCCTTATTTAATATAAATTTTTATTAAGTATAAAATGACTACGATGAATTCTTTATATATAGTAAAGAAATTCTGTTTATTACATGTATGCTGGAAAATATGGAAACTTTGAAGAGCTACCTTTTATTAGAAGTTCTAGAAATATATTTTAGTCGTATAAGTGTAAATTTGAGTATATGGGCAGATCTGAAAAAAAAATGATTTTTATTAGAAAGATGTCAAAACTGCTTCAAGAAAAATACTCCCTTTATATATTGTGATTTTTATAAAAAATAATCTAAATTGTAGGCTGTAGGAAGTTTCGAAACTTTAAAAATATAGTTCTTTATATCTAGCTTATTGAATTCTTATTCTTAGCAAAAGAGATCAATAATAGGAATTTATAGTCTAATGCTATATCCAACAATGCTAAATAACCTTTTAATTGATTTTAAAGAAATTTCTATTGTTTCATGTATAAGTTTTCCATCGTTATATCTTTCTAGGTTGGTGCTATAACCTAAAATATGATCTGTTTTATCTGATTTTTGTATCTTTTTAATAATTCTGTATTCAGAAGTTTCTATACAATAATTATTGCCCCATACAATTAAATCTTTATCTAAAACTTCTTTTAAAATAATAATACTTCCTTTAGGAAATTCTAACATATTTTGATGATTGTATTGAAGGGCGGAGGTAGCTTCTGGAAAATGAATTTGAGTATTAATATAAAGCTGATCAGAGGAAAATTTTTTTGTGTCTGGTTGGTTAGAATCGATATTTCCGAGTAAAGGTATTAAGAATTGATCAGAACTAGCTGACTGAAATTGAAATTCAAAATTTGTATAATCTCTTAAAAAACTTCCTTTGCCTGTTAAAAGCCATTCTGGATTTAAATCAACAAAAGATGTTATTATTGCGTTTAAAACATCAAAGCTAGGTTTGCTTTGCCTTCCTGATATAATATTGTTTATAACCTGAGGAGCAAAACCTATGCGTTCTGCGAATTTTTTTTGACTTCCATTACATATATTGTCAATAATATAGAGTATTCTTTTGTTAATATTTAGAAAATTAGACATCATTTGTTGATTATAACATCATTTGTTTATATATTGTGCCATAGAAATATAGTGCTGGATAAATTGAAACAATTTAAACAATGGACAAAAATAGAAAAAAAGCAGCGTATAAAACTTATAACCCCGCAATTATTAGGAAATTAATTGAAAAGTATGGATTTACTCCACAGTTTATTGGGCAATCATTAAGAGGTGAGAGAACTAGTGAAGCTTCACTCCGCATTTGTGAGGATTATAAAATGATGGAGAGAAAAATCAATACTACTTTGAAAGATCTTTAATTGTAGAGTAAAGTTGTTTTTATAATATCAAGTATAGTTGACAAAAATAGAAAAGTTTAAAGTTAAATATCCTGCTTATTGAGACTAGTTCAATTTATGGAGCTATAAGTGACGATAATATCAAAAAGAGCAGCTTTGATTCCTGTAATGTTTCTTGATGATTAAAAAGTAGGATAGGATTGAATAGATTATAACAGTAAAGAAGGAGCTATGAAAATAAAGGAGAGTATCTTGAAATTAATAACAATAATTAAACTTTTCATATTTATAAATGTTGCTCAAAAAAATGATTAATAATAAAAAACAATAAATTATGAAAAAAAAATATGTTTTATGGTTTACTTTGTTGCTGCTTAGTTCTATTATTATGCAGGCAACTTCTAAAAGAAATCGGGATTTGAGTTCTCATCTTTCAGATTTATGCTTATTGTCATGTTGTAGATTTGAAAGCACTATGCTATTTGCTGATTATATTGAAGAATATAAAATGGAAATACGTGATATAGTTACTGATGATAATACACAATGTACTCCTTTTGTTATTCCTTTTTGGGAGGGTTTTAATACGGATTCAAAAACGTTAGATTGTTGGACAATATATACTAATCCTAATGGGGGAATTCCAACTGCTACAAGTAATATATGGCATACGTATGATACATCATTTAGCGAGGGAGATCAAAGCATACGTTTTTCGTCACTTTCTAATTATGCTCCTCATGATGACTGGTTGATATCGCCCGTAATCACGCTAGATTCAACTAAAGTTTATAAACTGACTTATGATTATAAAACATCGGCATTTTCTGTTGGTAATGAGTTCAAAGTACTATTATCCAAAGGAGGAATTGCTAAAAGTGATTTCTCAACAACACTTCTTAACAAGAAAGGACATAGTAGTACTACTTGGGAAACAGAGGCGTTATTTATAAAAGGAATTTCAGGGAATATTAATCTTGCTTGGCAGGTAACTACTCCTTTATCTTCAACAGTATTATATTTAGACAATGTTAGAATTGTTATAGCAAATTGTATGGAGGGGGTAAATTTAGATGTAAAAGATATTGAGTCTAACAAGGCTACTATTTTATGGGAGGATGATTTGAATACGAGTTGGGAATATGTTGTTCAGGAAGCAGATGGAGGATATCCAAATAATGTAGGTATATCTACAACAACTAATGAGGTAACAGTAATTAAAACAAATAGCGGAGCTAATTTAAACCCTAATAAAGAATATGAATTTTATGTTCGTGCCAAGTGTATAGATGGAACATTTGGCGATTGGATAGGTCCTTTTGTTTTTAAAACAGAGTGTTCAGCAGTTAATTTGCCGTTTATAGAAACTTTTGAAACCAATTCTACTACGTTGGATTGCTGGACTATTATAGATGTCCATGGTGATTCAGAAGGTACTACAACAATATTAAATACATGGGGACTTTACAGTAGTTCTGCACATGCATATGGGGGAACTTACAGCCAGCGCTTTTATGGAGGGCTTAATAAAACATACGATGATTGGTTGATATCACCCGTAATTCAGATGAAAAATACAGATATTTACCAACTGACTTATTATTACAGAACCAATGAATCTTATGAGAATAATTTTGAGGTAAAGTTGTCAACTAAAGGAACAGATCCAAGTCAGTTTACAACTACTTTACTAGCATCGAAAGCTTATAAGAATGAAAACTATGAAAAAAAGATATTATACATTACTGGGGTAGATGGAGATGCCAACATAGGATGGCATGTAATGTCAGGTAATAGTAATCGCACTTATGTATATCTTGATGATATTAAGCTTGAAAAAATTGATTGTATCGGTCCGGAAGACGATATAACAATTAGGGATCTGGAGATTGACAAGGCTAAGTTTAACTGGACGGATACCGAAAATTCTCAGTGGGAGACCTATGTTCAGGCGGCAGGAAGCGGAAAACCCACGGGCAGCGGTACTTTAGTGACCAGTAAACCAGTAACCGCAACACGAACTAATGGCACAGGCAGCGGAAATTTAGAGCCTGATACAGAGTATGAGTTTTGGGTTCGCTCTACTTGCGGATCGGGAAAAAACAGTGGCTGGGTAGGACCATTTGCATTTAAAACTCCATGTGATGTGCAGCCTCTACCTTTTTGGGAAGGGTTTAATAAAACTTCCACAACATTGAGTTGTTGGATTATAGTAGACAATAATAAGGATGTGATTAATAATGGAGATAATATTTGGAAAATATTTGATTATGATGTATATGAAGGTGATCAAATGATGTATTTTTATGGATATCAAAATGATATGTCAAAAAGTCCACACGATGACTGGTTGATATCTCCTGTTTTTAAATTAAATGCTGCTAAATATTACAGACTGAAATACCACTATAAAACGGATATTAGTTATAAGACCGATTTTGAAGTTTTGCTTTCCAATAATGGAACGAATCTTTCTGAATTTAAAAAAGTATTATTGGCAAAAGCTGGATATAGTAATCCTAGTTGGGATGAACAAAAAATCATTATAGGAGGAGAAAGCGGAGATATCAATATTGGATGGCATGTGACTACTCCTGATACAGGAACTTATTTATATATAGACAATGTCTTTTTTGAAGAAATAGACTGTCCTGAACCGGTTGAGCTTGGCAGTAAAGATGAAAAGGAAAATAAAGCAACTATTTATTGGCAGGATGACTTTGGTTCTGACTGGGAATATGTTGTGCAGAAAGCGGGCGGACCTATACCAATTTCTGTTACTAAAACAACAACAGCTAAAAATAAAGAAGTTGTTGTAACTAAAGACAAGAATGGAGACAATTTAAAGCATAATACGGTGTACGAGTTTTACGTTCGTACTGGTTGTGGAAACGGAAAATACGGAGAGTGGTCCGGACCTTATATATTTAAAACAGCTTGCGGAGTGTTTACTACACC
>NZ_SOAG01000003.1 GCF_004364575.1 Myroides indicus | reverse complement strand
GACAGAGACTGGAAGCTAAAACCTTCGGCAATGGTTAAATACGGTTTTAATGCACCGATGTCATTTGATGTTAGCTTAAATGCGATGTATGCCAATAAGTTGGAAGGCGGAATAACTTACCGAAAAGATGACGCCATAGGCGGTATGCTGAATTACAGGATTACCAAGAGCCTTAGAATCGGTTATGCCTATGATTACATCACTTCGGATATCCGAAGAGAAGCCAAGGGATCGCATGAGTTTATTCTGCTTTACGATTTGTTTTTCTCGAAAAGAGTATCGAGTTCTTCGAGATATTTTTAAAATATAATGTTGCTATCGCTTGCTTTCATAAAAAAGTTATTCTCCTCAGAGGATAGCTTTTTTATTCTTATTGGCTTTTGAATATATACTTTTAGTAAAGAATCCTGTGCTTTTATATTTGTTATAAGCGAACTATTATCTAAATAACTTTTTCATATATTTGTCTGCAAAGTCATGTTTGAAGCTATCCTTAAATAAACAAATAACTAATTTATATTAATTCATAGGAATGAATAATTTACAAGAAACTATTGAAAAAGCGTGGAACGACCGTTCTTTACTTCAAAAAAGCAATACTCAATCAGCTATTCGCGAAATTATAGAACTGATTGACTCAGGGAAATTGCGTGTTGCAGAACCAACAGAAAATGGATGGAAAGTAAACGAATGGATAAAAAAAGCCGTAGTTATGTATTTTCCTATTCAAAAGATGGAAACGCAGGAAATTGGAATTTTTGAATATCACGATAAAATGCCTTTAAAGAAAAATTATGCAGAAAAAGGTGTTCGCGTTGTTCCTAATGCAGTTGCTCGTCATGGTGCTTATATTTCTTCAGGAGTTATTCTAATGCCTTCTTATGTAAATATAGGAGCTTATGTTGATGAAGGAACTATGGTAGATACCTGGGCAACAGTTGGCTCATGTGCGCAAATTGGAAAAAATGTTCATTTATCAGGAGGAGTTGGAATAGGGGGAGTTTTGGAACCTCTGCAAGCAGCTCCTGTAATTATTGAAGACAATGTTTTTGTTGGTTCACGCTGTATTGTGGTAGAAGGAGTTCATGTAGAAAAAGAGGCTGTTTTAGGAGCAAATGTTGTTTTAACTGCATCTACTAAAATTATTGATGTTACAGGCGACAAACCTATAGAACTTAAGGGCAGAGTACCTTCCAGAAGTGTAGTTATCCCTGGAAGTTATACTAAAAAATTTCCTGCAGGAGAATATCAAGTTCCTTGTGCTCTGATTATAGGAAAAAGAAAAGAATCTACAGACAAAAAAACCTCTTTAAACGATGCATTAAGAGAACATAATGTGGCTGTATAATCTGTAAAAAACAAAAAACAGAATTAAAAATTCTGTTTTTTATTTTATCCTTATTAATCAAAACTTTATATGAAGAAGATTTACTCACAAAATCTCCTCTTGTTTTTAAAGAGATTTTTGCTTGTCTTTTTATTTTACCAATTATGCAGAGTTGGTTTTTATTTTTATAATTCACATTTACTGGATACATGGAGTTTTAAAACTTTTTTGGGAGGAGTGCGTTTTGATTTATCTGCTTTAGGCTATGTCAATATTTTATTTGCTCTTTTACATTTGGTTCCTGGTAATTTTCAAACTCAAAAAGGATATCAAAAGTTTCTTTATTATAGTTTTTTTATAACAAATATCATTATCTTATGTTTAAATTATGTGGATTATGAGTATTTTAAATTTATAGGAAGACGGAGTACCTACGCTTTTATTACTGCTTCTGGAATGGAGCAAGAACTTCCGGGCTTACTGAAATCGTATATTGTAAACTACTGGTGGATTCCTCTATTTATGTTTTTTTCTTTTATTCTATTTTGGCTGTTATATCGCAAAATTAACTATAAGATTATTTACAGTAGATTTTCATTCGGAGGTTTATTTTTTGCCCTATTATTGGCTACTGTCATGCTTATTTTAGGACGGGGTGGTTTTCAGCCTAAACCTCTAAGATTAGTAGATGCGGCTCAATACGGTGGGCTAAAAAACACAGCTTTAGTTTTAAATACTCCTTTTTCAGTTCTGAAGACAGCAGGAAAAAATGAAGTTTTGGAAGATGTGCATTTTTTTAAGGATGAAGAGTTGTTGACTATTTTTAACCCTGTTCAGACTTTTAAATATGACAGTATTAATAATAAAAATGTCGTTTTGCTTATTGTAGAAAGCTTTGGTCGAGAAAATATGCACCGAGGACTTACACCTTTTATGGATTCGCTTGCATTAAACAGTTATTTTTTTGAGAATGGTTTTGCTAACGGAAAAGTTTCTATAGATGCTGTACCTTCTGCAATTTCAAGTATTCCAAGTTTAATGAACAGAACTTACATTACTTCAAGCTATGCCTTAAACGATGTATATCCGCTTCCTAAAATACTGAATAGTAATGGATATCATACTGCTTTTTTTCACGGAGCATTTAATGGCAGTCAAAACTTTGATCAGTATGCTAATGTTGCGGGATTTAAAGAATATTATGGCAAAAATGAATACGAAGGTCCGGAAGCTTTTGATGGTTCATGGGGAATATTCGATGAAGAATTTATGCAGTTTTTCAGTAAAAGGCTAGATGATTTTTCCAAACCTTTTTTTGCAACTCTTTTTACTATTTCTTCCCATGCCCCTTATACCATACCCAATAAGTACAAAAATAAATTTCCAAAAGGCGTTGCAGATATCCACGAATCTATTGCTTATACAGATTATTCGCTCAAAAAGTTTTTTGAAACAGCCAAAACAAAAGATTGGTACAACAATACTATTTTTATCATCACCGCAGATCATACATCATCCGAACCACAGGAAGAACATTGGAAAACCAATGTAGGAAAATTTAGAATCCCGATTTTATTTTTAACTCCCGGAGATGAATCAATTCCTGTTAAAAAAGTAGAGAAAAATTTTCAGCAGATTGATATTTTACCTAGTTTGATGGATTATTTACAGATTACTACACAAATAATTAGTTATGGGAAATCTTATAAATCAGAAAATGACTTTGTAGTAAATTATCTCGACAATATTTATAACTATGAACAAGGGGATTATTACCTTGCCTTTGACGGAAAGAATACTATGGGACTATATAACTGGAAAAAGGATCCCGAACTTAAAACTAATCTAAAAAATACAGAACCCGAAAAAGTAAAAGAAATGGAAAGTTTCCTGAAAGCTTATATCCAGTCTTTTAATCACAGAGTAAAAAATAATCTTTTAACTGTGGATAAATAGTTAAATAATCTTTTGCCTCTTATACAAAATCAAAAAGACCGTTATCAATTTAACGGTCTTTTTTTATATTAAGTAAGAAAAATCGTATTAGACAATAATAATGTTTTTATTTTACTTTGTTTACGATAGCTGCAAAAGCTTCTGGGTGATTCATTGCTAAATCTGCAAGAACTTTACGGTTCAATTCAATATTATTAGCTTTTAATTTACCCATGAACTGAGAATAGCTAAGTCCGTGTAATCTGGCTCCTGCGTTAATACGCATAATCCAAAGTGAACGGAAATTTCTCTTTTTTTGCTTTCTGTCGCGGTAAGCATATTGCATTGCTTTTTCTACCGCATTTTTAGCTACTGTCCAAACATTTTTACGTCTTCCAAAGTAACCTTTGGCTTGCTTCAAGATTCTTTTTCTTCTTGCTCTTGAAGCTACTGAGTTTACTGATCTTGCCATATTTTTTTATTTTTTTGTAGTGGGCGGTTTTTTCAAACTCTTCTCAAAATTTTATTGCACCACTCCAGGGTTATTAAATAGTTTTAACCGGATCAATTTTTAGATTAATCTCAATTGATCTTTAATGTTAGCTTCGTCTGCTTTAGATACTAAAGTAGAATGTGTTAAAGCTAATTTACGCTTTTTAGATTTTTTAGTCAAAATGTGACTTTTGAAAGCGTGCTTTCTTTTGATTTTTCCAGAACCAGTAAGTTTAAAACGTTTTTTAGCACTGGATTTTGTTTTCATTTTAGGCATCTTAATTTCCTAGTTATTAGTGATTATCTTACTTAATAATATTTTTTCCTTGTAAAAGGGTTACTTTTTCTTTTTAGGAGCGATAAACATAGTCATACGCTTTCCTTCTAATACAGGCATAGATTCAACTTTTCCATATTCTTCTAAATCCTGAGCTAGTCTTAACAATAAAATCTGCCCTTGATCTTTATAGATAATTGAACGACCTTTAAAAAATACAAATGCTTTTAATTTTGATCCTTCATTTAAAAATTTTATAGCATTTTTCTTTTTAAACTCATAGTCGTGTTCATCTGTTTGCGGACCAAAGCGAATTTCTTTAACGGTGATTTGTGTAGATTTGGCTTTTAATATTTTTTCGCGCTTTTTCTGTTCATAAAGGAATTTTTTATAATCGATTACTTTACAAACGGGTGGTTCAGCATTGGGTGAAATTTCCACTAAATCTAATTCTTGTGCTTCAGCAATACGCATAGCGTCTGCAAGCTTATATACACCAATTTCAACATTATCTCCTACAAGTCGAACTTCAGGAACACGAATGGCATTATTAATTCTATGCGCATCTTTTTTTTCTTCGCGAGGTTTATAACCTCTTTTTTGTCTTATTGCTATGGCTTTAAAAGTTTTTTGCTTGTTTTATCAAGCGGTTATACATTTTTTTACTCTCCAAATTGTTTGGTTGAGTTTTTAATTTCGTTATTAATTATTGCAATGAAATCTTCTACTTTCATTGTTTGGTTTGATTTTCCGGAATCTCCGTGTTTTCTAACAGAAACCATGCCGTTTTTCTCTTCCTCTTCACCAAGAATCAGCATATAGGGAAGTTTTTGAACTTCAGCTTCTCGGATTTTTTTTCCGATAGTTTCATTTCTGTTGTCAATCAACGCGCGAATTTCGCTATTTTCTAGCAAATCTAAAACTTTTTTCGCATATTTTTCATATTTCTCACTCAGAGACAAGATAATAGCTTGTTCCGGCATCAGCCAAAGCGGGAAATTTCCACCGGTGTGTTCTAGTAAAATAGCGATAAAACGCTCCATAGAGCCAAATGGGGCTCTATGAATCATTACCGGACGGTGTAATTCATTATCTGACCCTTTGTAACTAAGTTCAAAACGTTCCGGCAGATTATAATCTACCTGTATGGTTCCTAATTGCCAGCTTCTACCCAAAGCATCTTTAACCATAAAGTCAAGTTTAGGTCCGTAAAAAGCTGCTTCTCCGCTTTCAATTATATAGTTTAAACCTTTATCTTTTGCTGCATTTATGATGGCTTGCTCTGCTTTTTCCCAATTTTCAACTGATCCGATATATTTATCAGGATTGTTTAGGTCACGAACCGAAACTTGAGCAGTAAAGTTTTCAAATCCAAGAGAACCAAATACATATAAAACAAGATCAATGACCTTTTTAAATTCTTCATCCAACTGATCGGGAGTACAAAAAATATGTGCATCATCCTGGGTAAAGCCTCTTACTCTTGTTAATCCGTGTAATTCACCCGATTGCTCATACCGGTATACTGTTCCGAATTCAGCAAACCGCTTCGGCAGATCTTTGTAAGACCACGGTTTTGCATTATAAATTTCGCAGTGATGCGGGCAGTTCATCGGCTTCAATAAAAATTCTTCACCTTCAACCGGTGTGTGAATTGGCTGAAAACTGTCGGCTCCATATTTAGCATAATGCCCAGAGGTTACATATAACTCTTTTTGTCCGATGTGTGGTGTAACCACCTGTTCATACCCTGCTTTTTTCTGTGCTTTACGCAAAAATTGCTCTAATCGATCTCTTAAAGCAGCACCTTTTGGAAGCCATAAAGGCAATCCTTGTCCTACTTTTTGAGAAAAAGTAAACAAATCCAGCTCTTTACCTAATTTACGATGATCACGTTTTTTAGCTTCTTCAATCAGAGCTAAATATTCTGTTAAATCTTTTTGTTTTGGAAAGGAGATACCATAAACGCGTGTTAATTGTTTGTTTTTTTCATCTCCTCTCCAATAGGCTCCTGCCACGGATAAAACTTTAAAAGCTTTGATTATTCCTGTATTAGGAATGTGTCCGCCTCTGCATAAATCGGTAAAGCTATCATGATCGCAAAACGTAATTGTGCCGTCTTCGAGATTTTCAATTAATTCTACTTTATACGGATTTTCTTCTTTTTTATAAAATTCTAAAGCTTCTGCTTTGGATGCGGAACGTATTTTAAAATCGTGCTTGCCTCGTGCTATTTCTAAAACTTTATCTTCTATTTTTTTGAAATCAGCATCACTGACTTTGTGATTTACAAAATCTACATCGTAGTAAAATCCATTTTCAATCGCAGGTCCTATTGTCAATTTGATTCCGGGATAAAGCTCCTGTAAAGCTTGAGCCATGACGTGAGAAGTGGAGTGCCAAAATGCTTTTTTCCCTTCTGCATCATTCCACGTGTATAAAATTAAACTACCATCTTGGGTCAGAGGAGTAGTGGTTTCAATGGTTGTTCCGTTAAAGTTTGCTGAAATTATATTTCGAGCTAACCCTTCACTAATGGATTTAGCCACATCAAAAGGAGTACTGCCTGAAGCAAACTCTTTCACTGAACCGTCTGGTAATGTAATTTTTATCATCATAAAATATTAAAATAAGTGCAAATATACATGATTTTAATAACTGATACAATTTTTAAGAGCCGCATGTTTTATGCAATAAAATCGAAAAAGGATGAGTTTATCAAAAATACTATTGTTTTTATAAAACTGTGCTAAGTATTTTATCAAAACATTCTTAATTAGTGGAGATAAAAGTATAGTTTTTTGTACCTTGCATGAATTAAGAAATAATGAAAAAAGTAAAATAATAATGTCACAAAAAATCACATCAGCGCAAGCAATAGAATTAGAAAATAAATATGGCGCTCATAATTATCATCCGCTTCCTGTAGTTTTATCTAAAGGAGAGGGGGTTTATGTATGGGATGTTGAAGGGAAAAAATATTATGATTTTTTATCAGCTTATTCAGCCGTAAATCAAGGGCATTGTCATCCTAAAATAGTCGAAGCAATGCATCAGCAGGCTAATACGTTAATGCTTACTTCCAGAGCCTTTTACAATGATAAGCTTGGGCAATATGAGGAAAAAATAACCAAGTTGTTCGGGTTTAATAAAATTTTGCCGATGAATTCAGGTGCAGAAGCGGTAGAAACAGCACTAAAGCTTTGCAGAAAATGGGCTTATGAAAAAAAGGGCTTATTTGAAAATCAAGCCCAGATAGTTGTATGTGAAAATAATTTTCACGGTCGTACAACAACAATTATTTCTTTTTCAAATGATCCTGATGCCCGACAAAATTACGGACCATATACAGATGGCTTTATAAGAGTGGAGTATAATAATACAGATGCTTTAAGAGCTATTTTGGAAAACAATAAAAATATAGCAGGCTTTTTAGTAGAACCTATTCAGGGAGAGGCGGGCGTTTATGTACCAGATGCAGGGTATCTGGCTGAGGCTAAATTGTTATGTGAACAAAATAATGTTTTGTTTATTGCGGATGAAGTGCAAACGGGAATTGCCCGTACCGGAAAAATGCTGGCAGTAGATCATGAAAATGTTAAACCAGATATTTTAGTGTTGGGAAAGGCATTGTCAGGAGGAGCTTATCCTATTTCAGCTGTTTTGGCAAATGACGAGATTATGAATGTTATAAAACCAGGACAACATGGTTCTACATTTGGAGGAAATCCAATGGCTGCGGCTATTGCTATGGCTGCACTAGATGTTGTAATTGATGAAAAGCTGGCAGATAATGCAGAGAAATTAGGACAATTGTTTAGAAGCGAGTTGAATAAATATATTGATACTAGCAATATATGTAATTTGGTTAGAGGAAAAGGATTGCTGAATGCTATTGTTATTAATGACAGTGAAGAAAGTGAAACTGCCTGGAATATTTGTTTAAAATTACGAGATAATGGTTTGCTAGCAAAACCAACTCACGGAAACATTATTCGTTTTGCTCCGCCTCTGGTAATGAATGAAGAACAACTGTTAGATTGTGTTCGCATTATTATTGAAACATTAAAAGAATTTGAAAATTAAAAAAAATTGACTCGCTTTGTATAAGGCGAGTTTTTTTACCTTGATTATGAAAGCACTTTTAGTTGTTGATTTACAATATGATTTTCTTCCCGGAGGAAAGCTTGCAGTGCCGAATGGAAATGAGATTATTGAAGTCATAAATCGAATTCAGGAAAAATTTGAATTAATAATTGCGACTCAGGATTGGCATCCGCAAAATCATAAAAGTTTTGCATCTCAATATCCCGCCAAGAAAGTATTTGATGTTGTTGATTTAAATGGTTTAAATCAGGTTTTATGGCCTGATCACTGTATTTCAGGTACGAAAGGCGCAGAGTTTACAAAAGAATGGAATAGTAATTGTATTTCTGCTATTTTTAGAAAAGGATTGGATAGAGAAATAGATTCTTATAGCGGATTTTTTGATAATGGAAAACGCAGAAATACTGGATTGGCTGGTTATTTAAGGGATAAGAATGTAAGTGAACTGTATATATGCGGTTTAGCGGCTGATTTTTGTGTCTTTTACAGTGCTGTTGATGCTGTAGAATTGGATTTTAGAACTTATTTTTTAGATTTTGCAACTAAACCTATTACAGATACCGGGTTGATAGAGGCTAAAAAAATAATGAAGCTAAAAGGGATAGAGATTGTAGAGAACGAAAATCAATTGATATTGTAGATGAAAAAATATAACCGCTACAATTTTTTTAAGCATACATATTGTGAATGGCAAGAGATTTCAAGAGATTTTATAAAAGGGCGCACTGCTGACTATAAAAGTAAATCAGGAAGCGAATATTTTTTTGATGAAAAAGGAGTAGCTCGTTTGTCGGATCATTGGGGCAGAGCCGCAAATTGTAGATGGAAATTTATATCTAAGTCTAAAAAAAATGGGAAATATTATATAGCTTATGCCACGTGGGACAGCTTTTTTCCCAATAATGAAAATGAACCTCTGTATGCTATTGTTGTAGAAAAAGAAAAAAAAGATGTGACTTTTGTACATAAGTATTGTCTAAAGGATAGTGAGGCAGTTTTGTGGAATGCAGCTGATGCTGCAAAACGCATTGCCAAAATCAAAGAAATCTTGCAGACAGATGTTTGGTTTAAATATTTTAGGGAAATTGAAATCGAAAAAGCGAGGGATTTTTTAATTCAAGGACTTGTCGGGAGTAGAAAAAAATTTGTTGAACTAAGAAAAGAATTAGTAGATAAATCAAAAATATCCTGAAAATATTTTTATATAAAACATAAAAAGGCTTGATTTTTGCTGATATTAAATTGTATTAAATTTAAAAAATGAAAGTATGAAAAAAGTTACGTTATTAGCAGCATTATTAGTAGGTGGAATGTTAACATCTAATGCTCAAACCAAAATTGAAAAACCAAAGTTATCAGAAAAAGTAGGAACTACACCAATTCAAAAAGGAAACTGGATAGTTGGTGGAGCTTTAGGATCAACAGGTTATAGTTTCGAAGAGGAAAGTTTTAATATTAACTTTTCACCTCGAGCTGGATATTTTATCACTGACGGAATTGCTGTAGGTCTGGAATTAGGTGCCGGACTTCAAACCGTTAAAGGAGGAGATAACATTTGGAATTATAAAGTTATGCCTTTTGCAAGATATTATTTTCCGGAAGGAGCTAGTGAAACAGGTAGATTTTTTGGACAAGGTAGTATTGGTATCTCGGGAGCTGAAGTAGCGGGCGATAGTGATACATCATTTGCTTTTGCTATCAATGCCGGATATTCTCATTTCGTTAGTCGTAATGTGGCTTTAGAAGCTATTGTAGGATATAATTACAGTAAATCAAATCAAGCAAATGCTACTGCTCAAAATGGTTTAGGTTTAGCTTTAGGTTTCCAAATATTTTTAGGTAATAATTAATTTTATTCTTTAAAAAATTAAATAAAAAAACAGAGTTGTTAAACTCTGTTTTTTTTTATTTGTTTTAATTAATCGTGACATTCCATCATTAATAAATCACCTTCTTTGTAACTGATGGTAACAATTCCATCGTTGAGAACAGAGTTGCTGCTTCCTGTTCGTTGCCCTAAGATTAAAGATTCTTCATTCAAAGGATATACTAAATTATCAGTTGTAATTCCGTTGACTTGTCCTACAGGGATTAAGGAAATAATAGTTTCTTTTTCATACCATTTTTTAAACAAATTAGGGATACGGTATATTTTGGAATAATCATCGTAAATAACAATTTTTAAATCATCTTTAAACTTAGCAATACTGGCTATATTAGTAATCGTATGGTCAGCGCGTCTTCCGGTAGCCCAAATAACGTTTACTGCAGGAATGCTTCTTTGTATAAGATATTGAAATGCTTTTTCTAAATCAGTGTAAACTTGATCACTGGCTCTGACAATTTCTAAAGGATATTGTTTTTCCAAATAATCTTCCGGATTAAAACCTCTGTCAAAATCACCAATGAGCACATCAATTTTAATACCTAAATCGATGACTCTTTCTATTGCGGAATCCAATACAATAACTAAAGGAGACCACTCTAATAATTGATTCATTAACTCTTGCTTACAAGCTTCGCCATTAGCTATAATTAAAGCAGGTTCTTGATCGTCTCTAACAATATGATGTGATGACATTTTTTATTGACAAAGTAAAGCAAACTAATTTAAATAGGAATTATTTGAATAAAATATTTCCCTTAAAGTAGAATAACTTTATCTTTGAAGACTATAACTAAAACATTCAAATAAGATGATGAATTTATCGCAAGAACAATGGTGGGAACAGTATCAAAACGATACTAATGCTGTCATATTAGATGTTAGAACAGAAGAGGAAGTTGAAGAGAAATCAATACCAAACGCAATAAACATAGATATTTATAAAGGGCAGGAGTTTTTAGATGAATTGGAAAAACTAGATAAAAATAAAAATTATTACGTTTATTGTAAAGCTGGCGGAAGAAGTAATCAAGCTTGTCTTTTAATGGGACAGATTGGTTTTGAAAATACCTTTAATTTGTTAGGAGGAATTACAGAATGGGAAGGTCCTGTAAATGAGTAAAGGCTAACAGTTAGTTAGCTTTTTTTATAGGATTACAGAAATAGCATTATCTTTTATATCATTTTATAATGCGTAAAAATAGTTATGACTAAAATACATTTTATTATTAATCCTATTTCAGGAAAAGGGAAACACAATATTGATTATAATTATCTAAGAGCTTTTTTTCAGGAAGAAGAATATGATTTAAAGGTAGCTTTTTCAAAATATAAAAAGCATGCAATCTCTTTAACTGAATCCGCAATTGAAGCAGGCGCGGATATAGTAGTTGCATGCGGAGGGGATGGTACTATACATGAGGTAGCTACACAAATAGTAGGTAAAGATATTTTTTTTGGCATTATTCCGGTAGGTTCAGGTAATGGGTTGGCTTCAAATTTATCTATTCCTAAAGATATTGAGCAGGCAATTTTGAAAATTAAGACAGGTCGCATATTAAAAATGGATGTAGGAAGTGTAAATGGAGAATACTTTTTTAGCAATATGGGGTTTGGAATTGATGCAACTATTATAGAAAGTTACGAAAAATCAGGTAAGCACAAACTTGTTTCCTATATCAGAGCAGCACTTAATTCTGCTTTGCAATATCGAACTAAAAAAATGAAAGTGTCCTATAACGGTATATCTAAGGAAGTAAATCCTCTATTGCTATTTATTTCTAATTCGAATGAAATGGGATACAATATAACACTTACGCCCAAAGCCAGTTTAACAGACGGATTATTAGATTATGTGATGGTACCAAAAATTAACTTTATTAAACAGTTGACGTTTGGATTATATGTATTATTAAAGAAAACAGAAACATTCAGGAAAACTGATTATGTTCAAACCCAAAAAATTGAGGTTGAAGTTCTAGATCAGAAAAAGAATGGTTTACAGTTAGATGGAGAATTTTATGAATTTAAAACAAACTCATTTCAAATTGAAGTAAAAGAAGGGGCTTTAAAAGTTATTTGTTAGAAAAAAGAGGCTATTTAAAAACCTCTTTTTATTTTAAAATATTTAACTCCTTAATGCATTCCATCATTTTTTGATACGTTCTTTCAATATCGTGATCTAACCCGATAGAAATACGAACCAATCCATCAGTAAGTCCCATACTTTTTTGTTCTTCAATTGGAATTTCGGAAGAGGTAGAAGTCCCTGGAGCACTGAAAAGTGTTTTGTAAAAGCCTAAACTGACTGCGAGATAGCCAATATTTTTTTCTTGCATAAGCTCCATAAGAGCATTTGCTTTTTCAAGGTTTCCTGCATCAATTGTCAGCATACCACCAAATCCAAATTCAGTATTTATCATTGATTTATACAATTCATGGCTTGGGTGTGATGACAATCCCGGATAAACGGTTTTGATTCCCGACTCTTCCAGTTTTTCGGCAAGATATAGTGCATTTTTACTGTGTTGCTGAATTCGGATAGGAAGCGTTCTCAGATTTTTTAAAATTCCGGCAGCTCTGATACTATCCATAGTGGGACCTAATAACATAGTGGCACCATCATTAACGCTTTTTAAGCTCTCTATAAAACTGTTTTCAGCACAAATAACACCTCCTATAGTATCACTGCTTCCATTAATATATTTTGTAAGACTGTGAATAACAATATCAGCACCTAATTGAGCTGGTGATACAGAAAGCGGAGAAAATGTATTGTCTACAACGAGTTTCAAACCATGTTTTTTTGCAATTTTTGAAATTTCTCTAATATTTGCAACTTCCAAAAGAGGATTACTTACGGTCTCACAATAAATAATTTTTGTATTAGGTTGTATACTTTTTTCAATCGAATTTAGATCAGTAATGTCTACAAATGTTGTAGAAACATTGAATTTTGGCGTAAAATTTTTTAAAAATGCATAAGTTCCGCCATAAATCGTTCGGCTTGATATGATATGGTCTCCGGCATTGCAAATTTGAAGTAATGTGGAAGTTATTGCTCCCATTCCCGAAGCTGTTGTATTAGCTGATTCTGTACCTTCCATTTGTGCAAGAGCTTCAGAGAGATAGAGATTACTTGGACTAGAGTGACGCGAATACAAATAACATCCGTCTGTATTTCCTTCAAAAGTGTCAAACATAGTTTTGGCAGCCATAAATGTATAAGTTGAAGAATCCGAAATAGAAGGATTTACTCCGCCGAATTCTCCAAAAAACTGCAAATCTTGTATGTTATTTGCTGGTTTGAAATTTTTCATAAAAATGTTGTGATTTAGTTTTTTCCAAATATAAAGAATTTGTTTGAAGAAAAGGTAACAGATCTGTCTGTAAAACTTTTGGGATAAAAATTATATAATTCGTTTAAAATCGTAAATTTGCTGTTTAAACATAAAATAATAAAAATATAAAATACTATGAGTTCATTTGATGTAGTTGTAATAGGCTCTGGACCTGGAGGATATGTATCTGCAATTCGTTGCGCACAATTGGGATTTAAAACAGCAATTATTGAGAAGTATTCAACATTAGGAGGAACCTGTCTTAATGTTGGATGTATTCCTTCAAAAGCACTATTAGCATCTTCGCATCATGTTGAAGAAATAGCTCATTTTGCTGATCACGGAATTGAGGTTAACGGAATGAAAATTGATTTAGCAAAAATGATTGATCGCAAGCAAGCGGTTGTGGATCAAACTTGTGCTGGAGTTAAATTTTTAATGGATAAAAATAAGATTGAAGTTTTTGAAGGAGTAGGCTCTTTTGAAAATACAACTACAATTAATATCACTAAAAAAGATGGGTCTGTAGAAAAAATTGAAGCAAAAAATACAATTATTGCTACTGGTTCTAAGCCGTCTAATTTGCCTTTTATTAAGCTAGACAAAGAACGGATTATTACTTCAACAGAAGCTTTAAAACTATCAGAAGTTCCAAAACATCTGATTGTTATTGGAGGTGGAGTCATCGGCTTGGAATTAGGACAGGTATACCTTCGGTTAGGTGCCCAGGTTTCAGTGGTGGAATATGCAGACAGAGTGATTCCGGGAATGGATGGAGCTTTGTCTAAAGAACTGACTAAAGTATTGAAAAAACAAGGGATGAAGTTTTACACTTCTCATAAGGTTCAGTCTGTTGAACGCGAAGGTGATAGCGTAAAAGTTGCTGCTGAAAATAAAAAAGGAGAAATTGTTACTTTAGAAGGAGATTACGCTTTGGTTGCAGTAGGTCGTCGTCCATACACTCAGGGATTAAATATTGAAAAAGCAGGTGTAAAGTTAACTGAGAGAGGACAGATTGAAGTGAATGAACATTTACAGACAACAGTCTCTAATATTTATGCTATAGGAGATGTTGTTAGAGGAGCTATGTTGGCACATAAAGCAGAAGAGGAAGGAGTTTTAGTTGCAGAGTTTTTGGCAGGACAAAAACCTCATATAGATTATAATTTGATTCCTGGTGTGGTATATACCTGGCCAGAAGTTGCAGGAGTTGGAAAAACAGAAGAACAGTTAAAAACAGAAGGGAAAGAATATAAAGTAGGTAGTTTCCCATTTCGTGCATTAGGACGTGCCAGAGCAAGTGCAGATACCGATGGATTGGTTAAAATATTAGCAGATAAGAATACCGATGAAATTTTAGGAATCCACATGATTGGCGCTCGTTCAGCAGATCTGATTGCAGAAGCTGTTGTAGCCATGGAGTACAGAGCTTCAGCAGAAGATTTGGCTCGAATGTCGCATGCTCATCCGACTTTTGCAGAAGCTATAAAAGAGGCAGCACTTGCAGCGACAGAAAACAGAGCCATACACGTTTAATTAAGTAATAAAACTATATTTTATAAGTTATGACAGAAATCAGATTGGAAAAATATCAATCAACAGATTTTGAGGAATATTTCAGTCTGGTTTCTGATGATGAAATAATGAAATATATTACCGGCAAAGGATTAAATAAGGATGAAGCTGGCAAGAAATTTTTATCAATATTAAGACAAAGTTCTGTCGATGCCCAGTTAGGATATTTTAAGGTCTTCGAAACAAGTACAAATATTTTACTAGGGGATTGCAAAATTGTTTATAATACGCATTTGGAAAGATCTTTGGAAATAGGTTATCTCCTCAAAAAAGAGTTTTGGCAAAAAGGAATTGGAACTTTAATTTGTGCTGAACTGATAAAAGGAGCAAGGGAAAAGTTTTCAGATTTTAAAATTATAGCTATAATAGATCCGGAGAATATTCCTTCGAGAAAATTACTAGAAAAATTCGGTTTTGAATCGTACTGGAAAGGAATCGAAAATGATATACCAACTGAAAAATTGAAAATGAAATAAAAGTCTGAAAATATCAGACATTAATAAATAAAAGATAATTATGAAAAAAATTTTATTGTTTTTGGCATGTTCTACTTTGTTTATTGGCTGCTCAAAAAGTGATGACAATGGTGAAGAAATAGACCCGGTATTTTCACAGGAATACACGCCTTTAAAAAGTTTTCAAGATTTAGAAAGTGGAAGGTACTCATATGCGGGAAATAAAATAGGCGACAGAAAAACTGGATTGATCACTGAATCTACCTTGTGTAAAAAAGATGATTTTATAATGATTTATAAAGAAGCAACTGTCGCACTGGATTCTATTTCATATTTTAACTACAGAAGAGCAGAAGATAAGGATAAAGATTGTGAAATGATATTTGAGTTTCCAAGAATATTACGAAATGCAAAGCTAAAACAAGCTGGAATTATGGCTTCTGTTATTACGGATGATAATAAGGTATTATTAACAGAAGAAGAAAAAAAAGAAAATCCTGGTAAAGAATATAAAATAGTGAGAAAAACTCATTATTCAGGAGATGTAGAAATTGGTTATCAAGCAGGTTATTTACGAATAGAGGACAGGTTGTCCGATTACAGTCGAACCTCCAAAAATGAGAAAGTTTATCTGTACTTTAAAAAAGACTAAAAATTAAAGGCTGCCGAAATAAAAGGCAGCTTTTTTTGTCAGCAAAATTAAATAAACATAACCAAGAACTTTTTATATTAATCTTTTGTCATCCTCTCGTGACTGAATAGCATTTTATACTGCAATGAATGTTTAAAATAGTGACATTTTGTCATTGTTTTAGGTCATTTATTGCTTATGACTGTAAAAAAAATCTTTAAACAGGCTTGGCATAAAGATTGTTTAATAGTTAATCGAGTTTGAAACTCAATAATTAAATAAGTATAAAAAAATAAACTATAAAATATTATGAGTAAAATAATCGGTATTGATTTAGGAACTACAAATTCTTGTGTTTCAGTAATGGAAGGGAATGAACCGGTAGTAATTCCTAATGCAGAGGGGAAAAGAACTACCCCTTCTGTAGTAGCATTTGTTGAAGGTGGTGAGATAAAAGTAGGAGATCCTGCAAAACGTCAGGCTGTAACTAATCCTACTAAAACCATTTCTTCTATTAAAAGATTTATGGGCGAAAAGTATAGTGAAGCGGCGAAGGAAGTTGAGGTTGTACCTTATAAAATATTAAAAGGGGATAATGATACACCTCGTGTTGATATAGATGGACGCTTATATACTCCACAGGAGATTTCTGCAATGACTTTACAAAAAATGAAAAAAACAGCAGAAGACTACCTCGGACAAGAAGTAACAGAAGCTGTAATCACTGTACCAGCATACTTTAATGACGCTCAACGTCAGGCAACAAAAGAAGCAGGTGAAATTGCAGGATTAAAAGTAAGACGTATTATTAACGAGCCAACAGCGGCTGCATTAGCATACGGATTAGATAAAACAGGAAAAGATCAAAAAGTAGTAGTTTACGATTTAGGAGGAGGGACATTTGATATCTCTATCCTAGAATTAGGAGACGGAGTATTTGAAGTATTATCTACAAATGGAGATACGCACTTAGGAGGAGATGACTTTGATAACGTAATTATAAACTGGTTAGCAGATGAGTTTAACAGTGCAGAAGGTGTAGATTTACGCAAAGATGCCATGGCATTACAACGTTTAAAAGAAGCAGCTGAAAAAGCGAAAGTAGAGTTGTCTTCTGCAACCCAAACAGAGATTAACTTGCCATATGTCACTGCTACGGCTTCAGGACCGAAACACTTAGTACAAACGCTAACAAGAGCTAAATTTGAACAATTGTCTGATGATTTAGTGCGTCGTTCTATGATTCCTTGTGAGAAAGCGTTAAAAGATGCCGGATTGTCAAAATCAGATATTGATGAAGTAATCTTAGTAGGTGGATCAACACGTATCCCAAGAATTCAAGAAGAAGTAGAGAAATTCTTCGGTAAAAAACCACACAAAGGAGTAAATCCAGATGAGGTTGTGGCTATTGGAGCTGCTATTCAAGGAGGAGTATTAACTGGCGATGTTAAAGATGTATTGTTGCTAGACGTTACACCACTTTCTTTAGGAATTGAAACTATGGGAGGAGTATTCACTAAATTAATAGAAGCCAATACAACAATTCCTACAAAAAAATCTCAGGTTTTCTCTACTGCTGCTGATAACCAACCGTCAGTTGAAATCCACGTATTACAAGGAGAAAGACCGATGGCAAATGATAATAAAACAATTGGTCGATTCCATTTAGATGGTATTCCACCTGCACAAAGAGGCGTGCCTCAAATTGAAGTAACTTTTGATATTGATGCGAATGGAATCATTAAAGTATCTGCAACAGATAAAGGAACAGGTAAATCACACGATATTCGTATTGAAGCTTCATCAGGATTGACAGAAGAAGAAATCGAAAGAATGAAAAAAGAAGCAGAAGCTAATGCAGATGCAGATAAAAAAGCCAAAGAATCTGCAGATAAAATCAACGAAGCAGATACTATGATTTTTCAAACTGAGAAACAATTAAAAGAGTTTGGAGATAAATTATCGACAAATAATAAATCTGCGATTGAAGGTGCTTTAGATGAGTTGAAAAAGGCTTATGAGACAAAAAGTGTTGATACTATTCAGCCTGCTTTAGATAAGATTAATGAAGCTTGGAAGGCAGCTTCTGAAGAAATGTATAAAGCACAAGCTGAGGCTCAACAAGGAGGAGAAAGCACACAACAAGATCAGACAACCGGAGGACCTGATAATGCAGGTGGCGCGCAAGATGTAGATTATGAAGAAGTGAAATAATAACTTTTGAAAGTTATGTAAAAAATAAGAGGTGGTGTTTAACGGCACTTTACTAAAAACTGTATAACTATAAAATTCTGCTTGGTTTTTAACCCAAGCAGAATTTTTTTATATATCCAATATTTATAAAAATAAAAGACCTATTTTCGGATGATTTTTTCAAACAGTTTAAAACTATAGATGAACTTCAAAACTTCCTAAAAGACTTGCAAAAGTTAGAAATTAAAAAGTGCTAGAAGGTGAGTTAGATACTCACTTGGATTACGATAAGAATGATTCACGCAAGGAATAAAATACGCGTAATAGTGTTAGAACAGTATCTTAAAACTAATTTTGAGTTGTTTTGTTATTGATTATTTGTTGAATATTTTTATCAAAAATGTTTATAAAAGGATTTATAATTTTTCCACCAGAATCCAAAATCATACTTCGCTGAATTTTAGTAATTATCCATTTGTCTTTCATAATATTAAAATCAGAACTTCTAAGCATTATTAAACCAGGTTGTTTAAATTTAGAGATAAATTTTTTCCAATCTTCCTGCTCTCCGTCAATACATATAGAAATGATTTGAATATCTGGATTAGATTGCAATAAATTAATAGCTCTTCGATGTGCACCTTCTGCATGTGCTAAACCATTTTTAGTCCAAAAAAATATTAAAGTAGGTTTTTTTATTATTTGAGTAATAATTACACGCCTATTGTTGGTATCAACAAGAGGAACATTTGGAAGCTTTTTTTTATCCTTTAAATTTTGAACAGCTTTTTGTATTTGTAATATTTCATTATGTTGATCATTATCTGTAGATAATTCAAAATAGCGTGTTAGAAATTTATCATTATTGTATATATTTTGGTCTTCTAGTAAATATATGAAGGCAATATTGTTTAGTATAGCATTTTTTACTTTTTGGTTTTGTATTAAAGTATCAACAATATTTAGTTTTTCAATGTTTTTATCAAATTTAGATTGGCTGTCAAATTCTACTTCAGATTCATTTACAATTGAATTAAGCATGATAGATAAATACCTTGTAAAAGAAGAGTATTTGGTTAAATTTTCATTGTTGAAATCAATTCTTTTTCTAAAGTTATAGTAATCACTCGGTAGCTGGGTTTTTACATTTTCTCCTGTACGGATATAGTGTGCTAATGGATATACTTCTTTTTGAGAGTAAAAGTGAAGGTCTAATTTTGTTTTTGCATATAAGTCAAAATTTTCATCCCATCCAATTATAGCTTTACTTTTTAGGTAATAAGTAGTTCTTATCGCTTGAGTAGAATCTAATTTTCTTAAAAATATATTAAGTGGTTGATCGAAATTTTCATATTTGTTACTTTCATCTACTATATTTTTTACGTTTAAATTCATAAGAAAGTTATTCTTTTCAGAGCCTCTCCCTGAAAAAATGATTGAATGATCAAAGTCATTTGCATTTAACCTTACTGTTAAACTGTCATTTTTGTCAAAGTAAATATATTGAAATTCGGGCTCTATTTTGTATATGTACATACCTGAGGGAAGAGAATCAAACTTTTTAGAAAATTTATTTTCACTATTGAGAAATAAAGTGTCCAATATTTCGTTATCCTTACAGAATAACACATAATTAGTGGTGGGGTTTTGAATTTCCCCTTGGAAGTAAGCACTAAAATCATTTGGCTCAAATTTTTTTTGACAAGAAGCCAGTAAGATAATTGTGGAAATACTTAAAAAAAAAAGATATTTATATAATATTTGAATATACATTTTGTTATGTGTAATACATATTTATTCTAGGGTTGGTTGACGTTTATAGCAAAAATAAGTTTTACTGACAGTATATCTTGTTAATAGATGGTTAAAAGTAAAATGGAACAGTTCCGAATTACAAATACTATATTTGTAATATAAAATCACTAATTTTGCAGTCAATTTAATTCAAAAATACAGAGATGTTAACAGTTTCAAATCTGTCAGTTCAATTTGGCAAACGAATATTATTTGATGAAGTTAATGTAACCTTTACACAAGGGAACTGCTACGGGATTATTGGTGCAAATGGCGCCGGAAAATCTACTTTTTTGAAGATATTGTCTGGAGAGGTTGATCCAACTTCAGGTCACGTATCTTTAGAACCGGGAAAAAGGATGTCTGTGTTGAACCAGAATCACAATATGTTTGATGAATTCACAGTTTTAGAAACAGTGATGATGGGAAACAAAAATTTGTATGCTATAAAGAAAGAGATGGACGATCTTTATCTTAATTATACAGATGAAAATGCAGATCGAATAGGGGAATTGCAAATTCAGTTTGATGAAATGGGAGGGTGGAATGCTGAGTCTGATGCGGCAACCTTGTTATCTAATTTAGGAATACAGGAAGAGTTTCATTATACGTTAATGGCTGAAATGGATGCTAAATTAAAGGTTCGTGTATTGTTGGCGCAAGCTTTATTTGGAAATCCAGATGTACTGATTATGGATGAGCCTACTAACGACCTTGATTTTGAGACAATAGGTTGGCTGGAGAACTTTTTGGCAAACTATGAAAATACTGTTTTAGTTGTATCTCATGACCGTCATTTTTTAGATGCCGTGTGCACCCATGTTTCAGATATAGATTTTGGAAAAATACACCACTATTCGGGCAATTATACTTTTTGGTATGAGTCTAGTCAATTAGCATCCAAACAAAGAGCTCAACAGAATAAAAAAGCGGAGGAGAAAAAAGCAGAATTAGAAGAGTTTATTAGACGCTTCAGTGCTAACGTAGCTAAATCAAAACAAGCTACTTCTCGTAAAAAAATGTTGGAAAAATTGAAACTGGATGATATTAAGCCTTCATCAAGAAGATATCCTGCTATTATTTTTGAACAGGAAAGAGAAGCTGGAGATCAAATTTTGAATATAGAAAAATTATCAGCATCAATTGACGGAGAAGTCTTGTTTAAAGATGTAGATTTAAACGTGGCTAAAGGAGATAAAATAGTAGTGATTTCAAAAGATTCGCGAGCAACAACAGCTTTTTATGAAATTTTAAATCAAAATAAACAACCAGATTCTGGTAAAGTTGAGTGGGGTATAACAACAATTCGTTCTTATCTTCCTGTAGAAAATCATGAATTTTTTGAGAATGATTTAACCTTGGTAGATTGGTTGCGCCAGTGGGCAAAAACGGAAGAAGAAAGAGACGAAGTTTATATTAGAGGTTTTTTAGGTAAAATGTTGTTTTCGGGAGAAGAAGCACTTAAAACAGGAAGAGTTTTATCGGGGGGGGAAAAAGTACGTTGTATGCTTTCTCGCATGATGATGTTGCGAGCTAATGTGTTAATGTTAGATGAACCTACAAATCACTTAGACTTAGAATCAATTACAGCTTTCAATAATTCTTTAAAAAACTTTAAAGGGACCATACTGTTAACTACACATGATCATGAGTTTGCTCAGACGGTCGGTACTCGGATTTTAGAATTAACACCAAACGGATTAATTGACAGATATATGTCTTTTGATGATTATTTGGATGACCCAAAAGTTAAAGAGCTTAGGAATAAAATGTATTTTTAGATTATTACCTATAAAAAAGAGAGTTTCTAGATGCTCTCTTTTTTAGTATTTAACAAATTAAAGGATATTTAAAATCAATCTTCCGTACTCTTACCGCTATAATAACATTTTCGCGCTTCTAGCGTTAATTGAAACTGGATTCCAAACAAAATGGTTGCTAAAACTAAATGAGCAGCTTGTGATCCAAAGGGAAAGTGTATGTAATACATTAAAACGCCTGTTAGGATATTTAAAATTAGAAGCAACATAACCCATTTCATTTTATTGAAGCCTAATCTTAAATGACGATTTAAATAAAATAAATAAATATTAATGAATAAAATTACAAATGAAAAGCTACGATGAATATAAAAATCTAAAGTAGGGTTATTTAACCATAAATATTCGTTGTTAATACCAGCATTAACCTGTTCATCAATGAATTCTCTCACTTGAGTGCCGGAAATAATCTGAAAAAGGCTGAAAAATAAAGAAACTATGATAAGAATCCTGAATTTTCCATTGTATTTTTTAATTTCAGTTTTATTTTTAGCGGCTTTAATAATACCAATAATTAAGGCAACAATAACCAAAGCCATAACCATGTGGATAGTTATCTTTAGAGGATTTAGAACAGAATAGACCACAGTTGCTCCAAGCCATGCCTGAAAACCCATTAAGAAAACAACCAGCCAGGAAGATAAAACAAGACCTTTTTGGGTTTTCCAATAGCCTATCGATGCAATTGCCATTAAAAAACAAATTAATCCAGATAAAGCGCCACAGAGTCTGTTTATATATTCAGTCCAGGTATGTTTTGGATTAAATTCGGCGTAGTCATGTCTAGTGTATTTCTCCCAATGCAGTTCATTATATATACCTGTTGTCGTGAAATTTTCTTTCGCTTTCCACAAACTATTATCGTGAATTATCATCTGTCCTTTTTGATATTCCCAGTTAGGTTGCCATTGTATAGTTTCAATTTCAGTAGGAGGAATGTAATAGCCGAAGCATTTAGGCCAGTCAGGACATCCCATACCAGAGCCTGTCATTCTTACGGCAGCACCTGCAAAAATAACAAGGTAAACTGATATTAAAGACAGTTTAGCCAAAAGTAAAAAATAGTTTTTCATTACATCTATTTTATTTATTGATAATTTCAAGTCCCATTTCCTGTGCTTTTTTAAGCATAAATTGGTAAGCTGCATTGTAATCATTAGAGATGATTCCTTCTAAAATTGCCTCTTTTATAGATTCTTTTATAGAGCCTATTTCTCGGCAAGGAGGCAAACCAAAAATCTGCATAATTTCTTCTCCCGAAATCGGAGGCTGAAAGTTTCTTATATGATCGCGTGCTTCTACTTCAATAATTTTCTGGCGGACTAATTTAAAATTGTTATGGTATTTTTTAAATTTTGAAGGGTTTTTTGTAGTTATATCAGCTTCACATAAGGTCATTAAATCCTCGACATTTTCTCCGGCATCGAAAATCAGTCTTCTCACTGCGGAATCGGTAACTTCCTTTTGCGATAAAACGATAGGACGTGAGCTCATGGTGACCATTTTTTGTACAAATTTCATTTTGTGATTTAAAGGCATATGTAAGCGTATAAAAATTTTTTTAACCATTTTGCCTCCTAAAAACTCATGTCCGTGAAAAGTCCAGCCTTGTTTTTTTGAAAATCGTTTGGTAGGAGCTTTTCCTATGTCGTGGAGCAGCGCAGACCATCTCAACCACAGATCATCAGAAGTTTTGCATATATTATCTACTACTTCTAAAGTATGATAAAAGTTGTTTTTGTGTTTGTGCCCTTCAATCTCCTCTACTTGATTTAAAGCAGTTAGTTCTGGTAAAATCAAATTTAATAAGCCAGTTTGGTATAATAATAAAAAACCTTTGGAGGGAGTGGGAGTCATTAAAATTTTATTCAGCTCTTCAACAATACGCTCTCCGGATATAATTTCAAGTCTCTTGTGATTTTTAGATATTGAATTCAGAGATTTCTCATCTATTTTAAAGTCTAGTTGAGTAGCAAATCGGATTGCCCTCATCATGCGAAGGGGGTCGTCAGAATATGTTATATCCGGATCTAAAGGCGTGCGGATAATTTTATTATTTAAATCTTTTATTCCATTAAAAGGATCTATTAAACGACCAAAGTCTTTAGATTTTAAAGACAGAGCTAAGGCATTTATAGTAAAATCTCTTCTGTTTTGGTCATCTTCTAATGTGCCATTTTCCACAACAGGTTTTCTGCTTTCAAAATGGTAAGATTCTCTTCGGGCGCCCACAAATTCAATGTCTATATCATCGTATCTGAGCATTGCAGTACCGTAGTTTTTGAAAACCTGAACTTGCGGATGATTTGGAATCAATTTCGATACTTCTAAAGCTAAATCAATTCCATTTCCTACAGCTAAAATATCAATATCTTTTTTAGAATTTCTGTTTAATATAAAGTCTCTAACAAAACCGCCGATGACGTAACTGTCTATAGCTAAATTTTTTGCTGCCTGTGATACAATTTCAAAGATTGGATGTGTGAGGGCTTCTTTATATATTTTTGTTCTGTCGTCCATAGCATTGTAAGTACTATTATTTTCGAATAATAGCTACTTCTCCATTTTCTTTTAATTTAATAATAGTAGAGGGTTTTGCTGATTTAAAATCGTTTTGTTTTAGATTAACAACATAATCTACTCCATCTATAATTTCAGCAGAAATCTCAGAGAAATTTTTTGGAGCCGGTTGTCCGCTTATATTGGCGGAGGTTGAAACCAAAGCCGATTTCATTCTTTCAATCAAACCATAACAAAACGGTTCCTGTACTATTCTGACTCCTAGGGATTTGTCTGATGCTATTATTTCTGGAGCAACATTTTTAGGGTTGTCTAAGATAAGAGTAGTTGGTTTATTGCTGTATTCGATGATATCCCATGCTACTTCGGGAATGTTTTTAAATACATAATGCAATACTCTCTCATTCACGAGAACAATCATGCTTTTAGTTTCTACTCTTTTTTTCAGGCGGTATACTTTTTGTACTGCTTCGGCATTGTTAGCATCACATCCAATACCCCATACGGTATCGGTGGGATATAATATAATTCCTCCGCTTTTTATAACGTCATATGCATTGCGGATTTCTTTTTGAATATCTTCCATTCTCTGCTACTAACTCAATTAAATCAGGGCTTAAAATTACTAAAAAAATAAGGAATGGTAATCGAATCCAAAGAGTAAAAATTCCTACTTGGAAAGAATTAGGAATAATTATAATATTTTTAAGAATGCATAGGTAATTTTACTTTAATTTTAAGTCGTTAAAAAAATATATACGCCTAACTTTGCTCAAATTGTAGAGGAAATGAATAAGAGAAACTTTGATAAAGACAAAATACTTGAAATGTATGCTAAAGTAACTAAAGATACACTTATGGAAACTTTGGAAATAGAATATATTGATGCGGGAGCAGATTATTTAGTAGCTAAAATGCCCGTAAACTCCAGAGTCCATCAGCCTATGGGATTATTGCATGGGGGGGCATCAGTTGCATTGGCAGAAAGCTTAGGAAGCGGAGCTTCATTAATGCTGATAGATTCCAGTAAACAAGAAATAAGAGGAATAGAAATTTCTGCTAATCACGTTAGAAGTAAACGATCAGGATATGTTATCGGAAAAGCCAAGCTTCTGCATAGAGGAAGAACTTTACACCTTTGGGAAATAAAAATTGTTGACGAAAATGATGTACTTATATCTATTTGTAAAATAACCAATATAGTGATAGATAGGTAATTGTATGAGGGTATTTAAACACTTAGTTCATTTTTATAACGTAAGAAAGCCTTTTGCTGTTTATAGAAAATCAAATTCAGATACAATTGTCGGAATTTTTCAAAATTCGACGAAATTATATCTTTTGGAAGATTTTACAGAACAAGGATTCGTTTTAGCTCCTTTTTGTGAAGGAAAACAGATATATATTCCTTTAAAAGAATCGACAGTACTTATTGAGAAAGTCTTACAAGAAGAACAAGAGTTATCAGAGCTTTCACTTCATAATAACGATTTAGAAGCTAAGGCGCAATTTGAACAATTAGTTAAAAAATGTATTACGGCTATTAATTCCGGATTGTTTGCTAAGGTAGTACCTTCCAGAAAAGAAACACTAAATGCACCGATAAACAATATAGTTTCTATCTTTAAAAAACTTATAAAAACATATCCTACGGCTTTTTGCTCTGTTTTTTATCATCCAGAAATAGGTCTTTGGATGGGAGCTACACCAGAGCGATTGCTTCAAATAAAAGGTGAAAAACTATATACTATGGCATTAGCAGGGACACAATTAACTCACGATATGCCAATAGTAGAATGGGGGAGTAAAGAAAAAGAAGAGCAGCAGTTTGTTACAGACTTTATAGTTCAAACCTTGCAGCCTTTTGCTGATAAAATATGGACCTCTCAACCTTATACTAAAAAGGCTGCAAAAGTAATGCATATTTGCACAGATATTGAGGTTGTGCTTTCAACTTATAATTTTAAATCAATTATTAAAGCCTTGCATCCAACACCCGCTGTTTGCGGTATGCCCAAAGAAATAGCTCTTGATTTTTTGATACAGAAAGAAGGTTATGATAGAAAATATTATGCCGGATATTTAGGAGAGTTAAACTGTAATGTTGAGCAAAATACAAATGATGAAAGTGATTTGTATGTTAATCTGCGATGTATGGAAATTGAAGAAAATAACATTAATATTTATGTAGGCTGCGGTGTTACGAAGGACAGTAATCCGGAAAGTGAGTTTATTGAAACTGTTAATAAGTCCTCAACAATGAAACAAATATTAAATAATTAATAGAATATGAAATTAGATATATTAGCTTTTGGAGCCCATCCAGATGATGTGGAGTTAGGATGCGGAGCAACTATTGCAAAGGAAATTGATCTAGGTAAAAAAGTAGGAATAGTTGATCTGACAAGAGGTGAACTCGGTACGCGCGGATCTGCAGAAATAAGAGAAGAGGAAGCAAGTGCCGCTGCCACAATATTGGGAGTACAGATCAGAGAAAATCTTGGCTTTAGAGATGGTTTTTTTGTAAACGATGAAAAGCATCAACTGGAAATCATTAAAATGATTAGGAAATACAGACCTGAGATCGTATTGTGCAATGCAATTGATGATAGACACATAGATCACGGAAAAGGAAGTAAACTGGTTTCTGATGCTTGCTTTTTATCAGGGTTGAGAAAAATAGAAACAGTTTGTAATGGACAGCTTCAAACAGAATGGCGCCCAAAAGTAGTATATCACTATATTCAATGGAGAAATATAGAGCCTGATTTTGTGGTTGATGTTACTGGATATATTGAGAAAAAAGTGGAATCAGTATTAGCTTATGGAACACAGTTTTATGATAAAAATTCTACAGAACCTTCAACTCCTATAACATCTAAAAACTTCTTAGATAGTATAACTTATCGGGCAAAGGATTTAGGACGATTGATAAATAAAGATTTTGCAGAAGGTTTTACAGCAGAAAGATATTTGGCGGTCAATAGCTTAGAAGATTTGATTTAATTTTTTATATAAAAAGTCTTGACAGGATAGGAAATATCCTTATATTTGCATCCGTTAACAAAAACACGGTGACTATAGCTCAGTTGGTTAGAGCGTCGGATTGTGGTTCCGAAGGTCGTGGGTTCGAGACCCATTAGTCACCCAAATATTGTATGAAAAAAATTAAACGGTGACTATAGCTCAGTTGGTTAGAGCGTCGGATTGTGGTTCCGAAGGTCGTGGGTTCGAGACCCATTAGTCACCCAAACCAATAAAGGACAGTATTAGGCTGTCTTTTATTGGTTTGTATTGTCTCGTCCTGAAATAAGTTGGCACCCAATCAACTTATTATGAAACCATCAAATTCGTCAAGGAACAAACGGACACAAAGAAATTACATCAGATGAACAATTTGGAACTTCAATGAAAAAAAAAGTATTATACCCAACATACTCAGACTCCAAAAACAATGAATAAGCATATCTAAAACTTGTAGATTATTAGGGAAGCTTACACTTTTATGGAGCTAGAGAAAAACGTCATTCTACCCGAGAACTAGAACTTTTAAACGTAAATAAAAAGTGTTTCTCTACAATAACTTTTAGATCGTATCCAAGTCCTTAATATGAAAATTCCTAAAATAAAGTATAAAAAAATCTGAAGAAATAAGATATCTTCGGATATAAATTTTGTGTAATAACTGTCAACCTATTTTAGGACTAGTCGTATTAATTAGTTTTGGAGTTCAATTTAGGTCTTTCAGTCTCATTCACCAGTTTCCATGCAGTTTCAAAAATGAGTTGTACGCGTTTTTTCATTAGTGGAAAGTCTATTTTATCTGGGGTGTCGGTTGGCAGATGATAATCTTCATGTGTTCCGTTATAGTAAAAAATTACAGGAATATTATTTTTGGCAAAGTTATAGTGATCTGAGCGGTAATAAATTTGTTGCGGATCATTTTCATGATCAAACTTGTAATCCAAACTTAAATTTACTGACTCTATATTTGCTTTTTCTGATAAATAATGTAGATCATCACTTAGTTTTTTTGATCCGACTAAAAAGATGTAATCATCGGGTTTAGTATATTCTTTACTTCGTCGTCCTATCATATCAATGTTTAGATTGGCAATTGTATTTTTGAGAGAGAAAATAGGATTTTCAACATAATATTTTGATCCAAACAAACCAAATTCTTCTCCAGAAACATGTAAAAATAAAACAGAGCGTTTTGGCTTTATACCTTGGTTATATATCTGTTTAAAAATACGGGCAATTTCCATAAGTGCCACAGTTCCCGATGCATTGTCATCAGCTCCAAAATAAATCTGATCCAGCAAAATTCCCAAGTGATCGTAATGTGCTGAAATTATGAGTATCTCATCAGGTTTTTCGGTTCCTTCAATATATGCCCAAACGTTTTCACTATCTTTTAACTTCATTGAGGCATTGCGCATAAATGATGCGGGTATTTCCTGAAAATAATCCGCTGTTCCTCTCGGATGCGATATTCCCAAACGCTTATAATATTCGGCGATAAAATTAGCTGCTCTTTTTTGTCCTAATTCCCCTGTTCTTCTTCCTTCAAACTCTGCAGAAGCCAGTATGTTAAGATTTTTTGCCAGTGAATCTTCATGAATGTTTTTCCAATAAGTTGTTGGGGTTTGATTATCAGGTGGAAGCAATGAATCTTGTTGGGTTTTACAGCTTGTCAGCAAAAGAAATACTCCCCAAAAACCGGATACTATAAGATGTTTCTTAATCATTTTTAATGTAAATTGTAAAACTATGTGGACAAATATATTAAATAATTAAAAATATTTTTGAACTTAAAAACATACAGAGTATTATCTTTGTTAAAATAAGGAGTGATTAATGAGTAAAGTTGTTTTAATAACCGGAGGATCATCCGGAATAGGAAAGTGCATTGGAGAGTTTTTGACCTTAAAAGGATATAGAGTTTACGGAACAAGTCGTAATCCACAAAAAGTAACTGCTTCTCAATTTACTTTGGTAAAATTAGATGTCAGGGACACACAAAGTATACAAAATGCAATTGAGGAAATTTTAGCAAAAGAAAACAAGATTGATGTACTGATTAATAATGCTGGTGTGGGAATTACCGGCGCAATAGAAGAAATTGCAACAGAGGAGATCCTGAATAATTTTAAGACTAATGTTTTTGGACCGATAGAAGTAATAAAGGCTGTTTTGCCAGTAATGCGTCGGCAAAATTCAGGGTTAGTAATAAATGTTACTTCTATTGCCGGTTATATGGGATTGCCTTTCAGAGGGGTATATTCATCTTCTAAAAGCGCTTTAGAGATGATTACTGAGGCATTGAGAATGGAACTCAAACCTTTTAATATTGAAGTTACCAATGTAGCTCCGGGGGACTTTGCAACTAATATAGCTGCAGGACGTTATCATTCACCTGTTTTAAAAGATTCTGCTTATAAAGAAGTTTATCAAATGTCATTAGATATGATGAACAAGCATGTTGATAAAGGAGGAGATCCAGCAGATATGGCAAAAGCCATATATAAAATTATGCAAATAAAAAGACCTAAAGTAAGATACGTGGTTGGTGAGCCACTGCAAAAGTTTTCTCTATTTCTCAAAAAGATTCTCCCTGGAAAAGTTTACGAAAAACTTTTGATGAATCATTACAAAATAAAAAGCTAAAAAAGTATAATTAGTCAAATATATAAGTCGTATTTTTGAACAGAAACATAATTCATTTTAAGTTATATAATTATGAAATTTTTTATTGATACCGCTAATTTAGAGCAAATAAAAGAAGCTCAATCTCTTGGAGTTTTGGATGGAGTTACGACCAATCCGTCTTTAATGGCAAAAGAAGGAATTACAGGGGCTGAAAATATTTTGAATCACTATAAAGCCATCTGCAATATTGTTGACGGTGATGTAAGTGCAGAAGTGATTTCGGTTGACTACGACGGAATGATTAAAGAAGGAGAGGAGTTGGCTGCTTTGAATTCGCAGATTGTAGTGAAACTTCCTATGACTCAGGAAGGAATCAAAGCTTGTAAATATTTTTCCTCAAAAGGAATTAAAACAAACGTTACTTTAGTTTTTTCTGCGGGACAAGCATTATTAGCGGCTAAAGCAGGAGCGACTTACGTTTCTCCTTTTATCGGAAGGCTTGATGATATTTCTACGGATGGCTTGATTTTAATAGAAGAAATCCGTCAGATTTACGATAATTACGGATTTGAAACAGAGATTTTAGCTGCATCTGTACGTCATACTATGCATATTGTAAATTGTGCTAAAATTGGTGCCGATGTAATGACCGGTCCTTTGTCTGCTATTTTAGGATTACTAAAACATCCTTTGACAGACAATGGTTTGGCACAGTTTTTAGCAGATTATGCTAAAGGCAATAAATAGATGTGAATTTATACAAAACAGAGAAAAATAAATCTTGGCTTTTCTCTGTTTTGTATCATAAATAAATTCTGCTATTTTGGTTTTGTATATTTAATATGAAGTAGTATATTCGCACTGTATAATAAATGGGGGATTAGCTCAGTTGGCTAGAGCGTTTGGCTGGCAGCCAAAAGGTCAAGGGTTCGACTCCCTTATTCTCCACCAGAAAAGTAATGTAAAAAAGCCTAACAGTTTAAAATAAAACTGTTAGGCTTTTTAATTTTTAATTTACTTTTTCTAAACGAATTTCAAGCCCCTTTGTATTATCTTTAAATTTTTCGACAATCATAATATATCCTTTTTTAGCAGGAACTATCACTAGCTCACTTCCGTCTTTTGATTTCAAAGGGAGTTTTTGTTCTGTAAAGTTTCCGTCTATGTAAGAAATTATACCTAATGTATTTTGTTTTTTGCCTCCGTTCTCCGGTCTTTGTTTGTTGTAATAATAGATTAAAAAATCATCGTTTCTTAAATCTTGATATCCGGCATAATCAAAAGCTCCATACTGGTTGGCTGTCGTACCGTCCATTTTTATACCAACTCTATAATTGGTTATTTCTTTTTCAATTTTTTGAAATTTTACCAATGCCATATTTTTATCTACTTCAAAAAGAATCATATCACTTATTTTTACACCTTGCGAACCGCCTACAAGCAAAGTGCCTGTTAGAGTTTTATATTGTTCCGTAATGAATATGAGATTTCCGTCAGATTTTAAAATTACATCGTGTAAATATAAATAACTATTAGGCTCTCCTTTTTCTTTTATATAGCCGTGTTCATTAATATTAAGATGTTCAGATAATTTGTCCCATGTAAAAATATGTCGACTCAATTCTTTTCCAGTTGCAATATCATATTCTGATCTTGAGAATCCAATAATTTTTTCTTCATCCAAAGTAAACTTTTTTACTTTAGAACTCATTATGCGATTTAAAAAGGTGACTTTTTTATCTGAATCTAAAAAGATGTTGATATTAGATACATCTTTTACTTCTGTTTCATCTGCTTTTTTATTTCCGAAAGGAGAAAATTCGCTGATAAGTTTTCCAGTGTCTTTATTGAAAAATAAAAAGGTATTGAATATCTCTCCTTTTTCTCTTAATTTTTGATTTGCTGATCCATTATACAATCTTCTGCCAACTAAAATGTTAGAATGAATTTTATTATTTAAGAAAAAAACTTCCTCATATTGTTTTCTTTTCCCTTTTTGATTAAAGCTAAAAGACCACAAAGGATTTAATTGTTCATTAAAATAGGAAATTCCTCGTACTCTTGATTCTTTATCACCTTCTTTTGGCATTAAAGCATACATACCACTTTCCGCATTATTTTCTAAAGGAGTAAGTAAATGATAGCCAAAAGAGTTTGGATAAAACGTAAATACAGTACTTTCTTTAATCGATTTTGACGGTTCATTATAAACCTTTTTAAGTTCTTTTGACAAAACAAACGCATCCGATATGGTATTTTCTTTGATGTCTAAAATTCTGTATTTAGTGCGAATTTTTACGCCGATTTCTGCAAATTTTTCATCTATTTTGAAAGTAATATAGCCCTCTCGGTAAATTCCGTTTACTATAATAAATTTTCCGTAATCTCCCAATTTTTCAACAAAGTTTCCGGAAAGCACTTTGTTTAGATTTTTGTCTAACAATGTGTATTCATATAAAAACTCTTTTTTATCTACCCTGTCTTTTTTAAAAATAAAAAAATATCCATAGATATCATCTTGTGTCTTGTTGTATAAAGGCTGTGATTGTATAAGTTCTCCGTTAGATAGTTCTTGTAGATCAACTACCTGACTTTGTGCTGTTATACCGAGAAGTAGTACTAAAAATAAAATTGCTTTTTTCATTATTGTTTTTTAAAGGTGATTATGAATTAAAACTCTTACAAATTGTTTCTAAATCAGAAAGAGTCAAATTGAAGATAAAAGTGCTGAAGAGGTTGTAGCTATGCGTGTATTTTGCAATATTAACCTGACTTATATATTTGTTTAGTTCGTAGCTTTTTTTGGCTTCATACAATTTTATAAAGTTTAAACCAATCCACTTTTTAAGTAATGGGTCGGGTTTTCTATTATAAAGTTTCAGTGCTTCATACAAACTATTTCCATAATTCTTGGCAAAATATTCGTTTTGAATATTTTGGTATACAGCGCTTTTTTGCCATTTTAAAAATGTGTCTGATGAAGGGGCAAGTTGTTGAATTGTTTTTTTTATTTCTGGCGAATGGTTAACTAGTTTTTCTATTCGAATATCACAATTTGGATGCGTGCTCAAAGAATCTGTGTTAAATTTTGTGTTTTTTTGATAATTATACTGATCAAAACTTTCCATTTTAAACCATTGTTCTTTAGTTTGAAGCTTAAAAGAAGTGAATAGCTTTTCGTAATCTTTTATGGTTATAGAATCTCCTTCTTTGTCAGAGTCTCTAAGTATTTCAAGTGTTTTAACTACTTGATAGGGATCGCGATTTAATCTGGAATAAAACACATATCCCAAAGAATCTGCCTGTAATTCTTTTGCTCTATTTATAGCAGAGTTTTTATAAGCAATTTCCATCAATAGATTTTCTGCCTTGGTTTTTTGGTTATATTTCTGTTTTTTTAATTGTTTTGTTTGTTTTTTTAACTCAAGAGAATTATTTGATTGTACATGTTTTGTTACCGATTCAAGTACGTGATTTAAAGTTTGATGTGCCATTTCGTGGCAAAGAATATAAACCAATTGATCTTCGTGATCTAAAGCATTAAGCAAATAATTATTAACTATAATTGTTCCTTCACCTCGATTAAAGGCATTTATACTATATTCTCGAGATATAAGTATAGAAATGTTTTTAGGAATCTCAGGGTTTTCTTTTTGGATAGATACACCGAGATCGTTTAAGTAATTATTTAAAGGAGAATCAAATATGAGTTCATTCCTGTCAATTTTATTGTTGATATCTTTATAATTTTCTTCAAAAATAGCCTTAATTTCCTTTACTTCTTTTTTATCGTGAATATGATTGAGTTGAGATAAAAAGAGGCTTTTACGTTCGTTATATTTATCTTTTAATTTTTTTTTATCTTGTAAGTGTAGTGTATCCAATAGTATAATCTCTTGAGCCGAAATATTGATTGATATTAAAAAAAGTATAATGATATAAATAGATTTCATTTAATAAAGTATTTATAAAAATTCCAGTTGATAGAGTATAAAAAGTGATTTATTTTTAGGTGTGACGAAAGTACATATAAATTATTTATTAGCAAATTTAAGTTAAAAAAACATTAAATTATGCGAATTTTTTTGTGTAATTTTCATTTAATATAAAAAGCCATCTGAAGACAGATGGCTTTTTATATCGTTAATAATTTTAGTTTTTAATTTTTTGCAGGCTCAGCTAAAAAGTCAAAAAAGTAATTGGCTATTTTAGTGTTTAAATGTACTCGATCGATTCCGCTTACATTATGTTCATGTGTTGGATATAAGAAATAATCTACTTGTTTGTTAGCTTTGATACAAGCTTCTATAAACTCCATCGAATGTTGTTGAACTACTACAGGATCTTGAGCTCCATGAATAATCAGCAATTTGTTTTTTAATTTATCGGCTTTATTAATTAAACTGGTTTTTTCGTAACCTTCCTGATTTTCTTTAGGTGTATCCATATATCGTTCACCATACATTATTTCATAATATTTCCAATCCATTACTGGACCTCCCGCAACGCCTACTTTAAAAATTTCGGGATGATGAACGGATAAGGTTGTTGTCATAAAGCCTCCAAAACTCCAGCCATACACTCCAATTTTTTCAGAATTTACAAAAGAAAGGGATTTTAAATACTCTATTCCTTTTAATTGATCTGCCATTTCGATTTGTCCTAATTGTCTATGAATCACATGCTCAAAATCTCGTCCTCTGTTAAAACTTCCTCTGTTGTCAATAGTGAAAACTATATAACCTTGTTGAGCCATGTAGTGAAAAAATAAGGAAGCTCCTCCTAACCATGAGTTGGTTATCAGCTGAGCATGTGGGCCGCCATATACATAAACCATAACCGGATATTTTTTATTTGCGTCAAAATTAGAAGGATAAATAATTCTTCCGTTTAAAGGAGTTTTATCGTCTTCGGCAGTAATTGTAATCAAATCCATTTTTGGCATATTAATTATTCCCTGATACGGATTTTTAGCATTGATGAGTTTTATTTCTTTTTTATTTTCTAGATTAACTAATTTGGTCTGATTAGGAGTTTCAGTATTGTTAAACTGATCGACAAAAAGCGTTTTACTGTTGTTTAAAACTATTGTGTGTGTACCTGATATTTCGGTTATTTGTTCCGTTTTCCCTTTTTTCAGATTTACTTTAAAAAGCTGGCGGTCTAGCCCTTGATTAGTCACACCAATATAAAAAGCATTTTTACCCTCTTTGTCAAAACCTAAAAAATCAGAAACAATAACATCTTCATGCCCCAGCGATTTAATTAACTTGCCTTCTGTATTGTATAAGTACATTTGTCTATATCCTTCGTTATCTGAAAAATATAAGAATGTTTTGCTGTCAGCAGGGTTAAATACTAATCCTTGTGAAGGTTCTGTATAAGTTTTAGAACTCTCTTCAAACAAAGTTTGTTCAAAAATTCCAGTAGCAGCATTATATTTATTTACTTTTAAATGATTTTGTTCTCTATTTAGAATACCCACATAAATATAATTTCCCGAAGGATCCCAGGTTACCATGGTTAAAAACTGGTCTTGTTCTCCTGTTTGTAAGGTAACTTTTTTATTGGTGTAAACATCAAAAATAACTAAAGAAACTTTTTCATTAGTCATTCCTGTCATGGGATATTTTATGTTTTTTATTGCTGTAACTCGGCTACTCCATTGGGGTAAAGGGTAGTTTGTAACCATACTTTGGTCTTTTCTGTAATATAAAAGCTGATCTTGTTTGGGACTCCACCACATTCCTTTATCTATCCCAAATTCTTCCCGGTGTGTATTATGACTGCCATTTATTATATCTAAAACAGGGTCATTGGTAACCTCGATATTAGATCCTTTATTATCAGTAATGATAATATTATTATCATCCAGCCAAGCCACAAAATCTTTATTTCTAGATACAGTTTCTTCAGCCCCATTACTTTTATAAACGAAACTGTTTATTACTTTTTGTTCTTGGGTATTGTAGTATATCAAATATTTTTTTGAGCTTGCTTTATCAGTTACAGAAAACGAAATTTCATTATCGCTTATCCATTTCAAGTCAGAAGGAAGTGTTGTAAAGTTAAATGAAGAATTTTTAAAATTGCTTTCTAAGTTGGCATATAGTTCCTCAGCAGTTAAAATTAAGTAAGAATCCCAATTGTTTGTTTTGCTTTTGGCAATAAGGCTATCGTTCGTTTTTGTAATAAATGTAAAGGTATCATCATTTTTCCAGCTCGGACGATTGTATTTTTCTGGGGAAAATTGTAAAAATTGTCCGTATGTAGCTTCAGCTATTGTTAAGTTTCGTTGTGCAAATAATAAATTACTAACCAACAAAAAGAAAACTAAAGATCGTTTTTTCATGTTTTGAGATTCTGGTTTTATAATGTCCGCTAAATTAAAATTTTTATCAGGCTTGACCAATTTATTTAAAAATTACTTTTAAATTAGTTGACAAATAAAGAGTTGCCTAAATTGTAAGGTGTTTTTGAATAATTTAGATGTTAGAGGATTGTATAAATAAATAATAAGATGGAAAAATCAGTTAAAAAAGTAGCATATATAACAGGCGGAACAAAAGGAATAGGGAGAGGAATTGCATATGCTTTATTACAAAATAATTATAGAATAGCCCTATCAGGAAGAAATTATGAAATGGCAAAAGAAATTGCTCAATCATTAGGCTCTTCAGATAATGTATTGCCTATCCAATCTGATGTGAAAAATTTTGATGATGAACAAAATGCAATAAATAAAATTATTGAACATTTCGGACAATTAGATGTTGTTATTGCTAATGCAGGTATAGGTATTTTTAAACCGGTTGAAGATCTCAAAATTGAGGATTGGCATACTATGATTGATACTAATTTAACTGGAACTTTTTATACTTTGAAAGCTAGTATTGCAGAATTGAAAAAAACAAAAGGGTATTTTATAAGTATTGCCAGTTTAGCAGGTATAAACTTCTTTGCAACCGCGTCTGGATATAATGCCAGCAAGTTTGGCGTTGTTGGTTTTACACAGGCAGCAATGCTTGACTTGAGAGATTCAGATATTAAGATAACGACTATTTTACCAGGTTCGGTTTCTACATATTTTAACAATAATGAACCATCAGAAAAGGATGCATGGAAAATACAACCCGAAGATATAGGAGAACTAGTGGTAGATATACTAAAGTTGAACCCTCGTGTTTTGCCAAGTAAAATTGAAATAAGACCGTCTAAAACGAAATAAAATGAGAAATAATACTACATCTGATGCTGGAAAATTTATATTGCGAGTGGGAGTGGGAGGGTTGATGATTTTTCACGGGATTCACAAACTAATTCATGGTCATGACTTTATTGTTAAGCAGTTAGAAAGTAATAGCTTACCTTCTTTTTTATGGATAGGTGTTCCTGTAGCAGAAATTATTGCTCCATTACTTCTAATCTTTGGCGTAGCTACAAGAATTTCAAGTTTCCTAATAGCTTTTACTATGTTGATGACTTTTTTTTTAGTATTGGGAACAACGGGTTTAGAACTTAATCCTGCAACAGGTGGGCTTAAAGGAGAACTAAATTTGCTATTTCTCATTGCTTCGGTTGCCATTTTACTTATAGGTCCGGGAAAAATAAGAATAAATAAGCAAAAAAGAGGAATTTGGATATAAAAATAACTCTTTAGGTAACAAGGTTTACAAAAGATAATTTTCCTAAATAAAATCTAAACTTGATTGGTTTAGCACTTGGATGATTCGTATAATATTGTAGGCAGGCTTCCCCAAAAATAGGACAGTTTTTAATTCGAAATTATTAACTTTAAACAAGACTGTCAAAGATGGAAACAAGTAATTTTAGTGAGAACCAAATCATTAAGACTCTCAAAGAAAATGGACAGGGAAGATCAGTAAGTGAAATTTCTCGAGAACTAGGTATTGATAAGAGTACTTTTTACTACTGGAGAAAGAAGTATGGAGATATGAAAAAAACAAGTATTGGAGCGTTTAAAAGAGCTTGAAGAAGAGAATCACAAGCTTAAACAGATGTATGCCGATGAATAAATTATTACAATCATATAGCAATACTTAGCGGATTAGGCAGAGTTTGAAAAGCTAAAAATGGAAAATGAAATCATGTGGCAAATAGCGTATGCGATTTGGGAGTTGATTTACAAGCTTAATTTTAAAGCGGACAATATAACTATCCATCCGAATGGTAGAGTTGATATTTCGCAACCTGTGATTGATTCTGAAAAGAAAGAAACTAATCAGGAACAATTAAAAGATAAAGTTTTGCAAACTGAAAGTGAATCAAAAATTGATGAAGTCAGTAAAAAAGAAGTTCAGTCGCAAAATAAAAATGTAGATAAAAAACAGTTTGATTGGACTGAAACTCTTTTGCTGATGATTTTTATTGTTGTTTTTGGGTATAAAATATACTCGAAAAGTAAAGTCGATTTTTAAAAACTATACAAAAACTAATCTAAAAAATAATAACCTACTGTTATTTAGTAGGTTATTATTTTTTTTGTGGAGTCGCCGAGAATCGAACTCGGGTCCAAACAAGCAATCAGAGAGCTTTCTACACGCTTAGTTTCAACTTGAATTTTCGATCAGCAGCTTGGTTTGAAACAACCACTGCTAACTTAGCCTCTAAGATTTCGGAAGATGTCCGAGACACTAAACTTCCTAGGTTTATTTTACGGTTCCCCTCAACAAAGTGCCACAAACCAAGGCTCTTAAGGAGAATTTAGCTTTCTCACCTGGTGAGAACTAAAGGCAAATCTTACTGTAATTCAGATTAAGCAGCTAAAGCGTAATTTTCTTCGCCGTTTAAAAAGTTTGTTACGTGATATTTACGAGCTGCATAACAACGCTCGACATGCTTACTAACTAATTCCACCTGCTGTCAAAACCGATCGACCCCCTATTTCTTTTAAGGAATTAATTATTGCAAAAATAATACTTTTTTAAAATCTTTCAAACTTATATAAAACTAATCAAAAGGATTGTTTTCAGTAACGAAGGAAAAGCAGTATATTTGGAAAACTCAAACTAACCTAAGATAAACAATAAATTTAATGATAAGATTAGGCATTATAAAAGAAAGAAAAAATCCGCCAGACAGAAGAGTTGTACTTGATCCTCAACAATTAAAAAAAGCCTTAAATATTTTTCCTGAATTAGCAGCAGTAGTAGAATCTTCAGATATTCGAATTTTTTCAGACGATCAATATAAAGCAGAAAGCTTTAATGTTACTAATGATTTAAGTAATTGTGATATATTATTAGGAGTAAAAGAAGTGCCTGTAAATGCGCTTATTCCCAACAAAACTTATATTTTTTTCTCGCATACAATAAAAAAACAGGAGTACAACAGAAAATTATTAAAAGCATGTTTGGAAAAAAACATTACTTTAATGGATCATGAAGCTTTTGTTGATGAAAATAATCATCGTTTAATCGGATTTGGAAGATATGCTGGAATAGTAGGGGCTTATAATACTTTTAGAGCTTTTGCAATAAAATATGAATTATTTAATCTTCCTAAAGCAGAAACATTATTGCATAAAGAAGATTTAATAGCTAAACTAAAAAAAGAATTTTTTCCGCCTATCAAAGTTGTTTTAACAGGAACAGGTAAAGTAGCCAAAGGAGCGATGGAAATTTTAGATGGAATGAAAGTAAAGAAGGTGTCTATTGAACACTTTCTTAAACAAAAATATGACTGTCCGGTATATACTCAAATCGGAGTAACTGATTATTATAAACGTAAAGATGGACAGCCCGCAGAAAAAGCTGATTTTTATCAATATCCTGAGCAATATGAAAGTAATTTTGAAAGATTTTCGCAAACAGCAGATATTTTTATTGCAGGCCATTTTTTTAAAGCGGGTTCACCTAAAATTTTAACCCAAGAAATGTTGAATAGTTCAAAAAATCAAATTAAAGTAATTGGTGATATATCTTGTGATGTAGATCATGGTCCGATAGACAGTACGTTGAGGGCTTCAACTATCGCAGATCCTTTCTATGGCTATTATCCAGGAAAACATGTTGAGGTAGAGTTTAACCATTCAGCAGCAATTACGGTTATGGCTATTGATAACCTCCCGTGCGAACTGCCTAAGGATGCCAGTGAAGGTTTTGGAGCAATATTTGTAGAGGAAATATTACCTGCTTTTTTTAACGGAGACAAAGATGGTATTTTAGAGAGGGCTACTGTCACTAAAAACGGAAAATTAACAGATAGATTTTTATATTTACAGGATTATGTTGATGGTTAGATTTAGAGAGATTTAGTTTGAATAATTTATTCTCTTCCAAAAGGAATTTTTTTAGTAAAATTTTTAAATAAATATGTATCTTCTGTATTCTGTTTTTTCTCAGCAATGGTGCGGCTAGTTTTTAGAATTTTTTCAGATAAACTTGATAACCATATTAATTGTTCGATAACTAAGACAGACTCTTCCATCATGCTTTTTATTTTTTCATCGTCTGAATAAGTCTTTTTAAGTTCGTATTCTCTGATTCCTTTCAAATAAGAAAGGCTGATATTGTAATTCTCTGTTTCTTCATCAGATATATTACTCATATCAAATTTATCTTCAAGGAGTTGTATGGCAAAATTTAGGTTTTTATTTGAATAATCCATTACTACATTAAAAGCTTCGGATGCTTTAGTAGTAGTATGTGATTGGACATAAATTCCAATAGATGCTGCTGTTGATAAAAAAGTATGGTTTAGTACTGCTAATTCATATATTTCTGTCCTGAATTTTTGTTTTGATTTTGGTTCTTGAATCATTCTCTGAAAAGAAGCCATTAAGTTTCCAACTTCAATAAAAGCATATTTTCGTGCTAATTTATAGGGTAGATTGACCTCTCCTTTTTCATTGTAGAGTAATGTTATTTCTTTTACATAATTTTTATTTGCTTGTATAGCTTTTGACAAATGTATATTTACATTTAAAAATTCCCATGATGGCCACAAAAGATAATTAGCAGAAAAAGCAAGCAGTGCCCCAATCAAGGTATCTATGATTCTGTAGATTAATAAATCTATGACATTGGGTGTTAATATTCCATAAATCAATACAACATACATGGTTATAAATGTTACTCCTATTTTATAGTCAGTGTGGGAAAACCAATATCCGAAAATCATCGTAAACACGGTCAGATAAGCTATAATTGTTGTATTGTCAATAAAATACAGCAAAGCAAAAGCGAGTAATCCACCAATTACAGTTCCAATAACTCTTTCAAAGGATCTTTGTTTAGTTAACCCATATCCCGGACGCATGATTACGACTATCGTTAATAAAATCCAATAACCATTTAAGAGATTAAAAAAATTACTGATAATAAGTCCTATAAGGATAGTTATCGTCAGCCTTAAAGAGTGACGAAAAATAGTAGATGAAAAATTAAGATTTTCTCTCAGTGTTTCCCAACGGTAGTGTACAGGGGTTAAAAATTTTTCTAAATCTTTAAACCTCTCTTCAACATTTGTCTGAAAAGTTTTTTCAATTAAAATTTTCTCTAAAATATGTATTTTATTTATTTGATTTTCAGCATAATGTAAAACATTTGAAAATAATAAAATAGCTTCTAGTGTATTTTCAGATCGGTTTTCTTGTACAAAATCAGATAATTCTTTTCTTAGATTATTTAATTCTTCACTCAAATTGTATTTAGATTGGTATTTAAGTCCTGTGTTGAGTGTTAGTCCTATATCAGATATAGTGTTTGAGAAATGATAGGCAAGCTTTTGATAAGTTCCAATAATTTGGGGTTCATCTTTAAATAATTTATGTAGTTTTTTATGATCAAAAGTAGAGGAAACAGCTATTTCTAAAATTTCTACCAAGGTAGAGAAGGCTACTAATAATCTGCGATTATTGGAGGAGTTTTTTGTATTAGCTTTATTTCTTATTAAATATTCTCGTAGATTTTCATGAACTTCATTAAGTTTAACCTGAATCCTGAGCTGCTCGGCTGTTATTTTTTCAATATTAGCCTCTTTTGCCCACAAATCCCCTCTGTATTTTAAATATTCAGACGTTAGATTTATACATTCAGACGTTTGAAGAATTCCATAACGTCTAGGTCTTATAAAATAAAAAAATAGAGAAACAACTAAATAGAGCAATCCTCCAAAAAGCATCATCAGGCAGTGTATCCATATTTCTACACCAGAATAATTATGAGCTAATCCTAAGCTAGTAGCGAGAAGACCGATGAAAGAAAGCATATTGGCTCGATGTCCGTAAACAGAAATCATTCCCAAGGAGAATACAATAAAGATAAAAATAGGATAAAAATACCAATGATGATATGTAAAAGATAAAATTAGCGAAATAGCAGGTACAGTAATTGAGCCAACTAATAATCCTTTTACTTTATCTTTTACACTACTTGGAATATCTAAAAGAGCAGTAAGCATGGCGCCAATGGCAGCAGCAAATGCCCAACTAAACTTTTCATAAGGCATTAATATCAAAAAAGGAATGACTGCTGATATCGTGATTTTTAAAGAATCTCCCAAGTGCGAATTATCAGTGTATTTTCTAGCTTTGCTTAGCATGTTTACCCATGATTTTTGATGTAGCAAGATAAGATAATTTCAAGGATTAAACTTTGAATTGAAATTAATTTTTTAAGATACATAAGGTCTGGAATAATGTTTACAAGACAATTTTTTGTAAATCTATAATTTAAGTGAAAATAAAAGTAATATATGAACGGTTTAATATATCTTTTAAATTTTGTGTTACTATAACGAATTTGGATTGTCTAATTAATTATACAGACTGTATAGCTACATAGTAAAAATGAAAAATTAAGTTAGAAATCTTTTTTAGGAAATCTAACTAGAAAAATAGATTCAAAATACCCCAAAATGGGTATTGACAAGTAGATGGTTAATTAAGTAAATTTAAATATAAAATCAAGTATATATTAAATTCCAAATAGTTGTTAAACACAAAAATAAAAAATTATGAAAATAATTATTTTAACTTTTTTCGCACTGATGATTTCGGGGACTATGCAAAGTCAGAATATTGAAAAGTTTATAAATGTTCACGACAGTCCAAATGAGCATTTTGGGACAAAAGATATCCCAACTTATATTTTACAAAAAATGCTTGGACATTATAAATATGATAGCAGTAACGGTGAACCCTATGTAAAACTAAACAAGGGCAATAAAGGTTTTTTTCAAATGCATGGCACACCGGTTTATCCGATTGAATATTGGATGGAAGTGAATGAACAGGGTGAACCGCTAATGCGCAAAGGGGAAGATAATCCTAATTTTCAAATTGTTCTTATTCTAAAGTATGGTGCAAATAGTGAATCGGAGGGAGGTTTTTGGAATGGAAAATACAGTAGAATTCCTATAGCTTTTGATATGATAAATAAAAAGGCTAATATTTTTAGCGAGCGGTATAAAGATTTTTAAAGTTTACTTAAAAATAAAGAGGCAGTAACTTAAAGTAGTACTACCTCTTTATTGGCTATGTGTAAATTGGGTCTTCAAATTTATTTTTGAGGTAATCCTCGAGTTAGCCAACCTCTTTTGTTGGCTGTTGCAATAGCGTAAGGAGTAATCCAAAAGAGAGTAAAGATATAAAAAATACTGTATGGATATGCCCAAAACGATTCAAGGAAGTTATATTTTTTGGAATAAAATAATACCTGAATACTCGAAAAAATAAAAGTACTTACCAAAGCAGAACTAATAAATAAAATTGGATGTGTAAATATAAAGTATAGCATTAAAAATGTGGCAGGGTAAGCCATAATAACTTTTATCCATTGATTAATTAACAATATTCTGGCACCTGCTTTTGGTCCTTCTCTAAAATTGCTAAAAGCAAACTTGCTCATCATAATATTTTCGCGCACGTTACTGCGCTCCCATCGGATAAACATTTTATATAGATTTTTGTATTTTTCGGGTGTATTAGTTAAAACATGTGCATTTTGTTGGAATAATACATGAAAACCTTGTTTTAAAATCATATTAGTCATTGCTCTGTCTTCTCCAATATCCGTAGGTTGTCCCATAAAAGTTTGGCTGATCCATTCTGGTAAGCAATTTAACACGGCTTCTCTTCGATAAGCAGCTAAGGCGCCAGGTGTACAAAGTACGGTGCCTATAACACTTTGTGCAGATCGGATAAACTCAAAACTAAATACAAAACTTACATTAAGCATTCTTGGGATTATGGCTTTTTTGTTGTTTAAAACCTGTACGTTTCCACCCACAGCTCCACATTTTTTATTGACAATAAACGGACTAACTAAATTTCGAAGAGTGTCTTTCTTAACAACAGAATCGCTGTCAACAGTAATAAAAATTTCTCCTATACCCAAGTTAAATCCTCTGTATAAAGCGTGCCTTTTTCCCATGTTTTCAGGTTGTTGAAAAATCTGTAATCGATTGCCCAATCGATCTTTTGCTCTTTTCATCCATTGCCATGTGTCGTCCTTACTTCCGTCGTCAATAGCAATTATCTGTAACTTTTCAGCAGGATAGTTACTTTCTGTCAAACTAAACAAAGTTTGCCACACCAGTTCTCCTTCATTATAAGCGGGTACAATAATAGTACAGGTAGGTAACAGATAATCTGAAACAGATTTAATGGGTTTATATTTTGTATATAAATATAGAATATAAATTAAAAAAGCAACTTGTACAATTAACAGTGATATAGTAATAAACGCCAACATTTGTCCTGAGAATGTTTTCATTCTATCCAAATGTATTTTTTCAAAATAGGGCTGAAGCTGGTAAACTAAAAATATACCTCCGAACAACAGTAATAGTGTACTAAATAATATGGCATAATCGGTGGTTGTTAAAGCAGCATCTGTTATATTTCTAACAAATTTATTTTTTAATAATCTGATTTTATTTGTCTTTTCTCTATATTCTGATTGATGGAGCTTCATAGTTGTATTTCTTTAAATGTGGATACATTAATTTGATTCTCAGAAATGTTTTTATATCTTTAGATAATTCAAAAAAATAATAAATACAAGATTTATTATCTTAAAAGAGATTTGAGAAATTTATTAATGTAGTTATATAAAACCAATTTTTGTGCCATATCTATTTGTGTTGATATACAGGTGTTTATAATTTAGTTTTAGTTACATATTGTAGAATAGAACCACAGTTTTCTTAACTTTAAGAATTAAAAATGGTTTTATGAGCATAAAATAAGCTGAAAAACATTAGTAAATACCTATTATTGCTATAATTTATCTAATTTTGCATTCTAATTAATTTGAATAAAATAAAAAATATGATTTTGTCTGTAGTAGGGTATGGTGATCCGGTACTTAGAAAAGTAGGAGAGGAAATATCCAAAGATTATCCAGATTTGAAAGGACTGATAGACAATATGTTTGAAACAATGTATTCAGCAAATGGCGTAGGGTTAGCCGCTCCTCAAATAGGACTGCCGATTCGTCTTTTTGTAGTTGACTGTGCACCTTTTTCAGATATAGAAGGAAATACAGAAGAAGAATCGAAAGTTCTTTCTCAATTTAAGAAAGTTTTCATCAATGCTAAAATTTTGGACGAAGAAGGTGAAGAATGGGGCTTTAATGAGGGGTGCTTGAGTATCCCGGATATTCACGAAACAGTGTACAGAAAAGAAAGAATAACTATTGAGTATTACGATGAAAATTTTAATAAATGCGTAGATGTAATTGATGGATTAGCCGCCAGAGTTATTCAACATGAGTATGATCATATTGAAGGAATACTATTTACAGATAAGTTGTCTAGTCTAAAAAAGAAATTAATCTCTAAAAAACTAAACAACATTATGGAAGGAAAAGTTTTTACTGATTATAAGATGAAATTTTCCACTAAAAAAGGCAGATAAAAAATTGTATATTATTAACTATTTAAGATATTTGCGACTCTTAAAAATAAAATATTGAAAAGATGAGTTTAGATAAAGTTTTAGCTATTTCCGGAAAACCAGGGTTATACGAATTATTGGTACAAACTCGTACAGGATTCATTGCGGAATCATTGGCAGATGGTAAAAAAAGTACTGTCGGATTAAAAAATAACGTAAGTTTATTATCTGAGATTTCCATATACACTCATGAAGGAGAAGTAAAATTATTTGACGTATTTAAAAATATAGCAACTAAAGAAAACCATGGAGAGGCTATATCTCATAAAGTAAATAATCCGGAGTTGGTAGCTTACTTTAAAGAAGTTTTACCTGATTATGATGAAGAAAGAGTATATGTTTCAGATATTAAAAAAGTAATCAATTGGTACAATATTCTTCAAAAAAGGGGAATGATAGAAAATACCTTTTTGGAAACAGAAGAGGTTAAAACAGAAGAAAATTAAAAATAAATTTATATATTTTTAGAATGGCTCGTGATAAACGAGCTATTTTTGTATAAAACGAAATCATATGCACAACCGAAAACAACAATTAGAAGCTATAGAAAGGCTTTTAGATATTTTAGATGATTTGAGAGAAAAATGTCCGTGGGATAAAAAACAAACCTTTGAATCCTTAAGAAATCTTACCATAGAAGAAGTTTTTGAATTGGCAGATAGTATTGATACTCGAAATACGGAGGAACTCAAAAAAGAATTAGGCGATGTATTGTTGCACATACTTTTTTACGCTAAAATCGGAAGCGAACAAAATCTATTTGATATTAAAACCGTCGCAGACGGTATCTGTGAAAAATTAATTTTCAGGCATCCCCATATTTACGGAAATGTGAGTGTAAAGAACGAAAAAGAAGTCAAAGAAAATTGGGAAAAATTAAAGATAAAAGAAGGTAATACATCTGTTTTGGGAGGAGTCCCAAATAGCCTTCCATCAATTATAAAAGCATACCGTATACAGGAGAAAGCGGCAGGAGTTGGCTTTGATTGGACAGAAAAAAGAGAGGTTTGGGCAAAAGTAGAAGAAGAATTATCTGAATTTAAAACAGAAGAAGCCAGGCAGGATCTTGAAAAAATGGAAGAAGAATTTGGGGATGTGTTATTTTCCCTGATTAATTATGCCCGATTTTCAGGAATTGACCCGGATAAGGCGTTGAGTAAAACTAATGCTAAATTTATAATGCGTTTTCAGTCTATTGAACAAGAAGCTCAAAAAACAGGAAAAAACATTGCAGATTTAAGTATTGAACAAATGAATGAAATCTGGAATAGATTTCGCAGTTAAAAATAAAATAGCTCTTAAATTACCTGATCATTTGATAAATCTACTTTTTTAAGAGGAATGACTTTTGTTTTAAATTTTATCTTGTGATAAATGTAAAAAAAGAAAAAGAATGGAATTCCCATGTAAGTTATTAGCAGAGCTTGCCAATCCCAGATACCTTTGAAAATTAATTGTGTATCTTGCCCGATTATAACTAATAAGCAAAGAATAAAAGCGAATATAGGACCAAAAGGAAACCATTTAGCTTTGTAAATCAATTTTGTCATATCTTTTTTTTGAGCCTTGTAAGCTAATCGAAAGCGATAATGACTAACAGCAATTCCCAACCAAGCTATAAAACCAGTTAATCCGGAAGCAGCAAGGATAAAGTCAACAGCCTTCTCGTTAAAATATTGAATTGTAAAAAAAAATAATACAATCAAAGCTGTTATCAGTAACGAGAAGAACGGTACTCCGTATTTGTTTGTTGTTCCTAAAAACTTATACGCCATACCTTCTTTTCCCATGGAATAAAGCATACGAGTTGAAGCATACATTCCTGAGTTTCCGGCAGAAAGTATAGAGGTTAAAATCACAGCATTCATAAAACCTGCAGCAAATGCCCAATGCGCTTTTTCAAAGACAAGCGTAAAAGGTGATTTGGAGATTTGGGTAACGTCAGCTCCTAAAAGTTGCGGACTTGTATATGGAATAATTAAGCCGATTACTAAAATAGCTAAAATGTAAAAGATTAGAATTCTCCAAAAAACCTGTTTGATGGCTTTTGGGATATTCTTTTGAGGATTTTCTGATTCTCCTGCAGTAATACCGATAAGTTCTGTTCCTTGAAAAGAAAATCCAGCAATTAAAAATACTCCTAAAACAGATAAAAATTTACCGGAAAAAGTTTCTCCTAATATTGGTGCATCACCGATATTAAAGTTTTTAAATCCAATATATTCTCCTCCTAAGATTCCGAATATAGTCAGAACACCTACCGCTAAAAAAACTATTACAGTAACCACTTTTATAATAGCAAACCAATACTCAGATTCTCCGTATGCTTTTACAGAAAGCATATTTAACAGGAAAATAATAAAGAAAAAAAGGAGACTCCATCCCCAAGTAGGTAAAAAATTCATTGGCTCCCAATAAGAAATAACCAAAGCAGCAATCGAAATGTCGACAGCGACAGTAATTACCCAGTTAAACCAATAGTTCCATCCCAATGCAAAACCAAATGAAGGGTCTACAAAACGAGATGCGTATGTACTAAAAGAACCTGAAACAGGAAGATAAGTAGCCATTTCTCCTAATGAAGTCATTAAAAAATAAACCATAATTCCTATGGCAGCATAGGAAAGTAATGCACCTCCCGGTCCGGCTTGTTGTATAGCTTCACCACTTGCCATAAATAATCCTGTGCCGATACATCCTCCAATGGCAATCATAGTAAGATGGCGAGCTTTTAGGTGTCGTAAAACTTTGTTGTTTTCTTGTTTCTTTTTCATTTAATAAAGCGTTCAAATCAAAAATACATAATTATGTTTTATAAACTTGCAGATGATTAAAAGTTTTAAAAATGATTAAGTTATGTTTTTGTTAAATTCAAAATAAATCAATATAATTGTTTTTTAATACCTTTATGCTAAAATAAACCTTACTATACGATGAAATTATATGCTTTTTTATTTAAAAACTGTTTTTTTATAATATTTTTTTGCAGTACTTCAATAGCAGCTAATTTTAATAAATTAGAAATAAAAACACCTGTTGACTCTATTATTAATAAGTATTCTAAAAATACTGGGGAAATTTCAGAAGAAGAATATAAAAAACTGGTGGATATTTCATATGAATATAGCGATAATATGCGATTTGAAGATTGTGAAAATCTGAACTTTTTTTTGTTAGATATTTTTAAAGAAGATTTAAAAAGAGTAGCTATGATTTATCATTTACAAGGATACAATTTTGCCCGACAACGTAAAAATAAGCAAGCAGAAAGCAATTATATTAAAAGTGCAGAAATAAGGAGGAAAATTGGAGAAAATTTATTGTTGAACTATACACTTTCTAATCTTGGAAAAGTATATTATGATTTGGGAGATTATGTCAAAGCAATAGAATCTTATAATGAAGTTTTGGAAGTAGCTACTAAAATTGACAATAAATCGACAAAAGCACTTGGTTTAAGTGGAATTGCGATTGTCCTTTCCGATCAAAAAAAATATAATGAAGCATTAAAATATATCCGAGAGTCTACAGATAATTATCAGATAATTAATGATAGTATGGGGATAGGAAGGAATTATTATGATATAGGTGAGATTAAATATTTGATGAAAGAAAAAGATTCTGCACTATATTATTTTGAATTATCAAAGGTAATAGGTCAAACACATAAAGATGAATTGGTTGTGTCTTATTGTTTACACAGGTTAGGTAGTATATATTTTGAGCAAAAAAAATACAAGGAAGCTGAAAGTTATTTATTGCAGAGTTTAGCACGGAGAAAAGAAATGAATTATCCTTTAGAAGCTGCTCTTTCTATAATAGATTTAGCAAAATTATATAAAAAAACTCAACAGTATGACAGAGCGGCTACGTTTGCTTTGGAAGCACTGGAATTATCTCAGCAAACTGAATTTTTAAAAGGACAGTATTTTGCTACTGAAATATTATCAGAGGTTTATGCAGAACAGCACAAATTTAAGGAAGCATTACAATTCTATAAAGAATTTAAGCAAATAGGTGATAGTTTATTTTCAATTGAAAAAAATCAGAAAATAGAAGAATTTCATACTGAGATTCAGATTGAGAAACGAACAAACGCTCTGAAACTGCAACATGCAAAACAAAAAAATATGTTGTTGTTCATTTGTTCTGCCTTAGCAGTTGTAGCAATTCTAATTACGGTCTATTTCCTAAGATTAAGAGCACGTAATAAGAGAAAATATGAATATAGAATTAAGCAACAAGAAACAGAAGCAGAAAAACAAACATTGCTTGGTGTTTATGAAGAAAGAAAACGTATTTCAAGAGATGTACACGATGATTTAGGTTCTAGTCTTTCGGGGATAAAAATATTAAGTGAAATGATTTTTGATAAAACAAATGATCCATTTTTAAAAGAAGGACATCGTAAATTACTCGAAATGCAGACTGAAGTAACTCAGAAAGTCAGAGATATCATTTGGACACTCAATCAGGAAAATAATACATTAGAAAAGTTAACATGGTATTGCAAAAGCTATGCTGAAAAAATCATGGAGAGCTTTGAAATAAAAACTACGATAAAGATTGATTCTGATATTCCTTTATTGGAAATTGATGACGATGTACGTAAAAACTTCTTTCTATGTGTAAAAGAAGCTATAAATAATATATTAAAACACGCGAAAGCATCTCAAGTACAGATGATATTTACTTACAATAATGATATTTTTAAAGTGGAAATAAGGGATAATGGTAAAGGATTTGACAAAAATAATGTCAAAGATTTTAAAAATGGAATTGACAATATGAAGATTAGAATGGATGTTATAGAGGGTAATTTTGAAATAAATTCTGACTCAGGAGGAACAAGTGTGATTTTTTCTAAGAATATACCCCAAAATAGGGATTGAAAACTTTATTTTTTTTCTTCAAATTGCAGCTAAATAAATGTATATAATTAATTATGAGTGAGAAGATTTCAATAGTAGTTTTAGAAGATGAAAAAAATTACAGAGATACCATTAAATTGCTTCTCAATTTTTCTAATATATTTTGTTGCCTGCAGACTTATGAAACAATAAAAAAATTTTATCGCGGATTTGACGACATTGATCCGGATATCTTTTGGATAGATTTAAATCTACCCGATGGCTCAGGTATAGATGTTATCCGACATATAAAAAAATACCGTCCGGATGCTTTGTGTATGGTTTGTAGTTTTTTTGACAGTGAAGAAATGGTTTTTAAAGCATTGCAAAATGGTGCGGATGGTTATTTATTGAAAGGCGAAAGTAACAAAAAAATATTAGAAGCTTTACAAGATCTTTATAATGGAGGTGCTCCCATGAGTTCAACCATTGCTAAAAAAGTTATTATGTCATTTCAAAGCTATAACGCTATTCAAGAAAATTTTAGTTTAACGATAAGAGAAAAAGAAATATTAGAACATTTATCTAACGGAGAGCAATATAAAGAAATAGGAGGAAAACTGAATGTAAGTATTGAAACTATAAAAAAACATATTAAGAATATTTATAATAAACTTCATGTAAATAACCGCACCGAAGCCGTCAATAAATATTACGGATTAAAATAAGCTGAGAAGAGAGAAAACAAAATAGTTACGTATATTTAACAGAATACCCCAAAAGGGGTATTCTTTCATACCTTTCATTCTCCTATATTTGCGGCAACTTTTTTGAAAAAACTTTAAGGAGATAAATATAACCTAAAAGATTTATTTTAAAAATTGAGTTAGTTAGTGTAAAAAACAGTTCATTCTTGGACTGTTTTTTTTATTTCAAAAATTTAAATATTGATAAAGTATACCAAAAAATACCCATTAATGGGTATCTTTTGGTATTTATTCCTCCCCTAATTTTGTAAAAACCATTAATCTTTTTATTGTTATGAAAAATCTATTTAATGTTTTGTGTACATTATTGATTGTACTAACAGTGGTCAGTTGTGATTCTGACAGTTCAGGAAGCAGTGATGACAACTATGGAGGAGGAGGAGGCGCAGGTAGCGGAACTGCCGACAAATTATACACTACTTGGACGATGTATCAAAAGCATCAAATTGCTTATGAAGCAGGACAGGTAATTTACGACCAATCTACTCCTTATGCCGACGGAGAAATCACCTATCGATTTGACAGAGACGGGACGTATTATGCGCAAGAACCGGGTAACTCTATTGCGGCACCTTTTACATTTGACAAATCCAAAATGATTATCTTTTTTCCGGGAGATGAACACGGTAATCAGGTAAAAACATTAACAGACAGCAATCTGACGCTTTGGGGATATTATGAAACAGCAGGTATAAGAGCTGAAACAACTATGTATTTCAAAAAATATACAGGAAGTACAGGTGGTGGCGGAAACAACGGCGGTGGTGGTTCTTCTGACGGGCAAATCTCCTTTTGGATTGGTTATGATTATCAATGCGGACCAATAACGGTAACTGTAAACGGACAAACCCGAAGCATTACTGGCTATTACAGCAATGGAATCAATGATTGCAACTCTTCAGGTAACGCCAATTACACGCTTTCTCCCGGAACCTATTCTTTTACGGCAACCTGCCAGTCGTATAACTGGAGTGGTACTTTTGAGATAAAAGCAAACGGCTGTTTGCGGATGAACTTAACTTTATAGGAACAAGTGTTTAAAATGTAGAATTATGAAAACATTTCAACTTTTAAAAAACATAGGATTAGTTCTTTTTTTAGGACTAATAGTTACAGCTTGCAGTAGCAGCGATGACAGTAAAGGAGATTGCATCACACAGGAAGACGTAAATCGTTATCAAAACAAAATTGACTCTTTTACAGCTAATCCAACAAGAGCCAATTGTGATGCTGTCAAAGAAGCCGCATTCGCCTATTTAAATAAATTAAAAAATTGCCCCGATGCAAACGATGCTGCAAAATCATTGATAGAGCAATGGTATGATATGGACTGTAATGTTTTTGATAATGAATGGAATCCCGGTAGTGGAAACAACAACGGTGGTGGCAATAAAGAGAAGCGAGATGTTACCTTTAGGACAAGCGACCCTAAGATGGTTGGAGTTAGTGTTTATATTAAAGGCTCATTTATAGGAACGTTTACAAAATATGTGACCTATGTAACAGTAATCAATGGAGAAAAAGATCCAAATGCTATATATAATCCTGTAAACGAATGCTTTTTACCTGGTTTGGTTACCACATCATTAGAAGTAGGCACATATACTTATTTTACTTCGAATGGAAGAAGTGATACGTTTACAGTGTTCCCTGCCAGTTCTCCTTATAGTGAGTGTGCACTTTATTATATAGGGGTTTTGGTTGGTAGATTAAACCTATTTAAATCAAGAAAACTGAAAATTAACGGCGAAGCCGAAAACCGTATAGAGTAGGCACTATTAAATCTATTTATTATGAAAACATTTAAACTTTTAAAAAACATTGGATTGATTCTTTTTTTAGGTCTTGTAACTACTGCTTGTAGCAGTAGCGATGACAACAAAGGAGGAAAAGGTTCTAACCTTTTAGAAAACGTACCTAAAGGTGAAATTGTACCAGAAGCTCAACGATTTATAACCCTAACTGGTTATGACGAAAATGTCGCTGTAAAATCCAATTCTGCCACTGTATTAAATGCAGATTCACAAAAATGGTGGAGAATGGAAAAATCTGGAGTAATATATTGGTATGAAGGAAAGTATGAAACAGATGTAGAAGACGGAGACTTTACGTATTATGCGTTTTATCCGAATGGAAAACTTTATGCGCGATATACTCTTGAAGACACACCTATAGAATATGCCAGTTGGAGATGGATAGATAGTTCAAAATCAAAAATTGGAGTTAAAACTTCATTTACTGAAGAATTAGTATATGAAATTACGGAGTTAAACAGTTTTGGAGTGACCTATGCTCACATAATTTCCGAAATGGGCTATACTACTGTTTTATGGGAACAATACAAGTTGGGTAACTAAAATTTAAACAAAACTAATACAAGCGACGAAGCCGAAAAACGCAAAGAATAGGCAAAATTTAATTTATCTTATTATGAAAACATTTAAACTTTTAAAAAACATAGGATTAGTTCTTTTTTTAGGACTAACATTCACGGCTTGTAGTAGCAGTGATGACAACAAGGAAGCCGGATCTGATAACAGTGGCTTTTTTGACCCCAAAGGCAATTGGAAAGTGACGGTAGAAGACAGTTACAATAATTCAACAGAGGTATATACCTTTAGTACAGATGCAGATGGAATATCTCACGATTCGTATGGCGATATAGGATACACTAAATTGAGCTATAAAAACAAGCAAGTGACAATGACTCTAAAAGATTATGAAGGATATACGGTTCCATCTATTACCTTTGATGCTCCTAATCCAGAAGCTAGTCAGTTTGTAACTGTTGAAGAGTATGATGATATAGACGATAACGGTCAGATGAAAACGTTTAAAAGTAAAATCACTTTAGAAAGAACGTCAAAATCAGGTAATCCAAATCCTAACCCTGAGCCTGAACCTAAAAAATCCATTGAAGGAATTTGGGAACACAGCAATTCAAAATATCAATTAAAGATAGAAGGAAGCAAGGCGATTATATATAATTTGGATCATGCGCCTGCTTATTTTCCTAAAAAATTAGTAGGTGATACTTTTTATGATAGAATTACAAAAACAGGAGAAAAAACATGGAGTGCAGATTTTTACCAGTGGAGATTTACCGATGATGATTACGAAAATGGAAGATGGGTAAATGAAGGAAATGTAACACTGGAATTAAGCACGGACGGAAATCAGTTTTATCAAGGAACAAGAACTTTTAATCGAATTAAATAAGAATCTATAAATTTTAAATTATAAAAAAAGTAGTTTTATTGAGTACTTTTGTATTGGCTTCTGTTTTGGGAGCAAAAGCACAAGAAATTAAATGGGGAGCAAAAGCCGGAGTTGGTTTTGCAACTGTAAAGGTAAAAATGGACGAGGGCTTTTTTTTTTGGAGAAATAGTCGAAGCTTCTGAATCTGAAACTGGTTTTTTTGTGGGTGGTTTTGCCGAAATACAGTTTTCTGAAAAGTGGTATATTCAACCAGAAGTTTTGTATGTATGTATCTATCTATCTATCTATCTATCTATCTATCTATCTATCTATCTATCTATCTATCAAAGATGCAAGTATGCTTAGCGTACCTATTTTGGCTAAATACAATGTAGCTGAAAAATTCAACTTATTAGCCGGACCAAGCTTAAACTACAATTTAGACTGGGATGACGAAAAGTTTAAACTAAACGGAGTATTTGCAGCGTTTGAATATAAATTCTAAATTCATCGTTTTTCAATAAAAAATACCCTCATAAGGGTATTTTTTTTGTGTTGTATTGAAATTAAATTTGTGTAGATAACAATTTAAAAACTGTACCAATGACAGAATATAATTCCAGATTTCAATTTCAAGATTTTATTAGCTATATCGAGGTTGTTTGTCCAAAGTGTAATGCAAAAGCTATTGTATCAGGTGGAAAATCAAATGTTCGAGTTGAAGAGTATGAAAAAGAGGTAAGGTTTAAGTGTTCAGCGTGCCAATACAAAATAGAATATGCTAAAACACCAAAATTTAATACATTAATCCGTCTAAAAAAGAAAAGGACACTATTGTTAAATCTCCCCGTAGATCCATTTTTTGGGTTTGATTTGTGGTGTGTTTTAGAAACTCCTGATGGGTTATTATGGGCATATAATCAGGAACATTTGGCATTAATAAAAAAATATTAAGATAACATTAGTATGTTCTTTTGTTTTATATTTGTATTATTACATGTTTTTGTGTAAAAAAATAAAAATAAATTGAATAAATGAGTTCTCATTATTTAAAATTAGATAAAATTTCTATTCAAAGGCAATTGCATTCTATTGAAAGTGATCTGTCTAGTTTTTTATATGATATTAATGATATTGGAGAGGTAATGCCTGCCTCGGTTATGATTCATAACTTTAAGAGAGAAGAGCCTAGAGGGATTAGTTACATGAATGAATGGGGGAGGATGAATTTGGGAACAACACTTGAAGAACTCAATAATTTAGGTGAAGAATATTTAACCAAATATTTTTTAGCTGAAGAAACGGAAACCATAGTTCTGCAAGTTGCGAAGTACTGCGCTGAACGAGACTTTACAAAGCACTGCAGTTTTTTTCAACGGGTAAAAGTATATGGAGAAAAGGACTATTTGTGGTTTTATTCAAGTTGTAAGTTACTTCGAAATAGAAATAAACAAATCGACGACAATATCCAGTTGATAATGGTTTCTTGTCCTGTTCAAGGGATGGGGAACATGGTAAATAAAGTCAATAAAACATTAGGTGAATCACTTTATATTAAAGACAATTATAAAAAATTTGTTCTGTTAAGCAAAAGAGAAAAGGAGATCATAGGTTTAATGGCATATGGTAAAACTAGTAAAGAGATTGCTGAAGTGCTTTTTTTGTCGACACATACTGTTCAAACACATCGAAAAAATATACTGAAAAAAACGGAGTTTACCTCTTTTGCAGAATTGCTAAAGTTTGCAATGGCATTTGAATTGATTTAAAAACAAAACCTTTAGACTTTTTCCATAAAAAGTCTAAAGGTTTTGTCAATAACAGTTTTTAGATTTTTTAATTTTTAAGCTGTTTCCTGTATGCTAAATAAAAGATTAGGGGCAAAACGGTAAAGGATAAAATCATACAAATTATTAAACCGCCAACAATCATTATAGCTAATGGTTTTTGGATTTCAGACCCCATTCCATTTGATAATGCAGCAGGTAGTAACCCCATTGATCCCATTAAAGCAATCATAATAACAGGACGAATTCTGCTGCGAACGCCTTCTTCAATTGCTGCTTTTAAAGGGAATCTCCTTAGAATATTTTCTTTCATAACACCGATTAAAACGATTCCGTCAATCGTTGCTACCCCAAAGAGAATAATGAATCCTATCCCGGCAGAAATTCCAAAGGTTGTACCTGTTATCCATAGCGATATAAATCCACCGATAAATGCAAATGGGATTGTAATGGCAGAAATAGCAGTATCTTTTAAATTTCCAAAATTAAAATATAACAGTACTAAAATCAAAATCAGTGACACCGGGACTACTAATGTCAATTGTTTCGCCGCTCTTTCTTTGCTTTCAAATTCACCTGCCCATTCCATTTTGTTGGCTGTGGGTAATTGAACTTCTTTAGCTACTTTGGCTTTAGCTTCGGCTATTGTACTGCCCAAGTCACGTCCTTCAATACTAAAACCAATACCGATGTAACGACTGTTTCCTTCGCGATAAATAAAAGCCGGTCCGGTATAATAATCAATAGTTGCAATTTCTTTTAAAGGAACTTGCTTGCCATCTAAGGTTGGAATTAGGATTTCTCCTATCTTTTCAGCAGAATTTCTGTAATTTTTCTCAAAGCGAAGGACAACATCAAACATTCTTTCATTTTCATAAAATGTTGTGGCTGCCTGTCCGCCAATGGTCATGGCAATTACAGCCTGAGCATCTGCAGTTGTTACAGCATATTTAGCCATTTTGTGATCGTGAAGTGAAATACGAAGTTCCGGCAAACCAATATTCTTAAAGATATTGAGATCGGTAATTCCTTTGACATCTTTTATGCTGGAAGCTACTTCGTCTGCCATTTTTTCTAATTCAAATAAGTTGTCGCCAAATATTTTGATAACTAAAGAGCTTTTTACTCCAGCAACATATTCTTCCACATTGTCTTGTATGGGCTGGCTAAAACCAAAGTTTATTCCGGGGTAATTTTCTAATGCTATGCGCATTTCTTCAAGAAGTTCATCTTTAGATATTGATCGATTCCACTCCTTTTCGGGCTTTAGTTCTGTGTGAAATTCTATGTTAAAAAATCCAGTTGGATCTGTTCCGTCATTTGGGCGTCCGGTTTGGGTAAGTACAAACTTCACTTCATCAAAATCCCGGAGTACTTGTTTCATTTCTTTTGTCAGACGAACTGATTCGTCTAAACTGATACTGCTTGGGAGCGTAGCTCGGACATAAATAGCTCCTTCGTTTAATTTAGGCAAAAATTCAGAACCATAATAATGGAATTTAACTGCACAGATTGCTAATAGGGCACCAAAAATGCTTAGTGTAATCTTTTTGTGTGTATAGCTCCAGCTAAACATTTTGTAAATATTATTTTTAAAGAAACGAGAAATAAAATTTTCTTTTTCTTGAATATTTTTGGTAAACAATAGCTTACACATTGCCGGAACATAAGTGAGACTCAAAATCAGGGAACCAAGCAGGGCATAACCAAGAGTAAATGCTAAAGGAGAAAACATTTTACCTTCTACTTTCTGAAAAGAGAAAATAGGCATTAGTGCTACAATTAATATCAGTAAAGCAAAGAAGATGTATCCGGCAACGCTTCCGGCACTTTTCCTAATGATACCAAGTTTAGACATTTTGTTAAAACGTTTCATTCCTACTATTCCTGCCCGTTTCTCAAGCCCTACAAAAACGTGTTCAACAATAACAAGTGTTCCTTCCAGTAAAAGACCAAAGTCTAAGGCTCCCATTGAAATCAAATTGGCGGGCAGTCCCTGTATTTTTAGCATGACAATGGCAAACAGAAAGGCAAGCGGAATGACTGAAGCAACAATAAAGGTAGTTCGCCAATTATACAAGAAAATAAAAACAATTACAGAAACCAAAAGTACCCCTTCTATAAGATTTTTAGTCACCGTATGCACAGTTGTATTTACTAAATCTGTTCGGTCTATAATTGGTTTTATTTTTACGTTTTTAGGAAGTACTCTTTCATTTAAGTCTTCTATTTTAATTTTTAAATTTTCAATTACTTCGCTGGGGTTTTGTCCTCTTAACATTACTACGATTCCCTGAACGACATCATCTTCATCTTGATAACCGGCTTGTCCTAAGCGCGGTTTAGCTGATGTTATTACTTTTGCAACGTGTTTTACAAGGATGGGAGTATTGCCTCTTACTGTAATCAAGATGTTTTCTATATCCTCTAAATTGTCCAGTAATCCCACTCCTCGAACTACATAAGCCTGATCTCCTCGCTGAATAACATCGCCTCCTACGTTTATATTGCTTTTTTCAACGGCTTCATAAACATCAAGAGGAGATAAATCATAATTAACCAGTTCTGTGGGATTGATCTGAATTTCGTAAATCTTTTCTTCTCCTCCGAAGCTAACCACATCAGCAACTCCCGGTACAGCTAATAATTCTCGTTCAATTACCCAATTTTGTACAGAAGTAACTTCTTTGATAGGTAAATCGCTTTCTATAATATAGCGGAAAATTTCACCTGTAGCTCCTGAGGGTGGCTCTATTTCAAAATCTGCACCATCCGGCAGATTAATATTTCCCATTCGGTTAGAAGCATATTGCTGAGCATAAAAGTCGTCTATATCATCATTAAACAATACGGTTACTACTGATAATCCAAACAATGAAATAGAGCGTACTTCAGCTTTGTTCGGAATTGTATTCATCTCTTTAGAAATGGGAAGGGTAATTAATTTTTCAATTTCTTCGGCACTCCTTCCGGGCCATTGCGTAATGATTCTGGCTCTGGTGTTAGTTACATCTGGAAAAGCTTCGATAGGAGTATGAATGTAGCTGTATATTCCGCCAAATAACAATAGAAGTACTCCAAAAAGAACTATAAATGTGTTTTTTAGGGAAAAAGCGACTATATTTTTTACAAATTTTTGCATTGTATACTTTTTTAGAGGGTTACAAGCTGTTGTTTAATTGTTCATATATTAACAGTTCGTTGGTTGTTATCACCACATCATTTTCTATTACTCCATCAGATGCATATGTATATAAATCGTTTTTAGAAATTGGGGTTATTTTTCTAACTTCTTGATGACAATCGTCTTTAAAAACAACTACATAATTTTGATTATTGTCAAAAATGATTGCTTTGTTTGGAATAGCAAGAGCATTGCCCTGATTGCTTTCAATATTTAAAACAATATCTACAGCCATACCAGGACGGAGTTTCATTTCATCGTTTCTCATTTCAATTTTAGCTTTTAGTACACGTTCTTCTGTGTCAAAAACCTGTGATATTTTGGAGATTTTCCCGCTAAAAAATTCATCGGGATAGGCAAGGGTAGAAACTTTTACGTCCAAGTCTTGACGGATATACCGCATAGATGTAGCGTAAACATTAGCCATAACCCATACGTTTTCTAAATCAGCGATGGTAAATAAAGGTTCCTCATCGTTGACAATGGTCATGCCCGTAGCCATATTTTTAGCAACAATATATCCGCTTTGCGGAGCTTTTATTTGAAAGAGGCCACTTTGACCAGAATAACTAAACATAGAAAGGTTGCTTTCTGCGGAATTCACTTTTTCTTGTAAAACGGAAACTTGTTCTTGTGCTTCCAGTAATTCTTTTTGTGATGAAATACCGTCCTGAAACATCAGGTTGGCAGACTCTAATGCTCTGTTAGCTATTTTTAACTCTGCTTCTAAAGATTTTAGTTCATCTTTTAATTCGTTGAATTCAGTACTTTTAATTTCAGCTAATAATTGTCCTTTCTTAACATAATCTCCCAGATAAAAATGGGTTGATATTACTATTCCATTGACTAAACTGTGAAAAGGAATCGTTTTGTCTCTGTTATAATCAATTGTTCCATTTAAAGTTATAGTCTGTTTGACAGGTTGGATTTTAATCGTTTCAAAATCAAGTCCCTGTTTTAACTTTTCCGGGATGCAATAAGGTCCTTGATTTTGACTATCTCTATTTTCGGTTTGTTTACAACCGGTAAGAATGACAAGCATTAAAGCTAAATAAATAGTGGTATATTTTGACATATCATTTTAATTTAATTGATTATAAATCTTTTCCGACAGCAAACTGTAAGTTCTCAAAGTATTCGTTTAATTCTTTTAATGTTTCTAGCATTATATTTTTATTGTCTAAATAAGCTTCTACAAAATCTAAATATTCAATCATATTAATGTTTTTTAACTTAAAGTTCTTAATGTAAGCTTCTAATAATTTATCTAGTTGCTGCTCATAATCCGGTTCTATCTGATTGTACAATTCCTTTACCTGATAGTAATTCCTATAGGCCTCAACAATATCATTGGCTGTTTGGTTGAGTTTATTTTGTGTTTCAAGCTTTGCAATTTCTATTTCTATTTGTGCATCTTTGATATTGCCTTTGTTTCTGTCAAAAACAGGTAAGTCAAAAGAAACGCCGAATCCGATAAAATCTCTCATAATATTTCCTCCTCTATCGTAGTCAATACCAAAAGTTAAATCAGGAATACGCTGCGCTTTTTCTATTTCTAATTTTTTTTGAGATTGTAGTTCAAGGTTTTTGCTCAGCAAAATATCAGGTCTGTTTTCCTGTGCGTGTAAAATCCAATCTTCTAATTCAAGTTCAGAAACTTCTTTATCCGGATCTTTTAGTTTTTCCGTAATAGTAATTTGTATGTTATTTTTGAGATTAATAAAGTTTTTCAGATTTTTCAGATTTTCTTCTAATTCTTTATTGACATCGTTTAATTCTTTTCTAAACTGAAGTTCTGCGGCTTTTAAGCGTACGTATTCCGCTTGACTGATATTGCCGGTGTCTAGTTGGTTTTTAAAAGCTTTGATTAAAGATTGTGTGTTGTCTATCTGTTCCTGATAAATTTTTTGTTGCTCCTGAAGCATCTGAATATTGCTCAATGTATTGCGCAGTTCTAATTTAGATTCTCTAAGAACAGATTCAAAGTCTTTTTGCTTTTCTTCAATACTTAATTTTTGTAGAGCAATATTTTTACGTCTTTTTCCCGCCGTTTCAATCAATTGTTCTAAGTGTACCGAAATTTGTTGTGCTTGTCCCCAATTGCCGAAAACAGGAGGTTGTTCTTCAATATCTGTGGTTTTCCAGAGGTTTACTTCTGAGATTTCAAAAGTAGGATTTGACCATAGCCTTGCTTGAATTAATTGAGCTTCGGCTTGAGAAATCTCCATTTTTTTAGCTAATAGATCAAGATTTTGATCTAAAAATAAAGCTTCTATTTGTTCTCTGTTTAAGGAGAGTACAGTTTCTGAATTTTGAGCTTTACTTGCAGATAAAGAAAAAAGAGAAATTATTGTTATTGCAATTTTTCTGTACATAACATACTGTTTTACTTTTGACAAAAGTATTTATTGCGTATTATAAGTAACTTTGAGTTACATTAGATGATAATTAAAGTTAGATTAGAATTAGATTAGAGTATTTTTGACAGAAAAGAAATAATAATCTATAGCAATTTATAATTGCTTGTTAAACAGATATGAATTGGAAAAACAGGCTATAAATAGTTTTGTAATAAAAATCGGTTAATTATAAAACGGTAATTAAATCAATTGAATAAATCAAAAAATACTTGAAGATATTAATTGTAGAGGTTTATAAACAATTTAAAAGTAACAATAAAATGTAAACTGCGAAAAATGTAATGCGTTTGGAAAAAGGAATATATAAAGTAAAATAATACAAGAGTATCGTAATAATTTAAAAATTGTCAATAAATTATTTTCATTTTTGTTGATAGTTTGATTTATTTAAACATATTTGTCAAAATTACAGCAATAGATAAGATATGAATATAGTATATTTAGTTTTTGGAGATAATTTAGAAAATTACCAACAGGTATATTTCTCTATTTATACAGCATTTATACATAAAGGAGATGAGGATAAAATTATTGTTATTACAGAAAACACATCATTATTTCAATATTTTGAGGATAAAATAGAAGTAATTTCAATAGATAGAAAGATAATTGAAGAATGGGAGGGAACCCACAAGTTTTTTTGGCGGGTAAAGATTAAGGCGCTAGAATTAATAGCTCAAAAATACCCTTCAGATCCTATTTTATATTTAGATGGCGATACTTTCTTTTTCCAAAATATAGACGCTTTAAGAAGGAGCTTGTTTCAAGGGCAGAATTATATGCACGTCAATGAGGGAAAATTATCAGTTTTACCTACAAAAACTGAAAAACTAATGTGGAATCAGATTAAAAATAAAAGTTATGCCGGAATTGAGATAGACAAAAATACTTGTATGTGGAATGCTGGTTTGATAGGGGTATCCAATAAACACTTAGAGTGCTTAAAATTGACTTTAAGTATTAATGATGCGTTGTGCGCTGATAACGTAACCAGAAGATTAATAGAACAGTTTTCTTTTTCTGTGTCTCTAAATGAATATTCAAAATTATTACCTGCAAAAGATGTAGTGGGGCATTACTGGGGAAATAAAGAGCAATGGAATTTAATAATTAGTGATTTTTTAAAAGAATGTTTTATGAAAGACTATTCTTTTGAACAGGTTATAAGTAAAATTCAGGAAATGGATTTAAGACAATATCCGATTTGGGTTAGAAGGTCAAACACACAGAAAAGACTTAAAAACTTTATTAATAGCTTTTACAAAGATTTGAAACCGGAATATGCAAAGTAAAAATTATTAAGTTAATATGTTAAAGTGATGGATGTTAGTAATTTACTTAAAAATGAAAAATTGCAGCTTGAACAAAGAAGTCAAAATTTTCCATACTCATTATTACTTTTGGCAGATGAAACGATCGAAGCTATCGATAAATACATTCATAAAAGTGAAGTTTATGTATTAAAAAAAGATAAAGAAGAAATTGCTGTTGTTTGCTTATACTATATAGATGACGAATTCGTAGAAATAAAAAACATAGCCGTATCTGAAATTTTTCAAAGTAAAGGAATAGGAAGTTTTTTAATAAAACAAATACAGAATATCGTTAAGAATAAAGGTTTTAAAAGCTTAATAGTGGGAACTCCCGATTGTAGCTTTTCTCAAATTAATTTTTATGAGAAAAATGGTTTTAAAAAGTATCAGATACGTAAAAATTTTTATATTGATAATTATAAGATTCCGATTATAGAAAATGGAATCATGCTAAAAGATATGCAGCTATTAATTTATAAATTTTGATGCGATAAAATAATATTATTAAATAATAAAATATTTGAAGTATACAACTTTAAATTCTTTTTTGGAATATCATTATAAAGTTAATCAAAGAAAAACATTTTATAGGCTTTTGCCCTCTAAAAGAAATTAATTCTTATAAAAAAATATTTTCATTTCTATCCTTAGCTAACTGAGCTACCTTTTCCGCATTTTGATTCCCCCATAATTCCATCGTCTCAATGACCATCAATAATAACTTCCCAAAATCAGTCAATTTATATTCCACATGCAAAGGGTATCCATCGAAGATTTCTTTCGAAATAACATCAAAATCTATTAACTCAGAGAGCTGTTGATTTATTACTCTTAGGCTCGCCTGCTTAATAGCTCAATGTATATGAGCTGGTCTGTTGATGTCATTGGCTATGGAGTCAATAATGCAAGGTTTCTATTTTCTACCAATGACTTTTATGGTTACAAAAACACCATAATCAAGTGTGTTGTAGGCGCATATTATTTATTGTCTCTCTCTTTAAAAGGCGGAATGTCAGTAGGTGCGGCATATGGAATCTGGGCAGCATTAGGAATTTCTATCCTTGCTATTATTGGGGCTTTTTTCTTCAGAGAAAGTTTTAGTCTTTTACAGATTGTAGGCATAGTATTTATTATTGGTTGAGTATTGGCATTAGAGCTGGGAAAAGCTCCATAATACGCTTCAGCAGAAACTAATAAAGCAGAATATCAGTAAATTAATAAGAATATATAGAAAAAATTATCGTGTTTTTAGAATTGTCCAAAGTGCTTAGAGATGTAATTAGAATTCAAAGTCCAGGAGGAGTTATTTAGAAGAAAATTACTCTATCCATCTGATTTACTAAATGCTTTTGCAACTAATTTCTTTAGTGGAAGATTCAGGATAAATGTGCTTTTATTTTATTTAAATGTATAAAAAATTAGGTATTATCAGGTTTAATTTTGAGATAATACCTCATTAGTTTTTTATATGAAAGAGAACTAAAAATTAGAAAATATTTGTAAAAATTAAAATGGAATAGTATGTTTGCTAAGCTTTTTATATGTAATAAGTATAAATTTTTGGAGAGGTGCCGGAGTGGTAACGGAGCAGATTGCTAATCTGTCATCGGGTAACCGATGCCAGGGTTCGAATCCCTGTCTCTCCGCATTTTTTCGGGGTTTAGCGTAGCCCGGTCATCGCGCCTGGTTTGGGACCAGGAGGTCGCAGGTTCGAATCCTCCCACCCCGACTTATTGAGGGATAAAGAAAGCTGTAAATTAAGAAATTTACAGTTTTTTTGTTTTTATAAGAATACTTTGGTTTGTAAATTCACATGAAAGGTATACAGATTATAGTTGTTTCTTATGATTTTTGAAAGTCAAGAAGAGGTAGTTTTTACAGAAGAAAATAAACTATCAACCGAATGGAGAAACTTTGTAGTGAAATGTAAGGTGGAAGAAACTGAAGAAATTACATCCTTTTATCTTGAACCACAAAATGAGGAGGAACTTCCTGACTCCTTACGGAAAGTTTGTATTACAGGATACAGCTAAAAATAAGGTTTTTATTAGTGAAGGTTTTGGACAGGTGTCTTTATTGACAATGATAGAAACATTAGATTTGGAGGATAATTTGATAGAAGAAATAGTTTGGATATATGAGTGTAAGTCAATAGATTTTCATGCCTTTAAAAGTAAGTTAAAAGGTATGTCTAATGATTGTAAAAATCTGAAGATATTTAGTTTTTATAGAGAAAACAAATCAGCTGTAAATAATGAGGATTATTGCTTTATCGGAGAAATCGATATAAACAAGATCAAAGACTGGAAACCAGATTTAGATTCAGAATATTACATTTGCGGATCTGATTTATTTGTGAATAAACAAATACTGAGTTTATATAATAGAGGCATAGGAAAAAAAAATGTTTTTATAAGTAGAATTTAAAAAAATAAAGAAAAGTGCTGCAATATTTTTTTAGATTATATATTTTTTATAATATTACATCATAAAACAATCGTACATCCTAAATTCACACGTTATGATTAGCATTTTTTCTAAAGCTAGTACATTAACACCTGAAGAAGAATACGATCTAATTATAACACAACTTCAAGAGCTTAAAAAAAGTGGGAAGTTTTATTTCAAAACGAGAAAAATAATCTCGGAAAATGTTCAGCAAAGATTGAGAGATGAAGATTATATTGTTCGGAAAAGTTATCGTACAAAACGCTCTCTTTTATTAGGCAGAATTGTTAAGAGGTATTATATTGTAGGAATAAAAACCCCATTATTACAACACTAATTAAAAAGGCTATTACTTAAAAGTAATAGCCTTTTAAAATCTTACATTGTTTTTTATTATATAAATGTAATAAAAAAGTTCAGAATAAGAGCATTTACAATATCTATAAAGAATGCTCCTACCATAGGTATAATTAAAAAAGCTTTATAAGAAGGACAAAATTTGTTTGTAACGGCTTGGATATTGGCAACAGCTGTAGAAGTTGCTCCTAAACCAAAACCGCAATGTCCTGCACTTAGCACTATTGCGTCATAATCTTTTCCCATTGCCCGATAAGTAATATTAGCTGCAAATAATAACATCATAATCACTTGAATTAATAAAATGACTAAAATGGGTAAAGCTAAATCAACAATCAGCCATAATTTTAACGACATTAAGGCACAAGCTAAAAATATAGATAAACCTACATTGCCCAATATATCAATCGATTCGTTGTGAAATTTTGATTTTAAAACATGTGTTGAAAAATTTCTAATAATAACTCCTACAAACAAGCACCATACAAAAGTTGGGAGTTTAAAGGAAAATTGCTGATTCCATTCGGATAAAAGGTTCCCAAAAACTAAACATATCGAAAGCATTGTTACAGTAGTCATAATAGATTGGTAAGATACCTTTTGTAAAGTATATTTTTCCTCTTTAGTATGGGGTGATTTTTTTTCTAAATTATGTGCTTTGTCTGCGATTTCTTTATAATTGCTCTTTTTTAAAAGTCGATAGGCAAGAGGTCCACCAATTAATCCGCCAAATATTAATCCGAATGTAGCACAGGCCATACCTATTTCTTTAGCTCCGGCAAGCGGATTCCCACTCATAGCAAAATCGTCTGCCCAAGCTCCGGCAGTCCCATGACCCCCTGTAAGTGTGATAGAACCTGCAATTAATCCAAATCTCAGATCCAAATTCATTAATTTCGCTAAAGCCACGCCTAAAAAGTTCTGACAGCAAATAAATAAGGTAGCTATTCCAAGAAAAATAATAAGAGATAAGCCTCCTTTAAGCAATTTTGAAAAATCGGCATTTAAGCCTATAGAAGAGAAAAAAATAAACATCATTCCTTGCTGAATTCCTTCGTTAAAAGTGAACTCTTTATTAAAAAAAGCATAAACCCCCCAAGATAAAAGTGCAACAATAAAACCACCAGCAACAGGTTCAGGGATATTATATTTCTTAAAAAAAGAAACTTTATTAACTACAAATCTACCTAAGACTAAAACTAAACAGGCTAGCATCAGTGTTTCATATATTCCAAAATCCATATATTGTGCTTGTATTAAAATAACTATCGCAACAAATATAAATAATCCTTTCTAAAACCAAAGAATACCGCTGGATATGATTATTAAGTTGTTATCGTTAGGTTTTTACAGCGATTATTCAGGCAATTCGTATGGCAAATAACCTAAAAAATAAAAAAGCATAATCTTTCTTTTGAGATATAGTTGAATTAATTATTTTTGTGCATGCAACACAATGTACTTATATTAGATTTTGGATCGCAATACACACAGTTAATTGCGCGAAGAGTTCGGGAATTAAACATATTCTGCGAAATTTTACCTTATAATAATTTGCCTGTTGATTTGACAGATTTTAAAGCGGTTATTCTATCCGGAAGCCCTTATTCTGTGCGTTCAAATGAAGCTCTCCACCCTGATTTGTCCGAGATAAAAGGAAAAATACCTATGTTGGCAGTATGCTATGGAGCTCAGTATTTGGCACACTTTTTTGGAGGAGAAGTAGCTCCGTCTGATACAAGAGAATACGGTAGAGCTAACTTGGACTTTATTGCTGACGATATATTGTTTAAAGACGTTCCTCAAAATAGTCAGGTTTGGATGAGTCACAGTGATACAATTAAAACACTTCCAAAAAATGCCGTATTGTTAGCAAGTACTAAAGATGTCAAAAATGCAGCATACAAAATAGAAGGGGAAAAAACATATGCTATTCAGTTTCACCCGGAGGTATATCACTCTACAGATGGCACACAATTATTAAAAAACTTTTTAGTTAATATTGCCGGTGTTCAGCAAGATTTTACACCTAATGCTTTTGTTGAAGAAACGGTAGAGGGATTACGTCAAAAGATAGGAAAAGAAAAAGTAGTTTTGGCATTATCAGGTGGAGTAGATTCCACTGTGGCAGCTGTTTTATTAAATAAAGCCATAGGCAAAAACTTATATTGTATATTTGTAAATAACGGATTACTGCGTAAAAATGAGTTCCAAAACGTGTTAAACCAGTATAACGGAATGGGGCTTAATGTAAAGGGAGTAGATGCAACCGAACGCTTTATGAATGCATTAGCAGGATTAGAGGATCCTGAAAAAAAGAGAAAAGCTATCGGGCGAGTATTTATAGAAGTCTTTGACGATGAAGCTAAGCTTATTGATGATGCAACATTTTTAGGACAAGGTACTATATATCCCGATGTTATTGAATCTATTTCGGTAAAAGGACCGTCGGCAACTATAAAGTCTCATCACAATGTAGGAGGATTGCCCGACTTTATGAAACTGAAAATTGTGGAACCTTTGCGTATGCTTTTTAAAGATGAGGTAAGAAGAGTAGGTGCATCTTTAGGCATTGACCCTGAATTATTAGGAAGACATCCTTTTCCAGGGCCGGGATTAGCAATTCGTATTTTAGGAGATATAACACAGGAAAAAGTTCGTTTGCTTCAGGAAGTTGATGCTATTTTTATCGAAGGATTAAAAGAACACGGTTTATACAATAAAGTTTGGCAGGCAGGAGCCATCTTGTTACCTGTAAACAGCGTAGGAGTAATGGGAGACGAACGAACGTATGAAAAAGTTGTCGCTTTGCGAGCTGTTGCTTCTACAGATGGAATGACGGCAGATTGGGTTCATCTTCCTTACGAGTTTTTAATGGAGATTTCCAATAAAATAATAAATAAGGTAAAAGGCGTAAATAGAGTAGTTTACGATATTAGTTCTAAACCACCTGCAACAATTGAATGGGAATAATATAAATATTTGAATAAGTCGCTGTAACTTTGTTATAGCGACTTATTCGCTTTTGTAAATATTTTTGTAGATGAGAAAAAAGATAATAACAATATGTTCAGCTTTTTTGCTGACCATTTTCAATTTACAGGCACAGGACAGTTCTTTTATTCAATATCGGGTGAATAAAGGCGATACCATCAGTAAAATAGCTAGAGAATACAATATTCCGGTGTCGGAATTATTAAAATATAATCCTGAAGCAAAAAGCGGAATAAAAGAAGGCAGTTTTGTTTTAATACCCACAAAAGAATTTCTATCTCAAGAAAACGATAAATCAATTGATCTATCGCAAAAAGAGATAAAGGATAATTCTGTTTCGGGTGCAAAAGGACAAACTCATGTAGTTCAACCTAAAGAAACTCTTTATGGAATTAGCAAAACCTACAATATCTCTGTAGAAGATATTTTAGTTTGGAATCCTGAAATAAGATTTGACGGATTAAAAGCAGGAAGTACTATAATTGTAGGGAAAGATGTAAATGTGAATGAACCAGAACAAATTGTAGAAAAAACGTATTTACGCAATTTGCCTGCATCTGCTCCTGATACTATAAAAAATATTCATAACATATACTATGAAACAGTTTCTATAGAGCCTAAGCAAACTATTTACGGTTTGGCAGTGATGTATAATACTACTATTCAGCGATTGGTAGAGCTAAATCCGGAATTAAGACACGGACTAAAAATAGGTCAGCAGATAAAAGTACCTGCTTATGGAGGTAACACGGGTAATGATATAAAAGTGGTTACCCCAAGTGTTGATTCAAGTCAAGAAAACACAGGTAAATATAGTAAAATTACAGTAGAGCCACAACAAACTGTATACAGTATTTCAAAAGAATATGAAATAAGTATAGGAGATTTATTAAAATTAAATCCAGATTTAAAAGCAGGGCTCAAAAGCGGAATGGAACTTATTGTTCCTAGCAAGTCTGGAAATGCAGATGAAGATTATAGCGCAGTAGAAATCAATACAACAGGAAGTTTTGTAGAATTGTCCAAATCATTAAATAAGAATGAAAGTAAAGAAATTGCTTTTTTATTGCCTTTTAACATTGAAAAATTGGGAAACACCCCGGAAGAAAGATTAAAAAGCGATGCTTTTTTAAATATGACTTTAGATTTTTACTCTGGAGTATTGCTTGCGGTGGAACAAGCTAATAAATTAGGTCTACCTTTAAGAGTAAATGTTTATGATTCCAATGAATCTAAAGACAATTCGTCTGTGGAAACTATTTTAAAACAAAATAATTTCTCCAATACAGATGTAATTATTGGTCCTTTTTTCAAAACTAACGTTGATAAGGCTGTACAAAATCTGCCGAATAAAGATATAATAGTAGTGTCTCCGCTATCTAACGAAAGAACGAATCCTTCATCTCAGTTAGTTCAAACCATGCCTTATGGGGATGTGCTTAAACGAGAATTATTGGACTATTTTATAAAGCAAAATACCAAAATTACGGTTATAGTTGATGATAAAAAAGCTTCTACTAAACGATTTATGCAACGTAGTTATCCCAATATAAAAACGATTAGCACAGGATTGCTTAGCGATATAGATAAAACTTTAGTAGCTGGAAAAAGGAACGTATTTATTTTAGATTCTAATAGCATTGAATCTGCTTTGTTATTGACAAATAAATTAAAAGACAGAGTAAGTGACTTTGATATTCAAATAGCATCATTCGATAAAAGCGATATTTTTGATTATGGGGAAATTAATATTCAGACACTGGTTGATTTAAAATATACCTTTCCCTCAGTAACAAGAGAAAGCGGATCAGCTTCCGAAACAGCCTTTGCCAGAGAATATAAAAACAAAAACAACATTTACCCCAATCGCTTTGCAACCCGAGGGTATGATGTTGCGTATGATGTGATTTTGCGTTTGTTTCAGGGAAAAGATTTTGTCAGTACACTGAATTATAAAACGCAAGAAGTAGAGAATAAGTTTGTATACCATAAAAATGCAGCAGGTGTTATTCAAAATACAGGAGTTTACTTGTTGCAATACGATGAAAATTTAACTGTAAAAGAATTGTAATTATGTTGTCAAAAATAGTTTATCAGGGAGATTTAAGAACAGAGTCTGTTCATATTCAGTCAGGAGAGAAAATCATTACAGATGCACCTGTTGATAATCATGGAAAAGGACAAGCCTTTTCACCGACTGACATGGTGACAAATGCTGCGGCAGCCTGTGCTATGACTATAATGGCAATTAAGGCAGCAGAATTGAATATTGATTTAAAAAACTCAACAGCACAAGTTTATAAAGAAATGCAGTCGGATCCGCGACGCATTAAAAAAATAACGATACATTTTGAAATGAGAGGGGCTTCAGACCAAAAGCAAAAAACAGTTTTGGAAAGAGCAGCTATGCATTGTCCCGTTTTTTTAAGTCTTCATCCCGAAGTAGAAAAAGAAATTACGTTCAAATGGCTTTAGAACCTTTAATGGACAAAAAGTTTTTAACTGAGTTAGCACATGCTAAAATGCCTTTTGGAAAATACCAGGGGAAATATCTTATTGATTTACCTGAATATTATGTCATATGGTATAAAAACAAAGGCTTTCCAAGTGGTAAATTAGGGAATCAACTGATGATGGTTTATGAGTTGAAATTAAATGGATTAGAGAATTTATTGAGAAACATAAGAAATAATTTTCAGAGTAAATGAAGCTCCCTATTTTAAAAATTTGATTTTATAGCTGTGTTTAATGCACAGCTTTTTTTATTTGCTAAGCTTTTGTTAGAGGAAACTCTACCACTAAATAATAAGTCGTAAATTTGTATAGTTAAAACGAATTGTTATGATGAATATTCCTACTTCAAACCATCCGAGAGTAGTGATTATTGGTGGAGGATTTGGCGGTTTATCGCTGGCTAAAAAGCTTAAAAATAAGAGTTTTCAGGTAGTTTTGCTTGACAAGCACAATTATCATACGTTTCAACCTTTACTATATCAGGTAGCAACTGGCGGACTAGAATCTGGTTCTATTGCTTTTCCTATTCGAAAAGTAGTACAAAATTTTAATGATATTTATTTTCGTTTAGCAGAAGTACAGCGGATTGATACTGAAAATAAAAAGGTTATTGCCGATATTGGAACTATTTTTTATGATTATGTAGTGATAGCTACCGGATCAAAAACCAATTTTTTCGGCAATGAGATGATCAAACAAAACAGTATGGCAATGAAAACAATTCCACAATCGCTAAATATTCGCAGTTTGGTTTTAGAAAATTTCGAAGCAGCTCTTTTAACTAATGATATGAATGAGCAAAATGCATTGATGAATTTTGTAATTGTAGGAGCGGGACCAACGGGTGTAGAACTTGCAGGAGCTCTTGCAGAGATGAAAAAGCATGTTTTGCCGAAAGATTATCCGGATTTGGATATTCGAAAAATGCAAATCAATGTTGTTCAGGGAGCAAGTAAAGTATTGGATGCCATGTCTGATAAATCTTCCAAAAAAGCAGAAGAGTTTTTAAAAAAGTTAGGCGTTAACGTATGGCTAAATGAAATTGTAACTGATTTTGACGGAAAAAAAGTATCTACTAAGTCAGGACGAGAATTTTATGCTGAAACAGTAATCTGGACTGCAGGTGTAATGGGAGCAACGCTAGAAGGATTTGACCAAGCGGTAATTCAGAGAGGAAATAGAATAAAAGTAAATGATTTTAATCAAGTAGAAGGATTTACCGATATTTTTGCCATAGGCGATGTAGCTTCTATGATGACGGAAAAAACGCCGGGCGGACATCCTATGATGGCACAGCCAGCTATACAGCAAGGCGAACTTTTGGCGCTAAATTTAATGCGATTGAGAGATGGGAAAGCCCTAAAACCATTTGTATATAACGACAAAGGATCGATGGCAACGATAGGTCGGAATAAAGCAGTAGTTGACTTGCCTAAATTTCAGTTCAGCGGTTTTTTTGCGTGGTTTGTCTGGATGTTTGTTCATCTTATTTCTCTAATCGGTTTCAGAAATAAATTAGTTGTATTTTGGAACTGGATGTATAATTATCTCATGTTCGACCGTCAGGCACGTTTAATTGTAAGACCTTACAAACGAAAAAATGAAGAAAGTTTTGAAATGCACAATTAAGAGGCTAATTTTCAAAAGAAGGATATAATTTGTAAGCTTTATCGTAGTTGATTAAAAGGGCTACAAATTTATTATAAGAATGTATACCTTCTTTCTGGTTATTTATCTTTAAGAAATTGCTGTAAAAAAACTTGAAAAACGAATCAGTAATCCCTTTGTAGTTGCTCCAGAAAATAGTGTTTTCAGTTAGATTATCTATTACTCCCGGGTAAATGTGCGAAAGATATTCTTCTGTTTTGTCTGGGTTATTTTTTGCCAGTGTATTCAGGCAATAGCGCAAGGCAAATATGTTAGAAGCATAAACATATTTTTTATCAGAGTGACTGTGGGCAGCCAAAAAGCCTATAAAATTAGCTTCGCTTTCTTTTGCATATCCCAATTGATGCGACATTTCATGTGAAGTAGTAACAATCAAAGTAGTTTTAGGAATCATATAATTAACCTGAGCTTCTGTTGTGAAAGGGTTGATATAGCCCGAGAATCCCATATAAGTTAACGGTAAGCTAAAAATAGATTTTTTAATAGATAAAGTTCTGTAGGCAAACCAATTAGTTTCGTCTGCCAGATTTTTAATTCCTTCACTGCCGTCTTTCATAATTTCTTCAGTACTTTTTTCTATCTGTAAAGCCTGTATGCTGTCATTGATTAATTCTGAGTGGAGAAGATTAGTTGTAAATATTATTTTTTGAATTAGTTTTTCCAAATCTTCATCTGTATAAGTAGTTTCAATGTCGAGTCGATGCGAAATCGGAAAGTTGTAGTTGTTTAATCCCCATGTAATATTAAAAAGCATGTAAAAAATAAGACAAAATTTAATTCCGATTTTGGCAGTATGGAGCAAACGGAATTTCCACAGGGTGTATTTTTTGAATATTCTGATTATCCGGTAAATAATATATCCTCCTGCAATTACATATAAAATATCTCCTACTGAAAACGGAAAATAGTTAGTAACAGCAAGCATAAAACGGCTGTAGGATAAATAAAACTGCTGTGTATACCAGTATTCAACATTTTCAGGATTGAGGGTAAAGAGATTAAAAAAAATCAGAAAGCATACAAAAATGATTATGTGGTATCTAAGTTTCATTCAGTTAATTAAATTTATGTATTCATTTTAATTTAGAATAGATAAAAATAGATATATTTGCATCAAATTTATCATTTATGGGTAAAGTTAAGAAAGCAAAGCATACAATTCTGGTTTGTGACGGAAAAAAATGCTGTCGTTATAATGAAGAGGCTAAGGATTGTTTTAAAATGTTATTGGAAGAAAGTGGTTTAACGGATTGCTGTTCTGTCGGAAAAATGAAATGTCAGGGAATGTGCAAAAAAGCTCCGGTAGTGTATCTGCCTGTTTATGATGTTTACAAAAAAGAAGTCGGAAAAAAGAAAGCTAAAAAAATATTTGAAGAATATATTGTTTAAAGTAAAGCAATAATAATTTTAATAATATAAAAATCATAGCGTGTATTTGCTAACAGCAAGTAGTAAATTAATTACTTTTTATTTTTTCCGTTATTAAATTTGATATTCTTATTGATAGTGACGGTCTTTTTAGCAATGCTTTTATTGTTTGTTTTTCCTTTTTGAGAAGTAGGTAGTACTTTTTTAGCTGTTTTTTCTTTATTGACTACAACCTTGTGAGTTGCTAAGACTTCATTTGGATTTTTCGGATTTTCTTTAGTTCCTCTCAGGTAAATAACCAATCCATTTAAAAAGTTTCGCAATATCTGGTCACCGCATTCAACATATTTGGGATGATCCGCATTTCTGAAAAAGTTTCCTATTTCGCCTTTAGAAATTCTGAAGTCAACCAGATTGAGAATTTCAACTATTTGGTCGTCTCTCAATTGTAATGCTACTCTTAGTTTTTTAAATATATCGTTATTAGTCATCCGCAATAAATTGTAATGACAAAGATAGAAATATATTTATGAGTCTTAATATTTATTTAATCCAATCAATTAAAAATAAAAAGAAAACTGTTTTTAAAACAGAGTGAATATGTTTAATTTTGAAAGATAATACTGAAAATAAGAACAATAAATATGAGTCAGGAAATTAGAAATTTAGCCCCCCAACGGTTGTGGAATAAATTTGCCGATTTAAATCAAGTTCCGCGACCTTCTAAGAAAGAAGAACGGGTAATTGAATTTATGGTGAATTTCGGAAAAAATATCGGATTGGAAACTATACAGGATTCGGTTGGAAATGTGATCATTAAAAAACCTGCTACAACAGGAATGGAGAACAAAAAAACGGTTGTGTTACAATCGCATCTGGACATGGTTCATCAAAAAAATAATGATACTGATTTTGATTTTGATAAGCAAGGGATAGAAATGTATGTGGACGGAGATTGGGTAAGGGCAAAAGGTACTACCTTAGGAGCAGATAACGGTATTGGTGTAGCTGCTATCATGGCAATTTTGGAAAGCACAGATATTCCTCATCCTGCTATAGAAGCATTGTTTACCATTGATGAGGAGACTGGAATGACAGGAGCCAAAGGATTGGAAGGTGGAATGCTAAAAGGAGAAATTCTCTTGAATTTAGATACAGAAGAAGATGATGAAATTGATATCGGATGTGCCGGAGGTATAGATGTAACCGCAAGAGCAGAATATGACGAAGAAGACGCGCCAGAAAGCTCTGTAGGGTACCGGATAACTGTTAAAGGATTAAATGGAGGGCATTCCGGGATGGATATTCATAAAGGATTGGGAAATGCCAATAAAATTATGAATCGACTGCTGTTTGATGGTTTTGATAATTTTGGTTTGCAAATAGCAAAAATAGAAGGCGGAAGTCTGAGAAATGCTATCCCACGCGAAAGTGTTGCTGAAGTCATTATTGCAAAAGTATATGATGAAGCTTTTGCTTATGATATGAACGCAATTGTCAATGATATTAAAGCAGAATTACATACTGTTGATCCGGACTTAGAAGTGATTTTCGAAAAATTAAACGATTCTGATATGCCTAAAAAAGTAATGCCTCCGATGGCTCAATACTTTTTTGTGCGTTCAATGTACACAGCACATAACGGAGTATACAGAATGAGTCCTGATTTTGATGATTTAGTCGAAGCTTCTAACAATATTGCTAAGGTAGAGGTAGGCGGAGGGCAATTAGTTGTTAAATGCTTAACCCGTTCTTCCGTTGAATCGTCTAAACTTGACGTGGCAAATGGTCTGCGTTCTGCCTTTGAACTTATGGGATGCGAAGTAGAGTTTTCGGGCTCTTACCCTGGATGGAATCCTAATCCTGATTCTGAAATACTAGATGTTTTAGTAGCTATTTATGAAAAACAAAATGGCACTAAACCTAATGTGGTAGCCTGTCATGCTGGTTTAGAATGCGGTATTTTAGGAACGCATTATCCTGATATGGATATGATTTCTTTCGGACCAACAATTAAAGGGGCTCATTCTCCGGTGGAAAGAGCTAGTATACGTTCTGTAAATAAATTTTGGAAATTTTTACTCGAAATACTCAATAATATTCCTGAAAAGGCTTAAGTAAAATACAGTATAAACGGCGTTGTTATATCAAAAATAGTAAATGTTTGTATTAAGTTAAAGAACAAAAAAGCGTAAACCTCAGATTTTTTCTGAGGTTTTTTATTTACAATTAATTATTAATGTATTTTATTTTTTTGTAAACTTTTGAACTTTTTTAAATATTTAAAATATTGACTAGTAAGTAATTATGTATTTCTATTTGTAAACTTTTTATTTTTGTATTTCATTATCCAAAACATTTTTTGTAATTTAGTTTGCAAAATAAATACAGCTATGGATATTTTTACAATACAACAGACAGAAGAAAAAGTATATACTTCTGAAGAAGCCATAAAAGCCTCAACCCAATATTTTAATGGTGATACATTAGCAGCTACTGTTTTTGTTAACAAATATGCTTTAAAAAACTCAAAAGGAGAAATTTTTGAAAAAACTCCTGACGATATGCATAAAAGAATTGCTAAAGAAATTGCGCGTGTCGAAGTTAAATACCCCAATCCTTTATCAGAGCAAGAAATATTCGATTTGATAAAGAACTTCAAATATATTATTCCGCAAGGCAGTCCAATGACAGGAATTGGCAATCCATATCAAATTGCCTCACTTTCAAATTGTTTTGTGATAGGAAATAAAGGCGAAAGTGACTCCTATGGCGGAATAATGAAAATTGATCAGGAACAAGTTCAGCTGATGAAACGCAGAGGAGGAGTAGGGCATGATTTATCACATATTCGCCCTAAAGGGTCGGCCGTAAAAAATTCTGCTCTTACCTCTACAGGTTTAGTCCCCTTTATGGAGCGGTATTCAAATTCTACCAGAGAAGTGGCTCAGGATGGAAGACGAGGGGCATTAATGCTGTCTGTATCCATTAATCATCCCGATTCAGAAGACTTTGTCGATGCCAAAATGGAAGCCGGAAAGATTACAGGAGCAAATGTTTCATTGCGAATAGATGATACATTTATGCAAGCAGTAAAACAGCAGCAAAAATATGTACAGAAATATCCTGTTTTCAGCACTAATCCAAAATTTAGCAAGGAGATAGAAGCAGTAGATTTATGGAAAAAGATTGTTCACAATGCATGGAAATCTGCTGAACCCGGAATATTGTTTTGGGATACCATTATCCGTGAATCTTTACCGGATTGCTATGCTGATTTAGGATATAAAACCATATCTACAAATCCGTGCGGAGAAATCCCGCTTTGTCCTTACGATTCCTGTAGACTGTTAGCCATAAATTTGTTCTCTTACGTTCAAAATCCATTTACAGAAGAAGCTTTTTTTGATTTTAAACTGTTTCAAAAACACGTGGCTATAGCACAAAAAATGATGGATGATATTATTGATTTAGAACTGGAGAAAATAGATGCTATTTTAACTAAAATAAATGAAGATCCTGAAGATGAAACTGTAAAAAGAATAGAACAAGAATTATGGCTGGAGATTAGAAAAAAAGCAGAAGAAGGCAGAAGAACCGGAGTGGGAATTACGGCAGAAGGCGATATGCTGGCTGCTTTAGGTATCCGATACGGAAGCCAGGAGGGGAATGCATTTTCTGTAGAGGTTCACAAGATTCTTGCGCTATCAGCTTATCGTTCATCAGTACAAATGGCAAAAGAGAGAGGAGCCTTTGTTATTTATAATTCAGAGAGGGAAAAAGGTAATCCTTTTGTGGCGAGAATAAAAGAGGCAGATCCTCAACTGTATAATGATATGCTGGAATATGGAAGAAGAAATATTGCTTTGCTGACGATAGCACCAACAGGAAGTACATCTTTAATGAGCCAAACTACTTCCGGAATTGAACCTGTATTTATGCCCGTGTATAAACGCAGAAGAAAAGTTAATCCTAACGATAAAGATGTACGCGTTGATTTTGTAGATGAAGTAGGAGATTCATGGGAAGAATACGTGGTTTTTCACCATAGATTTAAACAGTGGATGGAAATAAAAGGCTATGATACAGATCGAAATTACTCACAAGAGGAAATAAATGACTTAATTCGGCTGTCACCTTATTACAAAGCTACGTCTAATGATGTTGACTGGCTGAGCAAAGTGGAAATGCAGGGAGCCATTCAAAAATGGGTAGATCACTCCATTTCCGTAACCATTAATATTCCCAATGAAGCTACAGAAGAATTAGTAGATCAGCTGTATATGAAAGCTTGGGAAGCAGGCTGTAAAGGAGTTACCGTTTACAGAGACGGTTCTCGTTCAGGTGTATTGATTTCTGCCGACAAGAAAGAAGAGCTAATAGAAGAAGATAAGACATTCCCTACAAAGCGACCTCAGGTTTTAGATTGTGACATTGTTCGTTTTCAAAACAATAAAGAAAAATGGATCGCTTTTATTGGCAAAATTGACGATAAACCGTATGAGATATTTACAGGTCTTGCTGATGATGAAGATGGAATTTTATTGCCTCGCTGGGTAAACGAAGGATATATTATTAAAAACCGAGATGAAAACGGTATTTCTCGATATGATTTTCAATTTGTAAACAAAAGAGGATATAAAACGACAATAGAAGGATTATCTTATCGCTTTAATCCAGAATTTTGGAATTATGCCAAATTAATATCAGGTACATTACGCCACGGTATGGAGATAGAAAATGTGGTAGAGTTGATCAACTCGCTCCAATTGGACAATGAATCTATAAACACTTGGAAAAATGGTGTTGCCAGAGCTTTGAAGAGATTTGTACCCGATGGTACAGAAGTTAAAGGACAAAAGTGCACTAATTGCAGTTCCACAAACTTAATGTATCAGGAAGGTTGTCTGACTTGTAAGGACTGTGGTTCATCCAAATGCTCTTAATTTTTTATGGGTTTTAAGAAAAATTTAAAATTTGAATCATTACATTTGAGGAAACTCAAAAAAGTTAAACAATGAAAAAAATATTTTTAACCTTTTCCCTTGTCGGTTTGTTAGCTGTTTCCTGCGGACAAAAAAAAGAAGAGAATAAAGATGTCAAAAATGCCGAAACAACTGAGCAAACGACAGAAGCTCCTCAGCAGAAAGAGCTTTCCTATTCTCTTGAATGGACTGCGTTTAAAACACCTGCCAAAGTGGGTGTAAAAGGATCTTTTGACGATATAAAACTATTAGACGTTAATAAAGATGCCTCTTCTTTAGCAGAAAGTTTAACAAATGCAAAATTTATTGTAGTTACCAGTTCAGTAAATTCCAAAGATCCGGAGCGTGACGGCAAATTAAAAGCTGAATTTTTTGCCAATATGGTAGGAAATATAAATGGTTCTTTCGGAACCTTTAAAGACGGCGTGGTAAAAATAAATCTTACCATGAATGGAATTACCAAAGAAAAAGAATTTAAATATACAGCAACGGACAGTAGCGTTAAAATTAACGGGTCTATAGATGTTTTAGCAGATTTTACAGCTGATAAGGCCTTTAATAGTCTGCACGAAGCCTGTAAAGCACTACACGAAGGTAAAACGTGGTCTGATGTTGAAATAGCAGTGGAAATTAAAAAATAATTATTTTTATAGTTTGAAAAAGAAGCCTTTGATTCAAAGGCTTCTTTTTTTTATATTAAATTTATAGATTTATATTGTGTCTAAATAAGCCAAATAAATTCAGATGACAGAACTTGAACAAAGTATAAAAAAGTATTTTGGGACATTAGAACAAACAGAGCTGCAAGAAATAACAGCTTTGTTTGAATTAGAAAAATTAAAAAAAGGAGATTATTTTCTCAGTGCAGATTGCTGTTGTGACAAATTGAGTTTTATTCAGTCCGGTTTTTTAAGAGTATTTGTTGAGACCGAAAAAAAGGAAGTTACGCAGTGGATTGGCACAAAAGGATATTTTATTACGGATTTATCAAGTTTTATCTTTAATAAGCCAGCCCGATGGATAATTCAGGCGTTGACAGATACGGAAATATATACAATTAAAAAAAGTGAATACATCAAAATGAAAGATTTTATTCCTAAGTGGAATGAGCTTGAAAAACTATTTATAATCAACTGTTTCTCTACTTTAGAAGATAGAATTTTCAGTCATTTGACAATGTCAGCAGAAGAAAGATATCACTTTTTCTTTGCAAATAATAAAGAACTTTTTAATCAGGTACCTTTGCAATATATAGCATCTATGCTTGGAATGACACCGGAAACTTTTAGTAGAATAAGGAAACAGATAACAGAATAAAATTCTTGATTTATATCAATTTAGAAATAGGAGCAGAAACGGATCTTTGTATAATTATAGTAAAAAACAACATTTATTAATTATGCAGTATGAAAACAGAAGAGATTAAAACGCAAATTATAATTCAGGCAGCTCCAGAAAAAGTATGGATGATTCTTACAGATTTTAAAAACTATCCAAATTGGAATTCTTTTATACCTCGTATTGAAGGACAAATTAAAGAAGGAGAAAGATTAATTGTTAAAATACAGCCACCTGGCAAAAAGGGAATGATTTTTAAACCAACTGTAACTTCAAAAATAGGAAACAGAGAGTTAAAGTGGTTGGGCAAGCTTCTCATTAAGGGATTTTTTGATGGAGAACACAAGTTTGAAATTATTGATAATAATAATGGAACAGTGACTTTTATTCAAAGTGAAAAGTTTAGTGGATTTTTGGTAAGATTATTCAATCTTGATGAAATAAAAAATGGTTTTGATGAAATGAACAAACAGTTAAAAAAAATAGCCGAAATAAAGTAATACTGTTATTTGCATCAGCATTTTTTGTAAATTTGCAACTCGAAAAATTTTCGCATTATGATGTTAGATAGATTACAGTACGTAAAACAGCGTTTTGATGAAGTTTCGGATTTAATTATCCAACCCGATGTTATTGCCGATCAAAAACGTTATGTACAGTTAAACAAAGAATACAAAGACCTGAAGGCTTTAGTTGAAAAGCGTGAAGAGTATATAAATATCGTTGGAAATATTGATGAAGCTAAAGAGATTATTGCAGATGGAAGTGATGCTGAAATGGTTGAAATGGCAAAAATGCAATTAGACGAAGCACAAGAACGCTTACCACAGTTAGAAGAAGAGATTAAATTTATGCTGATTCCCAAAGATCCGGAAGATGCAAAAAACGTAATGGTGGAAATTCGTGCCGGAACGGGTGGAGATGAAGCCAGTATTTTTGCAGGAGATTTATACAGAATGTATATTAAGTATTGTGAATCAAAAGGATGGAGGACATCAGTTGTAGATGTAAACGAAGGAACATCCGGAGGGTATAAAGAAGTAATTTTTGAGGTTACTGGCGAAGATGTTTACGGAACTTTAAAATTTGAAGCAGGCGTGCACCGAGTACAGCGCGTACCTCAAACCGAAACACAAGGAAGAGTACATACATCTGCGGCTACTGTTATGGTACTTCCGGAGGCAGAAGAATTTGATGTACAAATTGATATGAATGATGTTCGTATTGACTTATTTTGTTCATCCGGTCCGGGAGGTCAGTCGGTAAATACCACTAAATCAGCCGTTCGCATGACGCACATTCCGACAGGTTTGGTAGCACAGTGTCAGGATGAAAAATCACAGCACAAAAATAAAGATAAAGCTTTATCGGTTTTGCGTTCGCGCTTATACGAAATGGAGTTGGCAAAGAAACAGGAAGAAGACGCTAAAAAACGCAATTCGCAAGTCTCTTCAGGTGACCGTTCGGCAAAAATCCGCACATACAATTACCCGCAAGGTCGCGTAACTGATCACAGAATAGGACTTACCCTTTATGATCTGGATGGCGTAATGAACGGAAATATTCAGAAAATTATTGATGAGCTTCAGTTGGTAAGCAACACTGAAAAATTAAAAGAATCAGAAGTATTTTAATTTAATATATTTGTAAAGCCTCTTTTTTTAGAGGCTTTTTTTTAATAGTTAGAAAAATGAAAGAATTTAAACTAAAAAAGGATATTTATTATCTATATCCTATCAGTTCTATTTCCTTCAAAGATAAAATGACGCTTTAATTATAAGGAGTTATTAGCTCTTAATTCTACAATTTGGTATAGCTTAAAAATAACCCCAAAATATAAAATAATGACAACACAACAACTATACGAGCAAATTCAGCAAAAGAAATCTTTTTTATGTATTGGATTAGATGTTGATTTAAGTAAAATTCCAAAACATTTGCTCGCGACCGAAGATCCTATTTTTGAATTTAATAAAGCAATCATTGATGCTACACACGATTTATGTGTAGCATATAAACCCAATATTGCTTTTTATGAAGCTTACGGAATAAAGGGATGGAAATCACTAGATAAAACAATAAAATATTTAAATGTAAATTATCCTGAAATATTTACAATTGCCGATGCTAAAAGAGGAGATATAGGAAATACAGCTTCTATGTATGCTCAGGCATTTTTTGAAGATATGCAGTTTGATAGTGTTACTGTAGCACCTTATATGGGAAAAGATTCAGTTGAACCTTTTTTAGCTTTTCAAAATAAACACACTATCTTGCTTGCCTTGACTTCCAATGAAGGTGCTTTTGATTTTCAAACACAGATGATTAACGGAAAACCACTTTACCAAATTGTGTTGGAAAAATCTAAACAATATAAAAATACAGACAATCTGATGTATGTAGTGGGTGCCACTAAAGCAGATTATTTTGAAGAAATCAGAAAGATAGTTCCGGATAGCTTTTTACTGGTTCCCGGTGTGGGAGCACAAGGAGGCGACCTTAAAGAGGTATGTAAATACGGGTTAAATAAGCAAGTAGGGCTTTTAATTAATTCTTCAAGAGGAGTTATATATGCTTCTGATAAAGAGTGTTTTGCTTCTGAGTCAAGAAAACAAGCTGTGATTCTTCAACAAGAGATGGAAGAGATTTTAAATCAAAGGATGCTATGAAATTAATTGATCAACTAGGACAAAATCATGTTTTCGAAAAGATGCCGGAGCGGATTATTTCACTGGTGCCTTCTCAAACACAAACCTTATATGATTTAGGACTGGAAGATGAAATTGTAGGCATTACTAAATTTTGTATTCATCCTTATCATTTTAAATCAACCAAAACCAAAATTGGAGGTACTAAGAAAGTACACACGGAGAAAATAAAATCACTTCAGCCGGATATTATCATTGCTAATAAAGAAGAAAATACTCTGGAAATTGTAAATGAATTAAAAGAAATATGTCCGGTTTGGGTGACTAACGTAGAAACGTTGGAAGACAATACTCAAATGATTAAAGATTTTGGCCTTTTGTTTAACAAGCGTGTTGAAGCCCAAAAATGGAATGATAAAATTAAGTTTGCACTTGACAATTTTAAGCTTTATATAAAAGATAAGCCATCCTATAGGACGGCGTATTTTATTTGGAGAGAACCTTATATGGTAGCAGGAGCTCAAACATATATTGATGAACTTTTAAAACTAAATAAGTTCAAAAATATTTATGCAGACAAAACAGAACGATATCCGGAAATTAATTTAGAAGATATTATGAGAGAAGGCGATCCTCAGCTTGTTTTTTTATCCTCAGAACCTTATCCTTTTAAAGAAGAGCACGCTTTTGAAATAGGGCGTTTTACGCATCATGGAAAAACCGTTTTTGTAGACGGTGAAATGTTTTCGTGGTACGGAACTCGTTTATCTCAAGCTTTTGACTATTTTAAGAAACTACACGAAAAACTATAAATAAAAAACCGAAAAAGTTATCTTTCTTTTTCGGTTTTTTTAATCAACTAACCCTAACCTTATGAAATCTTATTGTTATACAAAATTGAAAATTAGAATTACAAAAGCTATTAAACTAATGTTATCAAACTATTGTTAGTCAGTTAATTTTACTTTTTAAACAAATCAAAAATACTCTTCTTTTTTTGAGTGTTTTTTTCTTTGGTGCTATTATTTTTAGAGCTTGTTACGGTATTGTCTTGCGTGCCAAAAACTTCTTGTAACAGATTAGAAGAACGCGAACCGCCGATGTTTTCTCTGATGTTGTTTTCTTCAACAGCAATCATTTTAAAGACTCCGTCCATAGTTTGGTTCGTTACGTAATCTGTTAAATTTGTACTTACAGGAGTTACCAAAGGAAGATTGTTATAAGTCGTAAAAATATTTTCCCAAACTTTATCTGCACCAACAGAAGAAAGCGATTGCTGAATCACAGGTGAAAATTTTGAATACAATGCTTTCGAAGTACTGCTTTTTAAATAATTGGTTGCTGCGGAATCTCCGTTGAGTAAAATATTTTTAGCATCGTTAAAAGTCATGTTTTTTACTGCATCTATAAAAATGGGTGTAGCCTCTTTTACTGCTTCTTCAGCAGCGCGGTTTATAAGCAAAATACCCTGGTCAGCTATATTTCCCATGCCGATAGAACGAAGTGTCTGATCTACTTTCTGGACTTCTTCAGGCAAGAGAATCTTGACTAAATCATTTTTGTAAAAGCCATCTTTTTGGGTTAATTTAGATACTTGCTTTTCAATACCTTTGTCCAATGCCTCTTTCAAGCCTTGGGCAACTTTGTCCTGACTTAAATTAGAAATAATGTCGTTTAAACCAGTTTGAGCAAAAATATTTGGAGTAACAGCAAGCGTTGTAGTTAATAAGGATAAAGCAATTAAACTCTTTTTCATTCTAACGTTTTTTTATTTATAAATTATTAATTCATAGTGTGTTTAGCTTCTTCTTTGACGGCAAGTAAAGCTACATCAATACTTTTTTGAATTAAAACAGATTCTGTTAACAACAGATTTCTCAATTCATGTGCATCTTGTACCGATGCTTTTCCTGCAGTTTGCTGAATTGTATTTACAATAGTATTTTTAGTATGTGTAATTATATCCCACAATTGCCCTGAAACATAAATCTGCTGTGCAATATTATATTCAAATTCCTGTTCAATGTGTTGTGTAAGCAATAGCTGATAGGCATTTTTATCTTCAGAAAAAGGAGTAATTCGCAGAATTAATTTTTTTAAGTCAATGCGCTCAGTAAAGATAATTAATCTTTCGCAAGCTTGTAATTTGAGAGCTTTAACATCTATTTGAGTATCTGCATTGGATAATTTATCAATTATAAAACGATCTCTTGCAGCTTGTCGTTGTAATATTTTTTCCGAAGTAAAATAAAAGAGGATAGAAACAACTATCGCAGGGATGGCATAAGCGGCTATTTGTGCAATTAAATCAGCATTCATAATTTGATTTTTTACAAAAATAGAAATAATAATCAGCTGGCAATAAATTTTTATACCATCAAAAAAACTTGTTATAACAGGATAGTAGTTGTAATTTTGACTTTTTACGATTGTGGAGTATGCAAAACTATATTGATCAATTAAATGATGCTCAAAAGGCACCTGTATTACAAAAAGACGGACCAATGATTGTCATTGCCGGTGCGGGATCCGGAAAGACGCGTGTACTTACTTTACGCATTGCTTATTTGATGCATCAGGGAGTAGATGCTTTTAATATTTTGGCACTGACTTTTACTAATAAAGCCGCGCGGGAGATGAAGATGAGAATTGCTCAGATTGTTGGAAATTCAGAAGCAAAAAACTTGTGGATGGGAACTTTTCATTCTGTTTTTGCCAGAATTTTACGTGCCGAAGCTGATAAATTGGGGTATCCTTCTAACTTTACTATTTATGATTCTCAGGATAGCCAGCGACTGGTTGGACAAATTATTAAAGAAATGCAACTGGACAAAGATATATACAAACCCAAAGAGGTTTTAAACAGAATATCTTCTTATAAAAACAGTCTGGTAACGGTAAAATCTTATTTTAATAATCCGGAGTTGCAGGAAGCAGATGCCATGAGTAAAAAACCTCGCTTGGGAGAAATTTACGCTAACTACGTTGAGCGATGCTTTAAGTCCGGAGCGATGGATTTTGATGATTTACTATTGAAAACCAATGAGCTTTTAACCCGCTTTCCAGATGTTTTAATGAAATATCAGGATAGGTTTAGATATATTCTGGTAGACGAGTATCAGGATACAAACCATTCACAATACTTAATTGTTCGTGCACTGTCAGATCGTTTCCAAAATATCTGTGTAGTGGGAGATGATGCACAAAGTATCTATGCATTCAGAGGAGCAAATATCAATAATATTCTCAATTTTCAAAAAGACTACGAGGGGGTTCAAACGTATCGTTTGGAGCAAAATTATCGTTCATCGCGCAATATAGTTGAAGCAGCAAATACCATCATTGAAAAAAATAAAGTCAAACTGGAAAAAGTAGTTTGGACAGCTAATGATTTGGGGCCTAAAATAAAAGTACACCGTTCACTTACAGACGGTGAAGAAGGGCGTTTTGTAGCATCTACCATTTTCGAAGAAAAAATGAGAGATCAGAAAAAAAATAGTGATTTTGCTATTTTATATCGCACCAATGCACAATCGCGTGCAATGGAAGATGCACTTCGCAAAAAAGATATTCCTTATAGAATTTATGGAGGACTTTCGTTTTATCAGCGAAAAGAAATAAAAGATGTATTGAGTTACCTTCGCCTTATTATTAATCCAAAGGATGAAGAAGCATTGGTAAGAGTTATCAACTATCCGGCAAGAGGTATCGGAAACACAACCTTGGATAAACTGACTATCGCTGCAAATCATTACAAGCGTTCTATTTTTGAAATTATGGAACACCTTGACAAAATTGATTTAAAAATTACAACCGGGACTAAAAATAAACTGGTGGATTTTGTCACGATGATCAAAGCTTTTCAGGTTCAGGATGAAATAATGGATGCTTATCAGCTGACCGAGCACGTAACTAAAAAAAGCGGATTAGTACAGGAATTAAGAAAAGATACTACACCTGAGGGAATAACCCGAATGGAAAATATCGAGGAACTGCTAAACGGAATAAAAGATTTTATAGAAGGACAGAAAGAAATTGATGGAGCAAGAGGTTCGTTGAGCGAATTTCTAGAAGATGTAGCTTTGGCTACTGACTTGGACAAAGATAACGGAAATGATGACAGAGTAGCTTTAATGACCATCCACTTGGCAAAGGGGCTGGAATTTCCTACCGTATTTTGCGTTGGAATGGAAGAAGATCTTTTTCCGAGTGCAATGAGTATGAATACGCGCTCTGAACTGGAAGAAGAACGTAGGTTGTTTTATGTGGCACTTACGCGGGCAGAACACCAAGCCTATTTAACTTATGCGCAATCAAGATACCGATGGGGAAAGCTGATAGATAGTGAACCTTCTCGCTTTATTGAAGAAATCGACGATCAGTATTTAGAATATCTCACTCCGCCAGAAACCAATTACAGATACAAACCGTCAATTAATGCAGATATATTTGGCGATGTCGATAAAAGCAAATTACGCTTGTCTAAACCAATTAACGGAATTCCTCCTGTTTATCTTACTCAAAAAGAAGAATCAAAAATAGATAGAAATATCCGAAAATTAAAACCTATCAGCACTTCATCCATTAAAAGTGCTATTGATAATAACGGACATTTGGAAATGGGTCAGGTGGTAATGCACGAGCGCTTCGGAAAAGGAACTATTTTGAATTTAGAAGGAGCAGGAGCCGATAAAAAAGCTGAAATCAGATTTGATGTAGGAGGCATTAAAAAATTATTGCTCAGATTTGCAAAACTTCAGGTTTTATCGTAAATTGTAGCTATCCTAAATAGCAATAAACAAGATAATTATGGCACAGTTTATAAAAATATATCCTGAAAATCCGAATGAAAAGGAAATAGATAAAGCAGTAAAAGTATTGCGAGAAGGTGGATTGGTTATTTATCCTACCGATACGGTTTATGGTTTGGGATGTGATATTACGAATTCCAAGGCATTAGAAAAGATAGCAAAAATAAAAGGAGTAAAATTAGAAAAAGCTAATTTTTCATTTATTTGTCATGATTTGAGCAATATCTCTGATTATATTAAACAGATAGACACTGCTACTTTTAAAATTTTGAAAAAAGCATTGCCGGGACCCTATACTTTTATTTTACCGGGTAATAACGATTTGCCTAAAGAATTCCGAAAAAAGAAAACCGTGGGAATTCGTGTACCGGATAATAACATTGCGCGCGATATTGTTAGAAAACTGGGAAATCCTATTGTTTCTACTTCTATTTATGATGAAGACGAAATTTTAGAATATACCACCGATCCCGAATTGATTTACGAAAAGTGGAATAATGTAGTAGATATGGTAATAGATGGCGGATATGGAGACAATCAGGCGTCAACTATTATTGATTTATCGGGATATGAGCCGGAAATAATAAGAGAGGGGAAAGGAGCAATAGATATATTTTAAAATCATTTTAAAGAAAAACATTAAATAAAATAAAGTAAACAGCCCAAATGAGCCGCTAAAATTGATATTACTCTAATTTAATTAGGGGAATTCAAACCGAATTGTTATTTTTGTAACTGTTTATTTTAAAAGCAAACGTATCACTATGAATTTACATGAATTTCAAGGTAAAGAAATATTAGCAAGCTACGGGGTAAGAGTACAACGTGGATTAGTAGCGGACACTGCAGAAGACGCAGTTGTAAAAGCAAAACAATTAACAGATGAAACGGGAACTGGATGGTATGTAATCAAAGCTCAGATTCACGCAGGAGGAAGAGGAAAAGGAGGAGGAGTTAAGCTTGCTAAAAATTTAGATGAAGTAAAAGAAATCGCTGGTAAAATAATTGGGATGGATTTAATCACTCCCCAAACTCCGCCAACCGGAAAAAGAGTAAACCGCGTTTTGGTAGCTGAGGATGTTTATTATCCGGGAGACAGTGAAACAAAAGAGTTCTACATGTCTGTATTGTTAGACAGATCTAAAGGACGCAATATGATAATGTATTCTACCGAAGGAGGTATGGATATTGAAGAAGTAGCTGAAAAAACACCCCATTTAATTTTTAAAGAGGAAGTGGATCCTGCCGTTGGATTACAGGGGTTCCAAGCAAGAAGAATTGCATTTAATTTGGGATTGTCCGGAAATGCATTCAAAGAAATGGTGAAGTTTGTAGATGCATTGTACAGAGCTTATATCGGAAGCGACTCTTCTATGTTTGAAATTAATCCGGTGTTAAAAACTTCTGATGATAAAATTCTTGCGGTAGATGCTAAAGTTACCCTGGATGACAATGCTTTGTACAGACAGCAAAAATATGCAGAATACCGTGATCTTACAGAAGAAAGACCAATTGAAGTTGAAGCTAAAGAAGCTGGTTTAAATTATGTAGACTTAGACGGAACTGTAGGGTGTATGGTAAACGGAGCTGGCTTAGCAATGGCTACTATGGATTTAATTAAATACGCTGGTTTTGAGCCTGCTAACTTTTTGGATGTAGGAGGGACAGCAGATGCTAAGCGCGTTGAAACAGCTTTCAGAATCATTTTAAAAGATCCAAATGTAAAAGCTATTTTAATTAATATTTTTGGAGGAATCGTTCGTTGTGACCGAGTGGCGCAGGGAGTTGTAGATGCTTACAAAAATATGGGGGATGATATTAAAGTTCCAATCATTGTCCGATTGCAGGGAACAAATGCTGAATTGGCAAAAGATATTATTGATCAGTCAGGAATGCCTATTTTGTCAGCAATTGCTTTTCAGGAAGCAGCAGATCAGGTACAGGCGGCTTTATCCTAAAGATATATGTTTCGAAAAATAAAAAAGCACTCTTAATTTAAGAGTGCTTTTTTTTATATCAAGAAGATATTAATCTAGATTAATTAATTTTTGTTTTTATTTTCATTAACTTTACTTGAATAAAAAGATTAGAAATATGTCAAATGTAGATTTAATAATTGAAGAACGAGCTGCCAGTATAGGAAACTTTATGGTAGGCAGACTACTACCGTTTAAACAAAAGCGAACAGTCGGTCCCTTTGCTTTTATTGACCACATGGGACCAATTGCGGTGAAAGATTTTGACAATTTAGATGTAGACCCTCATCCGCATATTGGACTTTCTACTTTGACTTATTTATTTGAAGGGGCAATTATGCATCGAGACAGCTTGGGAAGTGTTGAAAAAATTACTCCAGGAGCTGTTAACTGGATGACTGCAGGAAAGGGAGTGGTGCATTCAGAACGTATGCCCGAGGGAATCAGAATTCAAAAACCTGATACTGTCTTACACGGATTGCAAATTTGGATTGCTTTACCTAAAGAGTTAGAGGAAATAGAACCTTCATTTGTTCACATCGAAGCTAAAGATTTACCAGCTTGGGAAGAGGGAGGCGTGCAATATAAATTAATAGCGGGGGAAGCTTTAGGAAGAAAATCTCCGGTTCCGGTTTATAGTCCGTTATATTATATTGAAATAAAAACAAAAGAACGCAAAAAAATTAATATCGGAAAAGGATTGTTTGGAGAAGCAGCGATGTATATCCTTGAAGGAAGTGTACACAACGGAGAACATACTTATCAGCCTAAGCACATTTTGGTCTCAAATGACAGTACTTTATGTGAATTTGAAATGGATGCTGGTACTACAGTTTATATTTTTGGTGGAAACCCTTTGCCCGAAGAGCGCTATATTCTTTGGAATTTTGTTTCACATGATTTAAATCGCTTAGAACAAGCTAAGACCGATTGGATTGCTCAAAATTATGAAGCTTTTCCGTTAATACCGGGAGATGACCAAACATTTGTTCCTTTTCCGGAAGGAATGAAGTCTTTTAAAAATAAGGCAAAATAATAATCAATAAAAATAAAGATATGGAAATAAAACATGAAAATTATGGTAATAAAGGAGTTTTTATTGCAATAGAAAATGATGTAAAAGCAGGAGAGATAACTTATTCCGTCGCGGGGGAAAATAAAATTATTGCAGATCATACGGAAGTAAACGAAAATTTTAAAGGAAGAGGAGTTGGTAAAATAATTTTATTAGAAGGATTGGTGAAATATGCTCGTGAAAACAATATCAAAATAATTCCTCTTTGCCCTTTTGTAAAAGCAACTTTTGCAAAAATGCCAGAATTAGGCGATGTATTGGCTTAAAAAGGAAAATATACATATTTCAAAATTAGCCTTTTTAGACGAATATTTCAAAATTAGCCTTTTTAGGCTAATTTTTTTTATCTTTGAATAAAAGAAAATAATGATTGGAGTAATCACAGGTGATATTGTCAATTCCAGAAGCGTAAGTTCTGAGATATGGCTTCCCGAGCTGAAAACGTATTTTGAATCTTTGGGAAAGCATCCCGAAGACTGGGAAATTTATAGAGGTGATAGCTTTCAACTTCAGGTTAAGCCTCAAGTAATTCTTGAAAAAGCATTAATTATAAAATTATTAATACAAAAAAATAAGAATATCAATGTAAGAATGTCTCTTGGAATAGGAGAACGTAGCTTTAAAGGAGAACGAATAACGGAATCTAATGGTAGTGCTTTTATTTATTCAGGAGAAAATTTAGATAAATTAAAAGGAACTCAAATAGTCATAGAAACACCTTTTGATGAAATTAATGAATATTTTAATCCGATCTTACAATTAATTGATTTAATTTCATTGAATTGGAAATCCGCAACAGCAGAAACGATGTATCTGGCATTAACTAATGAAAATTCAATTCAAAAAGAATTAAGCCAAATGTTGTCTAAAGCGCCTGCTACCATAAATAAAGCTTTAAAAAGAGGAGGGTTTTCAGAAATAAAAGAAATACTAGCTCTTTTCGACTCAAAAATTAAAAAATATGTATGAATTAGCGATTAAAATAATTTTGGCACATGTTTTAGGAGATTTTGTATTGCAATCAAATAAAGCAGTAAAAGATATCTGCCAAAAAGGATTTCATTCAATATATTTCTATTCACATATAGCAATTCACGGATTGTTGCTATTGATCGTTACCGGGTTTCAAAAACAATTTATTTTACCCATTTTTTTACTGACTTTATCTCACTTTTTAATCGATTCTCTTACCAAAATTGTTTTTAAATCCGTAAAATATAGACTTTATATATTTATTGCGGATCAATTATTTCATTTTTTAGCTATAGGAATTTTTATTTCTTATTTTTATGATTATCAATTAGATTGGAATTATCTATTAAATAATCAGATTTACTTATTTTTACTAGCCTTTTTTGTAGTGACCAATGGAGTTTCGGTGATTATAAAACTGATACTTAATAAGTTTACCCAAGATGATATTATTCACTTTGACAATTTGGATAAAAAGGGGAAAGACAATGCAGGAAAAGTAATAGGAATTTTAGAACGCTTATTTATTTTTGGTTTTGTATGCCTGAATTTTTGGGAAGGAGTTGGTTTCTTATTGGCAGCAAAATCAATTTTTAGATTTGGAGATTTAAAAGAAAATAAAGATTTAAAACTAACCGAGTATATTCTGATAGGAACATTGTTAAGTTTTGGCTTTGCTATTTTGGTAGCAACAATATATATAAAAATAGCGGCGTACTTAACAAATAATAGTTAATATAAAACTCTAAAAACTCATTTTACCTATAGTTAATTATGAACAAAGAAATTTTAAATCAAGTATATCAACACTCGTTATTTTCATTACAAGATTTAGAGGCTTTATTAGGAGCACATAATTCTATAAAGATGAAAAAAGGGGATTTTTTACTACAAAAAGAAGAAATTGCAGATGAATATTATATCATTGAGGAAGGGTTGGTAAGAATGTTTCTTTATGATTTTAATGGCAACGATATAACGACAGGATTTGTAGGAATAGGAGAATTAGCTGTTGAAGTAGTTTCCCTTTTTCAGCGTGTACCCTCTAAAGAGTTTTTTCAATGTTTAACGGATACCGTACTTTGGAAGATAGAATATAAGTCTTTTCAGGAGCTTTTCCATAAAATACCTGCTCTAAGAGAGTGGGGACGAGATTGGATGGCTTTAGAATTGTTTAAGAGTAAAACTAGAGCTACAGAGATGATTACTCAGCCGGCTATAAAGCGTTATTTACATTTAATGGAAGAAAAACCACAAGTAATTCAGCAAGCTCCTCTAAAATTTATTGCAAGTTATCTTGGCATAACAGATACCTCCCTAAGTAGAATAAGAAAAGAGATTACTTATTAAAAACATTTTTTATTAATTTACATTTAAAAATGTTATTTAATTACGTATGTATTAAAAATATAAATATTTGTTTTTAATAAAATTAATACTATATATTTGCAGTAATTACTAATTAAGTTAAAAACTATAACAGAACTAATTATGAAGAAAATTATTTTATCAGCTTTAGCTTTAACAGCTTTTACATTTACAGCAAATGCACAAACACCTGATTTAAAATTAGGGGCAAAAGCAGGGGTAAACTTTGCGAATTTAAATGGAGGAGAGAGTATGGATATGAAAACGGGTTTCCATGTAGGCGTATTGGCAGAAATTTTTATCAATGAAAAATTTTCTGTTCAGCCGGAAATTTTATATTCTTCTCAAGGAGCTGAAAAAGATGGACTTAAAGCGAATTTCGATTATATTAATGTTCCTATTATCGGGAAATATTATGTAATGGATGGTTTAAATGTTCAATTTGGTCCACAGATAGGTTTCTTAACCAAGGCTGAATTAAAAGGTGGAGGAGAAAAAATGGATATGAAAGATGCTTCTCAAAAAGTTGATTTCGGTGTTAACTTTGGTGCCGGATATGAGTTGCCAATGGGGGTATTTTTTGATGCTCGTTATAATTTAGGATTTACTAAAGTAGAAAAAGAAGGAGAAAACAGCTCAAAAAACGGAGTTATTCAAATATCTGTAGGTTATAAATTTTAATAGATTAATAATAACAATAATATAAAAAGGCTTTCTTCTTAATGGGGAAAGCCTTTTTTAATTTTAAATCATTCATCTGTTATTAATTTTAAATGTTAAAAAAAGTGACTTTTTCTTATGATTCTTTTCTAAATATAAAAAGAAAATTATTATGAGAAGTTATTTAGCAGAGTTCTTCGGAACATTTTGGTTAGTATTTGGAGGGTGTGGCAGTGCGCTTTTTGCAGCAAGTATCTCGGAATTAGGTATTGGCTATGCAGGAGTAGCAATAGCTTTCGGTTTAAGCGTTTTAACGATGGCTTATGCAGTTGGACACATTTCAGGAGGACATTTTAATCCCGCAGTTTCTATTGGTTTATGGATGGGAGGTAGATTTTCCAGAAAAGAACTTTTCCCTTATATTTTGGCACAGATTACAGGTGCTATTTTAGCAGCAGCTATTTTATTTATTATTTATTCTGGTACTAAAGGAAATATTATTGATCCATCAGTAGCAGGAGCTTTTGCAGCAAATGGATACGGCGAATTATCTCCACATGGTTACGGAGTAATTGCTGCTTTTGTAACAGAATTTATATTGACAGCATTTTTTTTAATAATAATTATGGGAGCGACTACAAAGGGAGCTAACACTAAATTTGCAGGAGTAGCTATTGGATTGGCGCTCACACTTATTCATTTAATTTCTATTCCTATTACAAATACCTCAGTTAATCCTGCTCGTTCTATTTCTCAGGCAATTTTAGCGGGAGGAAATTATCCTTTTCAATTATGGTTGTTTTGTTTAGCTCCAATTACTGGAGCAATTACTGGAGGATTGATTTATAAACTAGTATTAGAAAAAGAGTAATATTCTATTTAAAAACAGATATAACGAAGAAAACTTCAAAATTTATTTTGAAGTTTTCTTGTTTCTAATATCAAGGTAAAATATGAAATTAAGAGGAAACAATCTAATACAGAAAAAATAACTTAAATCAATAAAAATCATAGTGTCAGTCATTTTTATTTTAATCTAAATAGTAGTATTTTAGCAGAAATTCCTATTCTTTATATGCAAAATCAAAATCAGTATACGGAAGACAATATTCGTTCGTTAGATTGGAGAGAACATATTCGTATGCGCCCTGGAATGTACATTGGAAAACTAGGGGATGGATCTTCTCCGGACGACGGTATTTACATTCTTATCAAAGAAGTAATTGACAATAGTATTGACGAGTTTGTTATGGGAACTGGCAAAACGATTGAGGTTACGCTTAAAGATAAACTCGTTACAGTCAGAGATTATGGAAGAGGAATCCCGTTAGGAAAAGTTGTGGATGTTGTTTCTAAAATGAATACCGGAGGGAAATATGATTCTAAAGCTTTTAAAAAATCAGTAGGATTAAACGGAGTAGGTACTAAGGCAGTAAATGCCTTGTCTACCTTTTTTAAAGTTGAAGCTGTAAGAGATGGACAACTAAAAGCAGCCGAATTTTCTGCAGGAAACTTAACTCAAGAAGAAGATATTTGTGAAACTACCAGAAGAAAAGGTACTAAAGTAGCCTTTATAGCAGATGAATCCATTTTTAAAAATTATAAATATCGGAAAGAGTATATTGAAAAAATGCTAAAAAATTATTGTTATCTCAACAGAGGGTTGACAATTTTATTTAATGGCGAAAAATTTTACTCAGAAAATGGCTTAAAAGATCTTTTGGAAGAGAATATAGTTGAAGAAGATCAAGTGTATCCTATTATTCACCTGAACGGTGATGATATTGAAATAGCTTTAACACATAGCAGAACCCAATATTCCGAAGAATACTATTCCTTTGTAAACGGACAAAATACTACGCAGGGGGGAACACATTTATCTGCTTTTAGAGAAGCTTTAGTTCGCACGATGAAAGAGTTTTTCAATAAAAATTTTGACGCCTCCGATATTAGAAAATCTGTTGTAGCAGCTATTTCTATTAAAGTGGAAGAGCCGGTGTTTGAATCACAAACCAAAACAAAACTAGGTTCAACCGATATGGGACCCGATCTTCCAACAGTTCGAACTTATATCAATGATTTTGTAAAAACACATCTGGACAATTTTTTACATAAAAATCCGGATGTAGCTGAAGCATTGCTAAAAAAAATTCTTCAGGCAGAAAGAGAAAGAAAAGAACTATCCGGTATTCGTAAAATTGCAAAAGAAAGAGCTAAAAAAGCAAGCTTGCACAACCGAAAGCTTAGAGATTGCCGTGTTCACTTGACTGACATTAAGAATCCAAGATATTTAGAGAGTACTCTTTTTATAACAGAGGGAGATTCTGCTTCAGGATCGATTACTAAATCCAGAGATGTAAATACGCAAGCAGTTTTTAGTTTAAGAGGAAAGCCTTTGAACTCTTATGGAATGACCAAGAAAATTGTTTACGAAAATGAAGAGTTTAATTTACTTCAGGCAGCACTTAATATTGAAGAAGATTTTGAAAACCTGAGATACAACAATATTGTGATTGCAACAGATGCCGATGTAGATGGAATGCATATCCGATTGCTGCTGATTACTTTCTTTTTACAGTTTTTTCCAGAACTGATCAAAGAGGGGCATTTGTATATTCTTCAAACTCCACTATTTAGAGTTCGAAATAAAAAAGAAACTATTTATTGTTATAACGAAGAAGAGCGCATTGCTGCTATTGAAAAGCTAAAACCCAAACCTGAAATTACCCGATTTAAAGGATTGGGAGAAATTTCGCCGGATGAATTTAAATATTTTATTGGCGAAGATATCAGATTAGATCCTGTAATGTTAGATAAAACAATGTCGATAGAAAAAATGTTGGAATTTTATATGGGAAAAAATACGCCGGACAGACAGGAGTTTATTATAGATAATCTAAAAGTTGAACTTGATGTTGTTGAAGATTAGTTTAAATTATGATGCAAGAAGATAATTTGAATCAGCCCTTGAATAATAATGACGGGGAGCATATAGAAAATCTGGGAGAATTAACTGAGGATAGAGAAACTATAACTAAAGTTACAGGAATGTACAAAGACTGGTTTCTGGATTATGCCTCTTATGTTATATTAGAACGTGCAGTACCAGCTATAGAAGACGGTTTTAAACCCGTTCAACGCCGTATTATGCATTCCATGAAGGAACTGGATGATGGTCGCTATAACAAAGTTGCCAATATTGTTGGACATACGATGCAATACCATCCGCATGGCGATGCAAGTATAGGTGATGCAATTGTTCAGATTGGACAAAAGGATCTTTTAATAGACACACAAGGTAACTGGGGTAATATTTTGACCGGTGACGGTGCAGCGGCTTCTCGTTATATTGAAGCGCGTTTGAGCAAATTTGCGTTGGAAGTTTTGTATTCTCCTAAAATTACCGCTTGGCAAGCCTCTTATGATGGAAGAAGAAATGAACCTGTAAATTTACCTGTTAAATTCCCTTTGTTACTCACACAAGGAGCAGAGGGAATTGCAGTGGGATTATCAACAAAAGTGCTACCTCACAATTTTAATGAGTTAATAGATGCCTCTATTAAAATCTTAAAGGGGAAACCTTTTGTTATCTATCCCGATTTTCCAACTCAGGGTATTGCTGACGTTTCTGCATATAATGACGGAATGCGTGGCGGACGCGTGAGAGTAAGAGCAAGAGTATCTCAGCTGGATAAAAACACACTTGTTATTACACAGATTCCCTTTTCAACCAATACTTCAAGTTTGATTGACAGTATTTTGAAAGCCAATGAGAAAGGAAAAATAAAAATTAAAAAAATAGAAGATAATACAGCTGCGGAGGTAGAAATTTTAATACACTTACCGGCAGGAGTATCGCCAGATAAGACTATTGATGCTCTGTATGCTTTTACAGGTTGCGAAACATCAATTGCACCGCTAGGATGTGTAATTATGGATAATAAGCCCTTGTTTGTCGGCGTGTCGGATATGCTGGTAATGTCAACTAATCAAACTGTTCAGCTACTTAAGAGAGAGTTAGAAATTCAACTGGATGAATTAGAAGAAAAGTGGCATTTTTTATCTTTAGAGCGTATTTTTATAGAAAACAGGATTTATCGCGCAATTGAAGAACAAGAAACATGGGAAGGTGTTATTGCTGCTATTGATGAAGGACTAAAACCTTTTACTAAAACCTTAAAAAGAGCAGTTTCTGAAGAAGATATTGTTCGATTGACCGAAATAAAGATTAAACGAATTTCTCGTTTTGACATTGATAAGGCAAATCAAAATATTGAAGCTCTGGAGGGAGAAATAGAACAGGTAAAGCACGACTTAGATCATTTAATTGATTTTGCCATTGCCTATTTTACCAGATTAAAAGAAAGATACGGAAAAGGACGAGAACGCAAAACAGAACTCAAAAATTTTGATACTATTGAGGCAACTAAAGTTGTTTTAAGAAACACTAAGCTATACGTTAACCGAGAAGAGGGTTTTTTTGGAACTAGTCTAAGAAAAGATGAATATGTTTGTGATTGTTCTGATATAGATGATATTATTGTATTCCTGAGAAATGGTTCGATGGTTGTTTCTAAAGTTGATGAGAAAAAATTTGTAGGAAAAGATATTATTCATATTGCTGTATTTGATAGAAACGATAAAAGGACAATCTATAATCTAATTTATCGCGATGGTAAGTCAGGTTCGTCTTATATCAAAAGGTTTAATGTTTCCGGAATTACAAGAGATAAAGTTTACGAGTTGACGCAAGGAAAAAGCGGTTCACAAATTTTATATTTTTCAGCAAATCCAAACGGAGAAGCAGAGGTTGTTACTATTTTGTTACGTCAATTAAGTAATATCAAAAAGCTTAAATTTGAAATTGATTTTGCCGATTTGCTGATTAAAGGAAGAGGAGTAAAGGGAAATCTCGTAACAAAATATGCTATCAAAAAAATTGAATTAAAAGAAAAGGGAATTTCTACCTTAAGACCTCGGAAAATTTGGTTTGACGACACGGTTCATCGTTTAAATGTGGACGGAAGAGGCGAATTGCTGGGTGAATTTAAAGCGGAAGACCGATTGTTGATAATCAGTCAATCAGGAAAAATAAAAACAATTATTCCTGAATTGACTACACATTTTGATGAAGATATGATTGTCCTTGAAAAGTGGAAACCGAAAAAGCCGATTTCAGCCATTTACTACGATGGGGAAAAAGCAAGGTATTATGTCAAAAGATTTTTAGTAGAAAATGAGAACAGAGAAGAATTGTTTATTTCTGAACATGAAAACTCAAGATTAGAAATCGTATCAACAGATTACAGACCTGTTGCTGAAATTGTTTTTGCCAAAGTAAAGGGAATACAAAAAGAAAGTATTGTTATTGATTTAGAGCAGTTTATATCGGTTAAAGGAATTAAAGCTTTAGGTAATCAATTAACTGGAGAAAAGCTTAAACAAATTAACTTATTAGATTCCTTGCCTTATGAAGAAGAGGAAAAAGAAGTTGTAAAGGAAGAGATAGAACTGGATGATTTACCTGATACAAAAATAGACGACGAAGGACAAGCGAGTTTATTTTGATTGTTTTCTGTTAATAAAAAGTACATATATGATGATATAATAATACTTAGTTTGATGAAAAAATTACTTTTGTTTGTCTTTTTCGCTATAATACCTTTAATTTCCTGTTCATCTTCTGATGATAAAAATAATTTTGAGACAAAGATAATTGTCGATAAATCTTCTAAAATCACTGCTGTTATTGATGGAAGAGAGTATATATATGACAATATAAGTATAGAAAATAATTTAGTAGTAGGAGATCCTTATTCTTTTCCTTATCCGGAAGATTATGGGATTAAAGCATATATGGGCGATAAGGATAATTCTAACTTTCTTTTAATAGGTAATTATCGGGTAGGGCATGGTGTTGTTTCAAGAAATATTTATTTAAAAGTAGTAAAAGATGAAGTAGAGTATATTTCTTCAATTTCAGAAAATACAGAAATCAATATAACAGATTCTCTGGAAGGAAATATAAAAGGAGATTTTAAAGGATTGTTATTATTGCACAGTTCTTACAATGAAAATAATTCTCCGGAGGTAAATATCTCACGCGGAACTATAGATATTAAATATACATACGAAGAAGTTAAAAAAGAGAATTAGGTAACTAATTCTCTTTTTTATCTCGGATTATTTTTAGCTGCTTTTTGTATAGAGTAAATCAAATAAATAATAAAAACGAGAAAGCCTAAAAATGGAAACCAGTTTTTTTCTATTGACCACAAATCAGAACTGTCTAAATTAAAAATACCATATACCAACCATAACAATACAATAAAAGTAATTATTTTTTCTATTTTATTATTCATTTTCTCCTAATATTATATGGTCATTGAAAAAAGTTGTCTTTCCGGTTGATTTTGTTGTAAACGCAAATCAAAAGCCATACAGATATTTCTGATAAAAGCTCTGCCTTTTTGAGTAACTTTTATTTCAAAGCCATTTATTGTTAATAGTTTATCACTTACAAATTCGCTTAATTCTGCTAAAATAGGTTTAAAATCTACTTTATCCCAATCATCGGTTAAGTTAGTAGATAAGGCACACATCAAATTTAGAATATGTTTTCGTATTATCAAATCTTCTGATGTAAGAATATGCCCTTTTACTACCGGGATTTCATTATTATTCAATAAGGTATAATAATTCTCAATACTTTTTTCATTTTGAGCAAACGCATACCAGCTGTCACTAATTGATGAAACTCCTAATCCAATCATCAACTTCGTTTTAGATGAAGTATACCCCATAAAATTGCGGTGAATGCTTCCGTTATTTAATGATTTATATAGAGAATCCGTTTTAAAAGCAAAGTGATCCATACCTATTTCAACATACTCATTTTGTAAAAGCATTCTTTTTCCAACTTCATACAGCTCTCTTTTTTCGCGGTCTTTAGGAACATCTTCATCTTTAAAGCCTCGCTGTCCGTTGCCCTTAATCCACGGAACATGTGCATAGCTGTAAAAAGCCAATCGGTCAGGAGCAAGTGAATTCGTTTTTTCAATGGTGTCAATAATATGTTCTTTTTTCTGAAAAGGAAGACCAAATATTATGTCATGCGAAATAGAGGTATATCCGATTTCTTTTGCCCATAAAGTAACTTTAGCCACATCGTGAAAAGATTGATTTCGGTTTATAGCTTTTTGAATATCCGGATTGTAATCCTGAACCCCAAAACTTACCCTTGTAAAGCCCAAATCATATAAAGCTTGCAGATGATTTTTTGTGGTATTATTCGGATGTCCTTCAAAACTGAATTCTTTGTTGTCTGAAATATTACCCAAAGCTATAATCCCTGCAATCAGTTTAGTTAAACTTTCGGCAGAGAAAAAAGTAGGTGTTCCGCCGCCTAAATGAATTTCTTTTATAACAGGTTTATCTTTAAATAATTTGCAGTATAACTCCCATTCCTTTAAAACAGCTTCTATATAAGGCAATTCTACCTCGTGTCTTTTCGTAATTCGTTTGTGACATCCGCAAAAGGTACACAGACTTTCACAAAACGGTAAGTGAATGTATAAGCTGATTCCTTCTGTTTTGTTGGATTCATCAAACGATTTTTTACAGAGGTCAAACCATGCCCTTTTATCAAAAGAAGAAGAATCCCAATAAGGAACTGTTGGGTAACTGGTGTATCTTGGTCCCGGAACATTGTATTTCTGAATTAATGGTTTAGTCATGGTTCAGTTTATTTCAAACAAAAATATTAAATTTGTCTAAAGAGAGATATGACATTTGTCATATAGTAATCATTCAAAAATCAGATAATATGAAAAAATTGTTTCTTGTTATTTTAATTCTTATAACGGGAATTAATTGCAGAGCTCAGGTAAGCGAAGAAGCTAATTTGTTAGAAAAAAAAGAATTTTATAAGGTTATTTCCCAAACAAAAAAGGTGCAACTTGTAGATGTCAGAACAGCGGAGGAATATAAAAACGGAACAATAAAATATGCTCAGAATATAGATTGCCTTTCAGATGACTTTATAGAAAATACAGATAAATTAAACAAAAAAGAGCCTGTTTATATTTTTTGTAAATCAGGTAACCGAAGTGCCAAGGCAAAGGAAAAAATGATTGAAAATGGTTTTGAACAGGTATATGAATTAAAGGACGGATATTTAGCGTGGAAAAAAGAAAACGAATAGATGATGAGTTGTATATTTATCAATATTTTAAGACCCGAAATTCTCCGAATTAAATATAACTTTTTATTTTTGGAAAAAACAAAAGAATAATTTATGGATGCAGCATCATTTGGAGGTTTTTTAAGAACATTATTGATTATCGCGGTACTTTATTATGTTTTTAAGTTCGCTATGCGCTATCTATTTCCTATTTTTGTATATAAAATGGCAAAGAAAGCGGGGGAAGGATTCCAAAAACAACAACAGGAATTTTACCAGCAGCAAAATACTAAAACACATTCAGATTCAAAATACAATCAACAACAAAATAAAAGCGAAAAAGTACCGCGTTCGACTAAAGTAGTGGGAGAGTATATCGACTTTGAAGAAATCGATAAATAAATTAAAGCCTTTGTTAAAAGGCTTTTTTTGTTTTCTAATATTTTGCAAGTTCACTTCATAGCTTGCGCAAAATTAATTACTTTAGCCTATTCATTAAAAAAAGAAAACTACCGTAATAATGGATAGATTTAAAAGATTTTTGCCTCATATTTTGGTAATCGCAGGGTTTATTGTAATTGCTCTAGCTTATTTTTCACCTGTTTTGAAAGGTCAGGTAATTTTTCAATCTGATATTGCTCAATATACCGGAATGGCCAAAGAACAAAATGATTTTAGAGCCAAAACAGGAGAAGAACCCTATTGGACCAACAGTTCATTCGGCGGAATGCCAACTTATCAGTTAGGAGCAAAATATCCGTTTAATTATGTCAAAGATGTAGATTCTATACTTCGGTTTTTACCCAGACCTGCAGATTATTTGTTTTTGTATTTTATCGGATTCTATGTTTTATTGCTATCGTTAGGAACAAAACCTTTGCATTCCTTTATCGGAGCATTAATGTTTGGATTTTCTACCTATTTAATTATTATTCTGGGAGTCGGACACAACGCAAAAGCACACGCTATTGCGTATATGCCGATGGTTTTGGCAGGTGTACTGCTCGTTTTTAGGAAGCATTACGTCAAGGGAGGTTTACTCACACTTTTTGCTGCTTCGCTTGAAATAAGTACCAATCACTTTCAAATGACTTATTATTTGTTGTTGTTGTTAATTGTTGTTGCTATTTATTATTCAATTCTATATATCAAAAATAAAGATTGGAAAGGTTTGTTTGTCGCTTTTGCCATTTTTATAGGAACAGGAATTTTGAGTATTGGTGCCAATGCAACTAATTTGATGGCTACCGCAGAATATACCCAGTTTAGTACGCGAAGTAATAGTGAACTGACTTTTAATCCGGACGGAACCCCAAGAGAATCGTCCAATGCAATGACATATGAGTATATCACGCAATATAGCTACGGAATTTTTGAAAGTTTAAATCTTTTAGTTCCCCGACTGACCGGAGGAGCAAATGATGAAAAATTGAACCAGTCTTCAAATTTGTATAGTTTTTTTATAAATTTAGGTGCGTCGCCGGCAGAAGCAACTGAAATGGTTAGGAAAGCTCCGACATATTGGGGCGATCAGCCTGGGGTTGCCGCTCCTGCTTATATCGGAGCAGTTGTCTTTTTTTTATTTGTACTTTCTTTTTTCAGTGAAAAAAGAAAATTAAAATACATTTTTATTGCCGGAGCAATATTATCTCTCTTGTTGTCCTGGGGAAAAAATTTCCCACTTTTAACCGATATTTTCATCAATTATGTTCCGCTTTACAACAAGTTTAGAGCAGTATCGTCTATTCAAACCATATTGGAAATGTGTGTTCCGGCAGTAGCCGTTTTAGGATTGTATAGCTTTTTTAAACTGGAATCCAAAGAACAGTTGATAGCAGTTAAAAAAACAGGACTTATTGCCGGAGGAATTTTAGCTTTATTGTTTGTAATCAAAGGAACTCTTTCTTTTTCAGGGGTAAACGATGGTTATTACAGAGGTGTTTATGGCGAAATAGGTCCGGGATTTGTAAAAGCTCTTATAGAGGACAGAAAAGCCATGTATTCCGCAGATATTTTAAGGTCATTTATTTTTATTGCTTTAACTGCTTTGGTTTTATATCTGGCATCTGTAAAAAAACTAAAAATGAATTATGCAGTGATAATGATAGGATGCTTGGCAATTGTTGATTTGGTAAGTGTGGACAAAAAGTATGTCAATGATACCAATTTTGTATCGGCTCAAATAATGAAAGAACCTTTTGCAATAACTGAAGCAGATAAGGAAATTTTAAACGATCCTTCTCATTTTAGGGTATATGAATTAAACGGGGGATTTAACAGTGCGAGAGCATCCTATTATCATAATTCCCTCGGGGGATATCACGCTGCTAAACCTAGAAGGATGAACCAGCTGTTGGAATATCAGATTAGCAACAAAAATTATATGCCTGTTTTTAATATGCTGAATGTCAAATATATTATTCAGCAAGACGAGCAAGGACGAGATATGGCAATGTTGAATCCGGATGCAAATGGCAATGCCTGGTTTGTATCATCCGTTAAAAAGGTTGATTCTGCGGACGAGGAAATGAAAGCACTTTCCAGTTTAGATACTAAGAAGGACGCTGTTTTTAATACCGTTGCATTTAACCATATTGATCTTAAGAACTCCTACACCGTAGATTCTCTTGCAAGTATCAAACTTTTAGAATATTCTCCAAACAAGCTGGTGTATCAATCCGAAAATAATAACGATGGCTTAGCTGTTTTTTCGGAAGTTTATTATCCTCACGGATGGATTGCTAAAATAGACGATATTGAAACTCCGATTTTTTCGGTGGATTATGTTTTAAGAGCTATAGAATTGCCAAAAGGGCAGCACAAAATAGAATTTTCGTTTGAACCGAAGGTAATTAAAACAGGAAGTCATATTGCATTGACAAGTGCAATATTTATTCTATTGATTTCTATGACAGCGGTCGCATACAGCATCAGAAAAAAACAAAAGAAAAAGAGTAGAGAAGAATAATCAAAACGTTGTGAAAAAGAAAAAAGTATTAATTATTACTTATTACTGGCCTCCTGCGGGAGGTCCGGGAGTTCAAAGATGGTTGAAGTTTGTTAAATATTTGCCGCTCTTTGATATAGAGCCGGTGGTATATATTCCCGAAAATGCTGCATACCCTCTTCTGGATTCAGTCTTAGAACATGAAGTAAGTGAAAATTTGACGATTTTGACTACTCCAATTCGCGAACCGTATCGATTGGCTAAAATATTATCCGGTAAAAAAAGCAGTGATTTGAGCTCGGGTATGATTTCTCATAAAACTAAACAGTCGGGACTTGAAAAATTATTGCTTTGGATTCGTGGAAATATGTTTATTCCTGATGCCCGTGTCGGCTGGGTAAAACCTTCAGTTAAATTTTTATCAGACTACCTGAAAAAAAATAAAGATATAGATACTATCATCACTACTGGTCCTCCACATAGTTTACATCTTATAGGTAAGAATCTCCAGCAATTGAATAATGTAAAATGGATTGCTGATTTTAGAGATCCATGGACCACGATAGGTTATCACAAGCAATTAAAATTATCCGAGAGTGCCAGAAAATCTCACTTAGCAATGGAAAAGAACATTCTTGAGTCAGCAGATCATATTATTACAACTTCAAAATCTACAAAACAAGAATTTCAAATCAAAACAATTCGTCCGATAACTGTTATTACTAATGGCTATGATGTAGTTAATTTAGGAAAAATTACTTTGGACGAAAAATTCACCCTATCTCATATAGGATCATTTTTATCCGATAGAAACCCAAGAGTATTGTGGAAAGCTATTAGTGAATTAAGAAAAGAAAACACGGAGTTTAAAACAGCTTTTCAATTAAAGTTGGCAGGCAAGATTAGTGATGAAATTAAACAAACATTAAAAGAATTTAGACTTGATGACGCTGTTTTAAATTTGGGATATGTTTCTAATGAAGAAGCTTTGCGGCAAATGCGTGCTTCTCAGGTTTTACTATTGATTGAGATAGATTCTGAAGAAACACAAGCTATTATTCCGGGTAAATTGTTTGAATATATGGCGGCAGAGCGACCAATATTGGGAATTGGTCCTGAAAATTCTGACTTTTTTGAAATTATAAAACAAACCAATACAGGAAAAACTGCCTTATACAACCAAAAGGAAGAAATAAAGAAAATTTTGTTAGAGTATTTTACCCAATATCAGCAACAACAGCTTAATGCCTATGCGATGGGCTTACAGTATTTTAGCCGTTATAAACTAACGGAAAAATTAGCGGCAGTAATTAATAAAACATAATTGTCTGTATTCAAAAAATATTTACATAATCAGTTATTTGTACTTATTTATTTAGCTTGAAGAGGTAAATTATTATTTGTTATGGTAGAGTTTTTAGTCGCTAAAATTCAAACTTAGCAATGAGTTTAAATAAAAACTCTTGTATATAATATTTAAAATTAAATATTTAAGTTTTGTCCCCCAAATGTCCACCCCCTCTTTTTTTGTTTTTTAAACTATATGAGTACTTTTACAAATAATAAATTAAAACTAAGACAAAGAATTTAATATTTTTTGGATTAGTTTTCTTTATAGATTTCCAAAAAATACCCTATTTGGGGTATTGATTGGAATGTTTATATCTATTTTTTTTGCTAAAAATATTTATAACGGTCAATTGTTTTAATAAAAATAAAAATATGAAAGTTTTTACTTCCTTGATTTTGTTTGTTGTAATCTTAATGTTTCTTTCATATCAAGAAAGCATAAGAAGCAATTTAAATGAACATTCAATTGTGATAGAAGAAGTTGAAAAACGAGATTCTCTGCCTATAAACTCGTATAAGGATGTAGTGCAAAAAGAAATAGAATGTTGTATATGATATTGTAGAAAAGAAAATTTAATTTCCTCATTCTATGCAAGAATTCCACAGATTAAAGATATATATAATTTGTATTAATTATCTATAGATTATAAAGAAGATTTAAAAATTAAATGTTTGTAATACAACTAAAGCATGATAGATAAAAGACACTCCAAAAACTATGAGTTCTTTATATATAGTCATAACAACCTATAAATTGTGAAAGGAAAATAAAATTGATTAATGTGATATAGCTTAATAAAATAGTAAATAAGAATAAAATAGAATAAATTTGTGGCGTATTTTTTGCCCTTATCTAATTTTTAAGAATAAAATATATGAAAATAGGAATAACATTCAGTGCATTTGATTTATTGCACGCGGGACATATAAAAATGCTCGAAGAAGCAAAGAGACAGTGTGATTACTTAATTGTAGGCTTGCAAACTGATCCGACGATTGATCGTCCTGAAAAAAACAAACCTACCCAAACTGTGGTAGAGCGATATATCCAATTAAAAGGCTGTAAATTTGTAGATGAAATTGTACCTTATGCAACTGAGCAAGACTTAGAGGACATTTTGCGCTCTTTTAAGATAGACGTTCGTATTTTAGGTGATGAGTATAAAGACAAAAATTTTACAGGCAGACAATACTGCGAAGAAAAAGGCATCGTGTTTTACTTTAATCGTCGAGATCATAGATTTTCGAGTAGTTCTTTACGAAAAGTAGTAGCAGATAAAGAGAATACAAAAGTAAAAAACATTGGTTAATAAATCGATAACAAAATAATAAAAAGTCATGTTCTGAAAATATTTTCAGAACATGACTTTTTATATGTTCAAAATGAAATTTAGAGTTTAAAAAGTTTTAAGTTTGTAAATCATACTTAAAAGTTAAAAATATCAGAAAACACTATGCCTAAAATACAAAAAATATGCTGTGTAGGAGCCGGTTATGTGGGAGGACCGACTATGTCAGTGATTGCTCAAAAAAATCCCCATATTCAAATTACTGTAGTTGACTTAAACGAAGCCCGAATTAAAGCTTGGAATGACAAAGACTTAACTAAACTCCCTATTTACGAACCAGGATTAGATGCTGTGGTGGCGGAAGCCAGAGGACGTAATCTGTTTTTTGATACCGATGTAGATAAAGCCATCGATGAGGCCGATATGATTTTTATATCCGTAAATACGCCTACCAAAACTTATGGAAAAGGAAAGGGAATGGCAGCGGATTTAAAGTATATCGAATTATGTGCTCGTCAAATTGCCAGAGTAGCAAAAACAAATAAAATTGTGGTTGAAAAATCTACTTTGCCCGTACGTACAGCACAAGCTATTAAACGTATTTTAGATCAGACCGGAAACGGAGTTGAGTTTGAGATTTTGTCTAACCCTGAGTTTTTGGCAGAAGGAACAGCAATTCAGGATTTGATGAATCCTGATCGTGTATTGATCGGAGGAGATCAAACAGAAAAAGGGCAAAAAGCGATTCAAGAACTTGTAGATATTTATGGAGCTTGGGTTCCTCGTGAACGAATTTTAACCACTAACGTTTGGTCGTCAGAATTGTCAAAACTAACAGCAAACGCGTTTTTAGCACAAAGAGTTTCAAGTATTAATGCCATTTCAGAATTGTGCGAAGTTTCAGGTGCAGATGTCAATGAAGTCTCTCGTGCTATTGGTACAGATAGCAGAGTAGGAAGTAAATTTCTCAAAGCTTCTGTCGGATTTGGAGGTTCTTGCTTTCAAAAAGATATTTTAAATCTGGTTTATATTGCCAAGACTTACGGATTAGATGCTGTAGCGGATTATTGGGAGCAGGTAATTATCATGAACGATCATCAAAAAAGAAGATTTGCTGAAAAAATTGTCACAACGTTATTCAATACCGTAAATGATAAAAAAATTGCATTTTTGGGTTGGGCATTTAAAAAAGACACCAACGATACTCGTGAGTCCGCGGCTATTTATGTTGCGAATGATCTGATAGAAGAAGAAGCAAATATACATGTATATGATCCTAAGGTAACCGAACAGCAAATGCTGTCCGATTTAGATTATCTAAATACGCGGAATTCAGAGGCTAACCAAAATCATTTAACTGTTCATCAAGATCCTTATATAACGCTAAAAGATGCGCATGGTATAGCTGTTTTAACCGAATGGGATGAATTTAAAACTTATGATTGGCAGCGCATTTATGACAATATGCAAAAGCCCGCGTTTGTATTTGACGGTCGGAATATTTTAGACAGAAAAGAACTGGAAAAAATAGGATTCGAAGTCTATACAATCGGAAAAGGAGAGTAATTAAGGGAACAAGGTAACGAGTGAATAGTTTCCAGATCAACATGTTCTCAAACAATAAAAATAAAAAGTGGGAGATATTAAAAGTCATAAAGATTTATTAGTATACCAAAAGGCGTTAGATTTTGTAGTTGCTATTTACAAAGAAACAGAGGTGTTCCCTGAGTCAGAAAAATTTGGGCTGATAGTTCAATTGCGTAGAGCAGCAGTGTCAATACCTTCAAATATTGCAGAAGGTGCTGCTCGCCAAGGAATAAAAGAATACATCCATTTTTTATACATAGCATTAGGCTCGTTGAGTGAAATAGAAACACAATTGGAAATAGCGTATCGACTAAGATTTATAACAGATATAGATAATTTAAGTAAAGAATACTTACATATAAAAAGGATGTTATTAAAATTAATAACTACACTAAAAAATAAACAATAAACGAATGTGTAAGGCAAGTGAACAAGGTAACAAAGGTAGCAATATAACAAGTTTCCAGGTTCCCAAGTCAACACGTTCCCATATAACAAAAAAATGAAATTAAAATTTTTAACCACCCTCACATTACTAACATTTTTTTGTCAAACAGGAAAGGCACAGCAAAGTGATATCTGGAGTAAGATCCGATTAGAAGCTGGCTGGGGATATAATCTGCCAACTGCACCGACCTCAGGAATAACAGCAAGTGATTTTGCCGGAGTAAAAAGCTTTTACGGAGGAGTAAAATATGAGTTGGATGATGTATGGGGAATCAGAGGAACATACGCTTTCAATTCATTTGAACACAAAAACGACAAAGATTTTGGTTTAGATGTCCATAAGCTGATGGCAGAAGCCACTTACAATATTTTACAAGCATCCGGAACAGATTTTGCCCATACATTTGATGTAGAAGCACATGCCGGATTAGGACTTTCACTGGCAGACAGCAAAGTAAGTTCGGGTTCGGATAAAATGGTAAGCTTTCAGCTGGGAGTAATGCCGCAATACAAAATCACAGATAATGTAAGTGTTCTGTTAGATGCTTCCTATGTTATCAATTTGGGGCAAAATTACAACTATGCAGGTGTTCACGCCAAAGAAAACGGAAAAGGAACAACAGGTGGCTATTTTACAGCCAATATAGGAATAGCAGTCAAGTTTTAAAAAAATCAATTTGAGACAGTTTAAAGTATCGATTGCTCAAAAAAAAATAAAGCAAACGGTTTATTGTCATTCTGAACTTGTTTCAGTAACTAATAAAAACACAAGATAAGTTATGAAAAAAATCGCAGTAATAGGTCAAGGATATGTAGGATTACCTTTAGCGATAGCATTTTCTAAACATTTTCCGGTTGTTGGTTATGATATTAATGAAAAGCGGATAGAAGAATTAGAACAAGGAAAAGATTCTACAAAAGAAGTAGAGGGAGAGCAGTTAAAAACAGCTCTTTCAGAATATAAAATTTCAGAAGGAGTAAAAGGTTATTTTCCAAGTGCTGATTTAGATAGTCTGACACAAGCTGATATTTATATTATAACTGTTCCCACGCCGATTAACGAATTTAATGCACCTGATCTAACCCCTTTAAAACAAGCCTCAAAGTTAATAGCTTCAGTCCTTAAAAAAGGAGATATTGTCATTTATGAATCTACGGTGTATCCGGGTTGTACCGAAGAAGAATGTATCCCTGTGATAGAACAGTATTCTCAGTTGAAGTTAAATGAAGATTTTTTTGCAGGATATTCTCCTGAGCGCATTAATCCCGGGGATAAAATTAATACGTTAGAAACTATTGTTAAAGTAACTTCAGGTTCTACTCCTGAAGTTGCAGTAAAAATAGATAACTTATATAAGAAAATTATAAAGGCAGGCACACATTTAGCTCCCTCATTAAAAGTGGCTGAAGCAGCAAAAGTAATTGAAAATGCACAGCGTGATGTTAATATTTCTTTTGTAAATGAACTGGCATTAATTTTTGACAGAATTGGTATTGATACCCACGAAGTTTTAGAAGCTGCGGGTACAAAATTTAATTTTCTAAAGTTCAAGCCGGGATTGGTAGGAGGACACTGTATTTCGGTAGATCCTTACTATTTAGCGCATAAAGCCATTCAATTAGGATATTATCCGGATGTTATTCTATCGGGAAGACGCGTAAATGATGAAATTCCTTTGTTTATTGCAAATAAAGTTGTTAAACTGATGATTCAAAAAAGAATAGATGTCAGTCGTTCCAGGGTTTTATTATTAGGTTTTTCTTTTAAAGAAAATTGCCCTGATACTCGTAATACAAAGGTAGCTAAGATTTACAAAGAATTAAGCTCCTATGGAATCGAAGTTGATGTGTACGATCCATGGGTAAATCCTGTTGAGGTAAAAGAAGAATATGGAATTGAGATAATCACTGAGATAGACAGACTAAAACAACACAGGTATTTAAGAACAGATCATCGATACGGTTTAACAGCAAGTCCATATAGTGGCGTATTATTAATGACAGCTCATCAGGAATTTAAAAACCTTGATATTCGCTCTCTGGTTAATGAGCCAGGGATTGTTTTTGATGCAAAAAGTGTTTTAAAAAAAGGAATTGCTGATGATAGATTGTAATAGAAAGACAAAAAATATTAGATTCTTAATAACTGATCACGAAAATTATCTATGAAAAATATTTTGGTAACAGGAGGACTGGGTTATATAGGAGCCCATACGGTGGTTGCTTTACAGCAAGCAGGCTATGAAGTAGTTATTGTTGATGATCTGTCTAATACCCATATTTCAGTATTAGATAACATTACAAAAATTACAAATATAAAGCCGGAATTTTATCCTATTGATTTAAAGAACCTGGAAGTTGTTGACCAATTGTTTAAAGATACTAAAATAGATGGCATTATTCATTTTGCAGCTTATAAGGCAGTAGGTGAATCAGTAGAAAAACCTTTAATGTATTATCGTAACAATCTTTTAGGATTAATTAATATATTAGAAGCAATGGGAAAATATAACATTGATTATTTTATTTTTTCCTCTTCATGTACCGTGTATGGACAGGCAGACGAAATGCCTATTAATGAACAAACACCTTTAAAACGTGCAGAAGCTCCGTATGGAAAAACCAAAGCTATGGGTGAAGAAATAATATCTGATTTTGTGAGCGCGACAGATAAAAAAAGCATTGCTTTACGTTATTTTAATCCTGTAGGAGCCCATAAGTCATCTTTAATAGGGGAAATGCCTAATGGTATTCCCAACAATCTGATTCCATATATTACTCAAACGGCAGCTGGTATCCATAAAACGCTGAAAGTTTTTGGAAATGATTACGACACTCGGGATGGAACTGCAATTCGTGACTATATTGATGTTAATGATCTTGCTGATGCGCACGTAAAAGCTTTAAACCGCTTATTGAATAAAGAAAATAAAAATAATTTGGAATTTTTTAATCTGGGATCAGGGATAGGATCTACTGTTCTTGAAATTATTCAGTCTTTCGAAAAGGCTAACAACATAAAAATTCCTTATGAAATAAGAAATCGTAGAGCAGGAGATATTCAAGAAGCATATGCAAATTACTCATCAGCAGAAAGAGAGTTAAATTGGAAACCTGTAACTAACTTAGAGACATCGATGAAAACAGCTTGGGAATTTGAACAGTCTGTTAATAATATTTTGCGTAAGTAAAAGCTGATTTAAATAATGAAAAAAATATTAGTAACAGGAGCCGCGGGTTTTATTGGTTTTTTTACCATGCAGCGTTTATTAAAAGAAAATTATACTGTAGTAGGCTTGGACAACATCAATGATTACTACGATGTAAATTTAAAATATGCACGTCTTAAAGAGTTGGGTTTTTATAGACAGGATGCTGAACAATGGAATAAAGAAATAAACTCGAATAAGACCGAGAATGCAATTTTTATTCGTTTAAATTTAGAGGACAGAGAAAATCTTCCTAAGCTATTTAAAAAACATGAGTTTGATATTGTAATTAATTTAGCAGCTCAGGCAGGTGTCCGTTATAGTTTAGAAAATCCCCTGGCTTATGTAGACAGCAATTTAGTTGGCTTTATAAATATATTAGAATGTTGTCGTCATCATAAAATTAAGCATTTAATATATGCATCCAGCTCTTCAGTCTATGGAGAGAATCCAAAAGTTCCTTTTTCGGAGGATGACAGGGTAGATTACCCGGTAAGTTTATATGCTGCTACCAAAAAAGCAAATGAATTAATGGCACACACTTATAGCCATTTATATCAGTTACCTACTTCTGGTTTACGTTTTTTTACGGTTTACGGACCTTATGGACGACCAGATATGGCGCCAATTTTGTTTGCTTCTGCAATTACATCTAACAAACCGATTAAGGTTTTTAATCATGGAGATATGAGCCGTGATTTTACTTATATTGACGATATTGTAAACGGAATATTAGTTACGTCAAATAATCCACCAAAAGAAGATTCTAAACAGCCATATTATCAATTATTTAATATAGGTAATGGTTCGCCGGTTTCTTTAATGGAATTCATTGAAACACTAGAAAATGAATTAGGGAAAGTAGCTGAGAAAAATATGATGCCAATGCAATCAGGTGATGTGCCGAGGACGTGGGCTGATACACAGCGGTTAAATCTTTTAGGATATAAAAGCACCACTTCAGTTCAAGAAGGGGTTAAAAAATTTGTGGAATGGTTTGCAAAACAATAAAAAAATAAAATATTTTTATTTAAAACTGAAATAGGAAGAAAGATCATCAAATATTAAAATAATATGGGGAACATACTTGTAGTAATACCTGCCAGAGGAGGATCAAAAGGTATTCCGAGAAAAAACCTACGACTGTTGAATGATAAACCGCTAATTTACTATGCAATAAATACGGCATTAAATTCAAAATATTGTCCTGACGTATATGTATCTAGCGAAGATGATGAAATATTAAACTCAGCACTTTTATTTGGAGCAAAAACACATAGAAGAGATCAAGCCATAGCAGATGATAAAAGTACTTTAGATCCAGTAATTTATGCTTGTTTTGAATATGCAAGAACAATAGAGAAAAAAGAATATGACTACATTATTACAATGCAGCCTACTTCACCTCTTTTGACTAAGACTTCTCTCGATGCTGCAATAAAAAAGGCAATAGAAAATAAAAATATTGAAACAATTATTTCCGCTAAAGATAATACGCATTTATCTTGGAGATTGGAAAATAATGTTTTTATTCCAAATTATAAAGAAAGAGTCAATAGGCAATATTTAACGCCGACATTTGTAGAAACAGGAGGATTTTTTATTACAAGACAAGACATTATTAAGCCTAATAACAGGATAGGTAAAAATGTTGAACTATTTGTTTTAGGTAATGGAGAAGAGATAGATATTGATACTTATGATGATTGGAATATTTGTGAATATCACATCAGAAAAAAACATATAGTTTTTGTTGTAACAGGAAATAATGTGGTTGGTTTAGGACATGTTTATAATACGTTGTTAATTGCAAATGATATATTAAATCATAAGATATCTTTTTTAGTAGATAAAGACAGCCAATTAGCTTTTGATAAAATAGCATCAAAAAATTATCCCGTTTACATTCAGAAAGAAGATAATATAATTGAAGACATAAAAAATCTATCACCAGATATAGTTATTAATGATAGGCTTGATACAACTTCAGAATATATGAATAATCTTAAGTCATTGGATTTTAAAGTAATAAATTTTGAAGATTTAGGTGAAGGAGCAAAAAAAGCAGATTTAGTTATCAATGCAATCTATCCGGAAAAAAATGTTTTAAAAAATCATCACTTTGGACATAAATATTTTATACTTCGAGATGAGTTTATTTACTCTAATCAAAAAATAATTAATAAAGAAGTACGAAATATTTTAATAACTTTTGGCGGAGTAGATCCAAATAATTATACTGAAAAAGTTCTAAAAACTATTTATGATTATTGCCAAGATAAAAACATTTCAATAACCATTATAACAGGTTTTGGTTATGATAAATTTGAGACATTAAAGAAGTATCAGAATATTGAAATACTGAAAAATGTTAGTAATATATCATCCTATATGTTGAATGCAGATTTGATATTTACTTCGGCAGGAAGAACAGTATTCGAAATTGCCAGTATTGGAACCCCGGCAATTGTATTGGCACAAAATGAAAGAGAACTTACTCACTTTTTTGCAAGTAGTGAATATGGTTTTTTAAATTTAGGGTTGGGTTATAATGTAGATAACAATGATTTATATAATAACTTTGTAGATTTGATAGAATCTTATGACAATAGATTATATATGGGAGAATTAATGAAGAGAAGAAATTTAAAAGAAAGTAGAAAAGCAGTTATAAAATTAATACAAGACCTAATAAACGAATAATATATGAAAATTAAAGAACTTTTTGATGCGATTAATCCTTACGATAATAAGTTATATAAACCTTATGTGATAGCAGAAATTGGAGTTAACTATGAAGGTAGTATGGAGTTGGCTAAAAGATTAGTAGATGAAGCTAAAGAAGGCGGGGCAGATGCCGTAAAGTTTCAAACGTATAAAGCAGATACAATAGCCTCAAAAAATTCTCCAGCATATTGGGATACTACAAAAGAACCAACTTTAAGCCAGCACGAGCTTTTTACAAAACATCAAGGATTTTGGTTCGAAGAAATGCAGGAGTTGAAAAACTATTGTGATAAGCTAGATATTGAATTTATGAGTACTCCTTTTGATATGGAGTCAGCTACGTTTTTAAACGATATGATGGATGTTTATAAAATATCTTCAAGCGATTTAACCAATAAACCTTTTATAGAATATATGTGTAGTTTCGGGAAGCCAATAATTTTATCTACCGGAGCAAGCAGTTTAAGTGAAGTGCAAGAAGCGGTGAGTTGGATAGAAAAATTTGGAAATCCATTAGCTTTGTTGCATTGTGTATTGAATTATCCTACTCCGGATAAAAATGCCAATTTGGGAATGATAATGGACTTAAAAGCAAAATTTCCGGATAAGTTGATAGGTTATAGCGACCATACCTTGCCAAATGATATGAAAGTTTGTGAAATAGCTACCTTATTAGGAAGTGTAATTATAGAAAAGCATTTCACACACGATAAAACCTTACAAGGAAACGATCATTATCACGCTATGGATAAAGAAGATTTAAAGGTGTTTAGAAATAATTTAGAACGTACTTTTGACGTTTTGGGAGGTTTTAAATTAATTGCTTTGGAAGATGAGGCTATTTCAAGAAGAGAAGCCAGACGTAGTTTGGTTGCAAGTAGAAACATACCAAAAGGCAAAATAATTGAAAAAGAGGATTTAACCTTTAAACGTCCTGCCCATGGAGTTTCGCCAAAATACATAGATGATATAATTGGCAAAGTAGCAGCTTTTGATATTAACGAGGATGATATCATCCAATGGAAAGTAGTTGAATAAATGGATTATTATGTAATATTAACCGGTAGTAAAAACAATGCAGGCGATTTTTTAATTAAATATCGCGCAAAACAGCTTTTTAAATCTTTGCGTCCAGATAGAGAAATAATTGATTTTAATGCGTGGGAAGAATTTGACAAAGAACAACTAGATGTAGTTAATAAAGCAAAAGCCCTCATACTTATGGGAGGTCCTTCTTTGCAAAAAAACATGAGACCGGGCATCTATAAATTGACTAAAAATATAGATGATATCAAAGTTCCTATAATTACTATGGGAATTGGATGGAAATCTATTGCAGGCAATTGGGAAAATACTTATGATTATCCTTTAAGCAGCGAAAGTATTGAACTTTTAAACAGAATAAATAATAGCGGCTATCTTTCTAGTGTTAGAGATTATCATACACTCAATGCAATAAGATTTAAGGGATTTGATAATTTCCTAATGACTGGCTGTCCGGCATATTACGATTTAGATTATATCAATAAAGAATTTATCAACCCTAAAATTAAAAAAATTGCATTTTCTTTAGGGGTTTCGTTTATACATAGTCCTTCTATGGATAAATTAATGAAAGATAACATTCTTAAATGTAAAGCACAGTTTAAAGATAAAGATTTTGAAGTAGTTTTTCATCATTCTTTAAATAAAGATAAGTTTTTATCTACACATGGAGCTACACAAAAACACAATCTTGCTCATCAAGAATTTGCAAAATGGTTAGAGCTGCAAAAAATTAAATATACTGATATATCAGGTAGTGCAGAAAATCTAATGAATTATTATTCAAAAGTAGATTTACATATAGGTTATAGGGTACACGCACATATTTTTATGAATAGTATATCCAAGTTTTCAATATTAATTAGTGAAGACGGAAGGGCTAAAGGAGCAAAAGAAGTAATAGGCGGTATTGTTTTAGATGGTTTTACTGATTATAAGAATAATAATTTATCTAAACTTCTTAATAAGTTAAGTGTTTATGATATGTATCAGGCTAATAAAAACCTGACAAAAGAGATTATATCTAATATTGAGTACGAAGCTAAAATTGATTTTGTGAGAATAAAAAATTCAAGAAATCAAATAGATAATAATTTTAAAATAATAAAACAATTTTTATTGCAATTACCATAAGAGATATTGGAATAAACAAGGGTGAATATTAATAGAAGTACTTAATTTTTAAATGAAAGATAAAATAATGTCTTTGTTAAAGGCTAGTTTTTTCAAAGGATTTGCGGTCTATCTTGGAAGTTCTGTAATCAATAAGGCAATCCCTTTTTTATTACTTCCCATATTGACGAAATACTTATCTCCGGAGGAATACGGTATTTTAGCATTATATCAAGTAATGATTAGTTTTGTAATGCCTTTTATAGGTATGAATATGCAAAACAATATTACTCGAAATTTCTTTTCAAAATCTAAAGAATTTTTAGCTAAAGTAATTTTTAATTTAGTAGTGGTTTTGACCACAACTACTGTTGTTGTTACTTTGATTCTTTCAATATATTTGCTTTTAGGGGGTAATCACTTTTCAATCCCGACTCGTTGGATATACGCATTACCGATTATGGCTTATATGGGAGCTTTAAATGATTTTAATTTATCTATACTTAGAAATAGCAAAAAGCCTTTGTTTTACGGCGCTTTTGAAATATCCAAAACAATCATAGATTTATCTATAACCATTCTTCTGATTGTTGTTTATAGTTTCAGTTGGGAAGGACGGGCTATTGGTATGTTGATAAGTACAGTTATTATCGGAGGACTTTCCGTTTTTAGGATGTGGAAAAATGGGTATTTACTAATTGAGATTGATAAATCTCAAATCAATGAAATTTTACGAATATCTTTACCGTTGATACCACACGCACTGGGAGGGGTAATTATGGCAGTTGGCGACCGGATTATCATAGACCAAATGGTGGGTACTGCTGAAATGGGAATTTATACAGTAGGTTATCAGTTTGGTATGATAATGACATTAGTTACTACAGCATTTAATCAAACTTGGACACCTTGGATGTATGAATTACTAGCACAAAATAAATTAGAAAATAAAATCAAAATTGTAAAAGCAACTTATATAACTTGTATAAGTTTTATACTAATAGCTTTGTTAATTACAACTATCTCATATTTCTTGCTTCCATATATGACAACAAAAGAGTACCATGGTGCTTTTGTATATGTTATTTGGGTAGCTTTAGGGTATGCCTTTTTTGGAATGTATACATTAGTTTTTCCGTACGGGGTGCATGTAGGAAAAACTTCATATTTAGGAATAATTACATTTTCTGCGGCTGCTATAAATATCTTGGCGAATTTGGTTCTAATTAAATTAAACGGACCTGTAGGTTCTGCCCAAGCTACTTTAATTTCTTATATATTTATGTTTGTATCGGTATGGTGGTATTCAAATAAGTTATTCCCTATGCCTTGGTTTAAATTTATTAAAAAATAAAATTAAATATTTAAATTTTTTATATGTTAAATAGGTGTTTCGTTTTTTTTAAAAATTTTTGTTTTTTGCTAATACAATCTAAAAGCCAATTATTTAGTTTGTTAAGTCTATTCAAAAGTTTAGCGGTATATGATTTAAAATCAGCTTCATCTGTACTTTATTTTTCACTTGAATCATTGACATCTGTTTATAGATACAAAAAATTAGGCAAAACTACTACTAAGTTAATAGAAAGTAAAAAGCTTACAAAAGAAAAACATAATAGTCTGTTTATATTAGGAAGTGGTCCTTCTGTGAATGAACTTAGCAAAGAAGAATGGAATTATATCAGAGAAAATGATTCTTGGGGATTTAATCAATGGTTTTGTAATGATTTTGTACCTTCGGGATATATAGCACAATCTCTTATTGAACCGAAAAACGATAAATTACAGTCACGTTCATACAGACATAACAAAATGGTTAGTAAAATGCTGTTAGATAAAAAAGAATACTATACAGATATTGATTTTTTTATAAGGGGAGACGCGGTAAACAGACAAAAATTTTACCAGACAGAATTAGGCATAAACATTGAAAGTGTAACAAATGGACAATGTTCATTATTAGCAGAATTGCCTGTTAGCTCTTCAAATAAAATACCACCTGATATACTTTTAAATATTTTATATGAAAAAGGATTTTATAAAATAAAAGATGAAATACAACCTATTCCAAAAATAGGAAGTACAATTACAGAATTAATATCTTTTGCCCTGATGCTTGGTTATAAAGAAATAGTATTATGTGGAATAGATATGAATGATGGGGGACATTTTTATGATAATGAAGATTATTTTCAACGTTATCCGATGTTGAGAGAACTAAGTAGATTTAATCACACCAGAACTGTTGGAGGTGGACACGAGCATATGGATACTTCTACGCGCCCTTTTACCATTAAAGAATACATTATGGCTTTAAAAAGTCTAGCAAAAAGTAAGTTTAATGCAGATATATATGTCATTAGAGAAACAAGTACGTTGTATCCCGACTTACCAAAATATAAATATCATGAATAAAATATTTTTTTGCTTAATATTTATAGTTTTTAGTTTTATTTCTTGTAAAGGACAGAATTCATATAATGAGTTGGCAAAACAAATTAATTCAACTATACCTCAAGAATATTTTCAGAAAAGAGATGAATTAATTGCAAAAGGAAATGAACTTTCAACCTATTTGCCTTTTGAGCATTCAAAAAAAGGTAATGTTGATTATACAAAAGAGTTACAACAAGGTATTGATAAGGGCGGTGTTTTAGTACTTCCGGATTATCCTTTATTGGTTAATGAAAAAGGAATACAGCTGAAGAGTAATACTAAACTTGTTTTTAGAGAACATTCAAAGTTAATTATGAAACCTAATGCTGAAACTCACTATACCGTTCTCGACTTAACAGATGTGGAAAATGTTGATGTATACTTTGCCAATATAGAAGGAGATAGAGAGGAGCATCTGATTAGTAAAGGAGAATGGGGAATGGGAATCAGGATTCAAGGAAGTAAAAATGTCAATATTTATGCTCCAACCATTACAAATTGCTGGGGAGATGGGATTTATATCAGAGGAAACGGGAAAATCCAAAGTAAAAAAATTTCTGTTAATCATTTTAACATACATCGTGCCAGAAGAAATGGTATCACAATCGTTTCGGTGGATGATTTATTTTTAAATAATGGTCTTATTTCCGATACAAACGGTACGGCTCCTCAAAGCGGGATTGATATTGAGCCAAATCGCCCAACAGATATCCTAAAAAATATTATAATAAAAGACATAACTACTTACAATAGCAAAGGGGATGGAATAATGATTCATCTGGCAAAACTACTGTTAAAGCAAAAAGAAAAATTAGATCCAAAAGTAAATATTACAATTGAAAACCATAAAGACATAGAATCTCTATATGCAGTACGGATTAGTGGACGATCAAAAGACGATTCAAATAGTAAGTATGAAAACTCATTAAAAATAGATGGAGAAATTGTTTTTAAAAATTCTCAGTGGATTTGGAATAAAGATGATTTACCAGTAAGATTTTCACCTAAAAAAGACAGAGTATTAGAATATGGTTTTAACCCGAAAGTAAAATTTGAAAATATAACTATTTTAGAAAATAATTGGAAAATAAATAGTAAACAAAAATATTTTGTAGAAGAAGTTTTAAATAAAGTAAAAAAATTATAGAAATGATATTTGTAAAGTTATATTCTAAATTTAGATCATATTTCTGGTCTGAATATGTAAAGAGAAAATGTTACTCCCATGGAAAAAAAATTAAAGCTAATAGGAGAACAATTTTAAGTAAAAATGTTATTTTAGGTGAAAACGTAAATTTTAATGGAATGAAAATTTCAAAGGGTGGAATTGTTAGAATAGGTAATAATTTTCACTCTGGCGATGGTTGCAGAATTATTGCCCAACATCATAATTACGAAGGGGAGTGTATTCCTTATGATAAAACATATATAAACAGTAATATAACGATAGAAGACAATGTATGGTTAGGACATAATGTTATAATTTTAGGTAACATAACTATTGGTGAAGGGGCTATAATACAGGCAGGAAGTACAGTTGTTTCAAATATACCTAAGTATGCTATAGCAGGAGGACATCCTGCTAAAGTATTTAAAAACAGAGATATAGATCATTATGAGATTCTGAAAAAACAAGAAAAATTTCTTTAATTAGGTTCTTTCATTATTAATGATTTAATTTTTAAATAAATAAAACATTTGTAAATTAATAGGCATTTTGGATACAATTAAATTATCAACAGGTAGAAAAAAAGACAATCTAAATACAAGTATAATTGCACTATATTTTCTTCTTTGTTTTTTTTCATTATATGAATTTCAGTTGATACTTATTAACTCTTTAATTGTGTTATTAGGATTGTATTTATTTATTGCAAATTTCAATTATATTGTAAAAAAACATTATAGCTTACTTTGGATTTTCTTATTATTTGCAATCTATTCTAGTGCTTGTCTATTTCTTTTTCAAGATAGAGTTACTTATACTCCTATTAGAGTTATGGTACATTTTGCTCTTTTTATAACGTTGATTAGATATAATATAAATTCAGTGGTGATAAAGTGGGGATTGTATATATATGTAATGTATATGCTATATCTTATATTTGTTAGAGGGATTTACATTAATGCTATTTTTCCTGGATCTAGTAAAAATATAGTAGGTTGGTTTAGTTTAGGACTATGTGTCTTGTATTATGTAGCAGAAGTTGGAAAGAAAAACATTCAAAATGCTAATTTACATTTCAATTTATTGCCTGCAATTCTAACTTTATTATTGTGTTTAGTTACCTTAGGACGAAGTAATATTGTGTGTTCTTTTTTACTTTTATTTGTAGTATTATGGTATAATCTTAAGAGATTTTCAATAGTAAAGAAAATGTTTTTTACTTTGTTGATAGCCATTTTTACAATTTCTGTAGTATATATATTTTATGATTTATTAGAATCTGGGTTGCAAAGATTTGATCAAAGAGGATTTGAATCTTACGAACGTGATTTAATGATTGTAGGCTATCGAGACAAATTAGATTTTTATACATTTTTATTAGGAGTAAATTCTGATCAATATCCGTTTACTATTCTCAATGGTAATTTCCATAACTCTTTTCTTGGCGGACATTCTAGCTTTGGTTTAATGTTTATATTGTTTATTGGATTTATTGTTCAGCTTTTTATTAAAAACTTTTTTAAATCCTTTATCTTCGTGATGTTGTCGTTGGTTTTATTAATAAGATCTTATACAGATGCTATTATGTTTATTGGCTTTTTTGATTTTGTTTTATTTGTCTTATTGTTTAAAATTAAAAAGAATTAATATAGAATTTCAATTATATGAAAGTACTTACATTGTTACATTCTCTTTCTATTGGAGGAATAGAAAAAACTCTCTTTCACTGTTTGCCTGAATTGCAAAAAGAAAATATTGAAATGACTATATGCTGTTTCAAAAAAGGAGGAAATTTAGAAGATGATTTTAAATTGAAAGGCGTGAATATAGTATATATAAAAAAAACAGGAAGTTTTTTTATGGACTTTATCCAATTATTTCTCATAGCACAAAAAAATAATTTTGATATAATTCACAGTCGATTAAGTTATACATCAGGAGGGTTTGCTTTAGCTTGTAAACTTTTAAATATTCCTTTTTTAGTTTCTATACATAATGAATTTCCTGCAACTTTGATTAGTTGGACAAAAAAGCCCTTACTAGCTAAAATACGTAAGTACTATTTACGTATGCATAAATTTCTTACTAAAAAATATGCTTCACTAATTGTAGGGCACTCAAGATCTAATTTAGATCGAAATTTTCCTGATTGGAAAAACTCAAAACAATTTACAGTATTATATAATGGAGTTGACTTTGAGTATTTAACCAAAAAACAAGATGTTATAATGGATGATTTTGCAAAATCATATGTTGAAAAATTAGGTGATAATGCTTTTAAAATTATTCATATTGGTACCTTTAAAGAGCAAAAAAATCATCTTTTTATGCTTGAAAGTTTTAGTATGTTAAATCCCATTATAAACAATTATCATTTGATTTTATTAGGTGATGGTGAATTACGCAAACAGATTGAGGATTCGGTACAAAACCTTGGACTACAAAATAATGTGCATCTTATAGGATTTTCTAAAAATGTAGGTACTTGGTTAAAACAATCTGATTTATTTTTCTTTCCTTCTATTTTTGAAGGTTTTGCAAATGTAATTATTGAAGCTCAATATCTTGAATTGCCCATATGTGCTTCAAGCATAAAACCTCATTTTGAATCGGTTCATAATTACTATCATAAATATTTCTTTTCTCCAATAGACAATAAAGAGTGCGTTCTCAAACTTACAGAGATTATCAATGATATTCAAGAAGGGAAGACTGGAAATAAAACTTCTGAAATTAAGCAAAATATGAATGAAAGATTTTCAATTAATCAAATGGCAAAAAACCTAATTTCAATTTATCATAGATATTAGAAAATAAATTAAAAAAAGAATTCTTATGATAGAAAAGAAAATAATTGTAATTAGTAGCTTATCAAGCTCTTTAGTAAATTTTAGATTTGATTTGCTAAAAGAGCTAGTTAAACATGGATATGAAGTTGTAGCATTAGGACCTGAAAAGGATGCTGATACTATTAAAACTTTAACTAGTATTGGGGTACGTTTTAGAGTTTTTAGTTTAGAACGAAATGGATTTAACCCGATTAAAGATATAAACACTATCCGTGAATTGCGAAAGATATATAAAGAAGAAAAGCCTGATTTTATCTTACCGTACACTGTAAAACCAGTTGTTTACTCAAATATAGCAAAAATAGGTTCAAACATAAAGTCTTTGAATTGGATTACAGGATTGGGCTTTTATGGTTTGGAGTCAAAAACTTTTAGGGATAAAATATCAAAGTCAATTATGACTTTTTTATATAAATTAAGTTTTAAAAAAAATGACATTGTTGTTTTTCAGAACAATGATGATTTAATGTATTTTAAAGATAAAGGAATTTTAAAATATAGAAATACTATAACGCCGGGGTCTGGAATAAATATAGAAAAGTATAGTTATTCCTTACCTCAAACAGAAATTATTAAATTTATTTTTGTTGGACGATTAATTAAAGCGAAAGGGATAGATGTATTTATCAAGGCTGCTGAAATTTTAAAAGATAAATATAATAATATTGAATTTACTGTAGTTGGTGCTGTAGATGAGGGAAATCCTGAAGCAATTCAAAAAGAAGAATATGAATTATTAAGGGAAAAAGGATTTGTTAATTTTACTGGGCATGTAAATAACGTCATTGATTATGTTAGAGAAAGTTCGGTTTTTGTATTACCCTCAATTTATAGAGAAGGTGTTCCTCGCTCTATATTAGAAGCAATGGCATTAGGAAGAGCAATCATAACAACGGACAATGTTGGCTGTAGAGAAACGGTAATTAAAGATTATAATGGGATTTTAATTGAAAAAAATAATGTTTCAAATCTTATCGAAGCAATGGAGTTTTTCTGTAAAAATCAGGATTTAATAATAGAATATGGAAAAAATAGTAGGTTATTAGCCGAAAGTAAATTTGATGTTAAAATTGTGAATAATATTATATTGGAGTCTTTGAAAGACTTATAAGACTTAAACCTAATGTACAGAAACTACCTTAAACGTCTGTTCGATTTTATAATAGCACTTTTAGTATTGCTGTTTATTTTTCCTATTTTGCTAATCTCTGCTGTCTTAATAAAAATCAGCTCACAAGGTCCCCTATTTTTTTTACAGGAACGATTAGGTAAAAACGGTGAAATTTTTAGTGTATATAAATTTCGGACTATGACTGATAAAAAACGAGATGTAAATCGTGAAATTTTAAAAGGAGATGCGGAAGTAACAAAAGTTGGTTATTATTTAAGGAGATTTAAGATTGATGAATTGCCACAAATTTTAAATATCCTTAAAGGTGATATGTCATTAGTTGGACCAAGACCTTGCATGCCATTTCAGATTAATGAGTTCAATGAAGATGGTAAATACAGAATCTTAGTAAAACCTGGAATGACTGGATTGGCTCAGACAAAGGGGAATATTTATTTATCGTGGGAGGAAAGGTGGAAATACGATAGACAATATGTAGAAAATATTTCTTTTTTGTTAGATTTACAAATCATTTTGAAAACTATTTTAATAGTACTCTTAGGAGAAGAAAAATTTTTAAAAAGACCAAATGCATAAAATTTTAGTTATAGGTGCTGTTAATACTACAAAGCATATTCTGAATCAATTAGTAAAACATGGATTTAATATTGTTGGTGTATTGGGACACGAGCCAGCGATGATAGAAAGGGTTTCAGGATGGACTGATTTAAAGACACAAGCAGAAAATCTGAGCATAGCTTATAAAGGTTTTGTAAGAATTAATGAGATAGAAAATATTATTTGGGCAAAAGAAAAAGCACCTGATATAATTTTTGCTGTTGGTTTTTCACAATTAATATCAGAAGAGTGGCTTCAAATGCCTTCCTTGGGTTGTATAGGCTTTCATCCAACGTATCTCCCGAAAGGACGTGGTAGGGCTCCCTTAGCGTGGATTACTTTAGAACAGTCTATTGGTTCAGCTACGTTTTTTTTAATGGGAAAAGGTGCAGATGATGGACCTGTTTTTGTTCAGGAAACCTTTTTAGTAGAAAAAGAAGATGATGCTACATCTGTTGAGCAAAAAATAGAAAAAGCAATCATAAAAAGTTTGGATAAATGGCTTCCCGAACTTAAAAAAGGAGTGTGGGAACCTATTATTCAAGATGAAGAAGAAGCTAGTTGGTATGGAAAACGATCTTTAGAGGACGGAAATATAAACTGGAATAATTCAGCTAATTATATTGACAGACTTATTAAAGCTAGTACACATCCACATCCCGGAGCTTACACATATTTTAAAGATGCTAAAGTTATTATCTGGAAAAGTGAAGTTGAAACAAAGATTCCTATTAAAGGAGTTGTAGGACGTATTTTATTAACGGATGATAAAAGAGGATTGTTAGTACAGTGCGGAACAGGTTTGGTTTGGCTTAAAAACATTGAAAAAACTGAAAATTTGAAAATCAATGTAGGTGATAAATTAGGGTACAATATAGAAGATGAAATATTTAAAATAAAGTCAATCTTAAAATCTTTACAAAATGAATAAGATAATAGTAGTGGCACCTCACGCAGATGATGAAATTATCGGTTGTGGTGCAACCATTGCAAAACATATACAACAGGGAGATGAAGTAATGGTGGTTATAGCAACTAATGCTTCTATAGGAGCTCCTGAACTTTTCTCTGATATTGATGTAGAAAATACAAGAGGCGAAGCTATACAGGCTCATAAATCATTAGGAATTACTAAAACACTTTTTTTAGAATTTCCTGCACCGGCACTTAATGCTTTTCCTGAATATAAAATATCATTAGAATTATCTAATATATTTCAGAGCTTCTGTCCTACACACTTGTATTTGCCCCACCCTGGTGACATTCATCAGGATCATAAAGCAATATACAGAGCAGCTTTGGTGGCAGCGAGACCTCAGGGAAATCATAAGATTAATAATATTTATTGTTATGAAACACTATCAGAAACGGAATGGACACCAATGCAAGAGAGACCATTTATACCAAATCACTTTGTTGATGTAACGAATGTGTTTTATAAAAAAGAAGAGGCAATGAATTGTTTTAAATCCCAAATTAAAGCATTTCCACATTCGCGTTCTTTAGAAGCGTTCGAAGCATTAGCAAAATTTAGAGGAGCCACTATTGGAGTTGATAGAGCAGAAGCTTTTATTGTAGAAAGACAAATTAGGATGTAAAATAGTTTAAATATAACAGGCAGATTGTCAATTTAGAATTAATATAGATTTTCATGAAAGATATAGCAATTTTCGGTGCAGGTGGTTTTGGTCGTGAAGTTAAAACCATTATTGATGCAATAAATAAGAAGAAACCTAATACTTATAATTTTATTGGTTTTTATGATGACGGTATTGACAAAGGAACTATTATAAATAATTTTCCTGTCTTAGGAGGAATCAAAGAATTAAATCAAGTTGAAGAAGGGTTGGCTTTAATTGTTTCAATTGGAGATCCAAAAATAAAAAAGAAAATTTTAGACAATATAATTAATTCAAACATTGTTTATCCTACTATTATCCATCCTAATGTTTCTATATCTAACGACGATGTATTAATAGGGAGTGGAACAATTATTTGTGAAGGAACTATAATTACATGTAATATTAAAATTGGAGATTTTGTCATTTTTAATCTAATGTGTACAGTTGGTCACGACACTGTTATTGAAGATTATTGTGCTTTTATGCCATCTGTAAATATTTCTGGAGAAGTGCATATTCAAAAAAGTGTGTATATAGGAACTGGTGCAAAAATCATAAATTTACTAAAAATAGGGGAGAATACGATAGTCGGAGCAGGGGCCGTGGTTTCTAAAACATTACCTGCAAATTGTACTGCAGTGGGTATTCCTGCTAAACCTATAAAATTTAATGAATAAAAATAAAAAGCATGGAAAATAAAATATGGTTATCCTCACCACACATGGGAGGAAATGAACTAAAATACATCCACGAAGCATTTGATGCCAACTGGGTAGCACCTTTGGGACCTAACGTCAACGGTTTCGAAGCTGATTTAGAACACTATTTAAAAGCAGATATTAAAGTAGCAGCATTGTCTGCTGGAACAGCAGCATTGCACTTGGCATTAATTGAATGTGACGTAAGGCAGGGCGACGAAGTAATATGCCAGTCCATGACGTTTTCGGCTTCTGCCAATCCAATTGCTTATCAGGGGGCCACACCTGTTTTTGTAGATTCAGAACCAGATACCTGGAATATATGCCCGGTTGCTTTGGAAGAAGCCATAAAAGACCGTATCGAAAAAGGAAAGACGCCAAAAGCAATTATAGCCGTACATTTATACGGTATGCCTTTTAAAGCAGATGAAGTACTGGCAGTTGCTAACAAATACAATATTCCTGTAATTGAAGATGCAGCCGAAGCTTTAGGATCAACCTACAATGGGAAAGCCTGTGGAACATTCGGGCGTTTTGGCGTATTGTCCTTTAACGGCAACAAAATCATTACCACTTCAGGAGGAGGTGCCTTAGTTTGCCGCACTCAGGAAGATAAAGATCAAACCGTGTTTTTATCCACACAAGCGCGAGACAACGCCCCACATTATCAACATTCTCAAATTGGATATAACTACCGAATGAGTAATATCTGTGCAGGAATCGGTCGCGGACAAATGGAAGTTCTAAATGATAGGGTAAAAGCTCGTCGAAAAATGAACGAGTTTTATAAAGAACTTTTCAAAGACATTGACGGAATAACCTTATTTACTGAATCAACGGAAGAGTATTATTCTAATCATTGGTTATCAGCTATCTTAATTAATCCGGAAGTTACAGGAAAAACACGAGAAGATTTACGTCTCGCCTTTTTAGAAGATAATATAGAATCCCGCCCCTTGTGGAAACCCATGCACTTACAACCAGTATTTGCTAAAACACCATACTATGGAGGAAAAGTAAGTGAAGAATTATTTAAAAACGGCTTGTGTTTGCCGTCCGGTTCTAATCTTACCGATGAAGAACGAAACAGAATTGCATCTAAAGTAAAAGAGGTATTTGGGAAATAACCTATAACAATAAAACTAATCTTTCCAAAATAAATCACTATGAGTTCATAGTGGTTTATTTTCTAAGCAATTGCTCTATATAGGTAATCTTTTCTTTTTCTGCCTGAAGCAAACGCTCATACAGCTTTCTATTTTCTTCGTAGGTTTCCACAAGTTTGTCTAACGGATTAAAAGATGTATAAAGTCCTTGATTAAAGCTGTTCCCTTGTGATGAACTATTATCATAAAAATTATTTACGTAATTAATCATTCTTTCATCCGAATATTCTTTAATAGCAATTGCGGGAATTTCCAAAGCATTGGCAATTTCCTGTAGTTTAGAATCGTCTAACTCTTCAGTATTTTCGATGACTGACATTTTTTGTTGGCTAATACCCAATAATTCGGCAAGAGTTTCCTGCTTCATGCCCTTCATTTCTCGTATGCGGCAAATGTTGCGCCCGATATGTTTTTTCTTAATATGTTCCATGAACTGTACTGCACTAGTCTTTCAAATGTAGACAGTTTTTGCTAATTACACAAGCCCTCATCTAACTTTATTTGATTAAAATACAGAACATCTGTTGCCGCATTTTTATAGATAAGAAACAGTTGTCAGTAAAATACCGGAATTGCAGAGTATGATACACTGTTTTATGGTTTGTTACCGATTTTTTTACAATAAACTTTGATGTATAAAGATTTTAAAAGAGCAATAATTATTGTACAAGATAAGATGTAAGGAGGGAATAACTTAATAAAAAAGTATATGATGAAAACAAATTTTGAATTATTAAAAAACGGTAATCCTGACGTTTTACAACAAATTTATGCTCGGTATGGGAAAAGTATTTTTTGGTTGGGCAAAAAAATAATTGATGACGAATTTGTTGTAGAAACCCTGGTACAGGATACTTTTTTAAAATTATGGAATTGTAGAGACAGAATCAGAGATCCCATGCATATCTATTTTTTCTTGAGATTTGTGATGAAAAGAGAATGTTTCTCACATTATGCCAAACCTCGAAATAAGTTTTTTAAAACAGTTAGGTCTTTGGAGAGTTATGAAAATTATCAAAGCTATTTAGCAGGATATGATCCGGCAGATGTAATCCAAAACCTGAAAGAGCAAGAAATAAATCAAAACCAATTTGAAGAAGTTATAAAAGTTTTACCACTTTTAAGTGCAGAGCGAAAGCATTTGATAGAGTTGTGCTTAAAATATGGCTTTCACTATAAAGCGATTGCCAAAGTAATGGGAAAAGGAATTACAGAAACCAGTAACGAAATTAAACGTACTATTGAGGATATTAAAAAGATAATAAACAAGGAAAACAAGCTTGAGAATAAAATAAAAATAGCTGCTCATACAAAAACGCAAGTAGGTATCACAGAAAAACAGTCTTTAATTTTAAAAATGAGATACGAAAATAAATTTTCCTTTGCAGCAATTGCCGGTAAACTTAATCTGTCCCAAAAACAAGTACACCAAGAATTTATGACAGCCTATAAGCTTGCTCAGTACAATATGAAATAATCATTATAATCTGTTTTGATATGGAACAACCAAGATTAAAGTTAACCCGAAAAATCCAGTTATTGATTGACCTTCCTACAACAGAAGAAAGAAAAGAAGCACTGGATACCCTTTACAGATGGCAAAATAGATGTTTTAGAGCCGCAAATTTAATAGTTTCTTATCTTTATATACAAGAGATGATAAAAGAATTCTTTTATCTGTCAGAAGGAATCAAATACAAATTGACCGATGAAAAAAAAGACGAAAGCGGAATATTGCAGCGCTCACGTATCAATACAACTTATCGTGTAGTGTCAGATCGTTTTAAAGGTGAAGTCCCAACAAACATATTATCCTGTTTAAATAATACATTAATAACCCTTTTTAAAAAAGAAAGTAAAGAATATTGGACTGGAGAACGTTCGTTAAAAAATTTTAGGAGAGACATGGCATTTCCCTTCGGACTTGAAGGTATCAGTGGATTATCATATAATGCTGAAAAAAAAGCATTTTGTTTCCGCTTGTTTCAAATTCCTTTTAAAACGTATTTAGGAAAAGATTTTACTGACAAAAAAACGCTGTTGGAAAAAGTTATAAATAGTGAAATCAAACTATGCACTTCTCATATAAAACTAAAGGAAGGTAAAATATTTTGGTTAGCGGTAGTTGAAATTAAAATGGAAATACATTGCCTAAAACCAGAAATAATTGTCGAAGCTTCCTTATCCGTTGAGTATCCTTTAGTAGTAAAAATAGGTAAAGCCAGATATTTTATAGGTACCAAAGAAGAATTTTTGTACAGAAGATTAGCTATACAAGCATCTCGCAAACGAACACAAGTAGGAGCAACCTATGCTAAATCAGGAAAAGGAAGAAAAAGAAAATTAAAAGCAGTGAACAATCACAACAAAACAGAAAGTAATTACGTCAACCATCGCATACACCTATACAGCAAAAAGTTAATCGATTTTTGTGTTAAACATCAAGCTGGAACACTAATATTATTAAATCAACAAAATAAAATTGAAATAGCAAAAGAAGAAGAGTTTGTATTGAGAAACTGGAGTTATTATGAATTAATAACTAAAATAAAATATAAAGCAGACAAAGTAGGAATAGAACTTATTACAGATTGACAATCTGGTGTTGAGGGCGCTTGTACGCCCGTAAGGTGAGGTTTAATATAACACTCACTAAATGTAAATAACATATACAATGCGTGGGCTCACTTATTATTATGCCTAAGTATTCAAAAAATTTGATCTCCTAATCAGATAAACAACAGCCTGTTCAAATAGGTGTTTTCCCCAAGTCAAACAAGCCTTCCTTGTCCCATATCCCCAATCCAACGCAGTATAATACAATACACATTCCAACACACCACTATAATTTGACAAACCAAAAATAAACATCCGCACCAAACCGCCTCAGCTGACAAACGAGTGTCTTTAAGCTAAAATGAAGAGCAAAAGAATACAAGCCGCAGGCAGTTCGTATTCGTGCCTGAATAAAGCGTAAAAAGACCGTTTAGTCAGGTGGAGCGAGACTGTTTTTTGTTACTTTTTTGCAGTTTCAAAAAAGTTAATAAAGAAAACTCTTTTTTGGTATCAAAAAGATAAAAACCCTTTTTTAAACCCACCAGTTCAAATAGCTATTTCCCCAGGTCAAACAAGCTTTCCTTGTCCCCATATGCCCAATCCAACGCAGAAAGGTAAACCACTAAAAACCAAATAATAAAATTAAAAAAGAATAAAGACATCCAATTCTGTTCTTATTTATTGAATAAGTTATTCCTAATTATTCAACTTAATACAAAAAACAATAAATTCTGGGTATCCGGTTTCAAAATAAAATTCACACTAATCACCTTTTTAAACAAATACCATTCTCATCCTATACTCACAAAGAAAAAAACTTATATTTGCTAAATCATCTTTTTAGTATATAAAAACACATGACAAATCCAGCTATATCGCCTGCTACGAAAATCAAAAATAAAACTTCGGTAAAAATCTATGCCGATTGCAAAGATGCCTCGTTATATGTAGCACAACGCATAGCAGATTTAATCACAAAAAAAGGAAGTAAAGGAGAAAAAACAATTTTGGGGTTGGCAACAGGGTCTTCGCCCAAACAAGTATATCAAGAGTTGGTTCGGCTTCACAAAAACGAAGGGTTGAGCTTTAAAAATGTCATAACCTTTAATTTAGACGAATACTACCCCATGCAGCCCATAGAAGAGCAGAGCTATGTGTCTTTTATGAACAAAAATTTGTTTGATCATATTGATATTCTACCCCAAAACATCCATATTCCCGATGGAAGTATAGCTTTGGAAAACATAGCAGCTTATTGTCGGCAATATGAACAAAATATAGCAAATTGCGGCGGGTTGGATTTTCAATTGCTGGGCATAGGACGAACAGGACACATCGGATTTAATGAACCCGGGGCTTTGTTGAAGTCCATAACCCGTTTGGTTACCTTAAATGATTTGACCCGGGAAGACGCCTCTGCAGATTTTGGCGGAAAAGAAAAAGTTCCCGTTCAGGCAATTACGATGGGAATAAAAACAATCACTCAGGCAAGAGAAATAGTTTTATTGGCATGGAGCTCTAGAAAAGCAGGGATTGTTAAACAAGCCTTAGAAGGAAATATTACCGCAGATGTTCCGGCAACCTATTTACAGCATTTGCCCAATGTAGAATATGTATTAGATACCGAAGCAGCCTCCTTGTTGACAAAATAAGAGATAAATATAAATTATATTACTCACTTAAAAGTGAGGGTTAGAAATCTACAAAGGTAAAGTTGATATAAACGGTTTATTGGTAAATTAAGTTATATATTCTTTAAAACCGGACAAAAGATATAGTATAAACATGAAAATACTGGTAACAGGAGGGTTGGGATTTATCGGATCTCACACGGTAGTGGAGCTGCAAAAAGAAGGCTATGAAGTAATAATAATCGACAACCTCTCTAATTCGGAAAGCTCGGTACTGGAAGGGATTACGGCAATTACAAATCAAAAGCCGGCGTTTCATCAAATAGATTTAAGAAATAAAGCAGCAGTCGATCAGTTTTTCGATTCACACAGCGATATTGCTGGTATTATTCACTTTGCCGCTTCCAAAGCCGTAGGAGAAAGTACAAAAGAACCTCTTTTTTACTATGAAAATAATCTTTTTTCGCTAATCAATATTTTATCGGCCATGAAAGAACATGGATTAGACAAATTTATATTCAGTTCTTCCTGTACCGTTTACGGACAAGCCGACAGTATGCCCATAACGGAAGAAGCGCCTGTAAAAAAAGCTTTATCTCCTTATGGAAATACAAAGCAGATAGGAGAAGAAATTATTGCAGATTTATCAGCAGTTTACCCGTTACAATCCATTTTACTGCGCTATTTTAATCCTATCGGCGCACATGAATCCGGTTTAATAGGCGAATCCCCTTTAGGAGTACCTTACAACCTGATTCCTTATATTACCCAAACGGCAATCGGAAAAAGAGAATACCTTTCCGTATATGGCGATGATTACAATACAGCAGATGGTACTTGCGTACGGGATTATATCCATGTAATAGATTTGGCAAAAGCCCATGTATGTGCTTTAAAACGTTTGCTAAAACAGCAAAATACTGAACAAACAGAGATATTTAATATTGGAAATGGCAAAGGATATTCCGTTTTAGAATTAATCCAATCTTTTGAAAGAGTTACGGGTATAAAATTAAATTATAAAATAGAAAAAAGACGCTTAGGAGATGTTGATCAAGCCTGGGCGGATAATACAAAATCTCAGCAAACTTTAGATTGGAAGCCCACTCAAACTTTAGATGATATGTTGGCAAGCGCGTGGAAATGGGAACAAAAAAACAAATAAAAATAAACAAAGCTTGTTGCGTTAATAACAAGCTTTGTTTGGTTAATAGATAAATCGCGTGTAAGTGTGAAAATTAAAAAAGTAAGATAAGACGTTATCCATTTATTTTTTACGAAAGCAATATACAATACTGTTTTGTTCTTTTTCTTATAAATCCTAAAGCAAGGGAATTTTTTATAATCTTTTTTATTCTGTAGTTCTCGCTAATAAGTTTTAAGTGTAAATCGTATGAAAGTTCATCTAAGTAAATGGTTTTTTGATTATTAAGCTGAGCTTTCTCAAGCTTTTTTAAGAAATTATTATATTCAGTCTCTAAATCAATTATTTTAAGTTGTTTAGGAAAAACCGTTTTCATTATTGCGTGTTTAGTTGGTGATTGTCCTTGTAAAGTTATAAATTAGTTTGACATAAACAACAGGGGGCTTTTAAAAAATAGTAAAAAAAAACATTTAAATATTAAGTTTATTCAAATGAAATAATGTTATTTTTGTTTTATATCTACAATTATAGTTTGTTTTTTAATAAAATGATATAGGTTACATTGTTAAATATGGATATCATTTTGTATAAAAATCATTTTCCAAAACTTCTATTATTTTGAATATATTTGCACCAGTAAAAATGATTATATAGGTATAAAATATGAAAGCAGGTATTGTGGGGTTGCCCAACGTAGGAAAGTCAACATTGTTTAATTGTCTGTCAAATGCAAAAGCGCAAAGTGCAAATTTTCCTTTCTGTACAATAGAACCTAACATTGGCGTAGTTAATGTTCCTGATACTCGTTTATCTAAATTGGAGGAGTTAGTCAATCCGGAGCGTGTTTTACCTGCTACTGTAGAAATTGTTGATATTGCAGGATTAGTAAAAGGCGCGAGTAAAGGAGAGGGGCTAGGTAATCAGTTTCTTGGAAACATAAGAGAGTGTAATGCTATTATTCATGTTTTACGCTGTTTTGATAATGATAACATTGTTCACGTTGACGGAAATGTGAATCCTGTCAGAGATAAAGAAACCATTGATATAGAATTGCAGTTAAAGGATCTGGAAACAGTTGAAAAACGACTGGAAAAAGTAAAGAAAGCTGCAAAAACGGGAAATAAAGACGCACAGGTAGAAGCTAATTTATTAGATAAAATTAAAGAAACTTTACTAAAAGGTAATTCTGTACGTACTATAAAGCCTGAAAACCAGGAAGAAGAAGAATTGATTGATTCGTTTCAATTGATTACCCAGAAACCCGTTTTATATGTATGCAACGTAGATGAAGCCGCGGCAATAAATGGGAATGAATACGTAGAAAAAGTAAAAGAATTGGTAAAAGATGAAAATGCAGAAGTAATAGTACTTGCCGTAGCAACAGAAGCAGATATTACGGAACTCGAAACCTTTGAAGAACGTCAAATGTTTTTAGAAGATTTAGGACTACAAGAACCTGGAGTTTCAAAACTTATCCGTTCAGCTTATAAATTGCTAAATCTGCAGACCTATTTTACGGCGGGAGTAAAGGAAGTCAGAGCTTGGACTATAAATGTAGGAGATACAGCACCTAAGGCTGCAGGAGTAATTCACTCTGATTTTGAAAAAGGATTTATTCGGGCAGAAGTAATAGCTTATGAGGACTTTGTTAATTTTGGTTCTGAAGCCAAAGTAAAAGAAGCGGGAAAATTGAAGGTGGAAGGAAAAGAATACATTGTAAAAGACGGAGATGTTATGCACTTTCGTTTTAATGTCTAATTATTTTTTTGATTATATTTATAAAAGAGAAGTGCAAAGAGTACTTCTCTTTTTTGCTTTTAAAGGTTATTTTACATTAATTTGTTTATCATATTGGCGCAATTTTTGAATCGTATTCAATTCATCTGTTTATACAAATAATATGAAAAAAAGTATAGAGCTATTAAAGCGTTCTGTTTCTAATTTCCTTGATGACAATGCTATGAAATTTAGTGCAGCTTTATCTTATTATACTATTTTTGCGCTGCCTCCCTTGCTTATTTTAATTATTTCTGCCAGTGGTTTTTTCTTTGAACAAAAAGAAGTAGCTGATTTCTTTTATCAGCAATTAACAGATTTTATCGGGCCTAACACTACTGAAGAAGTTAAAAATGCAATGAATAATGTGAAGCTCAATCGTTCCGGAGCACTGCCAACTATTATAGGAATTGTGGTGTTATTATTCAGTGCTTCAGGGGTGTTTGCTGAAATTCAAAGTTCTATCAATTATATTTGGGGGTTGGCTGCTAAACCGAATAAAAATATTGTCAGATTTGTAAAAAACAGATTGCTTTCCTTTGCTATGATTGGTTCTGTAGGGTTTGTATTATTGGTAAGCTTAATGATCAACTCATTTGTGGAAATTTTATATGATTTTCTAACTGATTTTTTTAAAGAAGAAACTATCTACCTTATAAACTTATTAAATAATGTTGTAGTTTTTATTATCACTACTCTTTTATTTATGCTCATATTTAAAACGCTTCCTAACGGAAAAATAGGATGGAAAGAAACAGCAGTAGGAGCTTCTTTTACTTCCGTATTATTTATGGTAGGCAAATGGGGAATAGGTCTTTATTTAAGTACAACAGCATCTTCCTCATTATATGGAGCAGCAGGCTCAATTATTGTTATGTTAATATGGGTTTATTACTCCGCAATGATTTTGTATTTTGGCGCTGAGTTTACTAAAAATTATGCCGAAATGTATGGAAAAAAAATTATTCCGGGTAATTACTCTGTAGAAATACAAAAAAACGTTTTAAAGAAATAAATAGCTCATGTTGATAATGTTTATTCACTCAATTTCTCTTTCAAAACTTTTATTTCATCTCTCAATTTTGCTGCATTGATAAAATCTAAATCTTTAGCTGCTATTTCCATTTCTTTTCGTTTTTCTCTAATAATCTTTTCTATTTGAGTTTTGCTTTTATATTTAATGTCATTTTCAGCAACCTTTTGTAATTGAATCATTTGTATATCTTCATATGAATTTTTAATTAAATCATTAGATATTTTTTTATTCAAAGCTTTAGGAGTCATATTGTGCGCTTGATTATAAGCCATTTGCTTACTGCGTCGATAATTAGTCTCATCAATCGTTTTCTGCATACTGTCTGTAATCTTATCCGCATACATAATAGCTCTTCCATTTATATTTCGTGCGGCCCGTCCTACAGTTTGTGTTAGAGAGCGGTGACTTCTTAAAAACCCTTCTTTATCTGCATCTAAAATGGCTACAAGAGAAACTTCCGGAAGATCTAATCCCTCTCTTAAGAGGTTAACTCCTATCAATACATCAAAAAGCCCTTTCCGCAGGTCCTGCATAATTTCTACTCGTTCCAAAGTATCAATGTCCGAATGTATATACCTGCAGCGAATTCCTACTTTAGTAAAATATTTTGCCAACTCTTCAGCCATTCTTTTAGTTAAGGTAGTAACCAAAATTCTTTCGTCAAGCTCAACTCTGTTTTGAATTTCTTCTATTAAATCATCTATCTGGTTTTCAGTAGCTCTAACTTCTATTTCAGGATCCAAAAGTCCCGTTGGTCGAATTAACTGCTCTACATAAACACCTTCCGATTTTTGTAATTCGTAATCTGCAGGAGTAGCTGAAACGTAAATTACTTGATTTTGCATTATTTCAAATTCTTCAAATTTCAGGGGTCTGTTGTCTAAAGCAGCTGGCAATCTAAAGCCATATTCTACAAGATTTTCTTTTCTTGAACGGTCTCCTCCATACATAGCGTGAACTTGTGATATAGTCACGTGACTTTCATCGACTATCATCAAATAATCTTCCGGAAAATAGTCTAGTAAACAGAATGGGCGAGTACCGGGTTCCCTGCCATCTAAATAGCGGGAATAGTTTTCAATTCCGGAACAATATCCTAATTCCCTTATCATTTCCAAATCAAAATTAGTTCTTTCTTCTAATCTTTTAGCCTCTAAATGTTTGCCTTGTTCTTTAAAATAATCAATTTGTTTAACTAAATCCTGTTGTATCTCCCAAATAGCTTTTTGCAATACGTCAGGTGATGTAACAAACATATTTGCAGGATAAATAGTTAAGGCATCAAATCTTTCTATTACTTGGGCATTAACCGGATCAAAAACTTCAATATCTTCAATTTCATCACCAAAAAAATGGATTCTGAAAGGGTTATCAGCATAGCTTGGAAATACTTCAATAGTGTCTCCTTTAATTCTAAATGATCCTGGTGTAAAATCGGCTTCTGTTCTAGAATATAGACTTTGAACCAGTCGGTGTAAGAATTTAGTACGTGAGATTTCTTGGTTCAATTCAATAGAAATAACGTTCTTTTGAAATTCAACAGGATTTCCTATTCCATAAAGACAAGAAACAGATGCAACTACCAATACATCTCTTCTTCCAGAAAGGAGAGAAGAAGTAGTACTGAGACGCATTTTTTCCAACTCATCATTAATAGATAAATCCTTTTCTATATATTGCCCTGTAACAGGAATAAAGGCTTCAGGCTGATAATAATCATAATAAGAAACAAAATATTCAACAGCATTCTCAGGAAAAAAGTTTTTAAATTCTGAATATAGCTGAGCAGCGAGTGTTTTATTATGTGCCAGCACCAAAGTGGGTTTTTGGACTTCTTGTATAACATTAGCTACAGTAAATGTTTTTCCTGATCCGGTTACTCCAACTAATGTTTGATATTTTTCATTATCTAATAAACCTTGACTTAGCTTTTTAATAGCTTCAGGCTGGTCTCCGGTTGGGGAGTATTCTGAATTTATTGTGAATCTCATATATTTATAACTTCATACAAAGTTAGCTATAAAAAATAAGAGCGCAAGATTATCTTGCGCTCTTAGCAGTATGTTTAAAATTGTTTTTTTAATTATTTGATTTTGAAAACAACTTTTCTTGCAATCTTACGTGCAGAAGAAGAATCTTTTGCTACGCTGTCATCAACTCCATTTCCAATAGTATTGATTCTAGAAGAACTGATACCTGCTTTCGTTAAAATTTCACTAACAGATTTAGCACGTCTTTCAGATAATTTATTGTTGTATTCTTTATTTCCAACTGCATCTGCATATCCAATTACGTCAACTGAAGCAGATGGATTGTTTTTCAAATAAGTAACAATGAAATTTATTCCGTCTGTTGAAGAAGGCTGTGCTTTATCAAAGTCAAAATAAACAGCTACATATCCTTTGTTTACCAACTCTTTAACAACAGCTGCATCGTCAGCACTCATTTTTTGGTCGCCAGCTTTAGCGTATTTTTCAGCCAAATAAGCTTCAATATTATCAGCTATACCATTGTTGTTTTTGTCGATATTTCTACCTCTTGAATCAACTAAAGCACCTGCTGGAGTATTTGGCTCTAAATCTAAATAATCTGGCACACCATCTCCGTCAGAGTCAACTAACATATCTTCAACTCTTGACAATCTGTTATCCAAATCAGATAATTGGTTTTGTATTTGACTTTCTTCAGAATACCAGTCGGCGTGTTGAGCGTGCTTACCTAAGTAGATAGAAAGACCAACCGTTGCATTAAACATTGTTCCTTGAAAAACAGAACGATTTGTGTTGCTTAATCCATCCCAATTTTTATCTTGTTGTGTATTTTGAATTACTGTAAAATCAGCATTTAGGGCTATTCTTCTATGAAGTTTAACTTGTCCTGTCAACCCTGCCATTAAATGCCCCATTTTGTCATTTCCTGAAAAAGCATCTCCTGTTAACCAAGAGTATCCTCCTCCTGCATGTGCTTGAACATTTATTACTTTTGTCCAATTTTCAAAATTTAAAATTCGTCCCAAATTCACTACACCTTCTAGACTTGTTCTATAATAAGAGGATTCTAAATTTGCATTGTTCGTCCAATTATCGATTTTATCATAACCAAAAGAAGCTTTTACACCAAATTTGTTGTTAAGACTATAACGCACTCCTCCGTCCAGATGAAGGTTTTTGAAAGTTTCGGCTGAATAGCCTGGTGAAAGTGTTCTAGCTGGTTTAGCAAATCCACCATTCAAGTCAATAGACCATTTGTTGTAAGGTTTGTCCTGTGCGTTTACCATTCCAAAGGCAAACAAAGACGCTAATAATGGTAATGTGATTTTCTTCATAATAGTATTTTTAATTTCCACTAATTTTTGATTAATCCTAGTAGATTAACCGCTTACATGGGACAAATATAATCTAAACTTTTAAATTATAAAGCATAAAATAAAAAAAAATGTGATATTTGTTTTATATATTTATTGATTTATGAAAATTAATTAACGTTATGGGTTATGTTTCTAATATATTTGTCACTGTTGATGTAATTATTTTAAAAAAAACTGCGGAATATGATAAAATTCTTTTAATAAAAAGAAAAAATGAACCTTTTAAAAATTTTTGGGCTTTGCCGGGAGGTTTTGTAGATGAAAATGAAGATTTAGAAGATGCAGCTAAAAGAGAGTTAAAAGAAGAAACTTCTTTGACTGTAGAGAAATTGAGTCAAATAGGAGCTTATGGTAAACCACATAGAGATCCCAGATCACATATCGTTACAATTGCCTATTGTGGAAGGGTAGAGGAAATTGTGGAAGGAAAAGCAGCAGATGATGCAAAAGAATTAAAATGGTTTGCTGTTAATAATCTGCCCCCATTGGCTTTTGACCATTTACAAATTATAACCGATGCTTTAAACAAAGTAAAATAAAAGCGGATATCCCGCTTTTATTTTACTTTGTTTTGATTAAACATTTTGTATTCCATAATAAATGTACCAAACGGGAGTACAGAAGCAGCACAAATAATTGCATATTTTTTAAAACTCCATTTTTCATCTATTTTTAGTACGGTTGCCATTACTATATATATAACAAAGAGTATACCGTGAGCCATTCCTACAATTCTGACTGCTCCGGGCTGGTCTAAAAAGTATTTTAAAGGCATGGCAATGAACAGAAGTACCAGAAGTGAAATTCCTTCTAAAAGAGCTACGTTTTTAAAAAGTTTAAGCATTTGTATGGTCTTTATAAATTTGAGCTAAAATATGATTTGTATTTATATATCAAAACCCAAAAACAAACTTTTTAAAGTTAATTTTTGGGCTGGTTTACTTTTAAGATTAAAAATAATAATTTTTTTAGAAAGATTGAAGTTTAGTGTTGTATTCTCTTAAATCTGCTAAGTTATGCTTGTTTTCAATATCCTTAAATAAAGACAATATATATTGTAAGCTCTCTAAATTATTTTCTTCATCTGCTTCTTCATTATTGATAATTTGATCTTCTTCAATAGGTTCGTCATTTGGTATGCCAATCAGGAAGGCTTCATTTTCTAAAATGTGTTCATAGGTTAATCGAATCGCTTTTACCAAAACCGGTTTTTCTTCTAATAAAGCGTATTCTCTTAATTTTTTTAAATCAGAAACAATGTTTTCAATAACAAGTCCTTCAGTGATAAGATCAGATTGAATTTTTTTGATCAATTTTAATGCATTAGCGTTTTCCACAGTAAAATTATTTAGGTACAAAATTTATTTGCTACAAAAGTAAACTTTTCAATGAGTATATAAATATTTTTAGCTGAAAAAGTTCATTATTTTGCACCGTGTTTTTTTACTTATAATATATATTATGTAAAATAGATTATTTAATATTCTCTATTTTTATACTTTTGCAAAAGTAATTTAGAATTTACCCCAATGCTATATCTCATTTTAAGTATTTTAGGAAGTGTATCAGTCGGTATATTACTTAAAATATCAAAACGCTTTAAAACAGATATTAAACAAATGATAATTGTAAACTATATGGCTACAGTTTTATTATCTTATTTTTATTTTAAGCCATCTGTATGGAATATCCCAAATGATTTGCCTGTTGAAATTATTATTCCTTTATCTGTTTTATTGCCGCTCATCTTTGTAACACTTTATTATTCAATTTTATATTCAGGCATTATAAAAACTGATCTTGCTCAAAGAATGTCTCTTTTTATACCTATTCTTGCCTCTATATTTTTATTTAAAGAACAAATATCTAATCTAAGATATATCGCACTTTTAATAGGATTATTATCTATATATTTTATTCTCAATAAAGAACGTAAAAAAAACATTCTTAATGAACACAAAAAGGCTATCATTTTTTTTCCAATTAGCGTTTTTATAGGGTTTGGTATTATTGACATATTCTTTAAGAAATTGGCTTTATATTCTTCAATCCCATATACAAGCAGTTTGTTTTATGTGTTTTTGTGTGCATTAATAGTCTCTGTTTTAATCAATTTATTGCTAACTTTATTTAAACAATCATCTTTTGCTATTTCAAAATATACAGTATTTTTTGGTTTACCGTTAGGAATACTAAACTTTATAAATATTTTGTTTTATATGAAAGCACATCAGATTTTTGCGAACAATCCTACTACTGTATTCGCAGGAATGAATTTCGGAGTAATTTTATTAGGAACTGCTGTGGGATATTTTTTCTTTAAAGAAAGGTTAACTAAACAAAATCTAATTGGTTTAGCCATGGCTGTAATAGCTGTGTCATTAATTGTTTATACACAGCTATAAAAAAAGTCGAGTAAGAAAACTTACTCAACTTTTTTTAAATTATAATAGTTTTAAATTGTTTTAGTAATAATTTTTTCAATTTCTTCCGGATTAATTAAAGTGGAAATATCTCCAAAATCTTTAGTCTCTCCATTAGCTATTGATCGCAAGATTCTACGCATAATTTTACCAGATCTGGTTTTAGGCAATGCTTCAACAAACTGTATTTTATCTAATTTAGCAATTGGTCCAATGTGGCTGGAGATATATTGATTGATTTCTTTCTTTAGATTTTCACGATCCCTGTACTCCCCTTCCATCTTTAAGGTAATATAACCATATAAAGCATTACCTTTAATATCGTGTTTATATCCTACAACCGCACTTTCTGCAACCGCAGGGTGCTCATTAATGGCATCTTCAATAGGCGCTGTTCCCAAATTATGCCCGGAAACAATCACAACATCATCTGCTCGTCCTGTAATCCGGTAGTAGCCTACTTCATCTCTCAACGCACCATCTCCTGTAAAATATTTTCCAGGAAATTGGGAAAAATAGGTTTCTTTATATCTTTTGTGATCTCCCCAAATCGTTCTCGCCATGGATGGCCATGGAAACTTAATACACAATGAACCGTCTATTTGATTTTCTTCAATCTCGTTTCTTTTATCGTCCATTAATACAGCTTGAATTCCAGGTAATGGCAAAGTGGCATAAGTAGGTTTAGTTGGCGTAATAAAAGGCAAAGGAGAAATTAAAATACTTCCGGTTTCTGTTTGCCACCACGTATCCACGATTGGACATTTTTTCTTTCCTACATGATCATTATACCAGTGCCATGCTTCTTCATTAATAGGCTCACCTACAGATCCTATTACTCTCAAACTTGATAGGTCATGAGAATTTACATAACTGTAATCTTCTGTCATTAAAGCGCGTATAGCAGTTGGTGCCGTATAAAATTGAGTAACTTTATATTTATCAATAATATCCCAAAATCTGCTTGGGTTAGGATAAGACGGAACTCCTTCAAAAAGAACAGTAGTTGCACCATTTAAAAGCGGACCATATACGATATACGAATGCCCTGTAATCCAGCCACAATCTGCGGTACACCAAAAAATATCATTTTCTTTATAATCAAAAACATTTTTAAAAGAATAGGCGGTTTGAACCATATATCCCGCTGTTGTATGAACCATTCCTTTAGGCACTCCCGTAGAACCGGATGTATATAAAATAAACAACGGATCTTCAGAATCCATAACCTGAGCAACGTGATTAGGAGAAGCTTGTTCTAAAAGAGGTTCCAGCCATAAATCTCTTCCTTCCATCATTTTGATATCAATTCCCGCACGGTTGACAACTAAAACTTTCTCCACAGACTCACATTCAAGTAGTGCTTCATCGATAATGGGTTTTAAAGGAATTTTTTTATTACCTCTGAAACTGCCATCGGATGTGATAACAAACTTACATTCTGAATTGGTAATTCTTTTAGAAATGGCGGAAGAAGAAAAACCTGCAAATATTACACTGTGTATTGCTCCGATTCTGGCACAGGCAAGCATAGAGATAGCTAACTCGGGAATCATAGGCAAATAAATACACACCCTATCCCCTTTTTTAATTCCCTGATCTTTTAAAACATTTGCCATCTTTGATACTCTGGCATATAAGTCATTGTAACTTATTCTTTGCTCTTTTTCTTCAGGGTTATTGGGTTCAAAAATAATAGCTGTTTTTTCTCCTCTTTTTGCCAGATGACGATCTATACAATTTTTCACAATATTTAATTTGGCATTGGTAAACCACTCAAATCGAGCTTCTTCCATATCAAATTCAAAAACTTTATCCCAAGCTTGATACCAAACAAAGTTTTCCTCCGCTATTTTTCCCCAAAATTTTCTGGGTTCTCTTACAGATTTTTTATAGTGTTTAAAATATTGCTCTAAATTTTCAATTTTGTAATAACTCATAAACTGCTTAAGTCTTTTGTAAGTAATTTTTAATTTCTAAATGTATGAAAATTGTATAAAAAAACAAATATTATTTTTAGAATATCCGATTATAAAATAATTTATTTCTAAAAAAAAATATCCGAAATTTAAAAGCTATAATCACTTTTTTTAGCAGTTTCAAATTCCTCAATAATATTTGTTATGATATTTTCTACTGTATCTATTTGATCAATAACTCCTACAATTTGTCCTATTTCTAATTCGCCATTAACTAAGTCTCCTTCAAACATTCCTTTTTTGGCTCTTCCCCTACCCAAAAAATTCTTTAATTCTTCTGTTGTCGGGCAAGTCGCATATAGCTCTTGCAGTTGTTGATAAAAATCGTTTTTAATGAGTCTAACGGGAGCTAATTCTTTTAAGCTAACCATTGTACCGCCTTCCTCTGTTTTCAGCAAAAGGTTCTTAAATTCGGGATGAGATGAACTTTCTACCGAAGCAGCAAATCTTGTTCCCATTTGTACGCCGTCTGCACCTAAAACCATAGCAGCCAGCATTCCTCGTCCCGTAGCAATTCCTCCTGCTGCAATTAAAGGAATTGAAATTTTATCTCTAACCATTGGAATTAAAGTCAATGTGGTAGTTTCTTCTCTTCCGTTGTGCCCGCCTGCTTCGAACCCCTCGGCAACTATTGCATCCACACCCGCTTCTTGAGCTTTTAAGGCAAATTTAGAAGAACTGACTACGTGTGCTACTGTAATTCCTTTTTCCTTTAGCCAAGTTGTCCACGTTTTTGGGTTTCCCGCCGAAGTGAATACGATTTTTACGCCTTCATCTACAATAATATTCATAATCTCTTCAATATCGGGATAAAGCATGGGAACGTTTACTCCGAATGGTTTATCAGTTGTTTTTTTACACTTTTGGATGTGTTCTCTCAAAACTTCGGGATACATGGATCCGGCTCCGATTAATCCTAATCCGCCTGCATTGCTCACTGCACTTGCCAATTTGTAGCCGCTGTTCCAAATCATTCCTCCTTGAATAACCGGGTATTTTATATTGAATAATTGTGTGATTCTGTTCATATTTTATTTTTTTAATTGGAATTTTTGAATCCTTTTTTGCCGTCTTAGATAAAAATTTTAGACAAAGTATTGAATGGAACTCTGTGTTTGATATTTGGCATAAATTGTGACCTGCTGCCAATTAACGTATCATTTTCAATAACTACGGTGTCAAAATACATGGTAAATTTTTCTCCTTTAAAATCGATAACGCAAATTTCGATAGAAGGCGAATTATGTAAATAAATTTTATTTCCTTTTTTATCAAATACTTCTAAAGAATCGAGTTGTAATGCGTTATACGAAGAATTAAAAAAAATTGGCAAAGCATTTAAGCTAATCTTTTTTTCGACCATAGAGCTGTTTTCTAATTGATTTTTTAAACTTACAGGTGACATTTCATAAGTGGCACATGAAACGCATACTGACAATAAAGATATAATAATCGTTTTTTTCATCTTAACAACAAAAATAGGCAAATCAAACTAATAACACTTCTATTTTTGTGGAGAATACCTTTTTGGATGACTTGTATTAAAATATTTTTTGAAAAAATTTGTTTACCTACCTATTAGTAGGTATATTTGTATTATGAATACAAGAGATAAAATAATTTTATTAGGCGATAATCTAATTAGAAAGCGAGGATATAATGCTTTTAGTTTCAGTGATATATCCAAAGAATTAAATATAAAAAACGCTTCTATACACTATTATTTTCCTACCAAAACAGCTTTGGTAATTGCTATCATACAAAAACACCTTATATTATTGGAAAAATTTAAGGAAAAAGTATCAGAGAAGGATTCTGTTCAAAAAATTATAAAATTTTTGTCTGTTTACTCTATTACAAAATCTGAAGGCAGGATTAGTATTTTAGGATCTCTCTCCAATGATTATTTCACATTTACCGCCGAAGTACAAACAGAATTAAAAATATTAACCAATAACACATTAAACTGGCTTACTGACACTTTAAAGGAAGGAAGACAACAAGGTTTTTTCCATTATGATATGGAAGACAGAAAAAAAGCTCTAATTATTATTACAAACATTTTGGGAGCAGAACAGTTGTCAAGAGTAACGGATAATTATGATTTCCATAAAATTAAAGAAGCCATTATTAATGACTTAATAAAATAAAAAGTATGAGAAGAGTAGTTGTAACAGGAATCGGGGCTTTAACCCCTATTGGGAATAATGCAAATGATTTTTGGCATTCATTAATTGGAGGTAAAAGCGGTGCAGCTCCTATTACCCGATTTGATACCACAAAATTTAAAACAAAGTTTGCTTGTGAACTCAAAAACTTTAACCCTTTAGATTTTATTAACAAAGCAGAAGCCCGTAGATATGATTTATATACTCAATATGCATTGATAGCGGTTGAAGAAGCTATAAAAGAAGGCAATATAAACTTTGATGAACTGAACAGAAATCGCATTGGCGTAATATGGGGATCAGGAAACGGAGGGATCGAAACTTTTCAACAACAAATAACTGAATTTGTTTTAGGAAACAGAACTCCCCGATTTAATCCTTTTTTTATTCCAAAAATGATTGTGGATATAGCATCGGGAGTTATTTCGATTAAATACGAATTAAGAGGTATTAATTTTACTACTGTATCTGCTTGTGCAACTTCCAATACTGCTATTATTGATGCCTATAACTATATAAAGTGGAATAAAGCCGATATGATAATAACTGGAGGTTCTGAAGCCGCTATTACCGAAAGTTCTGTAGGAGGTTTTAATGCCTCCAGAGCTTTATCGACAAATAATGATAATGCGCAAACGGCATCAATGCCTTTTGACGTTAACAGAGATGGTTTTGTCATTGGCGAAGGTGCGGGTGCTATCATTTTAGAAGAACTGGAACAAGCCAAAAAAAGAGGAGCTACTATTTTAGCAGAAATTATAGGTGGAGGGATGGCAGCTGATGCTTATCATTTAACAGGTACACATCCTGACGGAGAAGGCGCCTATCTAGGAATGCATGCAGCTTTGGAAGATGCAAATATTCAGCCAAAAGATATAGATTATATTAATGTTCATGCTACTTCTACTCCGCAAGGCGATCTTAGTGAATTAAAAGCCATAGAACGGGTATTTGGGACAAAAAATAAACTTAATATCAGTGCTACAAAATCAATGACCGGACATTTATTAGGAGCTGCCGGTGCCATTGAAGCCATAGCGTGTATTAAAGCTGTTAAAGAAGATATTGTTCCGCCGACCATAAACAGCAGGGAAATTGAACCGGAATACAAAAATATGTTTGACTTTACATTAGATAAAAAGCAAAATAAAACAGTTAATTATGCCATGAGTAATACTTTTGGTTTTGGCGGACATATTGCCACAACAATATTTAAAAAGTATGAAGAATAAGCTTTAAAAAGATAAATGGCACCTCAATTAAAGTGCCGTTTATCTTTTTTCTTATTATAACTTTGAGATTACTCCCGAACCGATTAATTCTTCACCAATGTGCCAAGATACAAACTGTCCTTCTGTAATTGCCGATTGAGGTTCGTCAAATCGGACAAACATTCCGTCTTTGACTTTGTGTAAAACAGCTTTTTGCAAAGGTTGACGGTATCTTATTCGGGCGGATATATTCATAGTTTCCCCGTCTTTTAAAGCTAAATCTTCACGAATCCAATGGATTTCATTTCCTTTTACAAATAAAGCCTTGTGAAAAAGTCCCGGATGTTGATTTCCCTGTCCGGTGTATATAATGTTTTCCTTTACATCTGTCGCTATAACAAACAGTGGTTCAGCTGTTCCTCCTACATTTAATCCTTTCCTTTGTCCAATTGTAAAAAAATGTGCCCCGTAATGATTGGCAACTTTTTTCCCCATTTCAGGAGTGTAAACAAAAGCTTTCGCTTCCGCTTTTAACTGTTCTTCTATCGCTGTATTTTCAGATATTGCTTTAGTGTTAAAAACAGGTGCATCGGCAGGAATTTCATAAATAAAACCATCTTTGGGCTTTAATTGCTGTTGTAAAAATTCAGGCAAGCGGACTTTTCCAATAAAACAAAGTCCTTGCGAATCTTTTTTATCCGCTGTAATTAAATTCATTTTAGTTGCAATTTCACGTACTTGCGATTTTTGTAAATTACCAATTGGAAATAGTGCTTTTGCTAATTGTTGTTGCGACAATTGACACAAAAAATACGATTGGTCTTTATTGGAATCAGCCCCGGCTAAAAGTCTGTAAACTGTTTTTTGACTTCCGTTTTTATCCGTTACTGTTTCTTCTCCTTTTTGACAATAATGTCCTGTGGCAACATAATCAGCACCAAGCTCCATTGCTATTTTCATAAAAACATCAAACTTGATTTCGCGGTTGCACAAAACATCCGGATTAGGAGTACGTCCCTGCTCGTACTCGTTAAACATGTAATCAACAATACGCTCTTTGTACTGCTCGCTTAAATCTACGGTTTGAAAAGGAATCTCCAGTTTTTCGGCAACCATTAAAGCATCATTGCTGTCCTCCAACCAAGGACATTCGTTGGATATGGTTACCGAATCATCATGCCAGTTTTTCATAAACAGCCCAATAACCTCATATCCTTGTTCTTTTAATAAGTATGCTGCTACACTGGAATCTACTCCTCCAGAAAGCCCTACCACTACTCTTTTCATAATATACCTTTCCTTGTAATGAAAATAAATGGCAAAAATACAACTTTATAATTTTGATTGAGATAATGTTGGCAAAGGTTTAATAAAATTAAATTGTGTGTTTTTGCCAACCTATAGTAATTTTATTATATTTAGGGAGTGTGTTATTACATTTTGACTAATTTTTCAAATATGAATAGACAGAATAAAAAAAAGACGATTATTTATTTTATAGCAGGTTTAATAATTGCAGCTTTAATCATTATTACTTTAAACGAAAGTAAAGTAAAAGAACTTAATGAAGAAATACCTTTCCTGAAAATTATATTTATAGCGACTTTCATCATTGGTTATTTAGCTTTTTTAAGTCGTAAAAACATAAAAACGAGAAGAATAATGGCTGTTATTGATTTAATTGTAGGTTTATATTTTATAATGCGTTTTGGGTATGATGTATTTGAATGTTCTTTAACAGAGGTGTCTTTTTCTACATATATATTTTTATTGATGGGAGTTATTCTTGCTTTATTTGGAATTAGAGATTTAAAGCATGATAAAAAAACATTATACAAATAATAATATCAATAAACTTAGAGGTATTAATTGGATAAATATCCTCCTCATACTTCTATTATTGTTGTTTTTAGTTTAAAAATATATAAAAACAAAAAAGCAGTTCAAGTTGAACTGCTTTTTTATATAGATTATTTTTTCTTTTGTTGTTCTTTTAGCTTTTGCTGTTGTTGAGCCTGTTCCATCATTTCCTGCATCTTACGTTGAAACTTCCCTTTTGGTCTTTGTTTCGTTTTATTTTCTTCGATGATGGCTTTTATTTTATGATCTTTTACAATGTGATTTTTAATAACATACATGATTCCGATAGTAATTAAGTTGGAGATAAAGTAATATAAACTCAATCCGGATGCATAGTTATTAAAAAAGAACAACATCATTATAGGAGAAATGTAAATCATAACTTTCATTAATTTCCCCATATCAGGCATCCCCTCCTGTTGCGGTTGAGCCATTTGCTGATCTCCGGTAGTCATTTTCATATAAATAAAAATAGCAACTGAAGCCAATAACGGAAATAAACTTACGTGATTGCCGTAAAACGGAATACTGAACGGCAGCTGTGCAATTGAATCGTAGGATGACAAATCGTCTGCCCACAGGAAGCTTTTTTGGCGCAAATCAAATGCTGACGGGAAAAATTGAAATAATGCGTAGAAAATTGGAATCTGCATTAATGCCGGAATACAGCCTGCCATTGGATTTACTCCTGCTTTAGAATACAAATTCATCGTTTCCTGCTGCTTTTTCATCGGATCGTTTTTGTATTTCTCGTTTATTTCAGTTACTTCAGGTCGAATAGCTTTCATTTTAGCCTGAGAGAGATATGATTTGTAAGTTAACGGAGAAATAAGCAATCTTACTAAAATAGTCAAAACTACAATAGCAATTCCATAAGGTAAAAATGAACTTAAAACACCAAAAACAGGGATAAATAAATAACGGTTAATCCAGCCAAAAATTCCCCATCCCAAAGGAACTACATTGTCCAGGTTTCTTTCAAAAGACTTTAGTATTTTATAGTCAGAAGGACCAAAATACCAGTTCATATCATAGTTTAATTCGCCATTAGAATAAGCTAAAGGAACTACACTGTTGAATTGCTTGGTAAATACAGTATCTACTTTTTCGTCATTTACAAGATTTTTAGACGTAATACTTGCAGATGAAAAAGGTTTTTCTGTCAACAAAATGGAAGTGAAAAAATGTTGTTTATAGGCAATATAGGTAACATCTTTAATCGTTTTGTTATCCTCTTTACTCGTAGGACTTAAGTCGTTATCTTTTCCTTTTTCATGCTCATAGTACAAGCGTGTATAGCGGTTTTCGTACGAAATGCTTTTTTCGTTTCTATAAGATTTTAAATTCCAATCCAATTCTGGATTTTTAGAAATATCTACTATTTTATTTAATCCCTGCGTGCGGATTGAAAAATCCAGCATATAGCTGTCTGGTTTTAAAACATAACGATATTCTAAAAATTGATTTTCAGAAGCTTTTAAACGCATTGATAAAACCTGATTTTTACCTTCTTTCGTGAGTTCAGGTTCAAAATATAAATCTTTTGTATTTAAAGTACGGTTATCTGTTGTATGAATTTCAAGATTAAAATCAGCATTTTTATCTTTTATCAATTCTACAATTTCTCCTGATTTTTTACTGAAACGAGTAAAATCATTAACAATAACATTAGAGAGCATTCCTCCCTTGTTATCGATCGTTAAAGTAAGCAAATTACTTTTTAGCTGTGTACTTCCACCTTCTGCTGACGGTAGCATTCCGCTATATGCAAAATTACCTAACGTAGAAAGCAATGCTTCATTTTTTAAAGAATCGCTTTCAAAGTGACTGCTTATTGCGTTCTCAATCGTATCTGTTTGCGCTTGTTTTATCTGTTCTGTTTGTACAGCTTCTTTGTTCTCGTTAATAGTCTCCTGCTCTTTGTTGATGTTGTTAAACATCATCCAGATTAGCAATCCAGCTATAATGATAAAGCCAATAATACTGTTTCGATCTAGTTTTTTTTGTTCCATTACTTCTTTTGTAATTATTCAAATAAAATTTTGAAGTTGTTTTCAATCAAAAACAATTTACTTGTTTTTGATAGCTGCTTTTATAAAGTTTACAAAAAGCGGATGCGGTGCAGCCACTGTACTTTTATATTCCGGATGAAATTGTACACCCAAAAAGAAAGGATGATTGTTCAGCTCTACAATTTCAATTAATCCTGTATCCGGGTTCCAGCCTGATGCAGACAATCCGGATTTTTCAAAATCTTCTAAATATTCGTTGTTAAACTCATATCTGTGACGATGACGTTCATTAATTAAACTTTCACCATATATTTCAAAGGCTTTAGAACCTTCTTTTAATTTGCAGTCCCAACCACCCAATCGCATGGTACCTCCTTTTTCTGTAATCTCTTTTTGTTCTTCCATAAAAGTAATTACAGGGTATTGTGTACTTTCGTTAACTTCGGTTGTATTAGCAGAAGAAAAACCAAGCACATTTCGCGCATATTCAATTACTGCCATTTGCATTCCTAAACAAATTCCTAAAAATGGTATTTTGTTTTCTCGGGCATATTTTACAGTCTCTATTTTACCTTCAATTCCTCTTGATCCAAATCCTGGTGCAACCAGTATTCCATCTAAATTTTTAAGTTTTTCACCTGCATTAGATGCTGTTATAAAATCGGACTGAATAGAAATTATATTTACCTTACTTTCATTTACTGTTCCTCCGTGTACTAAGGCTTCTAAAATAGATTTATAAGAATCCTGCAATTCTACATATTTACCCACCAAACCGATATTAACGACGTGTTTTGGATTTTTTAAACGATGTAAAAACTCATTCCATTTTACTAAATCGGGTGATGTTTTTTCAGGTAAATCTAATTTTTTCAGCGCAACTTTATCTAATCCTTCTTCCAACATCAGATTAGGAACTTCATAAATGGTATCTGCATCAATCGACTGGATAACAGCTTCTGGTTTTACGTTGCAAAATTGTGCCAGTTTTTGACGTATTTCGGTAGATAAATTGTGTTCTGTACGGCAAACCAGAATATCAGCCTTAATTCCACTCTCCATTAAGGTTTTTACAGAGTGTTGCGTTGGTTTGGTTTTTAATTCTCCTGCCGCTGCCAAATAAGGAACCAATGTCAAATGCACAACAATAGCGTTATTATCACCCAGTTCCCACAATAATTGACGCACTGATTCTATATAGGGCAATGATTCTATATCACCTACAGTTCCTCCGATTTCAGTAATGACAATATCAAACTCTCCAGACTTTCCTAAAAGCTGCATGCGCTCTTTAATCTCATTGGTAATGTGAGGAACAACCTGAACTGTTTTACCTAAAAACTCTCCTCTTCTTTCCTTCTCAATAACAGATAGATATACTCTTCCGGTAGTTACGTTATTTGCCTGAGAAGTAGGAACATTTAAAAAACGTTCATAGTGACCTAAATCTAAATCCGTTTCAGCTCCGTCATTAGTCACGAAGCACTCTCCATGCTCGTAAGGATTAAGCGTTCCCGGATCCACGTTAATATAAGGATCAAATTTTTGTATCGTAGCAGAGTAACCCCTTGCCTGCAAGAGTTTTGCTAAAGATGCAGCAATAATTCCTTTGCCTAAAGACGAAGTAACTCCCCCGGTAACAAAAATATATTTAGTCTGTTTCATCAGTTGTATTTGTTGTGTTGTTAAAACTAAAACTCGGCAAAAATACAACTTTTCAAGCGATTGTTCTAATTTTAATTTAGTGAAAAAAGATTAAGTTTTTGTTAACAATCAAGCCGGTTTTGAATTTGTGGTTCAATTAAATCACCTGCAATTATATAAACCGGTCCATATAATCAAAGTATAAAAATTGTGAATATGTTTAGAATGATGCTTTCCAAAACCTTATTTTAAAAAAGTATTATTCCGTATCTTTGTATTTTTGCAAAAATATGTTAGATACTCAAGAAAAAATAGAGGTTTTAGGAGCAAGAGTCCATAATTTAAAGAATATTGATGTTGTTATTCCGAGAGAAAAATTGGTTGTGATTACTGGTTTATCCGGGTCAGGGAAATCTTCTTTGGCATTTGATACCATTTATGCGGAAGGACAAAGGCGCTATATTGAAACTTTTTCTGCTTATGCCCGCCAGTTTTTGGGCGGATTAGAAAGACCGGATGTAGATAAAATAGATGGATTATCTCCTGTTATTGCTATAGAACAAAAAACAACTAATAAAAGTCCACGTTCAACGGTAGGTACAGTTACTGAAATATACGATTTCCTTCGTTTATTATATGCTCGTGCCGGAGAAGCCTACAGTTATAACACCGGCGAAAAAATGGTCAGTTATTCTGACGAACAAATTTTAGATTTAATTGTTCAGGATTTTAAAGGTAAAAAAATCAATTTATTATCTCCGGTAATTCGTTCAAGAAAGGGCCATTACAGAGAGTTATTTGAACAAATAGCTAAACAAGGTTTTGTAAAGATCCGAATTGATGGAATCATAAAAGATATTGAATCGGGCATGAAAGTGGATCGGTATAAAACGCACGATATTGAGATTGTAATAGACCGTATTGCTATCGATGAAAGTGAGCAAACAAAACAGCGTTTGGCAGAAAGTATTAAAACGGCCATGCATCACGGAGATGACATTATCATGGTTTTGGAACAAGATAGTGAAAATCCTCGTTTTTTTAGCCGTCATTTGATGTGCCCTACAACAGGAATTTCGTACCCTAAGCCAGAGCCTAACAACTTTTCTTTTAATTCGCCGAAAGGAGCTTGCGAGCATTGTAACGGATTGGGTGTTGTTAATGAAGTAAATCTGAGTAAAATTATTCCCGACAAAAAACTATCCATCAAAAAAGGAGGTTTGGCTCCTTTGGGGACAGAAAAGAAATCGTGGATGTTTAAGCAGTTAGAAACGATTGGACAGAAATACAATTTTACGCTAAATGATCCTATTGAAAATATTCCGGAAGAAGCTCTAAATATTATTTTAAACGGCGGACAGGAAAGTTTTTCAGTTAAACATACGATAGCAGGAATTACCAAGAATTATAAAATTGATTTTGAAGGGATTTCCAATTTTATCAAAAACCAATATGAGGAAAGCGAAAGCAGTTCTATCAAACGATGGGCAAAAGAGTTTATGGATGAAATAGAATGTCCTGCTTGTGAAGGTACCCGACTTAGAAAAGAAACTCTGTATTTTAAAATAGGAGATAAAAATATTGGAGAACTCATCCAGATGGATATTGAAAATCTGATTGAGTGGTTTAAAAATCTGCCTGAACAGCTTTCTGAAAAACAACTTGCCATAGCAGGTGAAATTCTCAAAGAAATCAATACAAGACTTTCCTTTTTAAAAGATGTCGGACTTACCTATTTATCTCTTAACAGAAGCTCAAGAACACTATCCGGAGGAGAAGCACAGCGCATCCGTCTGGCAACGCAAATAGGTTCTCAATTGGTCGGAGTCTTATATATTTTAGACGAACCGAGCATAGGGTTGCACCAAAGGGATAATGCGCGTTTGATTGCTTCATTAGAGTCATTGCGTGATCTGGGCAATTCTGTATTAGTCGTTGAACACGACAAAGATATGATTGAAAAAGCAGATTACGTTATCGATATAGGTCCCAAAGCCGGAAAAAACGGAGGAAAAATAATCAGTGAAGGCACGCCGAAAGAACTGTTGAAAGAGCATACACTTACTGCTCAGTACTTAAATGGTGAATTAGAAATAAAAGTTCCTGAAACGAGAAGACAGGGAAATGGAAATACTTTAAAATTAGAGGGTGCAACCGGAAATAATCTTAAAAATGTTTCTATTGAAATTCCTTTAGGGACAATGACCTGTGTTACTGGTGTTTCGGGTTCAGGCAAATCAACGTTGATAAACGGAACGCTCTACCCTATTCTAAACACTCATTTTTACAGAGCTGTTGCAAAACCTAAACCCTATAAAAAGATTAAAGGATTAGAGCACATTGATAAAGTAATTTGCATTGACCAAAGTCCTATCGGAAGAACGCCTCGGTCCAATCCTGCAACTTATACGGAAGTTTTTTCAGACATACGCAATTTGTTTTCCCAGACTCCCGAAGCCGCTATAAGAGGATATAAGCCAGGTAGGTTTAGTTTTAATGTTTCTGGTGGAAGGTGCGATACCTGTGAAGGTTCGGGAGTACGAACCATAGAAATGGGTTTTTTACCCGATGTATATGTAGAGTGTGAAACTTGTCAGGGCAAGCGGTTTAACAGGGAAACTTTGGAAATCAGATATAAAGGAAGATCAATTTCGGACGTTTTGGAAATGACGGTTGCTGAAGCCACAACTTTCTTTGAAAATATACCCAAAATATACCGAAAATTAAAAACTATCGAAGAAGTGGGCTTAGGCTATATTACATTAGGGCAGCAAAGCACAACGCTTTCCGGAGGGGAAGCTCAACGAATAAAATTAGCCACTGAATTATCTAAAAAAGACACCGGAAATACTTTTTATATCTTGGATGAACCTACAACTGGTCTGCACTTTGAGGATATCAGAGTATTGATGGAAGTTATTGATAAATTAGTTGACAAAGGAAATACTGTTTTGATAATAGAACACAATTTGGACGTTATCAAACTGGCTGACTATATTATTGATGTAGGCTATGAAGGAGGAAGTAAAGGAGGCAAAATTGTAGCTACCGGCACACCGGAAGAAATTATAAAAAATAAAAAAAGTTATACTGCTCAGTTTTTAAAAGCAGAATTAAAAAAATAAATTGACTATGAAAGATACATTTGAGAATGAAGATGCACTAATTCAGGAGAAATTCAAACAGAAATCATGGAATGAAATAAAGTCTAATGATTCCTGGGCGATTTTTAAAATCATGTCCGAATTTGTAAATGGTTATGAAAAAATGGGACGAATTGGTCCCTGTGTTTCTATTTTTGGTTCAGCGCGCATAAAACAAGACAATCCGTATTACAAGCTTGCCGAAGAAATTGCTTTTAAAATCAGCAAATCCGGATATGGAATTATTACAGGCGGAGGTCCCGGTATTATGGAGGCAGGAAATAAAGGAGCTCATTTAGGTGAAGGAGTTTCGGTAGGACTGAATATAGAACTTCCTTTTGAGCAACACTTTAACCCTTATATTGATAATGACAAAAATTTGCAATTTGACTACTTTTTTGTTCGCAAAGTAATGTTTGTAAAGTATTCTCAGGGATTTGTAGTATTGCCGGGAGGATTTGGTACTTTAGATGAACTTTTTGAAGCAATTACACTTATACAGACTCATAAAATAGTTAAATTCCCTATTGTTTTAGTAGGTACTGATTTTTGGTCGGGATTATTTGATTGGATTAAAACCGTGTTATTGGAAAAATATCACAATATTTCTCCTAAAGACCTGAATTTAATTAAAATCGTAGATACCGCAGATGAAGTGGTAGAAATTATTGATACTTTTTATAAAAAATATAATCTTTCACCTAACTTTTAAATGAAACAAAATATCTGTCTTCTTTTTGCGATTTTATTTTTTGTATGTTCTAAAGCACAAACCGTTATCCCATTTCACCTGACGGAACACAACAATATTATTGTAAAAACTCTGGTTAACGAAAAAGACAGCTTAAATCTGATGTTTCAGATTGCTATGGAAGACGCTTCTATTTCTCCTAACCGAATTAATCGAGCAGAAAATATTCTGTTTGATAAAAATGGAATCAGTGAGGATAATAAACTACAAATCGGAAATTTGATATGGAAAAACATTCGGTTTTTTGATGGTGAGCTAAGCGGACAACAATCTGACGGTAAAATTGGAACAAGTATTTTTAAGGATCAAATCTTTAAAATAGATTATGACAATAATCTATTTGTAATTTATGATGAAATGCCTGATTTAAAAAATTACACCAGTATTCCGCTCACTTATAAAAATAAGGCAATCTTTATAGATATTGATAATATTAACCCGTGGTGCATTTAGGTAATATTAATTTTTAAGTTGTTTATATTTCTATTAGCACTTCCGTTTATTGTTTGAATAATAGTAAGAGTTACTATT
>NZ_SOAG01000002.1:89132-175789 GCF_004364575.1 Myroides indicus | reverse complement strand
TTAAAGCAAGACTTATCAATTCCAAATCCTTCAATTTTGGTGTTCGTCTTTGGTAGGGCAATAAATTTTCATTTGATATTTTTCGTAAAACTTCCAAAATTCTTTCGTAATTTGAACCTAAGTTGTTCATTGTAAATGGTTTTGTAGTTAATTCAATTTACTGATTTTAAATCAAATGAACAACTTTTCTCTTCTTTAATTCATAATGCACAACGGGTAATATGATTTAAAAACCCAAAATAAACATCCGCACCAAACCGCCTCAGCTGACAAAAAAACATAGTATTAAATACATCTATTCTTAAACAGCAGAAGTGAAATATCATAAAAACAACTTTCCTATATCAAAGCTTATTTGAATTAGTATTTGGAGAAAACAGATCATATTAAAACTACCTGTAAGTTTTAGACAGGTATAAATAAAAAAGCAGACAAAACTTACGTTTTTGTCTGCTTTTTTTATATTCTATTTTGTGGCTTTATTCTCTGTAATGCTCCAAAAAGTCAACCAACGTACGGATTCCGGTTCCCGTTCCTCCGTTGCCTTTATAGTCCCTTGGAGCGTCCATCCATGCCGGACCGGCAATATCTATATGCACATAAGGAGCTTTGGCAAAGTGTTCTAAAAATTTACCAGCAGTAATGGTTCCGGCAAAGCGTCCGCCAATGTTTTTCATATCTGCCACACTGGATTTCAGCAAGTCTTTATAATCATCCCAAAACGGCAGCTGTGCTAAACGCTCGTGTACTTTATATCCCGAAACAACAAGTTCTTTAATAACTTCTTCGCTATTTCCCATAATGCAAGAGGCAATATCTCCTGCCGCTACCAAAGCTGCTCCCGTTAAGGTAGCTGCATCAATAATAACCTCAGGTTCATATTGATTGGCATACGCAATGGCATCTGCCAGAATCATACGTCCTTCTGCATCTGTATTGAGCACCTCAACCGTTGTTCCGTCATACATCGTAATAATATCTCCCGGGGTATAAGCATCCCCGCCCGGACGGTTGTCCGTTGCCGGAATCAAACCGATAATATGCACGTTTATCTGATTAAGTGCCGCCGCATAAATCGTTCCTGCCATACAAGCAGCACCGCCCATATCGCTTTTCATCGCATCCATCGAGCCTTGTGTCGGTTTTAAGCTCAATCCTCCGGTATCGTAAACGACTCCTTTTCCTACCAGCACAACCGGTTTTTTATTGATCGGGTTTTGGGGTTTATATTCCATAATGGTAAAAGTAGGCTGCTCTACAGAACCTCTGTTTACAGCCAGTAGTCCTCCCATTTTTAAATCTTCAATTTCTTTGCGTTCCAATACTTTAACAGAAAAGCCTGCCTCTTTGCCTAATTTTTCTATTTCACGAGCCAGCCGGGTAGCATTTAAAAAATTAACCGGCTCGTTAACCATCGTTCGCGCCCAGTAAACCGCTTTGATCGTATGGTTTAAATCCCCGATTTGTTTTGCTGTAAAATCTCCTTTAATAGCAATAGCTTCCAAAGCATATTTCATGTCTTCGGCTTCTTTAAAGTATTTTAAAAACTGATAGTTAGACAACATTATTCCTTCTGCCAGTGCCAGTGTAGCTTCTCCATCTCCTATAACCGTTAAATTATCAGCTTGCCTATCCAGCTGTTTGCGAATATTAAATCCTGCCAAGCGCATTTTTTCCAAGTCTGTATTTTCTTTTACAAAAAAGAAAAACTGATGGGCTGTCTTTACAAAATCTTCTTTCTTTTTACCCTCTTTAAACGAAATGACAAACTCGTTTAAAAACGCAGGTACTTCCGTACTGTGATTATTTTCTTCGCTTAAAACAAAAACTACATTGCTGCTTGCCTGAACGGCATCTATTAATTTTATCATACTTATCCTTTTAACAAAGCACAAAGATACAATTTTTAGATTCAACTAAAAAAAGCAGCTATTTTTCAAAAACAATGAGCAGCCACCAAATAATCGGAACGCTTTCGACCCAAAACAGCGTATAAAATTTAGTTCGTGAAGGCGAAGCGCAGCAGATAAAAAACAACGTTAATAAAACAATAACTAAATTGTTCCAGACCTGAATGGGTTGAAAGCCATCTTTAAAGAATTCAATAACGTAAAAGGGAAGCAACAGCACGGACAGCAACCATTTGGTTTTTACGATTCCCAAAGTCTGCGGAATTGTTTTCAGGTTGTCGTCATCGTATTGCAAATCGACAATCTCAAAAATGCCGATCAGCACAAAAACCAGTATAAAGCGCTGGAAAAACTTGACGCCTATATCCCAATTCAATGCCATATCAGCATTGACAACCGGAACCAACAGCGTAACTGTTGCCCAGCAAAAACATACAATATACACTTTGATGCCTGCCCAATTGCGCAAATTGGGAATTTTGCGGTGAATGGGAACCGCATATAAAACCGATAAAATCAACAAACCAAAAGTCACTAACTGTGCTTTTAAATTAAGCATCAAAAAGCTAATAATCCCAATACCCAATGCCAAAAAGCTGACCGTACAGATCCATTTCAACCTCAACGAGAGATTTTTTCGCTGGTGGTAGACGAGTGCTGCATATTTGATAAAATTATACGAAAACAGCGTTCCGGTAAATGCCATTGCTGAAACAACAGCATCAAAGGGCAGCTGACAAAAATAAAAAGTCATCTGAACCAACGCAAAAACGGCAAACGAAACGTGAATGCTTCCGTTCAGGTAAAAATCGACTACTTTGTTTTTTAACAAATCCATAGTTTTTTACAGAGATCTTTTCACAAGGATTAAATAGTTCTCAAAATTAGCAGTAATAAACGAAAAATATCAGAATATTAATTATTTTTGTAGGCTTAAACACAACAACTTTTTATTTATTGTTCGTAATGAAAACAAATGCATTTGCCTTAAGGCACGTTGGTCCGAGACCGGAAGATTTGGCTCATATGTTTAAAACAATCAAAGTGGACAACATTGATCAGCTGATAGACGAAACTTTTCCGGGGACTATCCGCTTAAAAAACGATTTAAATCTTGCTCCTGCTATGACTGAATATGAGTATTTAACTCATATCCAGACGCTGGGAAATAAAAATAAAATATTCCGCACATTTATCGGATTAGGATATCACGAAGCGGTTTGCCCTGCTCCAATCATCCGCAACGTATTTGAAAATCCGGGATGGTATACTGCCTACACGCCTTATCAGGCAGAAATTGCTCAAGGGCGTTTAGAAGCTTTGCTTAACTTCCAGACTACTGTTATTGAACTTACGGGAATGGAAATTGCCAATGCTTCCTTACTGGACGAAGGTACTGCTGCGGCAGAAGCCATGATTTTACTGTTTGACGTAAGAACAAGAGATCAAAAAAAGAGCAATACGGTTAAGTTTTTTGTTTCAGAAGAAATTTTACCTCAAACACTTTCTGTGTTGGAAACCCGTGCTGTTCCTTTCGGAATTGAATTAGTTGTTGGAGATCATCAGCAATTTGATTTTTCAGAAGAGTACTTCGGGGCTATTTTACAATATCCGGGCAAATACGGACAAGTGTACGATTACGCCGATTTTATTCATACGGCAAAATCAAAAGACATTAAAGTAGCTGTAGCTGCTGATATTTTATCTTTAGTTTCCTTAACTTCTCCAGGAGAAATGGGAGCTGATGTTGTTGTGGGTACTACACAGCGCTTTGGTATTCCGTTAGGTTTTGGAGGTCCTCACGCAGGATTTTTTGCTACCAAGGAAGAATACAAACGCAGTATGCCGGGACGTATCATAGGCGTTTCAAAAGATGCGGACGGCAACAGAGCTTTGCGCATGGCTTTGCAAACGCGCGAACAACACATTAAACGCGAAAAAGCAACGTCCAATATCTGTACGGCACAGGTTTTACTGGCAGTAATGGCAAGTTTTTACGCGGTATATCACGGTCCTGACGGCTTGAGATTTATTGCTAATCAGGTGCATGCTAAAGCCAATACTCTGGCAGAAAGTTTAGCAAAATTGGGAGTAGAGCAAATTAACTCTGCTTACTTTGATACCATTACGGTAAAAGCAGATGCCGCTAAAGTCAAACCAATTGCAGAAGCTAAGTTGGTAAACTTTTATTACGTTGATGCCAATACTATTTCTATTGCGTTAAACGAAACAGCAGAATTAAAAGACATCAATACAATTGTGGCAATTTTTGCAGAAGCTTTAGGCAAAGATGCTTTTGAAGTAACTGCTCTTAACGAAAGTACAATTAGCTATCCTGCAAAATTGCAGCGTACATCTAAATTTTTAGAACACGATGTTTTTAACAGCTATCATTCCGAAACAGAGCTGATGCGTTACATCAAACGTTTGGAAAGAAAAGATTTAGCTTTAAATCACTCTATGATTTCTTTGGGTTCTTGTACCATGAAGTTAAATGCTGCGGCTGAAATGCTTCCATTGAGCAACCCGCAGTGGAATAATATTCACCCGTTTGTTCCTGCTGATCAGGCACAGGGCTATCTGGAAATGCTGACTGATTTAGAGCACAAGTTAAATATTATTACAGGCTTTGCCGGTACAACATTACAGCCTAACTCGGGAGCGCAAGGAGAGTATGCGGGTTTGCTTGCAATCCGCGCTTATCACCACTCCAAAGGGGATTACCAGAGAGATATAGCGCTTATTCCTGCTTCTGCACACGGAACAAATCCTGCTTCTGCTGCTATGGCGGGCATGAAAGTAGTAGTGACTAAAACAACACCTGAAGGAAATATAGATGTTGAAGATTTAAGAGCTAAAGCAGAATTACATAAAGACAACCTTTCTTGTTTGATGGTTACTTATCCGTCCACTCACGGTGTGTATGAATCTGCTATTATGGAAATTACAAAAATAATTCACGATAACGGCGGACAGGTTTATATGGATGGTGCTAATATGAACGCACAGGTTGGATTTACTAATCCGGCAGCTATTGGAGCTGACGTTTGCCACTTAAACCTTCACAAAACATTTGCCATCCCTCACGGTGGCGGCGGACCGGGTGTGGGACCTATTTGTGTTGCAGAACACCTGGTTCAGTTTTTACCTTCTAACCCGCTGGTAAAAGTGGGCGGAGAAAATGCTATTACCTCTATTTCGTCTGCTCCTTATGGTTCGGCATTGGTTTGTCTGATTTCTTACGGATATATTGCTATGCTGGGAACAGAAGGCCTAAAAAATGTTACGCAATCTGCTATCCTCAACGCCAATTATATGAAAGCAAGATTAGAGGAGCACTACGCTATTCTTTATACCGGAGAAAACGGACGTGCAGCTCACGAAATGATCGTTGACGTTCGCGAATTTAAAGAAAAAGGAATTGAAGTAACGGATATTGCCAAGCGCTTAATCGACTATGGATTTCACGCACCAACCGTATCTTTTCCGGTTGCTGGAACACTGATGATTGAGCCGACTGAAAGTGAAAGTCTGCAAGAACTTGATCGTTTTTGTGATGCCATGATTTCTATCCGTCAGGAAATAGAAAATGCTTCTGCCGACAATCCGGTAAACGAACTTAAAAATGCTCCGCATACACTGGCACAATTAACAGCTGATAACTGGGATTTACCGTATTCCAGACAAAAAGCTGCATACCCGCTGGATTATGTTGCTGAAAACAAATTCTGGGCATCTGTACGTCGTGTAGATGACGCATACGGAGACAGAAACCTGGTTTGCTCTTGTGCACCTATCGAAGCTTATATAGAGAGTTAAAAATCTCTGTTTATTATAAAAAAAAGAGTGATTTTGTAAATCACTCTTTTTTTATTTTTTTGTATTGCCGGAATTCTCTCTCTTTTTGCTTCGTCCAAGCAGAAAAAAAAGAACCAATGCGATACTTAACAGAATGTAACAAACTGTACTGATATATTTCCATCTAAAAAAATCAAACAAATCTAATATCAACACAAAAGTTGTTACTGCTATCACTCCTTTGAGTATATTGCTTAACTTTTTGTTTGGAAACTCCATTGGCTTTAATCAATTGCATTTATCAGATAAATATATCAAAATATATGCCTAAAAATAAAAATAGAAGCTTAAAAAAAGGCAACACCTCAACAAACCTTTAAAAAGAATATCTTATGCCAAACTGAAGCAATCCTGTATAACCGATTCCAACTTCTGCAAATCCTTTAAAAGCTTTTCCGTATTCTACTCCAAACGGGATTACAATAAATGCTGTTTTGGTTTCTGTTGTTGTTTTTTCAATTTGATAATCTTCATCTTTCATTTTTTCTTTTCCTTTGACTATATTAAGTCCGACACCTGCTGAAGAGTACATATTCCATCTTGTTTTCCTGTTCCAATACCAGTCAACTCGCGGAATAAACGATATATGGGTATATTTTGTATTTCCTACATACTCCTTTGTACTCGCTCTGTATTGCTTTTCATTTTCGATTAATATTGCCACATCCATACCTATTTTTACTTTAGGATTAATCGCATACTTTCCATTTAGCACAAGTGTACCTGTAGAGCTGGTTTCTGTATAAGTGTTATAGCCAAGCACAGTGAACAGTGTACCAAAGGCATCACCAAAACCGCTTCCTATCTCAGGGACACTTAAAACTCCTCCTCCCAACGACACGTCCCATTTGATTTCTTTTTCCTGTGCTCTTATTGGAACACATATGATTAATAACATAACTAAAACGAGCTTTTTCATATTTATCCATTTACTGTTATAGCTAATATATTAATTTTTTCAGATAATTTTAATTAAGTACATTTACACTAAATTGTTTATTGTTAAACTCTATTTATGAAAAAAACACTTTTAATTATCGGTGGAATCTTAATTTTAGCAATCGTCTATCTTATGAATTTTGGAATTCAAATTGGCGATAATATCCGGATAGGCAAACAAAACGACTTTCATGAAGTCAAGCAAAAGTACGATTTAAACGGGTCCAAATTCAATACTGAGTACTTGGAAAACGACCAATTAGTTTTTGTGAATTTATGGGCTACATGGTGTAAACCCTGCATTGAAGAAATGCCGCTTTTAAACACCGTTAAACAAAAATACGCTTCCAAAAATATTCAATTCGTATCTTTGTCCATTGATACGGATTCTGTCAAACTTGTTCGTTTTTTAGAATCAAAAAAGTTTGAATTCCAAGACATTACTCTTGATAATTTGGAATACAAAACGGCTATTCTGAACTTTTTAGACAACAAACAGGCAGATTATAAAATTAATTCCTATGTGGTTCCTACAAGCTATTTAATTAAAGGCAAAAAAATAATCAGGACTTTTAAAGGCGGATTTGAAAACGAGAGTGATTTAACAAGCGTAATCGACGCCGTCCTATAACGCTGTTTTTAGATGTATCACAACGCAATAATCCGCTGAATTCCGATTTCTTTTAAAAAGGTCTCGTCATGTGAAACCACTAATAAGGTTCCTTTATATCCATTGATAGCTTTGGCAAGTATTTCCAGACTTTGGATATCGAGATTATTTGTTGGTTCGTCTAATATGATGAGATCCGGCGATTGAGCAGAAAGAGTCAAACAACACAGTGACAAACGCATTCGTTCTCCTCCGCTTAACTTTAGACACTTTTTATCCCACTCTTCTTTGCCGAACAGAAACCTGTTTAAATTCATTTTTACTTCATGTTCCTGTAAAGCCGAGGTATTAAAGTACTGAGCCTGTTCATAAACAGACCAGTTATTGTCAAGTAAGGAATAATCCTGATCAATATAAACCGATTTATTTTCTGCCGTAAAAACTTTTCCTTCCTGTGGTATAAGATGGCCCAGAATTATATTAATCAATGTTGTTTTGCCCGAACCATTTTTTCCTTGTACAGCTACTCGCTCTCCGCTTACCAGCTGAAAACTAAGCGGCTTTTTCCACAAGTATTTTTTGCTTTTGAAACTAATGTTGGTTTCAGTGGCAGTAAACAATATCTTTCCGGTGTGCAAGCGGGAATTATCAAATCCAAACTTCATAACATCCGTATCAAATTGTTCCGAACGAAGCGCGCGAAGTTCCTTTGCTATATGGTCCGTTTTCTCGGCATGAACACTTTTAATTTTTGAAGCGCTCATTTCTGCACTGTTTTTCCACGTGTTGGCAACAATTTTCGGCAGTCCTGCTTTTCCCAAGCTCTTTTTTGCCCTGTTATCCTGTTTTTGTTTGCGCTCCAGAGCTTCTCTCTCTTTTGACTGGGCTTTTTTTAAAGCTTTTTCTTTACTTTGAATATCCTGCATCAAAGCATTACTTTCTATTTGCTTTTGCCTGCAATAAAAATCATAATTCCCCCCATATACAGTAATCCCCAACGGATGCAGTTCGCAAACAGCATTTAACCCATTGAGCAATTTTCTATCATGGCTTACAACGATTAAAGTGGATTTTGTATGCCGGATAAAATCATAAAGGAGTGCTCTTCCCTGAACATCCAGATGATTGCTCGGTTCGTCTAAAAGGACCAAATCGGGCTGATGAATTAAAATGCCGGCTAAAAATACTTTTATTTTTTGTCCTCCGCTCAGCGTTTTTATCTTTTGCGATAAATCTATATCCTGCAACTGCCAGTATTGCAAAGCTTCAAAACAACGCTCTTCAATAGTCCAGTCATCATTAAGTTTGGCGTAGTTTTCTTCAGAAAGCGAACCCTGTAAAATCTGATGCAAAGCAAAAAGTTTTTCATCTATCCGAAGTGCCTGCGCCACAGACAAATGGTTATATTGTCCATAAATTTGGGGAATATAATAAGGTACAGCGTGGGTTTGTAAAATTCCGCCTGAAGATTGCAGTTCTCCGGCAATAAGTTTTAATAAGGTTGATTTTCCAACGCCATTATTGCCTATCAATGCTATTTTATCGCCCGCATTGACAGTAATATCAATATTTTTAAATAGTAGATCCTTGTTGGGATGAGTGTAAGATACATTTTGAACAGTAAGCATAACTTCTTTCTTTTTAAAATATAAACAAATAGCTTAACTCTTGCCGAGTCTCACTTCTTTTATAGTCTGAAAGAAATTATTTTTTACATTTCACTTCCTTTTTTTGATAAGTATGCTACAAATATATTACTTTTTCTTCAATAATTTATTCACTGCCGTCCGCACAAAAGGAATCCAGCCTGTTTTAAGTACCCAAATGACATTAAGCACGAGTATTAATCCAACTTTTACTATCAGGACTGATAAGGAATTTTCGGCATAAGGAATTTTTAATACAAGCAGCAGAACAAAAATCATAACCGCCAGTATTTTTAAGAAAGTAAAATCAAAAGGCAGTAATCTCATTTTGTAGTAAATATACAGGGTTTTGGCAATATTAAACAACGTTAAGGAAAACAAAGATGCCACTGCTACACCAAAAATCCCCAAATCGGTTTGAGTGAGCAAAATATAATTGAGCAGCACATTCAGTACCATTAAACTTAATATCGATACGAGATTAAATTTATAGTATTTGGAATATGAAATAATCTCACTGTTAAAGCTGGTTGACATATTGATTACCACATTTATTCCCAAAAGGTAAATAACGGGAAGTGAAGGCGCCAGCTTGTCAAATGTTGGCAAAAGCTGAAAAAAAGGTTCTATTCCCACCGCTACACAGGAAAACAGCAACATGCCGACAAAAAACAGATTTTTAGCAACTTCTTTATACTTTTCATTTAATGTTTTGAGCTGTGCACTTTTTATGAGATCAGAAATTACCGGAGCATACAGAGCAAATACACCCGTTGCCGGAATAGCCAAAGTAGAAGCAAGCGTAACGCCAATATTATAGGTTCCGTTAGCCTCAAAAGAAATAAAATGAGGAATCATTAAAGAGTCCACCCGAAAAGCGAAAAACGAGCCAAAACTGCCGGCAAACGCATAGAGACTATAGGTGTAGTACTTCTTTTTAGAGACTTCTGCAAACAAATCCTTATAGTTACCGTAAATAGAAAAAGGATAGTTTTTATAAATATAGCTGCCGATTACAGCGGCAATCACGTAATAAGCAAATATGTAATACCAAACTGCTTTATCTACTGCTGTATTTTGATATATCACCAACAAAAAAACAGCAGGCAACATCAATTTGGGAATTATCTTTTCAAAAAAAGTGGGAAAAGATATTTTGTGCAGATTAGTTGCTTGTCTTCTGAACAACTCAATATATGCCAAGGCTATTGCCAGCGGAAAAGACATCCATATATATTTTATCTGACTACTTGCATAAAAAAAATTGAGTAACAGCAACCCCATTAACACCCAAAAAGCTAACTTCACCAGAGAAATAAGACTAAAACTAAAAAGTTTTTTTTGAAGCCGAACAGTTAGCTGAGGATAAAAATTAATCAAGGCATGGGTACTTCCCAATACAATAATCGGATACAAAATTTGAGCACAGGCATCGACAAACCTTACAATTCCCAACAATTCCTTCTCTTGCGGATAAATCAAAACAGTCGAAATTACGCCAATCAGGACACCGAGGTAATTGATAACCGTAAAAAGGAAAGCTTGTTTGCTGGAAATACTTTTATTCATTGACCAAAACCATTAACCAAATACAAATATACTTGCTAATAAATAGTTAACTACATTTTTTTCTATTTTTGTCTTGTAAAAAGTATTGAAACTCTTTTTTAGCAAACAAAAAGTCCAAATCGATCTTGTACAATGAAATACGTTGTTGTTATCCCCGCTTATAACGAAGAAGCTTATATTGAAAAAACACTTACCAGTCTGGCATCTCAAACCAAACTTCCCGAAGAAGTAATTGTAGTCAATGATAATTCAACGGATTGTACAGAACAAATAGTTCAAAAGTTTGCAAGTAACCACAACTGGATTAAAGTTATAATCAAACAATCTGAAAACATTCATTTGCCCGGCAGCAAAGTAATAGAGGCTTTTAATTTTGGGTTTCAACAGATTTCTCCTGATTTGGAGTATGACCTCATCGTTAAACTGGACGCCGATTTAATTTTACCCGATAATTATTTTGAAGCTATAATAGCTGTTTTTATACAAGATCCGCAAGCAGGGATGGCAGGAGGCTTTGCTTATATCGAAAAAAACGGCAGATGGATTCTGGAAAATCTGACAGATAAGGATCATATCCGCGGAGCTTTCAAAGCCTATCGGAAAGTGTGTTTTGAACAAATCGGAGGTTTGCGATCTGCTATGGGATGGGACACAGCAGACGAACTTTTATGCCGATACTATAACTGGAAAGTTGTTACTATAGAAGATTTAAAAGTAAAGCACCTCAAACCTACCGGAGCTATTTATGACCAAAAAGCCAGATATAAACAGGGTGAAGCCTTTTACAGGCTGCATTATGGCTTTGTTATTACCTTAATAGCTGCTTTAAAACTCGCCTTTAAAAAAAAGAAGCCATTGCTTTGCATGGATTATTTAACCGGCTTTTTTAAAGCTAAAAAAGAAAGAAAACCTTTTTTAGTGAATAAAGAACAAGGACGCTACATCCGACATTACAGATGGAAAAAAATAATTTCCAAGCTGACTTAAGCGATTTTTTAACCTCATAAACTTAAAAACTCATTTGTTATTGGTAATTTAGCCAATATTTAATTCTTTATGATAAAATCAAGTTTAATACACATTGGCAGATACTTTCTTATGCTAAAAGAAGTTTTTAGCAGAATGACCAAGTGGAAAATAATGAAGCAGCTGATATTTAAAGAAATCGATGATTTAATTATTGGCTCCTTGGGAATTGTTTGCTTTTTATCATTTTTTGTGGGTGGTGTTGTAGCCATACAGACCGCACTTAACCTAACCAATCCCTTAATTCCGAAATACCTTATCGGATTTGCTACCAGACAATCTGTAATTCTGGAGTTTTCGCCTACCTTTATTTCTATCATTATGGCTGGTAAAATGGGGTCATTTATTACTTCCAGCATTGGAACAATGCGGGTAACGGAACAGATTGATGCGTTGGAGGTAATGGGTATCAACTCCTTAAACTATCTCGTTTTTCCCAAATTAATAGCGGTTTCGCTATATCCGTTTGTTATCGGAATCAGTATGTTTTTGGGTATTCTTGGCGGATGGTTTGGCGGAGTAATGGGTAATTTTGTAACTTCAGAACAGTTTATAGTCGGGCTGCAAGATACTTTTATTCCTTTTCACGTCGTATATGCCTTTATCAAAACAGCTATTTTCGGATTTTTGTTAGCTTCAATTCCTGCTTATTTTGGCTATTACATGAAAGGCGGAGCATTGGAAGTAGGAAAAGCAAGTACCACGGCTTTTGTTTGGACAAGTGTTGCTATCATTGTCAGCAATTATATATTAACCTCACTGCTATTAAGTAAATAAGTTATGATTGAAGTACAGGATATAGTTAAATCGTTTGATGGCACGCAAGTTTTAAAAGGCATCAGCACCGTTTTTGAAACGGGAAAAACCAACTTGATTATCGGGCAAAGCGGTTCGGGAAAAACGGTTTTTTTAAAGACGCTTTTAGGAATTCACAGACACGATAGCGGACGGATTTTGTTTGACGGAAGGGTATACTCTTCTTTGAGCAAGACGGAAAAAAGAGATTTACGTACCGAAATCGGCATGGTTTTTCAAGGTAGTGCTTTGTTTGACTCTATGACCGTAGAAGAAAATATAGCTTTTCCCCTGCGTATGTTTACCAATAAAAGCAATAAGGAAATTATGCTTCGGGTAAACGAAGTAATTGATCGCGTAAAACTCATTGACGCCAATAAAAAGAAACCCGCAGAAATATCGGGAGGAATGCAGAAACGAGTTGCTATTGCCAGAGCTATTGTCAATAATCCCAAATATTTGTTTTGCGATGAGCCAAACTCCGGCTTAGATCCTAAAACAGCTATTGTAATTGATAATCTGATTCAGGAAATCACACATGAATATGGTATTACAACCATTATTAACACGCACGACATGAACTCTGTTTTAGAAATAGGCGAACATATTATCTTTTTAAAAAACGGCGTGTTAGCCTGGTCAGGAAATCACAAAGAAATTATCCACACCGATAATGAAGATGTAGTAGACTTTGTATATTCATCTGATTTATTCAACATGGTTAGAGATGCCATCCGACATATGGACAAGAAAAAAACTAAAAAAGAACTTAAAAACAGAGAACAAGAATAATTAAAAAACTACCTTAATCAGGTAGTTTTTTGGTTTTAAGTATCATGTCTTCTACGCTTTTGCTTATTTTCTTAATATCCTGTTCTTTGCGTTTGGGATAAATAAGCAGCACATCTTCTCTGTCCACAATAATATAATCATTTAACCCGTCCACAACAACTGTTTTATTGCAATCATCGGTACGAATGATATTATTAGTTGCATTTTCTAAAAATACTTTTGCGTTTACAACAGCATTATCCAAATTATCTTTTGGCAGTTTTTCATATAATGCCCCCCAGGTTCCCAAATCATTCCAATCAAAAGTTGCAGGTAAAACATACACATTACCCGCTTTTTCCATGACAGCATAATCAATTGAAATATTTTCTGCCTTGTGATAATTTGCTTCGATAAAACTTGTTTCTTTTTCTGTATTCAACACGCTATATCCTCGTTCAAACAACTCCATCATTTCCGGTTGAAATTGCGAAAAAGCATCTAAAATTGTATTTACACTCCAAACAAATATTCCTGAATTCCACAAAAAATGACGACTCAGAATAAACTTTCGTGCAGTAACGTAATCCGGTTTTTCTCTAAACTGAACTACTTTTTTAATCGGTCTGGAATCTAATTTATTAAATTCTATATAGCCGTAGCCCGTGTTAGGAAAAGTAGGCAAAATCCCTAAAGTCATTAAAATACTGTCGTGCTCACACACATCAAAAGTACGCAGCAAATTAGCGACAAACTGTAATTCATCTTCTATCCAATGATCACTCGGAGCAACTACCATCACTGCATCGGGATTCATTTTTTTTATTTTTAAAGCAGCATACAAAATACACGGTGCTGTGTTGCGCATTGCAGGTTCCAAAATAATATTTTTCTCGTCTACAGACGGCAATTGTTCTACTACAATCTCTTTGTAATTCTGATGCGTTAAAATCAAAATATTTTCTTTGGGAATCAATTGAGACAGCCGCTTAAACGTTTTTTGAATTAACGTTTCTCCCGACCCCAACATATCGTGAAACTGTTTTGGAAACTCAGGCGTACTCACAGGCCAAAAACGAGACCCTACTCCGCCTGCCATTACAACAGCATAATAATTAGAATTCATATTTATTTATTTTTAAAAATATAATGTGTCAGCATTTCCACTTCAGCATTGGCTTTAAAGGTATAAATCCTGCCGGTTTCCACTTCTAAACACTCAAATCTTTTTACTCTTAGCGGTCCTCTTTTAAAAGTTTTTCCGTTATAGGTACGAAAATGGCTTCCTAAAGGAATCTCATATACAAAGCATACCTTACTATCTTTATCCTGTTCGTCGTATCGCTTCATTGCAATAGACAATCGCTCGTCCGTATCACTGCTTGCCGATGGATTTCGAAAATGATTTGCCAATAAAGGCAATAGCTGATTAGGAAAAATTTCCGATCTCAGAAAGGGAACCATTAACAGCTGAAATGTTCTTTTCCATTCTGTTCCGTGTGGCTTGATTTGTCCTCCATATTTTTGAAAAGCTACCAAATGCGCAATTTCGTGAATTAGCGTCATCAAAAAACGATATGGATTAAGGTTAGCATTTACCGTAATAACGTGTTTTCCATAAAGGTCTTTTTTATAATCTCCATGGCGGGTTACTCTTTCGTTCACGATTTTAAGGTGTACCTGATAATGCTTTATCAATTCAAAAACAGGTTCTAACGCATATTCGGGCAAATAAGGCTTTAATTTTTCGATCAAATCTGCATTTTTTAAGGAGTAGTGCTTGATGCCTGCAATACCTTTCCGTTAAAATATTTATTTCCATTTAAAGCAAAATCACCTATAAATTCTGCCATTTCCTCCGGTGTTATGGGTGCCTGATATCCCGGGAATGCTTCTTCCAACATTTCGGTTTGAACCGCTCCCAACGCAACCACGTTAAAAGAAATCCCGGCTTCTTTGTATTCTTCTGCAAGCAATTCGCTCAGGATGGTAACCGCGCCTTTACTTGAACTGTAGGCTGCTAAACCACCAAACTTCATGCTTCCTTGTACACCTCCCATACTACTGATTGTAATAACATGGCTATTTGTTCTCATAAAGGGTATACACAATTGAATTAAACGAGCTACACCAAAAACATTTACCTGATATACGTAATTGAAGTCTTTTTGTGTAATTTCCTCAAACGGCTTGTTTACAATCGCCCCGGCATTATTAATTAAGATATCTATTTGGTTCCATTGTTCTTTTACAAAACCGGTTATGTTCTGTAAATCCTGTTCTTTTGTAATATCGGCAGATAAACAGGTTATATTAGGGTGCTTTTGTAGCCCTTCCGCCGTTTTCCGGGATATTGCTAAAACCTGATTTCCCTGATCTGCTAAAAACTTAGCTGTTTCTAAACCAATCCCCCTACTGGTACCGGTTATAATTATATTTTTTTTCATTCTTATTTGATGCTTAACTCTTTCGTCGGTAAATTAACTAATTTACCTATAATGGGTATTAATTCATTTGTCAAATTTGTCATAAAACTGAGGTCAACCTTTTCAGCTTCGTCCTTAACGTGATGATAATATTCAAAATTTTGATAATCAAAAGAACTTATTGTATGGGAAGGGACTCTGAATATACGATAAAAAGGATAATTGTCTGAGCGTTTAAACAATTGATATTTATCAGAGTCTTCCCAGTTTCCGATTACATTTTTTACCGATAAATCCGTTATTTTATCTCCTATATTAGATAAATCATATCCTGTTAAGTAAGCCATGTATTCTCTTTTCATAGGAACACCCAACATTTCAAAGTTTAGCATTGCTACAAGATCTACCTCGTCAATTTTTAATTTTTTTGCTAAATGTTCTGATCCCAATAAGCCTTTTTCTTCACCTGTAAAAAAGACAATTAAAACTGTACGTTTATTTTTGTTTTGTAATTTAATATTTCTTGCCAATTCCAATAAAACGGCACTTCCGGATGCATTGTCATTCGCTCCGTTTGCAATGGTGTCTCCATCCACCGCCGGTCGGATTCCAATGTGGTCATAATGCGCACCCAGCACAATTACCTCTTTTTTTAAGTCATCAGCCGTACCCGGAATTACACCTACTATATTCCAGCTGTTTTTAATATTTTCGAGTGTATCGTTGTAGGATTTATAATAAGGTTTAATTGCGTAATCTTTCAATTTATTGCTTAAAAACTCTGCTGCCTGCCTGTTGCCCTCAGTTCCGGTAGCTCTGCCTTGTAAATTGTCAGAAGACAGGTAATTTATTGTTTGAGAAATATTCTCAATACTGGCTTTTGGTTTTTCTGTTTCTGCATTTTTGCAGACAGAAGAACAACTTAAAACTGCCAACGCAAACCAAACAAAAATTATTCTCATTACTCTGACTTTTAATCAAAAATACAAAAATATGAGCTTTGGTATTAATTTATTTCCTTCAATTATTCCCTCCATGATTTTAATAAAAAAAGCCCGTTTTTACTAAACGGGCTTTGATTGTATATTTTAAGGTTATGCTAACATGGCAACCGGATTTTCAATATAGCTTCTCAGCGTCTGCAAAAATTGAGCTCCTGTTGCTCCATCTACAGTTCTGTGGTCGCAAGCCAAAGTAACGGTCATTGTATTGCCTACTACAATTTGTCCGTTTTTGACAACCGGCTTTTCTTCAATTGCACCTACCGATAAAATCGCAGAGTTAGGCTGATTGATAATTGAAGTAAACGACTGGATTCCAAACATTCCTAAATTTGAAACGGTAAAAGTACTCCCTTCCATTTCTGCCGGCGTAAGCTTTTTGGATTTCGCTTTCCCCGCCAACTCTTTTACTTTTTCTCCGATCTGAGTGAGGGACATCTGATCTGTAAACGGCAATACCGGAACCACCAATCCTTCGTCTACGGCTACAGCTACTCCGACATTGATGTGATGATTGTAAATTGTTACCTCATCTTTCCACTGTGTATTTACCTGCGGATGTTTACGCAATGCCATAGCACAGGCTTTCACAACCATATCGTTAAACGACACTTTTGTATCGGGCAAATTATTAATTGTTTTACGAGACGCTATAGCATTTCCCATATCAATCTCAATCGTGAGATAATAATGTGGAGCTGTAAATTTAGATTCTGCTAAACGACGTGCAATTGTTTTACGCATTTGAGAGTTTTTCACCTCTTCAACACTTATTTCTCCTGCAGGAATAAATGGTTTAACGCTAACAGTTGTTTCGGAAGACGAGGTTGCCTGAGTACCTGTAGGTTTTGATGCTGGAACAAAATTCTCAATATCTCGTTTGATTATTCTTCCGTTTTCTCCTGTTCCTTTAACTTCAGCGATATTAATACCTTTTTCTTCTGCTATTTTCTTTGCTAAGGGCGAAACAAAAACTCTTCCTGAAGATGTAGTAGTAACAACGGTCTCTTCAGAAGACTTTTGGTCAGGGGTTTTTGATTGTGACTTAGTTTCAGTCGCAACAGTATCTTCTTTGGCAGTTTCTGTTTTTACTCCTTTTTTAATATTGTCGATTATTCCCGTAACATCTGTACCCTCTGGTCCTAAAATTGCCAAGACGCTGTCAACCGGAGCCGATTCCCCTTCTTGTACACCTATATACAACAATGTTCCTGCTTCAAAAGCTTCAAACTCCATCGTTGCTTTATCCGTCTCTATTTCTGCAAGAATATCACCTTCTGAAACTTTATCTCCTACTTTTTTTATCCAAGCGGCAACAGTTCCATCCGTCATTGTATCGCTTAAGCGCGGCATGGTTACTACCTTTACTCCTTCCGGAATTGCAGCAGGTTTTGATGAAGACTCTTTTTCTTCTTCAACAGATTGTTCTTTTTCCTGCTTTTCTTCTTCTTTTTTAGGTTCAGCCGATTGCGATTTTCCATCGATCAAAGCTGAAATATCTTCTCCTTCTTCTCCAATGATAGCAAGTAATGAGTCTACCGGAGCTGCTTCTCCTTCTTTCAATCCTATATATAACAATGTACCTGAATAAAATGATTCAAATTCCATTGTTGCTTTATCAGTTTCAATTTCTGCAAGGATGTCTCCTTCTGAAATTTTATCTCCTACTTTTTTTAACCAAGCTGCAACAACACCTTCAGTCATTGTGTCGCTTAAGCGTGGCATTGTAATTACTTCTGCCATATTGTTTTATTATAATCTATGAGGTAAAAAAGGATAATTGTCCTGTTCGTAAACTACGTCGTACATTACATTAATTTCCGGGAACGGAGATTCTTCTGCAAATTTCTCACATTCTGAAACTAAACTCTTAACTCTTGCATCAATTTCTTCAATCTCGGTATCCGTTGCGTAGCCTTTTTCTTTGATTACATCTAATACCTGAGTTATCGGATCTATTTTTCTGTATTCTTCTACTTCTTCTTTTGTTCTATAGTGCTGAGCATCTGACATAGAGTGCCCTCTGTATCGATACGTTTTCATTTCCAGAAGCGTTGGTCCGTCTCCACGGCGAGCTCTTTCAATAGCTTCATACATTGCTTCTGCTACTTTTACCGGATTCATTCCATCTACCGGACCACAAGGCATTTCATATCCCAATCCTAATTTCCAGATATCTGTATGGTTAGCCGTACGCTCAACAGAAGTTCCCATCGCATACCCATTGTTTTCAATGATAAAAACCACTGGTAATTTCCAGTTCATCGCCATGTTAAATGTTTCGTGCAACGATCCCTGACGAGCTGCTCCGTCTCCGAAATAACACATGGTTACTGCTTTTCTGTCAAAGTATTTATCTGCAAAGGCTAATCCTGCTCCTAAAGGTATTTGTCCTCCAACAATACCGTGTCCGCCATAAAAATTATGCTCTTTAGAAAAAATATGCATAGATCCTCCCAGTCCTTGAGAAGTTCCTGTTGCTTTCCCTAACAATTCTGCCATCACTTTTTTAGGATCAACTCCTAAACCAATAGGCTGAACATGGTTTCTGTATGCTGTTATCATTTTGTCTTTAGACAAATCCATTGCATGTAAAGCACCTGCTAAAACAGCTTCCTGCCCATTGTATAAATGGAGAAAACCTCTTACTTTTTGTTGGATATATAGAGCAGCCAGTTTGTCTTCAAACTTTCTCCAAAACAACATATCCTCATACCATTTCAGATAAACTTCTTTTGTAACTTCTTTCATACGACTTTACTTTTCATGAGCGGGATTTCCGCTTAAAATACAGTATTTCTAAATGTACCACAAAATGTGGAATAGCAAAAGTAGTACATCTACTTTAGATTGGAAAATTTATTTGAAGTATTTTGGGTTTCAATAACAGATGTTGTTCCATTTAACTTTGATGCGTATTTGAACCATATTTTTCACTGAGATACTCAATCGTTGTGTTTACCATTTCTTTAAGCACTTCCAAATCAATATCTGAAAGTTTTTTTACATAAATACAAGCTTTTCCCATTTTGAATTTACCTAGATTCTGCAACATTTTTTCTTGTCCTTCAGCTCCGGCATATACATACAAGGAAATAGCAGTCTTGCGAGGCGAAAACCCGATGAGCGGCCAATCTCCTTCTTGTCTGCTTCTGTCGGATTTATAGTGATAACTGCCGAACCCGATAATAGAAGCTCCCCACATTTTGGGTTTATAGCCTGTAAAGTCTTCCAGAAGTTTTAATAACTCCAGACTGTCTTTTTGCTTTTGTTCTGTATTTGCAAATGAACAAATAAACTCATAGACGTCTGCATCTGTAAGCTTTGTTTTTAATTCTGACATAATTGAATGGTTGTTATTTAAATTGTATCAACTACTAATTTAAAAGAAAAAATACAATACAATAAAATAATTTGTATTATAAAAAAGCCCAACACTTCTGTTGGGCTTTATATAAATTATTTTTAAACTTAAGCTTCTCCTTTAGGTCCAAAATTGATAGAGGATAAATTATGAGGGACTTCTCCTTCTTTAATTACTCCATTTGCCGCTTCAAAACGCTGAATATTTTCACTTAAAGCATTGAGAAGCCTTTTCGCATGCTGCGGAGTCAAAATAATTCTTGACTTCACTTTTGCCTTTGGAACTCCCGGCATAATATTGACAAAATCCACTACAAATTCTGTATTAGAATGGTTGATAATTGCCAGATTAGAATATGTCCCTTCTGCGGTTACTTCATCCAATTCAATATTGAAGTGTTTTTGGTCTTCTGCCATAATTAAAAGTTTAGTTCATTTTCGTTACTTACAAATTGCTCTTCTTCTGTCGACCCTACAAGGATGCTTTCGTATTCTCTCATTCCCGTACCTGCCGGAATTCTGTGTCCTACGATAACATTTTCTTTCAAGCCCAAAAGTCCGTCAACTTTACCTGCAACAGCAGCTTCGTTTAATACTTTTGTTGTTTCCTGGAAGGAAGCTGCAGAAATAAATGATTTTGTTTGCAATGAAGCTCTTGTAATTCCTTGAAGAACCGGTGTTCCTGTAGCAGGCATAACTTCGCGTGCTACTACCAGATTTTTATCTTCGCGTCTCAACAATGAATTTTCATCGCGCAACTCTCTCATCGATACTATTTGTCCTTCTTTCAAGTTTTCTGAATCTCCTGCGTGTTCAACAACTTTCATTCCAAACAATCTGTCATTTTCGTAAATGAAATCGCTTGCGTGTACCAATTGATCCTCTAAGAATAAAGTATCTCCCGGATCTTGAATTTGTACTTTTCGCATCATCTGGCGAATAACTACCTCAAAGTGTTTGTCATTGATTTTTACCCCTTGTAAACGGTATACTTCCTGAATTTCGTTTACCAGATATTGTTGTACAGCAGAAGGTCCCTGAATTCTTAAAATATCTTCCGGAGTGATAGCTCCATCTGACAAAGGCATTCCCGCTTTCACAAAGTCATTTTCCTGAACCAAAATCTGATTAGATAGTTTTACCAGATATTTTCTGATATCGCCTGTTTTTGATTCAATCACGATTTCTCTGTTACCGCGTTTAATTTTACCAAAAGAAACTACTCCGTCTATTTCAGAAACTACAGCCGGATTAGATGGATTACGAGCTTCTAACAACTCTGTAATACGAGGTAAACCTCCTGTAATATCCCCTGCTTTTGACGTATGACGAGGAATCTTAACTAATACTTTACCAGCCTTAATTTTCTCTCCGTCATTAACCATCAAGTGAGAACCAACCGGCAAGTTGTATGAACGAATCAATTCTCCGTCTTTACCATAAATAAGTAAAGTAGGAATTAATTTTTTATTTCTTGATTCAGTAATTACTTTCTCTTGGAAACCTGTCTGCTCGTCGATCTCAACCATGAACGTTTGTCCTTGTTCGATATCTTCGTAAGCAACTTTTCCTGTAAATTCAGATACAATAACACCATTATACGGATCCCATTTACAGATTGTGGTTCCCTCTTCAACTACATCCCCGTCTTTTACGTAAATAGTAGAACCATAAGGAATGTTATTGGTTGTCAATAAAATACCTGTATTCGGATCGTGCAATTTAGCTTCTGTTGAACGGGAAATAACAATATCAACAGCTTTTCCTTCGTTATCTTCTCCTTTTACAGTTTTTAAATCTTCTATTTCTAAACGCCCTTTAAATTTGGCGCTAATCGTTGAAATTTCCGAAATATTACCTGCGGTACCTCCTACGTGGAACGTTCTCAAAGTCAACTGTGTTCCGGGCTCTCCAATGGATTGAGCAGCAACAACACCCACAGCTTCTCCCTTTTGAACCATACCTGCAGTTGCTAAATTACGACCGTAACACTTAGCACAAATACCTGCTTTTGCTTCACAAGTTAACGGAGAACGCACTTCGATTACTTCAATAGGAGCTGCGTTAATTGCTTTGGCAGTTGATTCTAAAATTACTTCACCTGACTTAACAATCACTTCTGAATTTAATGGATTGATTACATCATTTAATGCAACACGTCCTAAAACTCTTTCTCCTAATGTTTCTATAACTTCTTCGTTCTTTTTAAGAGGTTTTACTTCTATTCCTCTCAGCGTACCACAGTCTACTTCATTAACGATTACGTCTTGAGCAACATCGTGAAGTCGACGAGTTAAATACCCTGCATCTGCTGTTTTTAATGCGGTATCGGCAAGACCTTTACGTGCACCGTGTGTAGAAATGAAGTACTCTAAAATTGAAAGTCCTTCTTTAAAGTTAGAAAGAATCGGGTTTTCGATAATTTCGCCACCACCTGCAGTTGATTTTTTAGGTTTAGCCATCAAACCGCGCATACCTGTTAACTGACGAATCTGTTCTTTAGATCCCCTTGCTCCGGAATCTAGCATCATATATACGGAGTTGAACCCTTGCTTATCTTCGCGGATATTCTTCATTGCCAATTCTGTCAACATTGCATTGGTAGAAGTCCAAACGTCGATTACCTGATTGTAACGCTCATTGTTTGTGATTAATCCCATGTTGTAGTTCATCGTAATGTGATCTACCTGTTGGTTAGCATCATCAATCAAATCCTGTTTGCGCTCAGGAATAATAATATCCCCTAAACTGAACGACAACCCTCCACGGAACGCATAACCGTATCCCATGTTTTTAATATCATCCAAGAAAGCTGCTGTTGTAGGAACATCAGTAATAGCTAAAATACGACCAATAATATCTCTTAGCGATTTCTTAGTCAATACTTCGTTGATGAATCCTGCAACTTCCGGAACAACTTCATTAAACAAAATTCTTCCTGCAGTTGTTTCTATGATCTGATAAGTCAGCTCACCGTTTTGATTGTAATCTTTTGTTCTAACTTTAACTCCTGCATTCAGATCAAGTTTCCCTTCATTTAAAGCAATGTGAACCTCTTCTACTGAGTAAAAAGTTAACCCTTCTCCTTTTACAGGTTCTTCCGGTGTTGATTTACGCAACTTCGTCATGTAATACAATCCAAGAACCATATCCTGAGACGGAACGGTAATAGGAGCACCGTTAGCAGGGTTTAAGATATTGTGAGAAGCCAGCATCAATAACTGAGCTTCCAAAATTGCTTCTGGTCCAAGTGGCAAGTGAACTGCCATCTGGTCACCATCGAAATCCGCGTTAAATGCCGTACACACTAATGGGTGTAACTGAATTGCTTTACCTTCGATCAATTTTGGTTGAAAAGCCTGAATACCTAAACGGTGAAGTGTAGGAGCACGGTTTAAAAGAACCGGGTGTCCTTTAATCACATTTTCTAAGATATCCCAAACTACAGGCTCTTTTTTGTCTATAATTTTCTTAGCAGATTTTACTGTTTTTACAATACCTCTTTCTATCAGCTTACGGATAACAAATGGTTTATAAAGCTCAGCTGCCATATCTTTTGGCAATCCACATTCGTATAATTTTAATTCTGGTCCGACAACAATTACTGAACGAGCTGAATAATCAACACGTTTCCCCAATAAGTTTTGACGGAAGCGTCCTTGTTTTCCTTTTAATGAATCTGAAAGAGATTTCAACGGGCGATTAGATTCCGTTTTAACTGCAGATGCTTTTCTTGTGTTGTCAAACAAAGAGTCAACAGCTTCTTGAAGCATACGTTTTTCGTTACGCAAAATTACCTCAGGAGCTTTGATTTCCATCAAGCGTTTCAGACGGTTATTTCTGATAATTACTCGACGGTATAAATCGTTCAAATCCGACGTAGCAAAACGACCTCCGTCCAATGGTACTAACGGGCGCAATTCAGGTGGAATAACCGGAATTACTTTCAAAATCATCCATTCAGGTCTGTTTTCGCGGTTTTGATTTGACTCACGGAAAGCTTCTACAACCTGAAGGCGTTTTAAGGCTTCTGTTTTTCTTTGCTTAGATGTTTCGTTATTGGCAGCGTGACGAAGAGTATATGATAACTCGTCTAAATCTGTAGTTGCCAATAGATCCATAATACATTCAGCCCCCATTTTGGCGATGAATTTATTTGGATCTGTATCGTCTAAAAACTGATTTTCCATCGGAAGAGAATCCAAAATATTCAAGTATTCTTCTTCTGTCAGGAAGTCTAAACGGTTCAAAGGTTCTCCTTCTGCATTTTTAGCATTTCCGGCTTGGATTACTACGTAACGCTCATAATAGATAATCATGTCTAATTTCTTAGACGGAAGACCTAAAATATATCCTATTTTATTAGGTAAGGAACGGAAATACCAGATGTGAGCAATAGGCACAACTAAATTGATATGCCCTACTCTGTCTCTACGTACTTTTTTCTCCGTAACCTCTACTCCACAGCGGTCACAAACAATCCCTTTGTACCGGATTCTTTTATACTTACCACAAGCACACTCATAATCTTTTACTGGACCAAAAATACGCTCACAGAAAAGACCATCACGTTCTGGTTTATGAGTACGATAGTTAATTGTTTCTGGTTTTAAAACTTCTCCTCTTGATTCAGCAAGAATCGCTTCTGGTGAAGCCAAACCTATTGAGATTTTATTAAACCTTTTTACGGTATTTTTCTCTTTATTTTTATTCATGGTAAACTTACTTGTTAAAGTGTATGATATAAGAGTAAACAGCAGATATTCTCCTGTTTACTCTATAATCTTAGTTTAATCTTCTAATCTGATATCTAATCCAAGACCTTTTAGTTCATGCATCAATACGTTGAATGATTCTGGAAGTCCCGGTTCTGGCATAGTTTCTCCTTTCACGATAGCTTCGTAAGTTTTCGCTCTACCAATAACGTCATCCGATTTCACTGTTAAAATTTCACGCAATGTACTTGAAGCACCGTATGCTTCCAATGCCCAAACCTCCATTTCTCCAAAGCGCTGACCTCCAAACTGAGCTTTACCTCCTAATGGTTGCTGCGTGATTAAAGAATATGGTCCGATTGAACGCGCGTGCATTTTATCATCTACCATGTGTCCTAATTTCAACATGTAGATAACTCCAACAGTAGCTCTTTGGTGGAATCTTTCTCCTGTTCCTCCATCGTACAAATAAGTGTGCCCGAATCTTGGAATACCCGCTTCATCAGTATATTGATTGATTTCCTCTAAATCAGCACCGTCAAAAATAGGAGTCGCAAACTTTTTGTCTAGTTTTTGTCCTGCCCATCCCAATACTGTTTCGTAGATCTGACCAATGTTCATACGTGAAGGTACCCCTAACGGATTCAACACAATATCAACTGGTGTTCCGTCTTCTAAGAAAGGCATGTCTTCGTCTCTTACAATACGAGCTACAATACCTTTGTTTCCGTGACGTCCTGCCATCTTATCTCCTACACGCAGTTTACGTTTTTTAGCAATGTAAACTTTTGCAAGCTTTAAGATTCCTGACGGAAGCTCGTCTCCAACTGTAATCATAAATTTCTCACGACGCAACACTCCTTGCAAGTCGTTTAGCTTAATCTTATAATTGTGGATTAAGTCGGTAATCATTCCGTTTGTTTCCTCGTCTGTAGTCCATTGTCCTTTGGTCAAATGAGCAAAGTCTTCTACTGCATAAAGCATTTTTTGAGTGAACTTTTTACCTTTTGGCAAAATTTCTTCACCTAAATCATTCAGTACACCTTGTGAAGTTTTACCATTAACGATATAGAATAATTTCTCTACCAGACGTTCTTTCAACTCGTTGAATTTCACCTCAAACTGAGTTTCTAACAATGCTAATTCTTCTTTGTCTTTAGAACGCTTACGCTTGTCTTTTACTGCTCTTGCGAACAATTTTTTATCCAGCACAACGCCTCTTAACGACGGTGAAGCTTTTAATGAAGCATCTTTAACATCTCCTGCTTTATCTCCAAAAATAGCACGTAAAAGTTTCTCTTCCGGAGTAGGATCAGACTCTCCTTTCGGAGTAATTTTACCAATCAGAATATCTCCTGGTTTTACGTCTGCTCCGATTCGGATCATACCGTTTTCATCTAAATCTTTGGTAGCTTCCTCACTTACATTCGGGATATCGTTAGTCAACTCTTCGTTTCCTAATTTCGTATCTCTTACTTCCAGTGTGTAGTCATCAATATGAATAGATGTAAAGATATCTTCGCGTACTACTTTTTCTGAAATTACGATAGCATCCTCAAAATTGTATCCTTTCCACGGCATAAAAGCTACTTTCAGGTTACGTCCAAGTGCCAACTCTCCATTTTGCGTAGCATATCCTTCACACAATACTTGTCCTCTTATTACTCTATCTCCTTTACGAACAATAGGCTTTAGGTTGATACAAGTACTTTGGTTTGTTTTTCTAAATTTAATCAAGCTATACGTCTTCTCATCCGTGTCAAAACTAACCAATCTTTCAACATCGGTTCGATCATATTTAATGATGATCTTTTGTGCATCAACATATTCTACTACTCCATCTCCTTCTGCATTAATTAATACGCGAGAATCTGAAGCTACCTGTCTTTCAAGTCCTGTTCCTACAATCGGAGATTCAGGTCTCAATAGTGGTACGGCCTGACGCATCATGTTTGATCCCATCAACGCACGGTTAGCATCATCGTGTTCCAAGAAAGGAATTAATGAAGCTGAAATAGATGCAATCTGATTTGGAGCCACGTCCGTATAGTGAACATCTTTTGGTTCTACTACCGGGAAATCCCCATCTTCTTTTACAACAACGCGCTCTTCTGTAATATTGCCGTCTTTATCAATCGGGATATTTGCTTGTGCAACCAACATTCCTTCTTCTTCTTCGGCACTTAAATAAACCGGAGCATTTACGATGTCTACTTTACCATCCACAACCGGGCGATAAGGCGTTTCAATGAATCCCATAGAATTCACTTTAGCATAAACAGCCAAAGAGGAAATCAAACCGATGTTTGGTCCTTCCGGTGTTTCAATAGGACATAAACGTCCATAATGCGTATAGTGAACGTCACGTACCTCAAAACCTGCTCTTTCTCTGGACAGCCCTCCTGGTCCTAATGCTGATAAACGGCGTTTGTGTGTTATCTCTGCCAATGGATTGGTTTGATCCATAAACTGAGATAGCTGATTTGTTCCAAAAAATGAATTAATTACTGACGATAACGTTTTAGCGTTAATCAAATCGATCGGCGTAAACACTTCGTTGTCACGTACATTCATACGCTCCCGAATAGTTCTTGCCATACGTGCCAAACCAACGCCAAACTGAGCTGATAACTGCTCACCTACTGTTTTTACACGACGGTTAGACAAGTGGTCAATATCATCAATCTCTGCTTTTGAGTTAATTAATTCAATCAAGTATTTAACAATAGTAATAATATCTTCTTTTGTCAATACCTGTTTGTCAATCGGGGTATCAAGATTAAGTTTTTTGTTCATTCTGTATCGACCCACTTCACCTAGATTGTAACGTTGGTCGGAGAAGAACAATTTGTCAATAATACCACGTGCAGTTTCCTCATCAGGCGGTTCTGCATTACGCAACTGACGATAGATGTGTTCTACAGCCTCTTTTTCAGAGTTTGTAGGATCTTTCTGTAATGTATTATGTATGATGGCATAGTCTGCCTGATTATTGTCCTCTTTATGTAGAAGAATCGTTTTGACGTTGGCATCGATGATTTCTTCGATATTATCTTTATCTAGGACTGTATCACGGTCTAAGATAATTTCATTTCTCTCAATCGACACAACTTCTCCCGTATCTTCATCTACGAAGTCTTCGTGCCACGTGTTAAGCACACGAGCGGCCAATCTTCGCCCTATATATTTTTTTAATCCTGTCTTTGATACTTTTACCTCTTCTGCCAGGTCGAAAATCTCTAGGATATCCTTGTCTCTTTCGAATCCTATGGCGCGGAATAAGGTTGTAACAGGTAACTTTTTCTTTCTATCGATATAGGCGTACATCACGCTGTTGATATCGGTAGCAAACTCAATCCATGATCCTTTAAAAGGAATTACCCTTGCCGAATATAACTTAGTTCCATTAGCATGGAAAGACTGTCCAAAGAATACACCAGGTGAACGATGTAACTGTGACACGACAACCCGCTCTGCTCCGTTGATTACAAAGGTACCGCTAGGGGTCATATACGGTATAGTTCCTAAATAGACATCTTGAACGATAGTTTCAAAATCTTCGTGTTCAGGGTCTGTACAGTACAGTTTCAAGCGTGCTTTTAACGGAACGCTATACGTTAATCCTCTGTCAATACACTCTTCTATAGAGTAACGAGGAGGGTCAACAAAGTAATCAAGGAATTCCAATACAAATTGATTTCTCGTATCTGTTATTGGGAAGTTTTCCATGAAGGTGTTATACAACCCTTCTTTACCTCTTTCATCTGACTTTGTTTCTAGTTGAAAAAAGTCTTTAAACGACTTAACCTGTATATCCAAAAAGTCCGGATAAGCAGGTATGTTTTTGGTTGAGGCAAAATTTAGTCTTTCAGTCTGATTTGCGATCATCAATGGACAAAAAATTTTGATTATGAATTTTTAAATATTTGCATACAAAAACTATTTATACGCAAAATGGTTTAGGTCTTTGGGAGCTTCTCCCAAGACCTAAACCTAGAATATTATTGAAAAAAAGCTTATTTAAGCTCAACAACAGCTCCTGCTTCTTCCAATGCTTTTTTAAGACCTTCAGCCTCATCTTTAGAAACACCTTCTTTAATGTTAGATGGAGCTCCGTCAACGATATCTTTAGATTCTTTAAGTCCAAGTCCTGTCAATTCTTTAACAGCTTTAACTACAGCTAATTTAGAAGCTCCTGCTTCTTTCAATACTACAGTGAACTCAGTTTGCTCTTCAGCTGCTGCTCCAGCATCTCCACCGCCTGCAACTACAACTGCTGCTGCTGCTGGTTCAATTCCGTATTCTTCTTTTAATATAGTTGCTAATTCGTTAACTTCTTTTACTGTTAAGCCAACCAATTGTTCTGCGAATTGTTTCAAATCTGCCATTTTTCTATCTTTTAATGATTTGTAAAAATATAATTTATTAATGTGCGTTCTTTATGGAACAAACCAAAAAGACTATTCTTCGTCTTTAAATTGGTTTTTAAGAGCCGAAATAACTCTTTGAGCTGGTGATTGAAGCAATCCGATGATTTCTCCAATAACCTCTTCTTTAGATTTAATAGCTACTAATGAATCTAACAGATTATCTCCGATATAGATTTCTTCGTTGATATAAGCTCCTTTAAATAGAGGTTTATCTGATTTCTTTCTAAATTCTTTGATAACTTTTGCTGGTCCGTTAGCTACTTCAGCAATAAATATTGCGCTATTTCCTTTTAAAACAGAAGGTAGCTCTTCGTAATTTTTATCAGAAGCTTCCATTGCTTTAGCAAGCAATGTATTTTTTACCACTTCTAACTTGATTCCTGCTTTATTGCAAGCCTTTCTCAAGTTTGATGTAACCTCTGCATTCAGTCCTGAAATATCAGCGATATAGAAGATATTTGAATCAGCTAATTTAGCCTTTAAGTCTTCAATCGCTACCGCTTTTTGTTCTCTAGTCATACTTAAAATTTTTTATTTACCAATTATACTGCTTTAGGGTCTAAAGCAATAGCAGGGCTCATAGTACTAGATATATGAATAGATTTGATATAAGTACCTTTAGCTGCAGTTGGTTTTAATTTGATTAAGGTTTGGATTAATTCAGATGCGTTCTCAGCAATTTTATCGGCATCAAAAGACGCTTTGCCAATAGCTGCATGAACAATACCTGTTTTATCAACTTTAAAATCGATTTTACCAGCTTTCACTTCTTGAACTGCTTTCGCTACATCCATAGTAACTGTACCTGTTTTAGGATTCGGCATCAAACCTCTTGGTCCTAATATACGTCCCAATGGTCCTAATTTACCCATAACAGCCGGCATAGTGATGATTACATCAACATCTGTCCAGCCATCTTTAATTTTTTGCAGGTAATCATCCAATCCAACATGATCCGCTCCGGCTGCTTTAGCTTCCGCTTCTTTATCCGGAGTAACCAATGCCAATACTCTTACGTCTTTTCCTGTTCCGTGCGGTAAAGTAACTACTCCACGCACCATTTGATTTGCTTTACGAGGATCAACACCCAAACGTACAGCAATATCTACAGATTCGTCAAATTTTGCAGAAGCAACTTCTTTTACTAATCCAGATGCATCTTTTAAAGAATACAATCTGTTTTTTTCAATTTTAGCAGCAGCTTCTTTTTGCTTTTTTGTTAATTTCGCCATTTCTTCTTTCTTTTACAATTAAAAAGGAGCTGTCCCCGTTACTGAAATTCCCATAGATCTTGCAGTTCCAGCAACCATTGTCATGGCTGACTCAACAGTAAATGCATTCAAATCAGGCATTTTGTCTTCTGCAATAGCACGCACTTGTTCCCAAGTTACGCTTGCTACTTTTTTTCTATTAGGCTCACCAGATCCAGATTTCACTTTCGCGGCCTCTAATAATTGAACAGCAGCAGGTGGCGTTTTAACAACAAAATCAAACGATTTGTCTTTGTACACAGTAATTTGTACTGGTAGAATTTTGCCTGGTTTATCTTGTGTTCTGGCATTAAACTGCTTACAGAACTCCATGATATTAACTCCAGCAGCCCCCAAAGCAGGTCCAACCGGTGGCGAAGGATTCGCAGCACCTCCCTTAACTTGTAGTTTAACTACTTTACTAATTTCTTTTGCCATTTTTAAAAAAATTTAGCACATCTCAATGGAAGCGAAGATGTGATATGTATGTAACATTATAATTTTTCAACTTGTGTAAAACTGAGTTCTAACGGCGTTTTTCTTCCAAAAATCTTAACCATTACCTCAAGTTTTCTCTTTTCTTCATTGATATTCTCAATAGTTGCATCAAAACCGTTAAAAGGTCCGTCAACAACCTTAACCGCTTCTCCTATTTCAAAAGGAATCATTCCTGAATCTGCTTTCACTGCCAACTCATCTACTTTACCAAGCATTCTGTTCACTTCAGATTCTCTTAACGGAACTGGATCGCCACCTCTTGTTTCTCCCAAAAAACCAATCACTCCTGTTATTGACTTTATTGCGTGAGGCACTTCTCCTGTCAAATTAGCCTCAATCATCACATAGCCCGGAAAATAAACCCGTTCTGTAGTTTTCTTTTTTCCGTCCTTTGTAATAGTTACTACTTTTTCAGTAGGAACTAACACTTGCGACAAATAGTCCGATAAACCTAAACGAGAAATTTCCGTTTCGATATAGCTCTTAACTTTATTTTCCTGTCCACTTACCGCACGAACCACATACCATTTTTTGACATTTGTATCAGCCATAACTTTTTTACTTTCTTATGATCTTATCCAACTATACACTTTACCTAAAACTTCACCAAATAATGAATCTACTCCCCAAGTAGCCAAAGCCAACACTATTGAAAATATAGATACGACAATAGTATATCTCTGCACCTCTGACCAAGGAGACCAGGAAACATTTGATTTAAGTTCTGTAAAAGCCTCTGATATGTAATTAAAAACTTTTGCCATGATTGTTTATTTATTTTGCACGGGTGGAGGGATTCGAACCCCCATCAACGGTTTTGGAGACCGCTATTCTACCCTTGAACTACACCCGTTTGTTAAAAAAGTCAGCAGCAAAACCGCTGACCTTCTAATTTATTTATAAATCTTAAAATTAATCTAAGATTTCAGTAACTTGTCCTGCACCTACAGTTCTACCTCCTTCACGGATAGCAAAACGAAGTCCTACAGACAATGCGATTGGGCTCAACAACTCAACAGTAATTGTTAAGTTATCCCCAGGCATTACCATCTCTACTCCTTCTGGTAAAGAAATTGTTCCTGTTACGTCAGTTGTACGCACGTAAAACTGCGGACGATAGTTATTGTGGAATGGAGTGTGACGTCCACCTTCTTCTTTTTTCAAGATATAAACTTCAGCTTTGAATTTAGCGTGTGGTTTAACAGATCCTGGCTTACAGATAACCATACCACGACGGATATCAGTTTTATCAATACCTCTCAACAATAAACCTACGTTATCTCCAGCTTCTCCACGGTCAAGGATTTTACGGAACATCTCAACCCCTGTAATTGTAGAAGTCAATTTATCAGCTCCCATACCAATGATTTCAACAGCATCTCCCGTATTAGCAACTCCAGTTTCGATACGTCCTGTAGCAACAGTTCCACGTCCTGTAATTGTAAATACATCTTCTACCGGCATCAAGAATGGTTTTTCGTTATCACGTACCGGCTCTTCAATCCAGTTATCAACTTCTTCCATCAATTGCAACAATGCATCAACCCATTTTTGCTCTCCGTTCAAAGCTCCTAAAGCAGAACCTTTAACAACTGGTCCGTTATCTCCGTCATAGTCATAGAAAGACAACAAGTCTCTTACTTCCATTTCTACTAACTCTAACAACTCCTCATCATCAACCAAGTCAACTTTATTCAAGAAAACAACAATTCTTGGAATACCAACCTGACGTCCTAACAAGATGTGCTCACGAGTTTGCGGCATTGGTCCATCAGTAGCAGCAACTACCAAGATAGCACCATCCATCTGAGCAGCACCAGTAACCATGTTTTTCACGTAATCCGCGTGACCTGGACAGTCAACGTGCGCATAGTGACGGTTAGCAGTTTGATACTCTACGTGAGAAGTATTAATTGTAATACCACGCTCTTTCTCTTCCGGAGCATTATCAATTGAATCAAATGAACGAGCTTGTGAGAATCCTGCATCAGCTAAAACTTTAGTAATAGCAGCAGTAGTAGTAGTTTTACCGTGGTCAACGTGTCCGATAGTACCGATGTTTAAGTGCGGTTTCGAACGATCAAAAGTTTCCTTTGCCATGATTTAATAATTTAATCTTAGTTATATAATTAGTGTTCAAATATAATAAAAAAACCTGAGCCAGCGACGGGATTTGAACCCGTGACCTCTTCCTTACCAAGGAAGCACTCTACCCCTGAGCTACGCCGGCTTATGTAATTTATTGTGGGGAGAGCAGGATTCGAACCTGCGAAGGTTTCCCAACGGATTTACAGTCCGTCCTCGTTGGCCGCTTGAGTATCTCCCCTCAAACTACGTTTGATTAACTTTTCTTTGAGCCGATAGAGGGACTCGAACCCACGACCTGCTGATTACAAATCAGCTGCTCTAGCCAGCTGAGCTACATCGGCAATTTACTCAATAGAAAAAGTCCGCTATTTCTAACGGACTGCAAATGTATATATTTTATTGATTAAAAAAAATATTTTATTCTTTTTTTTCATTAATGCGCTTTCACTTTCTCTTTGTGTTTCACAACTAAACGCTCTAGCGCATCGCCACCCACGTCCACACCTTCTTCAAATGTTTTACAAGTTTTTTTAACAATCAATTCATCTCCCGGCACCAATAGTTTCATTTCTGTACTCTTATTTTCTTTTTCATTTGTATTTTCAAGTTTTAAAAACACATCTACAGAAATTACTTTATCATAATACTTTCCTACTTTAGCCAAACGATCGTTTATAAAATCCACCAATTTTCGATCTACATTAAAATTTACGGCTTGAATGTTTACTTTCATAACTAACGATTTTAAAGGGTTAACTTCACTTCTTCATTCGAGGATGCGCTTTTTGGTATACTTTTTTAAGCTCTTTTAAATTAATTTGAGCATAAACCTGTGTAGAAGCCAAGCTGGCGTGCCCCATCAACTCTTTGATAGAATTGATATCCGCTCCATTTTCCAACAAATGGGTAGCAAATGAATGACGCAACATATGCGGGCTTTTCTTTTCCTTTGTTGTTGCATCACTAAAGTAATTATTTATTACTCGATAAACAAAATTTTCATCAACTTTATTCGCTTTATTATTTACTAAAAGATTTGTAGCTTTATACGTTGAATTAAAATATTCTTTTTTGATGATAAGATATTTTTTAATCTTATCTTCAAGCTCCTGAATCAAAGGCATAAGTCTTTCCTTACCCCCTTTTCCTCTTATTTTAATTACTTTCAAACCAAAATCCACATCGCTTTCTTTTATACCACACAATTCTGACCTCCGAAGCCCTAACCCGTACAACATTTCAACAATAAGCAAATCCCGATAAGATTCAAAACTCCCTTCCTTTTCCAGCAACTCTCTAACTTTATCTATCTCTTTAACTGAAAACGGAATCTGTATTTTTTTCTCCGTCTTTAATGACCGATGCATTTGAAGTGGACTCACCTCTATTTTTTTTATCTTTTGAAGAAAGGTATAATAGGTTTTCAGTGCGCTTATTTTTCTGTTGATAGAACGATTTATCATTCCTTCTTCCGACAGGCTGACAATCCACGCCCTTATCTCATCATACTGCACTTCAGATGGCTCAATCTGATATTGATTTAAAAAAAAATAAAAAGAGGAGATGTCATCCTTATAAGCACGCAGGGTATGGGCAGAATATTTTTTTTCCTTTTCCAGATACTCCAAAAACTTTTGTAAATCTTCTGTCATAATTATATACAAAAAAACCGTTGTAACAAAGTTAACACTTTAATTACAACGGTTATTTTTTTTATTCAAAACCTCTTAGATTTCAACTGAATCTTTCAAGTATTGAATGTATGCAGCTTTTTGCATTTTATCTCTTTTTGTCACAGACGGTTTTGTAAAATACTGACGAGATCTAAGCTGACGCAAAGTTCCTGTTCTGTCAAATTTTCTTTTATAGCGTTTTAACGCTCTATCTATATTTTCCCCGTCTTTAATCGGAATGATCAACATGTTTTCATACACCTCCTCTCATTAGTGGGTGCAAATGTAAAAATTAATTTTAAAATAAAAGTATTTTTGAGATTTTTTTTAAACAAAACGCTTATTACATAAACAAATTCAACAATCACATTTAAATCAACTATCCCAAGAAATTTATCCTCTATTCAACGAATATCGCAAATTTCAGAAAACAGGATAAACATAAAAGTAAAATCAGGGCTGTCAATTAATTTTTTTAGAGGTTAAAACCTTTTTCATAAACGCACCAAAAAGCAGTCCACCTCCCAATGAAATAATCAAAAAAATCAATCCCTTTATAGAAGTAACCTCCTCAATCGTTAGATTATTTGCTAACAGAGTATTAGATATGTACATTAAAATTCCGAAAAGCAATCCGCCCATAATCCAATTGTGTTTTTTTTGAATTTCAAACCCAGGTTTTTCTTCCTGATAATTTTCAAATCGTTTAGCCTGCTTTTTAAGCCAGTTTTGTTTTAATCGGTTTTTAAACGGATACCACAAGGGCGAAGTAACAGCTAAAATAACAAAAGAAGTAGCGTTAATTAAACAAGGAATAATCTGTCTGCAATTGTAACAGTATAAACCAAACCAATTTTGAAACCCTCGGTTTCCTCCCCATGTTTTATAATCGTGAAGCATTTTACAATGCGGACAAGGAACAAAATTGCGCTCAATAAAAGGCTTATCTGTATTTTTTTCTACTAAACCAATCTTTGCTATACGCATTCCCAGCACCAACTCATTAAATGCTAACCCCGGATTAATAATATAATGAAGGTAGATCCAGTTTTTCCACGTATAAACTTTGTATTTGTTTTTATCGTATTCCATCGTCAATCTCCTTTAGGGTTAAATATTTTTTTCGTGCCATTGTCAAATAGTACAACATAAAGATAAATGGAGGCAAAAGCAAAATTGCCATATAATAAAAATCCATTGTCCTTGCCAAAACAAAGTGTAATACCGCAATGATAAGCACTAAGTAAACTGAGTTTAGCAATTTGTTTAATTGGCTTCTTTGAGCAAAACTTTCAATTTTAAAATGCTTTACTTCTGCACTATCAACATTAGACAAGACTTCAGGACTGCTACACCAATCAATTTTAGCTTTTAGTATGCGTTGTCCTTCTTTCACTGTAAATTCTTTTGTTTCGCCATCTCCAATAACTCCAATCTGCTTTCCATCTACTAAAAGCTGAATACTTCTCATTTTATTGTTATACTCGCTTGATCGTTGGATTTTAATCTTTGCCATAAAGTTCTATTCTTTTCACAGCAAATATAGGAGATGACAAAAATTAAAAATAGTATAATTGGGACACCTTTGTTATTCACTCAAAAAATACCAGTATAAATCTTCGTTACCGATTTGCGTAATTTTAGGGAGTAATGTTTTTGGTGTTTCGCTTGTGATACTTTTAAAGTGTTTTATAAAATGGGATTGATCATAATACATGTTAAATAAAGCCACGTCGGTAAGATTAACTAATTCCTTATTTTGCAGTGCATAGTTTAAAGAATTGCGAAACATCACCATTTTTTTATAATCTTCTATAGATGAAAGCGTATGTTTTTTAAATAAGCGCAACAAAGTTTTTCTGTTTAACGAAGTTATTTTTTCTAACTCATCTGTTTTTATTGTTCCGTTAGAAAGTACGATTTCTTTAATTGCTTTATATAAAGCTCTTTCTTCAAACGGCCGAATAACAGACAATAAAGCTTCTTCTAAAATTTCAAGCTGTTTATCTATGGGGTGTTCTTTTGAAATACCTGACAAAATGGTTTCAAAACTGTGATCCAGTTTTATAGTTTGGAATCTTTGATTCATTAAAGCATCTAAAGATTCTAATATAAAATGATTGATGCCCAACGGATAAAAGACGATACCTATTTTATAAAAATCACCTTTTATTTCTACCTGCATTTTATGCTTTAAATTAACCGTATATAAAAGAGTAAGCTTCTCTTTTTCCTCAGAAGACATTACATCGGAACTAACGTTATTAATGTCTATAAAAACATCATTTCCCTTATAGATAGTGAGAGCATGGAGGTAATTAGGATAAAAATAAAACTTCTCTGTTTTTTTCGTGTCACCGGATGAATGAAAATAATAATACGCTACCAGTTTTTGCAATTGGGAATTCTGAGGTTTACGCGTTATCAAATAATTATATTGCTCCATACGGTGAAGAAAAAAGATATTTGCCTTCTGGCTATTTTAAAAGTTGACAGTTGTAATTTACAAAAAAGGAAAGACTTTCTTTTGTCTTTCCGTTTTCTTTGATCAAAAATTAATCTCTCAAAATATTTCTGGAAATAACCAGTTTTTGAATTTCTGTTGTTCCTTCGCCAATGGTACACAGCTTTGAATCTCTGTAAAATTTTTCCACCGGAAAATCTTTGGTATATCCATATCCTCCATGAATCTGTATAGCCTCTGTAGAAACTTTAACGCACACTTCCGAAGCGTACATTTTTGCCATTGCTCCTGCTTTGGTCATCGGCTTATTGTTGTTTTTTAAGAATGCTGCTTTGTGCAATAACAACTCTGAACATTCTATTTCAGTTGCCATGTCGGCAAGTTTGAATCCTATAGCCTGAAACTCCGATATTGGTTTTCCAAACTGTACGCGCTCTTTTGAATATTTTAGAGCGGCTTCGTAAGCTCCTTTTGCAATCCCCAGTGATAGTGCTCCAATAGAGATACGTCCTCCGTCCAGTACTTTCATCGCCTGAATAAAGCCTTCTCCTACTTCTCCTAATCGGTTAGCATCAGATACACGGCAATTGTCAAAAATAAGTTCTGCCGTTTCAGATGCACGCATTCCTAATTTATTCTCTTTTTTACCGCTTGAAAAGCCCGGAGTTCCTTTCTCAATTACAAACGCCGTCATTCCGCGAGAATCTCCTTTTTCTCCTGTTCTGACAATCACTACGGCAACATTTCCGGAAATAGCATGCGTAATAAAATTTTTAGCACCATTAATAATCCAGTCATCACCATCTTTTACTGCTGTTGTTGCCATTCCACCTGCATCTGATCCGGTGTTGTGCTCTGTTAATCCCCAGGCTCCAATCCATTCTCCTGTTGCTAATTTAGGCAGCCATCTCTTCTTTTGCTCCTCATTTGCAAATGTTAAAATATGATTCGTGCAAAGTGAATTATGGGCAGCTACCGATAATCCGATAGAAGAATCTACTTTGGATATTTCTTCTACAATTGTAATATATTCATGATACCCAAGCCCTGATCCTCCGTATTCCTCCGGAACCAAAACCCCCATATAGCCCATTTCTCCTAATTTCTTAAACAAATCTACCGGGAAAATCTGCGCTTCATCCCACTCCATAATATGCGGACGGATGTGTTGTTCTGCAAAATCTCTGATAGATTGTGCGATCATTGCTTGAGTTTCATTGTATTCAAAATTCATAAGTGATAGTTTTAATTCGTAAATTCCAAATATAAACTAATTATATCTATCTTGTCAAGAGGGAATTTATCAATTTCTTTTAAATCATTTTTATTTTCAATATCTCCATTCATACTTCTGTATTTTACAATTTCTCTGGCGATATAATAATTCAGATAAGGCACTTCTTTTAACTCGTTTATAGAAGCTTCGTTTACATTTACCTTTTTTATGACAGGCAGCGTTCCTATTTCAAAATACTTTTCCAACTCATCTAATACCTCTTCTTCCAATCCATAGACAAAATGCAGCTGCTGTGTCGATACATATCCGCCGTATTTATTTCTATCTTTTATAATCCGTTCTGAAAACACCGGACCGATGCCTCTTACCTTTTGCAAATCTTCCGAAGTTGCCTGATTGATGTCCTGCTTTACTATCTGTTCTTGTTGTTCGCTCTTTTTCCAATTGCTTTTATGATTGGAATATGCTGGTTTGTTAAATTCCTTTTGTGTAACCCAATCAGGAAATTGGAAAAAAGGACTGTATTTTGCTATCCACTGGTCTGAAACCCGAGTTATAGCCTGAAATTCTCTGACTGAATTTACAAATTTGTTCTCCTTCCTGAAACGGTGCAATCGGTCAATTTCTTCAATTGTCATCTCCAGCATCTGTCCGCGATAATCGGTAATATAATTTGGATTAAACGGGTAAATTGTATCTTTTTTCTGGTTTGCAGCCAGATATAAACTATCGATGTACTTTTTCTTTTCCAAGTAGTCTGCATCAAAGTTTTGTGAATAATCTTTAGTCTGATAAGTTAATTTGGACGCGAAAAGCAGTATTACCTGAACAATCAAGATTATAACAAAAAGAGCTACAAATCCTCGTCGCTGCGATTTTGTATAATAATACCACGTATTTCTGTGTTTTCTGAACATGTCCTATCTGTTTTAACTTACAGCCGACACTTATCAGGAGCTAAAATTTTTAGCTCATTATCAACTGCTCTATCTACAAATCAAAAACCGAGGTTCTTTTTGCATAAATCAAATCTTTTAACTTAGCCAGAAATGCCAAGGTTAAATACAAAGCAAAAGCCAATCCCAGAGTAAAGAAAGACAAGTAAATAAAAAACAATCTAACGCTAGCTACTCTCATTCCCAAACGATCTGCTAACCGGGAAGAAACTCTAAAACCTCTTTGTTCGAAAAAATAGCGCAAATTGTTTATCATATTCTATCTGTTATGTTCTTGTACAAAGTTACACTTTTTATTTCTCCAAAAGTGTTTTTCCCACTGTGCACTTCAAACAGCGATTTCTGTCGCAATATTCTTTTTTCAGCTGAATGACTGCCTGACTGTCAAAAGCTGATTGTACTTTTAACCCAAGTTTTTTAAACAAATCCGCTATTGCATTTTTTTCTGTATTCAGTTCCATCGCCAACTCAACAATCTCATCAACAGCATCACTTTTTGCATTCTTACTCCTTTGATAAGCAAATTGCAGCGGAATAATTGTATTAATAGCTATCAGCTGTACAAACTCCGAACTGATTTTTTTTCTGCTTTTCCTTGTACTTTCTCTGTTTAATACATAATGCATATCCCAATATTCAGAAGTAGTCACCTCAAAAGATTTATAAAGGCGATAAGCATTCTTAGTTTGTAAAAATTCCAAAATATTATGGTGATTGCCATAATACCAAGCCGCCAGCTGAGCGAGCCTTACTGTTGGAAAATTGGAAGGGCGCAACTGAAAGTACTTCAATGGAATAGCTTTTTGCGCTGTTAAATTATATTTATACTTTAAAAACTCCCATTCTTTCTTAAGACTTTTGACATATTGGTCATCGCGATCATTAATAGGGTCTAAAATTCCGACAGTGCCGAACAAAATAGCTTCTATCTGCAACAGAGAAGAAGCCTGCTTAAACAAAAGATTGACCGGAACTTTCTTTGCCATTTCAAAAAAAGCTTCTCCGTTTGTGTTAAGTCCAAAGCCTTTTGCCAAAAAACAGAAGAACACTTGTTCCCAATTGTTAGTTGTTTCAGACAATAATTTTTCGACAGGTTTTATTTTACTTTCCAGCCTTTCAAAGAATAACCTTTCTTTCCATTGTAACCAAGCTATATCGGGAATATCTTTAATTTGTCGTTCGCAATTTAACCACAACTTGGGAAGAAATAAATTATGGCACTTTTGTACTAAATCAGAACTTACATAAGAAGCTACTTCTAAAGCAGGAATTTCTGAACCGTCTTTTCTAAAAACGGGGACATCATTTTCCCAAACGACATGCAAAATTACATTGTCATACCGGATATCCTTTTCATGCCCGTGTAAATACCAGTCCGAAGATTTTAGATGAATTTCCACATTCCCCACCCACACTTGACCACCAATCGAGATTTTTGCATTAAAAAAATCAGGTCCATCCTCTCCGGTAAAAAGTCCCTGAGAAATAACCTCAACGCTTTCCTTGTGATGCGTATAAAGCTTGTGGGTAGTAAATACCTGCTTTTGCCAAATATAATGTACAAACGATTCTCTCATTTCAATCTCCATAAGTCATTTATAGAGCATCAAAAAGCAGACCTTATTACGTAATGAATTAAAAATTTATGAAAAAGCACCTAAAAAATTTCTTAGCCGTTCAATATAAACGATGCTAAGCTTTTAGCCTAATTACAAACTAATTGGAATATCTAAACACTGTTAGCTAAAGAAATTCCAAACTAACCCAAAGCGAAATGCAAAATCTTTATACGGATAATTGGGCGCTGTATAATATTTGTAGCCGCTCATGCTTGAATTAAAGTGTTCTAATAAAATATAAATCCTTGCCGTGCGAACTTTCATATTAATAAAGAAATCAAAAACAGGATAATCTCCCACTTGTACTTTATCCTGAATAAAGAAATCTCCAATAACCGGATTGTAATCATTTGCATAATACTTTGTAAAATAACTGAACGTGATTCCTGTTTGGAATTTAAGGGCTTTATTAAAAAAAGCATCAGTATAATACAGTGTATTCCGCGTTACTAATTCAGGAACATTCAATATATGATCTGATTGATCTACTTTTTGATATAGAATGGTATTATCCAATCCAAATTTTCCAACTCTAATATCTTTGCTTGCCTGCAATCCCAAATAATTAATTGTACCGCTGTACTGTTTGGGTGTGATCAGCTGTTTGGTCGGGATATTAAAATCATTATACTCTTTGTGATCATTGGAAAAATAAAGCTTATCATCTAAAATAGAATAAGTACCGGACACCGTTACCCAAGGAGTATTCAGAGTAGCATCAAACTGATTGATTTTTTCATTTTTAAAATCGTTATACCAGTTGTAACTGACATAATCACTTTGATAGAGCTGGTAGCTTAAATCTCCCATCCTGTTCAATTTCTGATACCCGACATCCAATCCGATATCTTCAGAAAGCTGATAATTTAAATTAGCCTCTATATTACTGGTAGCGTCATTTCCCAAAGAATTAGACAATAACAAATTAGCTTTCCAGTGCTCATTCCTGTACGTATATTTTCCTCCGATTAAGGTAATATTCTTTTCTATGTGATCCGGAATAAAGAATTCTCCTATATGTGCTATACTCCGATAATAATATTTGTGTTTATAAAAATCAGCAAAAAACTCAAATCTCCCCAATAAATCTGACTGATAAGCAGCTCCTATGCGATTAAACATTTGATAATACCTTGTTTTATTGTCTATTGAACTCTGAAAAGAGCGTCCAAATCTGTCTTTATCACTATACTGACTATTGGTATCTAGTTGAGTGTATTCAAAAAACTTATCTTCATATACAAATTCGTGGGTTAATAAGATACCATTTTTAAATGAATTATTTAATTGATATTGGTGATTTACAAACAGGCGTTTTCCTTTTAACAAGGTTTCAATGTCCCTAAAATAAACATCTAATCGCTCGCGATTGTTATAGGGTTTTTCGCTGGACTCAAACAATTCTAAATCGCGGATTCCGCCATTTTCCTGATTTAAAATGTCCTGAGCGGCGAAATGGGTCCGCAACAGATATTTTTTATCAGAGGACTGATAACTTGCTCCAAGCCTAAAATTCCCTGAAGAAGATAGCTGATTGATGTATTTACCAAGTGAACGCAATCCCTTATAGGCTATAAAAAAATTTAAATTCGGACTGGTATTTAAAGTAATAAAAGCATCGAGGTTTTGTCCTTGCTTTATTACCGATCGATAATATAAATCAGTATAGGGTGTGGGTGCTGAATAATAATTAATATCTTCTGCTTGCAAATAAGCAAATTGTTTAGCCTGAAAGCCTATTCCGGGAAGAACATTATTTTTTTTATAATTATACTTTAATACATTAAAGGTTTGTCCTTCATTAGCAAAAGGCAGTAATCCAAAATTATCTTTTCGCAAATAGTTAAAAGTATAGTATTTTTTAATAGTCAAAGCTGTATCAACAGCAATAGTATCATTTTTAATAGATATGATTTTATAATCCTGAATAGGTGCTACAGAATCTTTTTGAACTTTTTCGCGCAAACTTCGGTTACTTTTATTTCCATTACGAGAATCCTGATTGCGCGAATCAAAATTTCTATTATCAAAATTATTGTTATTATCTCTGCTAAGCTGTGTATTATCCAGACGAACCGCTCCTCCACCTCTCAGTCGTGGCTGAATTTGTGCCTGCACTACTAAACTAAACAACAGAAGTAAAACACATATATACTTTTGCATAAAATCAAAATTTAAGCAAAGGTAATTTTTTTAATTGAAAATAAACATCGTAAAGAATATTGCCCTTAATATTCTTTGAAATTGAGAAACAAAAAAAACCACCTTCGGGTGGTTTTTTTATTGAAAATGTATAAATAATATATTAGTTATTATATACTGGATTATTAAGTATTTCTGCCTGAGGAACTTTAAATGTCAAACGAGGATCATCGTATGAGAAAGTAGTTCCTGGAAAAGTCAAATGATTAGAGCCATAAGTCATGTCTTTCTTGTTTCGTTTAAAAGCTGCATATACTTTTCCTTCGCCCCATAGCTCAATCCGAGTTTGAAGCATAATCTCATCCTTTAAAGCTTGACCACTCAATCCATCTAAATAAGAAATATCATCAATTCTATTTGCTAACATTTCTTTCAGAGAGGTAATAGCTTCTCCATCTTGCATCAGTCTTGCTGCAGCCTCAGCGTGTAACAAATACATTTCTTCTACTCTCATAAACACGTAGGCAGATTCTATTAGACGCTGTCCCTGCAATCTTTTTCCTGTAGCCGAATAGAACTTGTTAATTGGTAAATAAGCTCTTTCTCCAAAATCCATTGTATTCCCATTTACATCTGTAACAGGTTCATTAGAAAATTGCTCTTTTCGAATATCATCTGGACGAATAGATTCATACAACTCTTTAGACATCCCTTTAGTATCTCCAACTACAGCATAACTATATGTAAATACATCTACTTGTCCCCACCAAGACACCAAATCCAGATTATTATCGATTCCTAATTTTGCTCCCCATATCCAGTTAGGATTTTGCTCAACACTATTAAACCCTCCTAATAATTGCTCTTTAGTTGCTAAAGGATAAGCTGCCATAATATCTTGTGTCAAAGTTTGAACTTCAACTAACGCATCTTGTGTTCCTTTAGCACTAAGAACGTAAGCTAAAATCCCTTTAGTAACATAATAATCTAATTCTGTCGCTCTAGGAAGAATTGTACTATTAGCTCCTGCTGACTCAAACAAAGAAATAGCTTCTTTTAAATCTTTTTCCATCAATGCAAATACTTCCTGTGTTGGTTTTGCAGGGGTATTTGCTAAACTTGGAGTAATGTAAATTGGTAATATTTTTTCATTAGCATCATAACCTTGCGTATACAACATTACTAAATTGTAATACATATAAGCCCTTAATGCTTTAGCTTGTGCTACAACAATTTTTTCTTTATTATCTTCAGGAATAATCTCATTACCTCCAGAAGCATCAATAATATTATTAGCTCCTCTTACCATATAATAATAGAAGCGCCATGGTTTATAAACTGTATTACTCACATAATTTTGAGGATCTTGTAAATTTGCAAGGCGAGAATACCATCCATATATCCCTCTATTTAGATTCATATCTCCGGAAAGCATATCGGTATAAATATCGTATCCTTTTTGTCCAAAATCATCATGTCCATCTGTTCCTCCAGAACCATCTTTCACATTATAGGCATACAAACCATTCATTGTAGCTTCAGATAAATGCGGTGAAGTTTCTGATATTTTATCAATATCATCTTTAGAAATAAATCTAGTCGATGATGTATCTAAAAAATCTTTAGAACACGCTCCTAACAGCAAACCTGCTCCAAGAGCTATTATCATTATTTTTTTCATTTCTTTTCTCATTTTTCTAATTAAAATTTCACTCTTACACCTCCTGTAACGGTTGATAATGGAGTGTATTGATAATAATCTGATGTTCCAAACTCTTGTCCGGAAGGATTAAATCCTTTACGTTTTGTAAACAACCACAAATTATCACCTGACACAAAAAAGCTTAAATCTGCTAACCCAATTTGCTTTAAAAATTTAGCAGGTACATTATACCCTAAGCGAATATTGTTAATACTCAAATAATCTGCTTTAGTTAAAAATCTTGTTGACGTTCCATTTACATATACATCATTTGCACTCACTTCATTTGACAAACGAGGTATATCAGTAATATCTCCCGGTTTTTGCCATCTACCAGCCATATCTTTATGCCAATTATTTCCACCAATCGTACCATTACCCATCAGAGCTGCGTAGGTACCATCGTAAGCATATCCTCCTAAACTATACAGCATTTGAACACTCAATTCCCATCCTTTATACCCTGCACTTAAATTAATTCCTCCTCTTAATTTAGGAATAGCGGACTTCCCTACAAAAGATTGAGATGCCACAGCATAGTTATTTGTTGTTTCCTTTGTCAGCTTTCCTTCCATACCTGGATTCGCTGCTAAAAAATCATGCAAAGATGCCACCGTTTGTGTTTTATTATTTTCGTCTTGATAAGTATAAACATACCACAATCCCTCTCCTGTTTTTGAATCAACTCCTGCCCATTCTCTCATATAGAAATCTCCAATTGAATAGCCTACTGCTCTACCAAACATTCCTGAAACATCCAATGGTTTTTGCTGCCCTGTAGTTGGATCAATCGGCATTTTTGTTAATTTATTTTTAAGTGTTTCTCCATTTAAAGACAAATCAATATAAGCATCTTTCGTTTTTAACAAATGAGCTGTTACATCAAATTCGATCCCCTGATTGCGCAATCCTCCATCATTTACAGTCATTAAAGCATATCCAGCCGAAGGTCCAACTCTACGATCAAAAATTAAATCATCTGTGTTTTTTAAATAATAATCAACTGAAATATCTAAGAATCTACCCAAACTAAACTCTATTCCAGTCTGAAACATTTTTGATTTTTCCCATGTTAAATCAGCATTCCCTACTTTATCCTCATAGATTGCCAGTTTTCCATTGTAATTAGAAACTTCCCATAAAATTTCGCCCGGATGATAAGCTTCCTGTAACACTCCTCCTATAGTAACAAACGGAGTTTGATCTCCTGTTGTACCATAACTGGCTTTCAATTTTAAATGTGAAAATACATTTTGATCCATCATAAAATCTTCTTTAGACATTACCCAAGCTCCTCCTATAGAATAAAATGTCCCCCATTTATCTCTCTTAAACTTAGAAGCCCCATCACGTCTCACTGATCCAGACAAGAAATATTTACCTTCATAATCATAGTTCACTTGTCCAAAATAACTCTCTATTGAACTTTGATCCAACCATCCGTAGGAAGGAGATGTCAACCCTCCATTATTCAATTCAGTTCCGCTTGGATTTGCTAAATCATATTTACTTGCACTATTATACCTTCCTTCATAATAGTTGTTTTCATGTGCTGCCAAAACTTCTAAACCATGAGCTCCAAAAGACTTTTTGTAACGTAACATTTTTAGCCAGTTATATGTAAACAGTTCGGTTTTAATTTTATCAATAGACCCTCCCATAGATTCAGCAGAACCGAAATATCTATGATTTAAAATATCTCTTGTATTGTTATAATACTGTCCACCTATAGTAGTTTCAAAAGTCAATCCATCATAAATATCCACTGTAAAAGATGCGTTCACATTAATTTCATCTCTTGTTCTCCTATCTTTACCGTAATGTGCATCCGCAATTGAATTTGTTAATGCACCAAACCCTCTATCTTCTCCATAATCGTATTCATAACCCCCATAGTGCGATTCTGGAATTTTATTACCTTTTGCATCTCTACTAAATAAAGGATAGATAGAAGGTATATTGTCAACAAACCAGAAAACACTTCCTGAATCTTCGGACTGACCTGCATTGTTACTTTGAGAATGCGAATAACCAATATTCATTTTCGCTTCCAACCAATCTTTGGGTTTATGTTGTAAGTTTAAACGGGCACTCACACGTTCATAATCAGAATTAATAGAATAACCCTCATCTTTTAAATACCCTAAAGAAGTGAAATAAGATGTTTTTTCAGAAGAACCTCCCATCTTTAGGTTTGCTTCAATACGTCTGGAAGATTGAAAAGCATAATCCTCCCAGTTTTCAGGATTGTATAATCTTTGTACTCCAGGACGAACCTTCCCAGTAGCAGGATCGATTAATTCTGCTCCATCAGCTACTTTCCACATATTATATTTTGAAGCTATCCCATAATCTCCATCAAATAACAATTCATTTGCGAAATCTATTGATTCATTATCATTTAATTCATATCCAAACTTTCCATAATTTCTCATCGCTTCCCAAGAATATTCTATATATTCTTCAGGAGATGTAATTACATTATATCGAGGAAGATTTCTCCAGTTTATTCCGGTTTTTGCATCTACTTCAATAAATGATTCCTGTCCTTTTCCTGTTTTAGTATTAATAATTACTACTCCATTAGCTCCTCTAGAACCATAAATAGCCGTTGCTGTCGCATCTTTTAACACAGACATGCTTTCGATGTCTGCAGGATTAATCGAGCTTACATTACCAAAAAACGGAGTGCCATCCACAATATATAGAGGGCTTCTGTTTCCATTAACAGAACCAAACCCACGAATACGAACCTTAGGTTCAGAACCCGGTTGACCTGTTTCTGTAATAATTCTTACCCCAGCCGCTTCTCCCGCAAGAGCTTGAACCGCATTAGAAACGTTTTTCTTTTCAATTTCTTTTGCAGCTACCTGTGTAGCTGATCCAGTAAAAGACTCTTTAGTAGCTGTACCATACCCTACAACGATTACTTCATCAAGGAAATTATCCTCTACAGTCATATTCGCATTGTACGTAGTAGACGCACCCACAGTGTGTCTCACATCATTCATTCCAATAAAAGAGAAAACAACGACGTCGCCGGTATTTACTCTAATGGAATACTTACCATCTAAATCCGTTTGTGTTCCTTCCTGTGTTCCCTGAATCACAACGGTTACTCCCGGAAGCGGCATACCATCTTCAGATACTACTCCGCTTAGAGTTTTTTCTTGTGCTATTGCCACTTGTATACAAAGGGCAAAAAGGCACGTAAAAATCCAATTAAACTTTGACTTCATTATAAAATATTGATTAGTTAGTATAACAAATCTAACAAATTTTTATTATTATTTTAATATTTGTTAATTTATTTTTTCGTATTAAAATAATAAATAATAACTATATTTTTAAAGTAATATCAAAACATATTGTAGTTATTTTATTAATTAAACATATTTAATTAATAATAAATACTAAAAAATAAATATTAAATCAATTTAAAAACAAAATATTTAACTATGAAACCAAGGAAATATTCGGCTAAAAACCAAGAATACACAGCTATCTATTTATATTCTAAACAGAAATTCTTTTAGTACATCTACAGTCTGATGTACTAAAATACAGAAATACACATTTATTATCCTATTAACTAAATTAAACACCTCTAAATAAATGTATTTAAATCAAAAAGCTGCAACAATTTAAATTGTTGCAGCTTTTTGATACTTTAAACCCAATAAGAGTTATTCTTTTAGTGCGCTATTAAAATCGTATTCTTTCGCCGGAGTTACCCAAGTCCAGTTATTATTAGCATTTGGCGTTTTATCAATTGCTAATAATTCCGGATAGTTTCCTCCGTCTTTACCTGTTTTTCGGATAATAGGCAATCCCCATCTCTTCATATCAAACCAGTCAAATCCTTCACCCCAAAGCTCTATACCCCTGTATTTAACTATCTCTTTAAACAGTTCGTCTCCCGTTTTACTGCATACATACTCAGTATCACGACCAGATCCTTGTGTTAACTCTTCCAACAACTGTGCAGCTTCTCCGTCCTGTCCTAAAAAGTGTTTAGCTTCAGCTTCTATTAAATACATTTCTGATGATCGGAAATGATTCAAATGACCAACGCCCGGCATATCATTTGCTTTAATCTTAAACTGCATATATGCCGCAACAACAGCGTTACTCTGCAAGCCAGGAAAAGCAGCTCTCGCAGCCTTATCCATTTCGGAGCCTGATTCCGTTTCTCCTGAATTTAACACATATTGCCCTTCATATCCCTCCGGATTAAGGAATAACTCTTTCCTGATATCGGTATTCGGAATTGTTTCGTATAGTTCTTTACTCATGCGCTTAGGATAAACTCGTACCGACGAAGCTGATGAATTATATGCAATGTAAGCTTGATATGAGAAAAAATACAGCTGCTCATCCGAAGCACCAAAACTCCCCCAAATCCATTCTGATGTTGGATTAGCAAAACCATTTTTATATTCTTGGTTATTCATCAAAGGATATCCTTCTCTTGCTAAAGCAGCGTATTTAGCAGCAGTTTCATAATCTTTCTTAACAATTGCCGCTCTGGCATAAATAGCCTGTGCTACATTTTTATCAATCTGATGGTTTGCACTTCTCTTATATCCGCTTTTTTCAAATAAGCTGATAGATAAATCCAAATCCTGATATACTTGCTTATATATTTCATTTAATGAAACCATCGGCTGATTAGGATCCTCGACAGACGAAGTTCTCAGCACTAAACACTTTTGAGAACCATTGCCGGAGGCATCCCATCTGTAACCATAAATCTGCGATAACATCGTATAGCTATATGCTCGATATGCAAGCGCTTGTGCCTTCAAATATTCTTTGGTTGCCGCCGGACCTTCCGCCTCGTCTACTTTATCTATAATTACATTGGCATTATTAATAAGCATATAATAGTAATGCCACGGATAGTAATTGTAAATTACATCTGATTTTTCAAAATACTCTCCGTTAATTAATGGTCCCCATCCTGGTAGGTTTACCCTAAAATTATTTCCCGGATATTCCCCATAGTACATTTTTATAGTACCTTCTCCATTAAAACCCTGAGTTTCCAAATGTTGGGTAACCATAATTTTCGCCAATCCGTTAACAGCCATCTCTACTCCTTCGGTCGTTTCAAAAACAGTAGATGGAGAAGTTTCATCTGTTGGATAGGTGTCTAAATAATCTTTGCTACAAGCTCCTAAAGCCAAAACTGCAGCTAAAGCAATATGTTTTATAAATCTAATTTTCATGTCTATCAGATTTTAAATTAAAAAGTTAAATTCATACCAAAAGTAAATGTTCTTGGCGTTACATAAGCGTGGTCTAAACGTCCGTCAAATGCCTGTTGCGGATTCATTCCTTTTAGTTTAGTAAAAGTTGCCAGATTTTCTACTCCTAAATTAAGCCTTAATGCTCCAACACCTAATTTATCCAGCATTTCTCTAGGCATTTCATAGCTCAGTGTAATGTTTTTAATAACGAGATAAGATGCATCTTGTAACCATCTTGTAGAGCTTCCTGCAGAAGTATTAGTATTTCTTGTAAAATCTACTACAGGAATCCCATTAGGATCAATACGGTTAAAAGAAGCTTCTGTCATACCTTCCGGCACGCCTTCCCAAGCATTTAGAATATCCTTGTGAATAGCACTCGGGTTAGCACTTACTGACATTAGATCTGCATAACTGTAGTCATAAACTTTTCCGCCAATGCTATAGGTAAACAATCCCGATAGTGAAAAGTTTTTATACGATAAAGCTGTAGAGAAACTTCCGTTTACTTTTGGAAGCGGACTCCCGGAAAAATCTTTTCTGGCGTAAGTTGTATTAGTTGTATACTGCTTTCCGTTTATTTCCACAAAGTACTCTTCCGGCACTTCAGGAGTTGGATTATTAGCCGTTCCTTTTCCCGGAGCCAGATAATTTTCTGTATTCATTTCGTACAAAGCATTTCCTGTCATTTGATCTACGCCTGCATATTGATATAAATAAAATTCATAAATACTTTTTCCTTCTACCCTTTTGTACAATCCGTCCAAAATTCCATTTTCTCTATTTTCTTCCGGCAATTCTACAATTTTGTTTTTCATCCAAGTTGCATTAGCAGCTACATTCCATTTCCAATCGTCATTGCGGATAATATCAACATCAAAGCTCACCTCTATTCCTCTATTAGATATACTTCCAACATTGCTCGTAATCAAAGATCCTCCTACAGAAGGAGAGGTTGACCCGTTAGACAAAGGCAGATTTAAATCCATCAACAAGTTTTGAGAGCGCTTATCAAAATACTCTACCGATACATTGGCTCTGTTAAACAAACTTGCTTCAACAGCTGCCCCAAAAGAAGAAGAAGTTTCCCACTGCAAATCTTTATTTCCGTTTTGAGATTTGTAAATTGCAGCCGATCCGTCATTTTTATCAATTCTATACAGGTCTTGATACGCATACCATTGCGCCCCCTGATCATTTCCTACTTCTCCGTAAGAAGCTCTTAACTTTAAGTTGTCTATTACATTGGAATTGAAAAAATCTTCATTAGAAACAATCCAGCTACCTCCAACAGACCAGAAATTCCCCCATCTGTTGTCTTTATGGAATTTAGAAGAACCATCTCTTCGGAAAGAACCTTCTACAAAATATTTATTGTCATAGTTATATTTTAGTCTGGATAAATAACCTTCTGTTCTGTAGATATCCGTGTAATCGTACAAATCTGACATATCGTTGAAATTAATCATATCTCCCAATCCGGCAAAATTCTGATTTCCTTTCATCGCAAATAACGTACTGTATTCCGTGCTGTAGTTTTCATGTCCTACTAAAGCCTGAAGATTGTGTTTTCCAAAATCTCTTTCCCAGTTTAACAACTGTTGTGCTGTATAAGTCTTATATCTGTAAATATCTCTTCTAACGCGTCCGTTATTTCCTGACCCGTCTCCGATAATCGCATTTTCATACTGTCTTTTTTCGGAATTGCGAACATTTAAATCTCCTCGTAAAGTGAAAGTAAAGTCATCCCAAAATTTAATATCGGCAAATACCTGTCCACTCAACGTATTTCTGATCGTTTGCGTGCTGTTTAAATCATTTTCCCAAACCACATGTCTTCCAACATACTGATTTCGGCTCTTTTCGCCATTGTCGTAAATTTTCTCTCCGTTTTCATCATAAACAAAATCCCCAGTAGCAGGATCATGCATATATACCGGATAAATAGGTGCAATAGTACGAGCATACATAAACGGATTAAAATAATTTGCCGCTTCATTTCTACTCGCAGACAAACCATTTGATTCTTGATGAGAACCTGAAACATTTGTCCCCACTTTTAGCCAGTCGTTTACCTGATAATCAGCATTAACGCGTCCTGTAAAACGTTTAAAATCCGAGTTTTTAAAATACCCTTCATTATTTAGAAAGCCCGTAGAAAAGAAAGCTCCTCCTTTATCACTTACTATGCGTCCACTCAGATTTATATCCTGGAAATACCCTGTTCTTTCAATAGGCTTATACCAATCTAAATCACCTCTATATCCATCCAAAATCTGCGCATTAGGATTTAATTTTCCATTTACAAATAACTGATCGTTTGGTACATTGTAAATGTTGGTTTTTAGTATTTCGCTAATTAGAGTAGTATTTGCAAGCATATTAGCCTCTTCTAAGGAAACTTTACCGCCCATCAACCCGTTTCGATAGCCGGTCCACATTACATTCATAAAATCATCCGGACCTAAGCGATCATAGTCTTCAATACCTCTGGTATACAAACCTTGTTTAATATCTACATTAAACGCCCCTGTACCTTTTGATCCCTTTTTGGTAGTAATTAAAATTACTCCATTAGAAGCCCTATTTCCGTATAAAGTAGAAGATGAAGCGTCTTTTAAAACAGACATACTTTCAATATCCGCAGGGTTTATATCCGAAATATTTCCTGCATACGGAACGCCATCCACAACATACAAGGGAGCATTGGCATCTATTCCTTTTACAGCTTTTTGTCTTAATGAAGTAAACCCTCTGATACGAACCTCAGGTTCTGATCCCGGTTGTCCCGAAGTGTTGTTTACCTGAATACCGGCCGCTGACCCTTCAAGCGCACCAATCGCATTGGTAGTTGGCCTTTTTGCTATATCATCCGATTTTATCATTGATATAGCTCCTGTAATAGATTCTTTAGAAGCTGTTCCGTAAGCTACTACTACAACCTCATCTAAAATAGCCTCGTCTGAAGCCATTTTTACATTATAGACATTCGCAGCCCCTACAGTATATTGGACATCCTGCATTCCGATAAAAGAAAACACAACAATGTCTCCCTGATTTACCTTAATAGAATAATTTCCGTCTAAATCTGTCTGTGTTCCAATCTGCGTACCTTTAATAACTACTGTTACGCCCGGCAACGGAAAGTCTTCGTCTGAAACCACCCCTTTCAGGTTTTTTTCTTGGGCAAATGAAATTTGCACCCATAACACCAAAAAAAGTGCTAAAGTCCATCTAAACTTTGATCTCATTATTTAAATTGAATTAGTTAGTCCGCAAACTTAAAAAAGTAATCTTTAAATTAATTACATATATGCAATTATTAACATTGAAAACACTTCTAAATCAAAAAAATAAAGAATAAAAAAAGTTAAATAAGCAAAATAAAATAAAAATAATTAAATTTTAAGAACACTACTTAGTAGAAGCATAATTTTTAAATCCCAATATTTTATAACAGTAATACAGCCTCTCTTTTTGTTTAACATCAATATACCATTCTTTAAGAAAGTATTTTTAATGATAATAAAAATTTAACTTGCAGGAAACATAAAAAATTAATCATGAAAATCTAATTTTTGAAATTATTATTTTTTAATCCGTCTTAACAATTTTATTTTTGTACGACACAAATTACAAATATGCTCTCTAAAAAATTTTCCAATTATAATTTCGAAGCCGGAACAGATGAAGCCGGAAGAGGATGTATTGCCGGTCCGGTCACGGCAGCTGCCGTTATATTACCAGATGATTTTGAAAATGAGGAAATCAATGATTCCAAAAAAATTTCATCACAACTCCGGTACAAACTTCGCGAGCTTATAGAAGACAAAGCGCTTACATACAAAGTCACGCATATTTACGAAGACACCATAGAAAAAATTAATATTTTACACGCTTCCATACAAGGAATGCAGGAATCCGTTTTAGCTCTAAATCCGCAACCAGAATTTTTAATTGTAGACGGAAACAAGTTTACCCCAATTCCCGATATTCTTCATCAATGTATCGTAAAAGGCGATATGAAATATTTGAGTCTGGCAGCTGCCTCCATACTGGCAAAAACTTATCGGGATGATTACATGAATAAAATCCACGAAGAATTTCCAATGTATAACTGGAAGAAAAACAAAGGTTATCCTACAAAAGAACACCGTATTGCCATCACAAAATACGGTCCTTGCAAATATCATCGGAAAAAATTTAAATTACTGCCGGGTCAATTGGGTTTGGAACTTTAGAAAATATAATTCCACCACTTACAACGGCTATTATAGAAAATTAACTGCTAAGTAAAAGAAGAGGTTTTTTTGCAAAAAACCTCTTCTTTATTACTCCTTTTATTTTTAGTTTAAGAAAAAACCTTATCTACTGCTCCAATTGTAAAATCCAGATCATCATATGTAAGCGCATCAGTTATAAACCACGTTTCATAGGATGAAGGGGCAATGTACACGCCGTTGGCAAGTAATCCATGAAAAAACTTCTTAAAAGTTTCATTATTTCCGTATCCGGCAGTATCAAAATCTACTACTTCGCGTATATCAAAAAACACTGAAATCATTGATCCTATTTTGTTAATTGTAAACGGAACTTGCTTTTCTTCCAACACTTTCCGGATTCCTTTTTCAAGATAAGCCGTTTTTTCGTCAAGTCTTTTAAACAGATTCTTGTCTCTTTCAATTTCCTGTAACATCGTCAAACCTGCTGCCATAGCCAAAGGATTCCCAGACAACGTACCCGCTTGATAAACCGGACCAACAGGTGCCAGATAATCCATGATTTCTGCTCTTCCTGCAAAGGCACCAACCGGAAGTCCTCCACCTATCACTTTCCCAAATGTAACCAAATCTGCATTTACACCAAAAAGTTCTTGTGCTCCGCCCCTTGCCAAACGAAATCCCGTCATTACCTCATCAAAAATCAAAAGTGTTCCATGTTCATCACACAAACTGCGCAATCCTTGCAAAAATCCTTCTTGCGGAGGGATACAACCCATATTCCCCGCAACCGGTTCTATTATGATTGCCGCAACTTCACCTGGATTGGATTCTAAAATCATTTTTACATTTTCCAAATCGTTGTAGGTTGCCAGCAAGGTGTCTTTTGCCGTTCCTTGCGTAACTCCGGGACTGTTAGGCGACCCAAAAGTCACTGCACCGCTTCCTGCCTGTATTAGAAAAGAATCTGAATGTCCGTGATAACACCCTTTAAATTTAATTATTTTTTCTCTTTTTGTAAATCCTCTTGCCAGACGAACCGCACTCATACATGCTTCTGTTCCCGAATTTACAAAGCGGATTTTATCAACATTCGGCACCATAGAAACCGCTAATGCTGCAATTTGCGTTTCTATCTCCGTCGGCATTCCAAAAGAAGTTCCTAATTTCGCTTTTTCGACTACAGCATCAACTACCGGCTGATAAGCATGTCCTAAAATCATTGGACCCCACGAATTAATATAATCAATCAGACGATTGCCGTCTTCATCGTATAAATAAGCTCCTTTTGCCTCTTTTACATAGATAGGAGTTCCACCTACGGATTTAAAAGCTCGTACGGGCGAATTTACTCCTCCGGGAATTACCTTTTCAGCTTCTGCAAAAAGCTGGCTACTTCTCTGATACAACATACCGTTATCTTAATTTTAATTTTTGTCCGACAGATATAGCATTTCCTGATAAATTATTTAATTCCTGAACAGCAGAAATGGAAATATTATATCTTTTTGAAATAGAATAAAGCGTATCGCCTTTTTGTACAACGTGATAGTCGTCTTTTGAGGCAATTATTGCATTTGGGTTTTCTAATTTGTCATTAGCATCAATTTCTTTTATTGCTTTATTCAACTTATCTTTTCCTAAAACTTCTCTATCGTACTCGTAAAGAGAATACCGCTCAATCAATCCGATTAGTTTGTCTGCATATTTAGGATCTGTAGCATATCCTGCCTTTTTTAATCCCCTTGCCCAGCCTTTGTAATCGTCCTTGTCCAGCAAAAACAAACTGTTATATCTACTTCTGCTCGTCAAAAACAAAGAGTGATCTCTGTATGATTCTTCCGGATTATCATATTTTCTGAAGCATTCATCCGGCGCGTCATCGGTGTGTCGTACCGATGGTCCATCCCATTCTTTATGACATTTTATTCCAAAATGGTTGTTGGCATTTCGGCTTAGCGTTCCCTGTCCGGAACCGGATTCTAAAACGCCTTGTGCCAATGTAATACTTGCCGGGATTCCGTGTTCACGCATATTATATTGAGCTGTACTTCTGTATTTTACAATATAATCTCTGATCATATCCGTAGTTACAGACAATCTGGAAGTAGCTTCTAAAATTTCTGAATCTTTTTTCTTGCCAAGTTCAGTTTTTTTCAACTCTCCGTTTCTCAACTCTTGTCGGTAGCGCTCCTTAGAAACCAGCTCTCTCTCCTTAATTTTTTTACCTGTCAATGTACTTCTTTTAGAAGAACAGCCAACAATAGCCAAACAACACAATAAAAACAGAATATGCTTATACATAAAAAATTATTTCAGTTTTATACTATCATTCCAACCTTGCAACCCACCTGTGTGAATTGCTAAAATTTTACTTCCTTTTTTAAAAAATCCCTTTTGGATTAAATCTGTTATTCCATACATCATCTTTCCGGTATAAACCGGATCCAACCTAATTTGTGTTTGCGTTTGAAAATTATTAATAAAGTCCAAAAGCTCATTGTTATATTTGGCGTATCCTCCAAAATGATAATCCAAAATTAAATCCCAATTGGTTTTGTTTACAAATTTACGAATATCTTCGAATAAAAAATCTCCTTTTAAAGCAGGAAATCCCAAAACGCATTGATTTTCAAAAGAACGGTTAATTATCCCGGATATTGTTCCTCCGGTTCCTACCGGCACACAAATAAAATCAAACACGGCATCTTCCTCTTTTAATATTTCTTCTGTCCCCTTTATTGCCTCTCCATTAGTTCCTCCTTCCGGAATCAGGTAAAAATCTCCATACTTGTGGTTTAAAAAATCAATAAAAGCATCTTTTGTTTTATAACGATATTGCTCTCTGCTTACAAATTCAAATACCATTCCATCTTGTTGTGCTTTAAACAACGTAGGGTTTTTCATATAGTTATATAAAAGTTCCTCTCCTCTTATAACGCCAACGGTGGCTATGTCAAAAATTCTCCCTGCTGCTGCAGTTGCTGCAATGTGATTGGAATATGCTCCGCCAAAAGTCAGCAACTTTTCATACCCTTTTTCTTTTGCTTTTAAAATATTGTACTTCAGTTTTCTAAATTTATTTCCCGATACTTCTGCATGAAGCAAATCCTCGCGCTTAACGTATAGTTGAACATCGTTAGGAAAATCAATTCCCGATTTTTGATTAAAAACAAATTCGTTATCAAACATATAGCTATACAAATTTAAGAAAAGAAAAAGCTTTTCTCGTTTTTAAATAATCTGATTGTACTTCGTAAAGATAGGCTTCTCTTTCAAAACAAATATTTCTGTATGCCTGATAACTATCTTTATATTTTATGTATTTAAACAAAAACTCAACGTCATACCACAGATAAAAAACAACTATAAAAAGCTCTAACTGCTGTTTTAAATGGATTTTTTCGTGATTTATAAATACAGGCGTTTTATCCTTTTCATTTCGCACGAAAACAAACGGATACAGCGCAATTCCACTGAAATTTCGGGGAACGATATATCTGAATACAACTACCACTTTGCTCTCCTTGACTTACACCTTTTGATTGGTCTGTAAATTTTTAAGCATTCCTTAGTATTTTTCTTGCCTAAAAATGCTTATTTTTCAGACTTCATATAAAAATACAAAACTAAGTATTAGACTTTTATTTTCAGTCTAAAAAACACTTAAATAATTTAAATAAAATGACATTTCAAGAGCTTATAAAACAAGGAATTCCGAATGAGTTACCCCCTCAAAAAGAATATGATAAAACAATAAATCACGCACCGAAACGAAAAGAGATTTTATCGAAAGACGAGAAAAAACTCGCCTTAAAAAATGCTTTGCGCTACTTTGACCCTAAGCATCACACTGTTTTATTACCCGAATTTAAAGAAGAACTTGAAACATATGGCAGAATTTACATGTACAGATTCCGTCCAGATTACAAAATGTACGCCCGTCCGATTGAGGAATATCCGGGTAATTCACAACAAGCAAAATCAATTATGTTAATGATTCAGAATAATCTGGATTATGCGGTAGCACAACATCCGCACGAACTAATTACTTACGGCGGAAATGGAGCTGTTTTTCAAAACTGGGCACAATATCTATTAACGATGAAGTACCTTTCTGAAATGACAGATCAGCAAACACTGGTCATGTATTCCGGGCATCCGATGGGATTATTCCCTTCTCACGAAAATGCTCCCCGTGTAGTGGTTACCAATGGCATGATGATTCCTAATTATTCCAAGCCGGATGATTGGGAAAAATTCAATGCTATGGGCGTAACCCAATACGGACAAATGACAGCGGGAAGTTATATGTATATAGGTCCGCAGGGCATTGTTCACGGCACAACCATTACCGTTTTAAACGGCTGCCGTAAAATTGATGACAAAGGCACTCAAGGCAAGCTTTTTGTTACTGCCGGACTAGGCGGAATGAGTGGTGCGCAGCCCAAAGCAGGAAACATTGCAGGAGTTGTTTCTGTAACAGCCGAAGTTAATTCTGCAGCAACTTATAAACGACACGAACAAGGATGGGTAGATGAAGTAATTTCTGATCTTGACGAATTGGTTGCCCGCGTAAAGAAAGCAAAAGAAAACAAAGAAGTAGTATCAATTGCCTACGATGGAAATATTGTTGATGTATGGGAAAAATTTGATGCAGAAAACGTTTATATCGATTTAGGATCTGATCAGACTTCGCTCCACAATCCATGGGCAGGGGGCTATTACCCGGTTGGATTAAGCTTTGAGGAAGCCAATCAAATGATGGCAGAAAACCCCGGCAAATTTAAAGATCACGTACAAGAATCACTTCGCCGTCAGGCAGCTGCTATTAATAAACACACCGCCAAAGGAACATATTTCTTTGACTACGGGAATGCCTTTTTATTAGAAGCTTCGAGAGCTGGCGCAGATGTAATGGCAGATAATGGAATAGACTTTAAATATCCGAGCTATGTACAGGACATTATGGGTCCGATGTGCTTTGACTATGGTTTCGGACCTTTCCGATGGGTTTGTACTTCGGGAAAACCGGAAGATTTACAAAAAACAGATGAAATAGCCTGTGAGGTTTTGGAAGAAATGATGAAAAACTCTCCAAAAGAAATTCAACAGCAAATGGCTGATAATATTCAGTGGATAAAAGGAGCACAGCAAAATAAACTGGTTGTCGGATCACAAGCCCGTATCCTTTATGCCGATGCTGAAGGCAGAATTAAAATCGCAGAAGCTTTTAACAATGCTGTAAAAGCCGGAATAATAGGTCCGGTTGTATTAGGCAGAGATCACCATGATGTGTCCGGTACAGATTCTCCCTATCGCGAAACTTCAAATATTTATGACGGTTCAAAATTTACTGCGGATATGGCAATTCACAATGTAATCGGGGACAGTTTCCGGGGCGCAACCTGGGTATCTATACACAATGGCGGCGGTGTTGGCTGGGGCGAAGTAATTAATGGTGGTTTTGGCATGCTTCTTGACGGAACGGATGAAGCAGAAAAACGTTTAAAATCAATGCTATTCTGGGACGTAAATAACGGTATTGCCCGTCGTTCTTGGGCGAGAAATGAGGAAGCTGTTTTTGCTATAAAAAGAGCCATGGAAAGCGAGCCTTTGTTAAAAGTAACTTTGCCTTTTAGTGTAGATGAAAAATTGATGTAACAGTTTATTTTGCTGTTACGAAAACAATAAAATCATGTTGAAAAAATACCCTAGTAAAACTCTCAACCTGATAGATAAAAGATTGCAAACCAATAAAAAAGAATACTATGAAAATTACAAGATTTTTCTCAACAGCTGCCATATTACTCTTTTTGGTATCGTGCAGCAGTATACGAGTTACTTCTGATTACGACAAAGATGTCGATTTTAATCAATACAAAACTTTTGCCTTTTTTAAAGAAGGAATAGATCAGGTAAAACTAAATGACCTGGACAAAAAAAGAATTTTGAATGCTATTGATCAGGAATTGACTGCAAAGGGATTTGTGAAGACAGACCAAAACCCTGATTTTCTAATCAATATCTTCACTAAAGCACAGGAGCAGGTAAATATTACCAATAACAATTTCTTTTATTCTCCTTGGGGTTATGGCTGGGGATGGCATCCTTATTGGGGACCTTCCCGAACAATGGTGACCACATCAACCGAAGGAATGCTTTACATTGATATTTTAGATACTCAAAAAAAATCATTGGTATGGCAGGGAGTTGGAACGGGTTATCTCAGCAACAGTTCTAAAACAGAACAAAAAGAGAAAAAAATTCAGGAATTTGTTCAAAAAATATTAGCCAAATTTCCCGTAGAAAAATAGTTATAAAAGCCTGTGATTTTAAAATCACAGGCTTTTATAACTATTTTTTAAATCAATTTTTGCTATTTCTAAACTCATTACTAGAATAGAGAAATAAAAATAAACACAATCAAAATAGAAGAAAATAGCTCAACAACAAGCTTTAATTTTTTATTTATTTCAATTTAATTTTCCACATAAAGTCAACACTTATCAAATGTTCATATCCGAATTTTTGAGTAAGATTAGGACGATAATAGGTTGGTCTGTAAATAACGCCAATATGTAGCGATTTTCTCAATTGATAGTATGCTGAAAATGTATTTCCAAAAGCAATGTGTTTTATATATTCTGAATCTTTTTTTGGAACCTCAATATTTAATGAATTATCCCCATAATCAATAGAATATCCATTTTGTGAAAAAACCAAACCATATCCAAAAGTAAATCTTTTTAATCTATGATTGTTAGATAGGGATATATAGCTCGAAGAAAGCACTTCGTAATCCTGCTCTGTATCATAATCAAAAGGTACCGGAAAAGGAAGAAAAAAATCCATGGCAGTATACACGCTCAGGTTAAAAAATTGTTTTTGAGAATGGTAATAATCAACTCCCAAAGATATTCCCAAAAAGCCGGTATTGGTTTTCGTTGTTTCGCCTTTAGGTGTAAACTCAAAAGAATTTACTTCAGGTACTGAAACGTTCAAATACACAGAACCTTTTTCGGGTACTTCAAAAGCTTTCCTTTTCAAAGCAAGCGTATCTTTCTTTGTTGATTTCACTATATAAGAAGGATAAGCATAACTTTTATCCTTTGGCGGATCTTCATAATCAGGAGCTAAGAGTTTAGGCAATAAAACATAGTCTTTTGTCAAACCTTCATCATCAATAAAACGGATATTAAGCGGATCCTTGCTCCTTGATACATTTAGTGTTTTTTTATATTCATTTAAAATTGAAAAAGTCTTTTTAACGCGAACCGTATCCTGATTATATACAAGAATTCCTTGTTTTTTTGTGTAAACATCAATAGACTGTTTTGGTAAAAACCAATAATTTTGATTGGCACAAGAAGTAAAAAAGAATACTCCTAAAATTAAATGTACAAACTTTCTCATTCTGTTAATAAAAATATAAATATAGGATTTATAATTGAACAACATGAACTTACTATTCAACAATAAAAAAAATCACTAAAAACTCTGAGCTACAGCTTCTCTCTATATTTAATAGTGTATTTTAGATTTTGTTGTTAAATCAAAACTATTTGCTATTTCTTATTGAACCAGTTGAACCAGAAGTAACTTATATTCAATATGTATTATCTCTATTTCTATTTTTTAATTTTATAATTTAAACATTAAACCACAACAACACCATACTGACTTAATAGTTTGTCATCAATTCCTTACCTTTATACGGAATAAATAATATATTTACTCTTTGATAACACAAAACGTATGGACGTTAGAATTGAACCCAGTTGGAAAAAAATACTTCACGACGAATTTGAAAAACCTTACTTTGAACAGTTAGTACAGTTTGTAAAACAAGAATACGCTGCACAGACAATATATCCGCCTGCTTCAAAGATTTTTGCAGCTTTTGACAATACTCCATTTGACGAAGTTAAAGTAGTCATCATCGGACAAGATCCCTACCACGGATCTAATCAGGCAAATGGTCTTTGTTTTTCAGTTTCAGACGGAATTCCGCTTCCACCCAGCCTCCAAAACATTTACCGAGAAATCCAGCAGGACTTAAACATCACTTCTCCTCTATCCGGAAATCTGGAACGTTGGGCTAAACAAGGTGTTTTTTTACTAAACGACGTTTTAACCGTCCGACGAGCGACTCCAGCAAGTCACAAAGGCAAAGGATGGGAAATTTTTACTGACGCCGCTATTCAAAAAATCTCTGACGAAAAAGAACATGTTGTTTTTTTATTATGGGGAAGTTACGCTCAAAAAAAGGGAGCTATCATTGACAGCTCTAAACATTTAGTACTAAAAAGCGGACATCCGTCGCCCATGAGTGCTAATCGAGGATATTGGTTTGGTAATCGCCATTTTTCACAAACTAATGCTTATTTACAAAACCTGGGACTTACTCCAATTATCTGGTAAAATAAAAACAATTGATTATGAATAAAATACTACAAAGCATCCTATTGATATTTCCTGTTCTTGTATTCGGACAAGGCATGGAAATAAATGACACTCCGAAAGAATATATCAATCACATAGTCAATGTATGGGAGGTTGACAGCAATAATATTGTTTATATTTCCGACGAAACTTCGCTCCTTAAGCTTGCTGGTATTCTTCACAATTCCATTTTGTCATTTACGGAAGGAGAACTTTCTACAAGTGCGGAAATTTTGGATGGAAAAAGAGAAGTTGACAAAGACGCATGCGGTTTAGCCTTAAATAACCTGGATTTAAAAAATGTACAGAAACATTTAAAAAAAGGAAATGACTACACCCAAATTCATTTAAAAAGGCTAAACGATAATACAATTTTCAATCTCAGTAATAATCTTACCACTGTATTGCTCTATTCTAAAAAAATGGATTATTATATCAATGACTATTTCAAGATTATAAAAGAATTTTCACAACAGGGAGTTGATTACATTATCATTACTTTTGACGATGAAATAACAAGTCAAATTCCGGGAGCACTAAATAATGGTTAATACACTAATAGTTCTCTGCTATTTAAAGTAAATATAACAGCACACAGATTTTAAACATGTAATTGTTTATCAGATATAAATAATTATTTTTGTACACAACTAAATTTTTCAAAAAACTATGAAACCAGATTTATATCAGTCTCCTGATTACTATCAGTTAGATGATTTACTTACAGAAGAACACAAGTTAATCAGAGATTCTGCCAGAGCATGGGTAAAAAAAGAAGTATCTCCAATTATTGAAGAATACGCACAAAAAGCCGAATTTCCTAAACAATTAATTCCGGGATTGGCAGAAATAGGAGGTTTTGGTCCTTATATTCCCGCTGAATACGGAGGTGCAGGTTTAGACCAGATTTCTTATGGATTAATCATGCAGGAAATCGAGCGAGGTGATTCCGGCGTTCGTTCTACCTCATCTGTTCAATCTTCTCTGGTAATGTATCCTATCTGGAAATACGGAAACGAAGAGCAACGCAATAAATACCTTCCTAAATTAGCTACAGGCGAAATGATTGGGTGTTTTGGATTAACCGAACCTGATTTTGGTTCTAATCCGGGCGGGATGGTTACCAATTTTAAAGATATGGGAGATCACTATTTGCTAAACGGAGCAAAAATGTGGATTTCCAATGCACCATTTGCCGATATTGCTGTAGTTTGGGCTAAAAACGAAGAAGGCCGCATCCACGGGTTAATTGTAGAACGTGGTATGGCAGGCTTTTCAACACCTGAAACCCATAATAAATGGTCATTAAGAGCTTCTGCCACAGGCGAGTTAATTTTTGACAACGTAAAAGTTCCGAAAGAGAACTTATTGCCAAACAAATCCGGATTAGGAGCGCCGCTTGGATGTTTAGATTCTGCTCGTTACGGAATTGCATGGGGGGCAATTGGAGCTGCCATGGATTGCTATGATACAGCTCTGCGTTACTCCAAAGAACGCATCCAGTTTGATAAACCCATCGGTGCAACTCAATTACAGCAAAAGAAACTGGCTGAAATGATTACCGAAATCACCAAAGCACAACTCCTGACATGGAGATTGGGTGTTTTGCGCAATGAAAACAGAGCCACATCTGCTCAAATTTCTATGGCAAAACGCAACAATGTAGCCATGGCATTAGACATTGCTCGCGAAGCAAGGCAAATGCTGGGTGGAATGGGAATTACAGGAGAATATTCCATCATGCGACACATGATGAATCTTGAATCGGTAGTTACTTATGAAGGTACACACGATATTCACTTATTAATTACCGGTATGGATGTAACTGGTTTTTCAGCGTTTAAATAAAGTAAAATACACATAGAAACAAGCCGAAAGCTTTCCTGCATAAGGAAAGCTTTCGGCTTATAAATCCATTTTCTATTTGCATTTTTGAACGTGTTTTTTAGTAACTTTACCTAGTATTTATTCCCAATAATTGCTTATGTGGCGAAAAATTAGCCGATTTGTTTTTAAAATATTCCTGTGGTTTTTTGCCCTCAGTATATTTTTCGTTTTCTTGTTCAAATTTGTTCCTGTTCCCTACACACCTCTTATGTTTATCAGAGGTTACGAGCAAATAAGTTCCGATAAGCCTTTTACATTAAAGCACAAGTGGGTCCCCTTAGAAAAAATCAGCGTCAACCTGCAAAAAGCCGTTATAGCCAGTGAGGATGGTCATTTTGTAAAACACCGCGGATTTGACCTTGATGCTATTGAAAAAGCATACCAAAGCAATCAAAAACAAAAAAGAATCCGAGGTGGTAGTACAATATCTCAGCAAACCGCCAAAAATGTTTTTTTATGGCCGGGAAGAAGCTATTTCAGAAAAGGATTAGAAGCCTATTTTACTATACTCATCGAATTATTCTGGTCAAAAGAACGGATATTAGAAGTTTATCTCAACAGTATTGAAATGGGTGACGGAATTTACGGTGCTCAGGCAGCCGCGCAATATTGGTACAAAAAAGACGCTCAAAATCTCACCGCTTATGAGTCAGCGGGAATAGCTGTTATTCTTCCTAACCCCAGAAAATATAAAGCCGTAAACTCTTCTGCCTACATTAATGGGCGAAAACAGAAAATAACTTTTTACATTCATAATTTCGGGCCATTAGAGTTAACTAACCAGCAGAAAAAGAAAGATGTACAAAAAATTAAAAAGAATAAATAATCATTTTTTAACCTTATTTTTTCAGATTGGTAATATTTTTTTGTAATTTTGAATACAAATTCAAATTAAATTACTATGAAAAAATTAATGTTATCAATCGCTGCATGTGGGTTAATCTTTGCCACTTCTTGTAAAGACACTCAAAAAGAAAGCAGCACGGACATGGAGGTAGTTGAAGAAAATTTAGAGACTACAGGAGATAAACTTGAAGCCGATTTTAATCAAGCTTTTGAAGATGCTAAAGCACATGTAAATGAAGCTAAAGCTAAATTGGAAGAAGCTATTAAGAGTGGAGACAAAAAGGCTGAGGAAGAAGCACAGAAAGCTTTAGAGGCTGCTCAAAAAACTTGGGATGAAACTGCTACTAAGGCAAAAGAGCTTGGCGCAGATATCAAAGAAGGAACTGAAGAAGCTGTTGAAAACCTAAAAGAAAACGCTAATCAGAAAATTGAAGAAGCAAAGGTAAAAGCAGAAGAAGCTAAAGAAAATGCTAACAAAAAAATAGAGGAATCTAAAGAAGAAGCAAGCAAAAGTTTACAAAACGCAGCGGATCAGTTAAAAAAACAATCTTAAACAACACAAAAGACCTTTTATTAATAAAAGGTCTTTTTTATTTAGAATTTACACCGAATTTTCGTAACTTTATAAACAGTAATTACAATCACATTAAAAATTTTGTCTATGAAAACAAATATTGGAATTAAAAGTGGAGACTGCCAAAAAATAGTAGACATCCTATCAAAAGTATTGGCAGATGAGTTTGTATTGTATACCAAAACAAGAAAAGCTCACTATAACGTTGAAGGTCCTGACTTTCACTCTATGCATTTATTCTTTGAAAGTCAATATGAAGAATTAGAAGAAAGTGTAGATGATGTTGCTGAAAGAATTCGTCAGTTAGGGCATTATGCTCCTTCATCACTAAAAGAATACCTTGCACTAACCCAACTTTCTGAAAACAGAGATAACAAGTCAAATGACAGCCAATCATGGATAAAGGATTTGGTAAAAGATCACGAAGCCATTATCATTTATCTACGCGAAAATATAGATCCTATTGATGATTTACACGATCAGGGAACTGCTGATTTTCTGACCGGTCTTATGCAAAAGCACGAGGAAGCTGCCTGGATGCTAAGAGCTCATGTAAAATAGGTAATACAGTATTATAAACCCAAGTCCTGTTAAATTTTATTGACAGGACTTTTTTTGTTACTTTTACTTCCTCCACAAAAACAAACAACAAATGCCATGAAGAGAATACTCGCTTTAGGATTTATCTTATCTCTAACGTTTGCCTGCTCGCAGCCCAAAACAGAAAGTGATAAAGCAATTATTTTTCAGAAAAATCTAAACAAGGAGTTTGCAAACGAAAAATCATCTCCTTTACCAAAAGATGCAATCAAGTCATTTAAAGAGCTCGATTTCTTCCCCGTTAATGAACAGTACATCATAGAGGCTGAGCTAATTCCAACTCCGGATGAAAAGCCCTTTGAAATGCAAACTACTACTGCCAGAAAGCCTATTTACATAAAATACGGTGAAGTCCATTTTACACTCAATGGAAAAAAACAAAAGCTTGATGTTTTTCAGGATATCAGCATACGAGAAAAAGAAGAATTCAAAAAACATCTTTTTCTGCCTTTCACTGATTTAACTTCAGGATTGACTACTTACGGCGGAGGCAGGTATCTGGATTTGGAAATACCCTCGGACAATGTGCTTGTTTTAAATTTTAACATGGCTTATAATCCTTATTGCGTTTATAATCCTAAGTTTTCTTGTCCTATTCCTCCAGAGCAAAACTTTATAGATGCCGAAATTAACGCCGGAATCAAAGATTATAAATATGAATAAACGTATTTGAGCTATGCTTTTCTATAACCGTTCAAAAAAAACGCAGCCTTTTAGAAGCTGCGTTTTTTTATCAAATTTCATTCAGATTTATTTTTTGAGCTTGGTAACTCCCATATTGTAAAGCGTAAAAGCTTGCAAATCTACATTTTCCTGAATATTTTGTGCTACCGATTTTCCTGCACCATGCCCTGCATTTGTTTCGATGCGGATTAATACCGGATTGTTGCCTTTGTTGTATTCCTGAAGAGTAGCTGCAAATTTAAAACTGTGAGCCGGAACCACACGGTCATCATGATCTCCTGTTGTTACCATAGTAGCCGGATAACTGACTTCTTTTACATTGTGAAGTGGTGAATAACCTTTTAAGTATTCAAACATTTCTTTACTGTCTTCAGACGTACCATAGTCATACGCCCATCCTGCTCCTGCTGTAAACTTGTGATATCTCAGCATATCCAATACACCTACCGCAGGCAAAGCTACTTTCATAAGTTCCGGACGTTGCGTCATTGTTGCTCCTACTAATAATCCGCCGTTTGAACCTCCTTTGATGGCTAAATACTCCGAAGAAGTATATTTATTATCAATCAGATACTGGGCAGCTGCAATAAAATCGTCAAATACATTTTGCTTTTGCATTTTTGTACCGGCTACGTGCCATTCTTTACCGTACTCTCCTCCTCCTCTAAGATTAGGAACAGCATAAACTCCTCCATTTTCCAGCCATATTGCATTGGCAATGCTGAAAGAAGGCGTCAGGCTGATATTAAATCCTCCGTACGCATATAACATAGTTGGATTTTTTCCGTTTAAATCGATTCCTTTTTTGTAGGTAATAATCATAGGTACTTTTGTACCGTCTTTGGATGTATAAAATACTTGTTTGGATTCGTATTGTTCTGAATCAAACTTCACTTTTGGTTTTTCATATACAGAAGATTTTCCATCTTTTGTTTCAAAAGCATAAATTGTACCCGGTGTTATATAGTTTGTAAAAGAATAATACAAAACGTCTTCTGTTTTTTTACCGCTAAATCCTCCCACTGTACCTATTCCAGGAAGTTCAATTTCTCTTATTAATGCTCCTTTATAATCAAATTGCTTAACTACAGAAACAGCATCTTTTAAATAATTGGCAAATATATACCCACCACCGGTTGAAGGTGACAAAACATCCGTTGTTTCTGAAATAAAGTCTTTCCAATTCTCCGGAGCTGGAGCATCTGCATCAACAGTTACTACTTTTTGATTTGGTGCCTCTAAATCTGTAACAATGTATAGCTTATTTCCTTCACTGTCCAGAACAGTGTGATTGTTGTCGAAATTATTTACCACAGAAACAACAGGACTGTCTGATTTAGTTAAATCTTTGATGTACAACTCATTTCCGTAAGTAGAGTTGGCAGCGGTAATTATCAGATAGTGATTATCATCGGTTACACTTCCGCCAACATATCGTCTTTTTTCATTTTCTCCGAAGATGATCAGGTCATCTTTTTGGGAAGTTCCCAATTTGTGGTAATACAGTTTGTGTTGATCTGTTTTTGCAGATAATTCGCTTCCCTCAGGTTTATCGTAACTTGAATAATAGAAACCTTCATCCTTATACCACGATACTCCGCTGAATTTTACATCGACCAATGTATCTCCTACAATTTGTTTGGTTTCTGTGTCCAGCACAATTACTTTTCTCCAATCACTCCCTCCTTCGGAAATAGCATAAGCAGCCTTGCTTCCGTTTTCTGAAAAATCAATACTTCCTAAAGAGGTTGTTCCGTCTTTAGAGAATTTATTGGGGTCCAGAAAAACTTCTTCTTTTCCACTTTCATCTTTCCGGTAAAGGATAGATTGATTCTGAAGTCCGTCATTTTTAAAAAAATAAGTATACTTTCCTTCTTTAGAGGGGGCTCCTATTTTTTCATAATTCCAAGCTTCTTCCATTTGTTTTTTTAATTCCTCCCGAAAGGGTATTTGATCCAAATAATCAAATGTAACTTGGTTTTGTGCTTTAACCCACGCTGCTGTTTCTGCTGAGCGATCATCTTCTAACCAACGATATGGATCTGCTATTTCCTCTCCAAAATAGGTGTCTGTTACTTCTCCTTTTTTTGTTTCGGGATACTCTTGCTTTGCAGTTTCTTCATTACTTGTATTTTTACAGGAAATGACAATTGTTACAACCAAAAGTGTCATCAGTGATTTTCTCATAAATAATTAGAATAAAATTAGTTCTGAAACAAATATAGCCATAAACACTGAAAAAGCGTTAACTTAAAAAATAAAAAACAAGTAGATATTATTTTACAATATACCCCAAAACTTTATAAAGCTTTTGTATTTTTTTTTGAGGAATATTAATGGGTTCGTAGATAAGCTGCCCGTCCGGATAAGTTTTAGGATTAGAACTATATGCTATTATATTTTCTTTTTGTTTAGCTTTCTGTATCCGCTTTACAATTCTAAACTCGGATGTTTCTATACAGTAATTTTCACCCCAAACTATCTGCTCATAGTCTGTTATTTCCTTTAATGTCAAAATACATTTGTTGGGATATTCACACATGCTTTCTCCGCTATAGCGCATTGCTGCTGTTATTCCATAAAACCAATTGCCTGCATCTACCCACTGCACGGCATCTATATCAAGGGTTTCATAAACTCGGTGTTTTACAGGTACATCTTCAAATAGCGGAATCAAATGTTCTTTTTCATTATAAGATTCTCTATCCTCGTTGATAATTTGCGAATTTTCGCTTTTTAACATGTCTCCTTTTCCGGTTAGGAGCCATTCTGCCGACAATTCCGGATAACTGTTCAAAATTTTGGAAAGATAAACATCCGAAGCACTTGAATTGATATGAGATTTATCAACAAAACCTTTTTTTAAACCCGTAGTTTCCAAAAACTTTTTAGGCTCAATCTTTTGTTCTTCAATAAATTGAATTATTCTCGCTCTTGCTGTTTCCAAAATATTAGATGTTTAATTGTTTTATTCCAAAATATTGGAATATATTTGTCTTGACAATAAAACAAAAGTAATATAAAAAACGCGTGTAGTTATGAAAAGCGAACAAAAAATGAAAATCAAATACGGAGATTTCGTATTACTTGCAGATTTATTAGGAACAACAACAGATAATGCACGTATGAGGTACAGAAGAGGCAAAGAAGATGCTGTTAACGGGATTCGTGCAATTATAGAAAACAGAGAAAAACTACAAAAAAGATTTAAAAATCAGTCATAGTAATAACACAATATTTTAATTTTTAAAAACAAGATTTAATAGATATACAGCTAAAAAAACAAATATAATTTGTTGATTTTACTAATTATTAAAATTTAAAAATCAGTCAGTTATTGTAAGAATAAGATATTTTTAAATATACGCAGTCAAAATGTGACTTTTTGATAGAATATCTGTCTAATATATACTAACGGATGCCTTGTTTTAAAAACAAAACAAACCTGAGAAACAGGGAAAAAGATTCTTTTTTTGTGTCAAATAGCACAGGTAGGAATTTGAACATCTCATGAATTTAAACCAAACAAACATTTATAAATTATTAAAAACCTTACTATGTACAAAATCACCGATGAACTTCATGTAGATGGATTCAGCATAAACCCTTCTCATGTATTAATAGCAAGAAATCAAGGAAAAAGAGATTTTTATATCTACAATTATTTTGTAATTCACATTATTATGAAAGATACAGAAATCACTTTAGAAAACATTAATTACAAATTATCTAAGGGAAATATAGTGTTTATAAGTCCCGGACAAAATGTCGTTCTTGGTGCTGAATACGAACATGAAAACAGCGTTTACGTTATTGCTTTTAATGCGCCTTTTTATGAAAGATCGGTAAATGACGGGCTATTGCTTAATTCTGAAGTATTTTTTCATCACTCTTCGGAACCACTCATTATTACTTCATCAATACCAATAGAAGAGGTGAAAAAACTGGTTATTGACAGAATTATTTTATATGAAACTAAAAAAAACAAAGCTTTATATCTTTCAGTTGCTCATAACTGTATAGAAGGTCTTTTGTTGGATGGATTGTTTTATGTTAAAGAAGAAATGGTAAAAAAAGAGAATTTAAAAAAATTTACTTCACTTGATGTCATAAACAAATTCAGAATTTTACTGCAAAAAAATTATAAAAAAGAAAGGCAGGTTATTTTTTATGCCGAACAAATGCACATGACTCCGAGGCGGTTAACCGATATTACCGAAACAACACTCGGCAAATCCGCTAAGCAGGTAATCATAGAAAAAATAGTAAGTGAAAGTATCCGGCTTCTGAAACACTCTAGTTTTACTATATCAGAAACTGCCTATGAATTGGGTTTTAATGATGAAGGCAATTTCAGCACTTTTATTAAAACGCACACAGGAAAAACACCTTCTGAAATAAGAGAAATTTTAACAAGTATTTATTAAAACAACAATCTGAATATCACAATTCTAAATTTTAAAAAAACAAGTATTTTTCATGTTTTATCATATTTACATGAACATATGATAAAAATCATGCTTTTTAATGATTAGAATTAGCTATCTTTAGCTATAGAACAAAACAATATTCAGCTAAAGTATGAGGGTCAAGTTTTTAACAGCATTTTTTTTATTTAGTTTACTGATTTTAAAAGCATCTGCCCAAAACAGTGTTACGCTAAATATCAATTTACACCCTATACAAACGCTGGTCATAAATCCATCACAAGACGAAGTGACCCTTAATTATACGACAAAGGAGCACTACAAAAGCGGAGTTACTTCTGAACAGGCAGATCATTTAACCATATACAGCACCAGTGGTTTTCAAATAAGAGTAATCAGCAATGAACCTTTAGGAAAAAAGCTTCCTTCAAACAGCATTGCAATTATCCCTTCATCAGGGTCTAAACCTATTACGCAAAGCAGTATTGTATATTTAAAAAAAAACTTATCCGATCAGGAAGAGCCTATTATTACAAGTACAACAGGCGGTATAGACCGAAATTTTAATATTAGCTACAAAGGAGCCGGAGCAAATATGTATATTGATTATTCTGACGCTTCTGACACAGCTACAACTTATACTTACAATGTCATGTATACTATTGTTTCGCAATAATTTTTATTGATTATTATCCAAAAAAATATGATAAAGCTATTTTAGCTTCCACCGTTACATATCAATATTAGCCTCAGCAGAATTAATCAGAGCTTTATTTATCTCTACAAAAGACTATAAGGATATCACACATATACTATCTATTCTAACTAAGATAAAACTGAAAACCAGTTTAGCGTCTCTGGTCTTAAACAAAACAACAATTTTAAGGCGCTTTTTCACAAACAATAACTCTAATTCTCTCTTTAGGTTTGTTTTGCAAAAAATAAAGTAAAAACAAATCGGTAAAAAACAACAAATTTTAGGTCTTTTTTCAAAGATGGATTCGTAAAAACTACTTCTAAATTTGCGCGCTGATTACAAGTATAAATCAGTTGCATACCAAAAAACAAAATTAAAAAAATAAACCAATTTAACAAATGAAAAAAATAATCCTGGCATCTTTAATGATGCTATTCGGAATCGCTTCTCAAGCTCAAGAAACAGGCAACGTAACTTTAAACGTAAAACTACACCCTATTCAAACTTTGATCGTAAATCCAGCTCAGGATATAGTTGACTTAGAATATATGTCAAAAGACGATTATGAAGACGGAGTTACTTCGGAAGTTTTGGAAGACCATTTAGAAGTATTCAGTACAGGAGGATTTGCCGTAACGGTAAAATCAAGCAGTGCGCATTTAACTACAACAGCAGTAGGCGGTGCTCATGGTAATATTGAAGCCAATAGTATTCAAATCATACCATCGTCCGGAACGAACGCTATCACAAATGCGACTAACACCTCAATAGCTTTAAGCCAAAGCGAACAAACTATTGTATCATCTGTTTACGGAGCGGTAGACAAAACCATTAACATAGAATACAAAGGAGCTGACGCAAACGCTTATATCAATTATTATGTAGCGGGTCAAAATCCAACCGTTTATACAACGCAATTGACCTATACTATTGTAGCACAATAATCAATACGATAACGATTAGAGATAAAAAGTGTTGCAATACTGTAACACTTTTTTTGTAACTTATATAGGTAAAGACATAAGAGTATGCAAAAGTTTTTTTTCTTTCTAAGCTTTTTGACTGCAGTATTGACCGCAGCTGCACAAACAGGAGTTTCTGTTTCACCTCCTCGTCTGTATTATGAAACAGACCCGGGGCAAAGCAGCAGTCAAACCGTAAAAGTCACTAATGTAAGCAAAAGCAACACATTAGATTTAGCTGTAAGTCTGGGAGATTGGAAATACGACCAAAAAGGAGAAAATCTAATGTTTCCTTCAGATAGCTTAACAACTTCTTGTGCCGGTTGGGTAAATATTAAACAAAAAGATAATTATTTTTCTTTGAAACCGGGCGAAGCAAAAGAAATTGAAGTAACTCTGACCGCTCCTAACACATTAACTCCCGAAATTCCTGTACATACAGCGATGCTTTATGTTACTCAGATGAATCCGATAGACGATGTAGATAAACAAGGAGCAAACATTAAAGTATCTGTACGATCCGGCATAAAATTGTTTCACCGTACTTTGGAAGCAAAAAGCAAAAAGTTAGAAATACATAACCTTCTGTTTAACAAAGAGACAAAAAACATAAATCTTCATTTTGAAAATTTAGGAAATGTATGGGCAGATGGCATCATCTATCCCGAATTACTGAATACTCAAACAGGAAAAAAGACCACAATGGATCATATTATTTTTTATAGTATGCCCGGTGATTTCAGAGAAACCGACATTGTCTTGCCCGAAAATTTAGAATCAGGGAAATACATAGCAACAATCCTTATAGATTACGGAGATGATAACACCATAGAAATGGCAGAACTATCATTTACTTATGAATAAATTTTATTTATATATTCTTTCATTACTTTTTTCATGGACATTCAGTGCCCAGAATCTACATGTTGACAGCAATAATTATGCTTCAATAGATTCGTATAACGGAATTATTAAGCCAAACGCTTACAGAGTATGGTTAGACGGAAACGGCAGCCTGAACTTACCTACCTGGCGTATATCAGTTCGTGTTATCCAGCCCATAACTAACGGAAGTCAAATATTTCCGGCAGATAAGCTCAGCTTAATAGCTACCCCAACGTACGGACAATTTAATCGGGGAACAGCTCCTACAATTTCACAAATAGGCATGCCCTTACAAGCTATCCTGCAACAGAATCAGGAAGTTTTTTTAGTACCGCAATCACAAGCAGGTCTTTATAATACAGCACAAGGAAATCAGTACTACAACTTGTACATGCCTTTTGATTTAAAAGTAGAAGGAGGTTCCTACCTCTCAGCCTTTACTACCTGGTCAGAATTTAAAGTCCCTTTAGAGTTTAAATTCTATGATAACAATAATACTATCAAAGGAGCAATTAACGCTGTTTACCGTTTGCAAATTGCCACATTAAACGGAACACCTCCCGACCCAAAACCGCAATTGTCAATTACAATAGAAAGCAATGCTGTCAATGGGTTGCTGGAACTAAAAACAAAGAAAGATTATATACAAGGAACAAGCGTTGTTTACCCCAACGCATTAAAGGTAAACGCCAATACAGATTACCATGTAAAAGTAAAATCGCTGCAAGGTACTTTTATGTCTGGTCAAGGAAACACATTACCTTTAAACACAATACAGGTTTCCTTAACGCTCTCTTCCGGCAATTCTGCAGCCGTATTTCCTATATGGCTCGGCGCAAATTCGCAAAAAATTGCATCAGGAAGTTCAACACAGGGAACTATCGCATATTATAATATTAAATATGCCAGCAAACCCAATGATCCTAATTTTATCATATCGGAAAAGGATAATTACTATACTACATTACAGTATGAAATTACACCTCAATAACACAAAGCTTTATAATGCCTAATTTAATAGCCAGAAAAATATTTTTTATTTTTTTGACGATAGGCACCTGCTTCTCTTCCTATGCACAACAAATTGCTATGGAAATAAAAAAGGACACAATAACAAGCAAGCAAAACCTGATGGATCTTGTGGCTACACTTGTCAATACTTCCGATCACCCTTTTAACGGCTTTTTAAACATCAAAACTCCTGAAGGTTTTCAAAGTATTTCCGGTGAGCAGATAGACATTCATTTAGACTCAAAAGAAAAGAAATTTATTCCTGTAAAAATATTGTTTCGACAAATTGCACAAGCCGGAACTTCTCAAATCCAGATTGATTTACTGAATGACAAATTAAAAATAATTCAAACTGAAAGCATTGGACAAACCATAGAAGAAAACAATAATCTTCGGTTATCTACCTCAAATCCTATGCTTTTTATTAGTAATTCCAACGACTCTTTATCCGTTCAGGTAACTGTGAGCAATTTAGGAAATCGCAGACAGCATACTTCAATTATTTTCAGCATACCGGAACTCACAGGTGAAAAGAATTTTTTTGAAAAAAAAGGAACTGTGGCTATTCAACAAGATACCGTATTTAACTTTAAATTTCTTCCGCCTCAATCATTACTGCATCAACCACAATTTACAATAAATATTGCAGGTATGAGAGGAACAGAGAAGGAACTATTTGGCAATTTAGCCATAACGGTTCAAAATATTTCTTCAAACAAGCGTTTTCAAGACATGGAGGCAGCCCGTCAATCTCAATATTACCAAAGAAACAGCCTCACTGGCAGTTACAGAAAAATAGGCGCTAACAATACAGTTTATCAATTAATAGGCTCAGGCGATATTAATCTCCCCGCAGGATATTTATCAGTTAGCGGAAATATTTATCAATCAGACAATGCCAATGAACCGATAATAAGCAATACTTATTTAGATTATCACTTTGAGAATCATCAATTAAAAATAGGAAATATCAATCAACCTCTAGAAATGGCTCTTTTCGGGCGCGGAATAGAAATTGGAACTGCTGACAAATCAAAGTCCAAAAAAATTCAGATAGGATTTATAGATCAAAATTTTAATTTGATAGAAAAAAATTCATTTTTAAAATACGGTTACGGAGTTTATGCAACAGGAATTATAGGCGCCACCAATCCTTCCGGATATACTTCGGCAAGTTATATTTTTAAAGAAGACGCAATGGAACAAACCCTTCACCATTTAATCGGAATAGACAAAGCCTATTCCCTTAACAATGAATGGAGAGGAAATTTAAAGATTTACGGAGGAATGAGCCATTATAAAACAGTTAATAAAAATGAAGCTTCCTTTGCTTTGGAGACCCAATACAATGGAGAAATAAGCGGGGTGAAACTATCTGGTAACTATTTTTTAAGCACTGCCTATTTTCCCGGAAGTCGTCGGGGAATGATACAGATACAACAAAACTTTGTAAAAAATATTTCTAAAAAACACACCGTTTATTCCAGTATTTTCATGTCTGATTTTTCACCAGAATCACATACCTACACAACAAATATGGAGTCAACCAACTTCAGGTTTGATTCAGGAATCAATTTTGCCCGATTAAACAGCACAGCAATAAAATTAGGCTATCAGTATCAGACAGAATCAAGTAATAGTTTTGGATGGAATACAACAAAAAGCTCCGAAAATTTAGCTATGAGGGCGCATCGCTTGGTAGAAAATTTTAATTGGTTTAGCAAAAACAGCAAGCATTCTCTCAATTTGGCATTGGAAGAGGGTTTTGCAAAATTGCCAAATACAGATGGTTTAAAACCCCAGTTTAAATTTAGTACAGCTTACAGCTTTAAGTGGATGACTGCAAATGTTAGCTATCAATACGGAAGCTTTTTTCTGTCAGAATACATTTCTACTTCCAGAAACACAGAAGACTCTCGGACATTTCAGCGTTTAATATCATCGGTTTCTATAGATAAAAGATTGATGAACAATAAAATATTTATAAGTTCCGGTGCAGGCTATATTAATGATTTTACAACAGGTCAAACTCCTTCGGGTTTTATTAATCTTCGCTATCTTCCTACAGATAAATATCAGATCTACCTTAATTCGTCCTGGTATCGTTACAATATGCGAAATAACAACTTCTCTTCTTTTTCTTCTTCCAATAATATGTTTATCATAGAGGCAGGATTGACCATTAAATTTAAAGGACAGGCTCCATCTTCAGGTAAAAAAGGAACTTTAACGGCACAGGTCTACTACGACAAAAACGCCAATAATATATTTGATGAATACGATGAAATAGCTGCAGACTACCTTATTACGATTAACAATGCAACTTTTAAAACCGATAGCGAAGGAAAATTACTATATCGCTCTATTCCATTCGGTTCTTATAAGCTAAAGCCAACAGTCCAAAAAGGATGGTTTACAACAGGGATGGAATATACAGTAGACAGTTATAAGTCATTTGTAGAAATCCCACTTCATCAAAGCGGTACTGCATCTGGCAAAATTCAATATGAATTTGATTCAAAAACTGTATTAGATTTTGAGTCTAAAACAGGAGGCATCGTATTCAACATCTCTCAAAACGGAAAGTTTATCCAACGAATTTCAACTAATGATGAAGGAAAATTGATAGTATTTTTACCAACAGGAGCCTATCAAATTTCACTTGTAAAAAGTTCATTGCCTCCAAATACATTTTGTGAAGAAACCAGCCGTGATTTTACAATAGAACCGGGTAAAATCACACCTATTCAAAAATTCACAATCAAAGTCAAAGAAAAGACAATTAACATTAAACGGTTTGGCGAGTAATAGGCAACAAACAAATCAGAAGTTTAATTTCACTACCTCTCCACTAAAGCAAAAACAGGTACTCTTTAAATAGTCTGTCTTTCTAAAAGACATCTTAAAATTATTTCAGCAAAACTTAATTGCAAAGTCACAATTATTGATTAAAAAGGACAAAATCAATTCGGTTAATAATCACAAATTTTATGTATTTTTTTATAAGTAAACCAATAAAAAACCCTCCTAATTTCGTACACTGATCTTTTTACAGGTAATTAATTCTCTATCAAAAAGATAAAAAAACACAAACAAACGATTTTAAAGCTATGAAACACTCTAATTCATTCGATTTTTTCAACAAAGAAAAGATTTACCCTTGATATAATTCGTTTAGAATTTAACACATCCTGATGCTTTTAACCAAATAACACAAGAGTATATTTAACAAAATTTACCTTAACAATATTGCTACTAAAAAAATCAATTATTTAATAATTTTATTACTTTACTAATTATCAGATACCTATAAATTAATAAAATTGCACCATTTTATAGAATCCGTAAAAAAACACAAAATAAACGATATAACACACTTTTCATTAGCAATGTAAAAAATTAATTGATATAACTATTATTAACTACTAAAAAATAAATTTTATGTGACGAGAAAAGCCAGATCATTAAACTTTTTAAAACAATCACTTAATGAAGTAAAACAATATTTTATGGATTATAAAACTACGTTAATGCATTTTTTTACAATTTTAGGAAAATGGAAATCGGCTATGCTGATATTTCTATTTTCTTTTTTATTGTTATCGGCAAATGATACGCAGGGACAGACACTTAAAACAGATAGCAGTGTTCCGGTTCTTGATGTATGTGCCGAATCTCAGCAATTCGCGGTTAGAATTGCAAAAGGAAGTCAGGATTGCCCGAACGGGGAATTAAAAATAGAACTTCCGAGCGGATTTGAACTCGAAACTGGTTCAATCAACATAGATGGAACTCCGGCAACAATAACCGAGCAAACGGGATCGAAGGCAACAATGGATATAAACATTCCATCCGGACCATCTTCCCAGGAAATAGAAATAACCTTTAAAGCAAAAGCTTTGTGCAGCATAATAGGCTCTCCAACAGGAGATCCTTTAGTAGCTTACACATTAAGTGGCTGTACAAACGGAGTTCAAACCGGAACAAGCGACGCTATCAATATCCGCTATGCGGTTTTGCGGGTTGATATTACTCCCAATCCTATTACAGGAAATATAGGTAACGAACCTGAACGAACTATTACCATTAAAAATCAGGGTAATGGAGAAATATTTCAATTTTCTTTAGACCGTACCTTGGGCAACGGCCTTTCGCATGTTTCATACAACTATACAAGCTTAACAACTGCAGGGTGGGTAATTGATGACTCTAATCCGGATCAGCTTATATTTTCAGGTATGAGCCTGAAAAGTGGAGAAAGCATTACTTTTAAAGAAAAAGTAAAAATAGAAGATTGCTCTCTTACACCTACCGATTATGAAGTATACTATGGCTGTGCAACAAAATGCACTGCTTCGGCAGTTAACGGGACGGCAACTCACATTATCAATTTAGCAGTAACAGGTGCGCCAAGCTTATCAGTAACTCCTTCATCTCCGGTAATAAACTGTTTTAACAATTTTGGAGCTAATACGTGGATAGTTAAAAATAATGGAAGTACTGCTACTGATGTTATAGATTTTGAAATCAGCACGCAGGATTTAGGCGGAAAAATTGACCCCGGTTCTATTACTGTGAATAATATACCGGCAACAATTATTGATTCTTCCAATCCTCAAAAAGTAAGAATACGGATTCCTGCCTTAACAGGAGGTGAAATAGCAATTATTGATTTTAAACAATATTATCCTGCACCAAATTATTCATCGGCAGACTGTACTTTAGCGCCAACGCAATTCAGCAACGGACACAATGCATTTAATGCATCTTTTGATTATACAAACTCTTGTGCACCTGTTAATAGCGGAGGGACTGTTAGCGAAGAAATTTCCTACAATTATACAGGAATGCATGTTGGTGAAGTAGATATTATTGAAGGTACTCCTCTTATGGCAGAGTACATGTTCACCAATTTCAATATTCCTTTTAAAGGATTAAATAATGGTGATCAATTTGTAATTACAGTAGAATTATCCGATGACCTTTCCACTACAGGCTTCAGTTTTGAAGGAGTTACAGCAGTAAACGTAGGGGGCAATAAATGGGAATTGACTTTTACTTATGGAACAGCTCCTTGGAGCACAGGTAGGGATTTAGACTTTTCATTCGAAAATTTAGAGTTTCCGATAACCTTAACTTGTCCATCGACAAATTTAGATGATTTATGGTACAATATAGGAGGTGAATTAAGAAAAGCCGATGGTGCAGGAACATGTTCTCCTGTTGTCTTTAAATGTAATGAAACCAAACTTAAAGGGTTTTGCCCTACCGGTCCTTGCGATGATGGTTTAGTAAACGGTCCTGCAGGTGTTAAAAGAGTTTCCTTAGGACATGCGGTAAACGGCAGCGGGGTTCCTACTGTTAGCACACCCTCAACAAATGCATATGACAGAGCTTTTATCACAGGGGACATTTTAGAAATTTATCAGACTTCTACTGCTCGCGTTACAAACGGTCCGTTTAACACAGTGCGTTTGGTAGTTGAAAAAGAGGCAAGCACTAATGCTGCCTTAAGAACAACTTCCGGAAAAGTTATTATAAATGGAACTACAGTTACTTCAAATGCTACTGTAACCCAAACATCCTCTGCTTATATATTGGAATACACATTGCCAGCTCCGTTAACAGATGGCGATGAAGTTCGTCTTTCAATAGAAGTAAAAGCAGGTACTTCAAGCATAGGATTAAAGCGATTCCCGACAAAATCATATTTAATAGACACTACCACAAACGAAGGTTTATTATGTGGGAGAACCTATACAGCAACAGGTTTGTACGTAACCCATGGCTTTGGCTTTTCGGGAGGAACAAAGAATTTTGTTAATTGTGAAGAAAACACAAACACAGCAACATTTTCAGCAAACATTTTAGGGTTTAAAAAACAAGATGCTATTTTCAGAAATGAATACCGCAAATTATTTGTCCCAACAAATGCTATACTGAAAGTACCACATTATATTACACTGACAGGCGTTACTGTAACTGTAGTCAACCAACCTTGGATAGCAAATCTAACAACAACTATTGCTGTACTACCTGCAGTTAATAATGACGAATATCTCTTAGATTTGTCCGCTGCTTTAAAAACAATAACAGCAAGTTCTTTAGGGGCAGGCAACGGCATTGATTACTTGGACGAAGGTTTTGAATTAAAAATCACGCCAATTGTAACTCTTTCTGAATGTGAACCAACAACTAATGCGACAAATCAGGTTATAGAAGTTACGCTAAACGGCCATAAGGTAGATGGTGAAGGCTTATTAACACCGTATAGCAATACACAAAATCTCACTTATAACACGGGAATTGGCTCCCTTACAGTAACACCCGCAGGCAACAGCCTTTTGGGAACACTAAGTCCTGACGGAACAGAAGTTTCATGGGTTGTAAGAGTTCAAAGCAACGGAGCCAGAAACTTTAACAGTGTATGGTTTGCTAAGAAAAGCGGCGATTTAATTATCAAATCAATACAGCAAGTTGATAATTATAATGGTGCTAACCCTCAATCTGCTTTAGTTGCAAATGGCGCAAATATTTATCAGTTAGGTGATTTTGCATCTGGTACAGCAAAATATTACTTAATAAAAGCAGATGTTATTAACTGCGAAGTACGCTCTTTAAACCTGACATCGGGATACAGCTGCACAACGGCAAGCTATCCTGCTTCGATTAATGACGGTTGTAAGTTAAGTGATTTAGAATTAACCCATAAAACGATTCAAAATATATTACAAACAGAAGTTGTTGATCAGTTTAACGGAGTAAATACAAAACCCGATTTATGCAATGAAATATGGTATAGCGTACAATTACACAATGCAGGAGATTCTCAACTAGACAATCTAAAAATCAGCATTCCTTTAAATACTGCTCCGGGATTAGCTTACAACAATAAATTTGAATACAGCAATGTATTTTCCGCAGCAGGCGGAACCGCATCCTCATGGGTAATTGGCAATGTAGCTGATGCTGTAGTAAATGGCGATATTTTAGAAATCAAATTGCCAAACAGTATTAAGCTTAATACCTTAGAGAGAGTTAAGATAAAGGTTTACTACAAAGTAAATAATTGTGATTTTAGAAGTGGTGCAAAACACACTGCTACACCATCTGCTACAAATACATGCGGAACTCAGGTAACAAATGAAAATATCACAACTGCAACAACCAAACGCATTATTATTGATGGAGGATCCGATTCTTTCCCTGAACTAAGAGAAGAAGGAACAACAAATGTTGTGTTAGACCCGGTTTTAACTACCGGAGGAATTTTAAGAGCAATTTACAATGCCGAAATCAAAAATTCAGGAACCCCTGAAGTAATTGATCCTGTCACCGACCAATATCAAGTGGCACTGAAATTACCTGTAGACTGGGAAATTGTAGGAGATCCGGCAGCTTATTTGTTACCAACAGACAAAGTACAGTATATCGCTCTTGACCCAGTTCGTGGATATCTATATCAGGTAACATCTAATATAAACGTTGGCGAAACATTAAAGTTCAATAATGTTCCTCTAAAATATAAGGGATCAAATATAACAGCTTTAAATTGTCAATACAATTTTGGGGATATCAAAGTAACAGTTTTCCAAAATATTGATGTATTACCTTGCGCACCTAATCCGGATTGTTCGGCTACCGGTATTGATCAGGTATTATATGAAAATATTATATCTATGGAACTGCCTATAGATACTCTTTTAACAATTGATCCGGAATATCAATATCCGGAAATTTGTAATCCTTTGATTAATGGCGGAATACCTACTCTTGCAGATATCCCTTTTGAAGGAACAACTACAGTATATCATTTAGATTGGTACGAAAACATTCAGGAAGCCACTTCCGATTTACCGGCAAATCGTTTACCTTTAAATACACCATTAGTAGATGGAAGAACCTATTATGTCATCAACCGATTTATTGTAGATGGGGTATGTAAAAGTAACATCGGCAAAATAAAGGTAACCTTCAAGGAAAATAACCTTCAGGGTACAGTAGAAACGATTTGTTCGCCAGACAACCAAACGTATCGCGTACGTGTAACTTTAAACGGAACAACTCCTTATTCTGTAACAGGAACAGGAATAACGAGTCCGATAACGTTTAACAGCAACATTTGGACATCTGATCCAATTACAGCAAGTACACCTTACGGAGCAGGGACACCATATGATTTTACATTTACAGATGCTAAGAACTGTACACCATTAAATGTGACAGGTGCAGCCCCAATGTGTTGTACATTAGAAATCGAATGCCCTAATGATATAGAAATTATTTGCGGAACAAATACCGATCCTTCCGCAACGGGAATACCTAATGTTTTAACGTCTTGTGGAAATACTACTTTTGTTTATACCGATTCAGCAATTTCAGCTTGTACAAACGGAACAAAATCATTTACAAGAACTTTTAAAGTGACAGATGCTCAGGGGAATGTTGAAACCTGTGATCAAATAATTACGATTAGAGATAACGTAAAACCAGTATTTAATGAAGCCTTACCGCAAAATGCAAGCTATTCTTGCGCTTCACAAGTACCTGCTGCAGTTTCTTTAACAGCAACAGATAACTGCGGTAATGCAGAAGTAACATTCAATGAATCCAAAATAGATGGAACTTGTGATAACAATTTCACATTAACCAGAACATGGACAGCAACGGATGACTGCGGAAACACAACAATACACACGCAAATCATCACGGTTAATGATGACGTTAATCCTGTTTTTATAGGCACATTGCCTGCCGCAACAGTAAGCGTTTCTTGTGCTTCTGAATTACCTGAAGCAGCTACGCTAACAGCAACTGACAACTGTGGAACTGCAGTGGTAGATTTTGACGAAACCATAACATCTGGAGCATGCGATAATAATTTTACCGTAACCAGAACATGGACAGCAACGGATGATTGTGGAAACACGACAACCTACCAGCAAATCATTACTGTAAACGACAATATCGCACCTACAATTACTACAAAAGCTCAAAACGCAACAGTACAATGCGATGGATTTGGGAACACTGATGCTTTAAACAACTGGTTAGCAAATAATGCAGGAGCTATCGCTACAGATAATTGCGGAACAGTAAACTGGTCAAATGATCATGACAATGACAACTTTGTAACTGCCTGCGGAAATGCCGGAAGCGTAGAAGTAACTTTTACTGCAACTGACGCTTGTGGAAATACTGCAACCACAACAGCTGTCTTTACAATAGAAGACACGGAAAAACCAGTATTTACCAGCGACTTGCCTACAGATGTAACCGTATCCTGCCCGGCAGAAATACCGGCAGCAGATAATTTGACAGCAACAGACAACTGTACCAAATCAGATATTACAATTACGGTAACAGATGTAAAATCCAATGTAAGCCCTGTTTGTGCGAATAACTATACGGTTACCCGTACTTATACAGCAAAAGATGCTTGCGGAAATGTGGCAACGCATACACAAATCATTAAGGTAGAAGACAAAACCAAACCGGTATTTGTAGAAGATTTACCGCAAAACATAACTTATTCTTGCGATGCAGAAGTACCAACAGCTCCAACGTTAACAGCAAATGATAACTGCGAAACAGCTACAGTGGATTTCAAAGAAACAAGAGTAGACGGATCATGTGCCAACAGTTATGTACTTACCAGAACATGGACAGCTACAGACGAATGCGGAAATACAACTACGCATACGCAAATAATTACCGTAGCTGATACCACAGCACCTGTGATTGCATTACCTGCATCTACAACAATGACAGTAGAATGTGATGGAACAGGGAACACAACAGAATTTGATGCGTGGATTGCAAATAACGGAGGAGCAACAGCAACCGATAATTGCGGAACAGTAAGCTGGAGCCATAGAATTGAAGATACAAACGATCATTGCCAAGGTTCACGTAGTATCATAGTTGATTTTACAGCTACTGACAGTTGTGGCAATAGTGCTACTTTCCAAGGCACATTCGTAATTGAAGATAATACAGCACCGGTTATTGATACAGTAAATTTAGCTGACTTAAATATTGATTGTAGTAGTACAAGTCAGGACGAGTTAAACGCTTGGTTAAATAACCACGGAGGAGCAACCGCAACCGATCTTTGTGGCAACATAACATGGTCACATGATTATCAGGGAGCAGCTTTGACGTGTGGAAGAACCACTACGGTAACTTTCAAAGCAACCGATTCTTGCGGTAATGCATCAACAGTAACAGCAGATATTATATTCACCGATAACGAAGCACCAGTATTTAACGGAGCGCTACCACAAAACGCAAGCTATTCTTGCGCTTCACAAGTACCTGCTGCAGTTTCTTTAACAGCAACGGATAACTGCGGAAATGCAGCAGTAACATTCACTGAATCCCAAGTAGATGGAACTTGTGATAACAATTTCACACTAACCAGAACATGGACAGCAACGGATGATTGTGGAAATACAACAATACACACGCAAACCATCACGGTTAATGATGACGTTAATCCTGCTTTTGTGGGCACATTGCCTGCCGCAACAGTAAGCGTTTCTTGTGCTTCTGAAGTACCGGAAGCAGCTACACTAACAGCTACAGATAACTGTGGAAATGCAACGGTAGCTTTTGACGAAACCATAACATCTGGAGCATGCGATAATAATTTTACCGTAACCAGAACATGGACAGCAACAGATGATTGTGGAAACACGACAACCTACCAACAAATAATTACTGTAAACGACAATATCGCACCTACAATTACTACAAAAGCTCAAAACGCAACAGTACAATGCGATGGATTTGGGAACACTGATGCTTTAAACAGCTGGTTAGCAAATAATGCAGGAGCTATCGCTACAGATAATTGCGGAACAGTAAACTGGTCAAATGATCATGACAATGACAACTTTGTAACTGCCTGCGGAAATGCCGGAAGCGTAGAAGTAACTTTTACTGCAACTGACGCTTGTGGAAATACTGCAACCACAACAGCTGTCTTTACAATAGAAGACACGGAAAAACCAGTATTTACCAGCGACTTGCCTACAGATGTAACCGTATCCTGCCCGGCAGAAATACCGGCAGCAGATAATTTGACAGCAACAGACAACTGTACCAAATCAGATATTACAATTACAGTAACAGATGTAAAATCCAATGTAAGCCCTGTTTGTGCGAATAACTATACGGTTACCCGTACTTATACAGCAAAAGACGCTTGCGGAAATGTGGCAACGCATACACAAATCATTAAGGTAGAAGACAAAACCAAACCGATATTTGTAGAAGATTTACCGCAAAACATAACTTATTCTTGCGATGCAGAAGTACCAACAGCTCCAACGTTAACAGCAAATGATAACTGCGGAACAGCTACAGTGGATTTCAAAGAAACAAGAGTAGACGGATCATGTGCCAACAGTTATGTACTTACCAGAACATGGACAGCTACAGACGAATGCGGAAATACAACTACGCATACGCAAAC
>NZ_SOAG01000002.1:0-89034 GCF_004364575.1 Myroides indicus | reverse complement strand
AAACAAGAGTAGACGGATCATGTGCCAACAGTTATGTACTTACCAGAACATGGACAGCTACAGACGAATGCGGAAATACAACTACGCATACGCAAACAATTACCGTAGCTGATACAACTAAACCGGTATTTGTGGAAGCTCTACCACAAAACATAACTTATTCTTGCGATGCAGAAGTACCAACAGCTCCAACGTTAACAGCAAATGATAACTGCGGAACAGCTGCAGTGGATTTCAAAGAAACAAGAGTGGACGGATCATGTGCAAACAGTTATGTACTTACCAGAACATGGACAGCTACAGACGAATGCGAAAATACAACTACGCATACACAAACAATTACCGTAGCTGATACAACTAAACCGGTATTCACAGTAGAACCAAAAAATAAAGTTGTGGAATGTGACGGCTTAGGAAATCTTGATGGACCAGACGGATTCTACGCTTGGTTAGCATCTAATGCCGGCGCAGAAGCAACCGACAATTGTGGTAATGTAACTATAAGCTATCTGATAGAGGATACTAACACAATTTGTGGAGGATCAGGAACAATAATCGTTGATTTTATTGCAAAAGATGAATGTGGCAACTTTACTATAAAACAGGCAACATATGCAATTTTTGATAGAACTCCGCCAACAATTGATACTCCGGCAACTAATTTAGTTATTGAGTGTAGTGTTAACGGGGAAGACGAGTTAAATGCCTGGTTAAGCAATCACGGAGGAGCAATAGCAACCGACACTTGTGGTTTAATCACATGGTCACACAACTATCAGGCATCATTAGCAATATGTAGCTCTACTCCTACTGAAGTAACATTTACGGCAACAGATGCTTGTGGAAACTCCAGCGAAACAAAAGCAACTGTTCAAGTCGTGGATACTATTATTCCAACACTAGTAAAAGAAGCACAAAACAAAACAGTTGAATGTGATGGTTTAGGAAACGAAACAGAGTTAGAAGCTTGGCTGGCAAATCATGCAGGTGCAGAAGCAAGCGACAGCTGTTCTGTAGTAACTTGGACGAATGACTATAACAACGGAGCTAATTTTGTACCATCTTGTGGAAGTACTGGAAGCGTAACGGTAACCTTTACCGGAAGCGATGCTTGTGGCAACCAAATAACCACAACAGCTACATTCACGATTGAAGATACCACAGCACCAGTATTAGTAACTCCAGCACAAAACAAAACAGTAGAATGTGCAGAAGGTAATGAGACAGAATTACAGGCTTGGTTAGCTAATCACGGAGGAGCAACGGCAACGGACACTTGTAGTAAGGCAGCCTTAACATGGACAAGCGATTACGGCAATGGCGAGAAATTTATTTCTTCTTGTGGCAATACGGGTGAAGTAACGGTAACCTTTACAGCTAAAGACGACTGCGAAAACAGCGTTTCAACAGTGGCCAAGTTTACCATTGTCGATACAACTAAACCGGTATTTGACGTTGAACCCCAAAATGCAACAGTAGAATGTGACGGAACAGGCAATACTGCCGATTACGACGCTTGGTTAGCTTCCTATGCCGGAGCAGCAGCTACAGATAATTGCGGAACAGTAAACTATAGCTATACACTGGTAGATACCGCTGTATTATGTGGTAAAACAAATCAGAAAGTCGTTCGCTTTACAGCAACAGACGAATGTGGAAACCGCATTAGTAAACAAGCTACATTTACTATACAAGACACTACAGCGCCAAATATAAGTGAGGAAGCGACTGATATAGTTATCGAATGTGGTAATGATGAAAATGCGCAGATTACTACTTGGTTAAATAACCATGGAGGAGCAGTATCAACAGATACTTGCAGTGCAGTAACCTGGACACACGATTATAACGGCTTAACTGTAACAGATTGCGGAAATACAGGAAGTGCTCTGGTTACATTTACAGTAACAGATGCTTGCGGAAACGAAAGTACAACACAGGCAACGGTAAGTGTTGTCGATACTACAGCACCAACTCTGACCAAACCTGCTCAGGACTTGACGGTACAATGTGGAACTAACACTACACAAGCGTTAAACAACTGGCTGGCAAATCATGCAGGTGCAGAAGCAACCGACAGCTGTTCTGTAGTAACGTGGGCGAATGACTATAACAACGGAGCTAATTTTGTACCATCTTGTGGAAGTACCGGAAGCGTAACGGTAACCTTTACCGGAAGCGATGCTTGTGGCAACCTAATAACCACAACAGCTACATTCACGATTGAAGATACCACAGCACCAGTATTAGTAACTCCAGCACAAAACAAAACAGTAGAATGTGCAGCGGATAATGAAGCAGAATTACAGGCTTGGTTAGCTAATCACGGAGGAGCAACGGCAACGGACACTTGCAGTAATACAGCCTTAACGTGGACAAATGATTACGGCAATGGCGAGAAATTTATTTCTTCTTGTGGTAATGCAGGGGAAGTAACAGTAACCTTTACAGCTAAAGACGATTGCGAAAACAGCGTTTCAACAGTGGCCAAGTTTATCATTGTCGATACAACTAAACCGGTATTTGACGTTGAACCTCAAAATGCAACAGTAGAATGTGACGGAACAGGCAACACTGCCGATTACGACGCTTGGTTAGCTTCGTATGCCGGAGCAACCGCTACAGATAACTGCGGTGAGGTAACATACACATACACTGTAATTGACACTGCAACTCTATGCGGAAATACAAATAAAACCGTAGTTAGCTTTATAGCCACAGATGATTGCGGAAACAGTATTAGCAAACAAGCAACATTCACAATACAAGATACTACTTCACCTGAATTTATCACAGATGCAGAAGATTTAGTAGTAGAATGTGACGGAACAGGCAATAACAGCGATTTGACAGCGTGGTTAAACAATCGTGCCGGAGCAACTGCAACAGACACTTGTTCTTCAGAGTTAACCTGGAGTCATAACTTTAGTGGATTGACAAAAGCTTGCGGTGCTACCGGAAGCACAGAAGTTACATTTACAGTAACTGATGCTTGTGGAAATACTAGCGAACAAACAGCAACATTTACGATTGTTGATACAACCGCTCCGGTATTTAACGTAAATCTTCCGCAAGACAGAACAATTGAATGTTCTACTGAGATTCCGGAAATAACAACCGTAACAGCGGATGATTTATGTAGTAAAGCAACTGTAAGCTTCCGTGAAGAACGCATAGACGGAAATTGTCCTAACAACTATGAATTAATCAGAACGTGGATAGCAACAGACGAATGCGGAAACACAACAGAACACGTACAGATTATTACAGTTCAGGACACTACCGCTCCGGAATTTATAGGCGAATTGCCTAAGGAAGAAATCTTTATAAGATGTGAAGATTTGCAAGATGCTGAAACTTTAAAAGCAATTGATAATTGCGGACCAGTCGAAGTTACGGCAAAAGACGAAGTTATTCCGGGAGATTGCGATACGAAGTATACAATTATAAGAACATGGACAGCTACTGACTCTTGTGGAAATGAGACCTCATTAACTCAAAAAATCAATCTGTCTTGTCAAATAGAGGTATATAATGCAGTTACGCCAAACGGAGATGGGTTTAACGATGAGTTTGCATTAAACGGAATTGAATGCTATCCGGGTAATACAGTACAGATTTTTAATCGTTGGGGAGTTTTAGTATATGAAACCAAAGATTATAATTCTTATGGAAATGTGTTCAGAGGATATTCTAACGGACGTGGTACCGTAAACGGAAGCTCTATGCTGCCTACCGGTACATATTACTATGTAATTTCCTACGACTTTGATCTGGGCAACGGAGAAGTTTACCCAATCCAGCAGGCAGGTTATCTGCATTTAGAAACTAATAAATAATACTGAATATGAAATTTTCACATATTTTCAATAAAGTATTAGCAGGAGTCTTGTTAAGTTTAGGGTGTGCAGAAATGCACGCCCAACAAGACCCTCAGTACACACATCACATGTACAATACTATCAATATTAATCCGGCATACGCAGGAAGCAGAGGAGTACTAAGCGTATTTGGGCTCCACCGCACACAGTGGGTTGGATTAGACGGTGCTCCCAGAACAAATGCATTTTCTATTCACACACCCATTCAAAACAGTGGATTAGGAGTAGGTTTAGGATTTGTAAATGATCGCTTGGGAGTAATGGAAGAAAACACTATCAGTGTAGATCTTTCTTATACCATTGATTTAAATCATCGCGGAAGTAAACTTAGCTTTGGAATAAAAGGTTCGGGAAATCTCCTCAATGTAGAATATTCCCGATTAAACCAATTAAATCAAGGAGACCCATTGCTGGTATACGACATAGAAAACGAATTCTCACCTAATATTGGTGCAGGGGTTTACTGGCATAACAATAAAAGTTATATCGGTTTATCTGTTCCGAGTTTTTTAGAAAACAAACGATTTGAAAATGGCTCGGTATACAGTTCTATGAACCAAAGAATGCATTTCTTTTTAATGGGAGGACATGTATTTGACCTCAACCCTACTCTTAAATTTAAACCAGCTGCCTTATTAAAAATAGTAGAAGGTGCTCCCGTACAAGCAGATATTACTGCTAATTTCTTAATCCACGAATTCCTGACCTTAGGCGCCGCTTATCGCTGGGATGCTGCGTGGAGCGGATTGGTGGGCTTTCAGCTGACAGACGGTTTGTTTATAGGATATAGTTACGATGCTGAAACTACCAAACTGGCACGATACAACAAAGGTTCTCACGAAGTGTTTTTGCGCTTCGAATTGTTTAACAGATACCGTCGCGTGAACTCGCCTCGATTCTACTAAAATATAAAGAAATGAAAAAAGGATTATCATTAATGACTTTGTTGTTTGCTTTAGTTTTAGGAAACATCAACAGTTATGCCCAAACCGGACTGAATCCTGCTAATAAGGATTATGATCGCTGGGCATATATCAACGCAATAGACTTATATGAAAAGGTTTATAAGCGCGGGTATTCAAATCAGGAATTAGTAGAAAAACTGGGAAACGCGTATTATTTTAATGCGCGTTACGGTCAGGCAGAAACTTATTATCAAAAATTATTTTCAGAATATGAGTCTGCTGATATTTCTTCTGAATATTTTTACCGTTATGCTCATACCTTACAAAATATAGGAAATGAAGCTGACGCTAAAAGATACTACGATCTTTTTATAAAAAAAACAGGAGAACAAACAGAGATTTCTAAAATCCGAAAAAATGAAGAAGAGCTGCAAAAGCAAATTGAGCAAAATTCAAACAGAATTGACAGTTTAACCAATCTTGCAATCAATACACCTTATGCGGATTACGGAGCTTATGTGCATAACAATCTATTTTATTATACAAGTGCTAAAGATACAAGCAACTTCGCCAAAAAAACACATGCGTGGACAGGAGAATCGTTTACAAATCTTTATACTGCAGATGCAGCAAATTTAGAAACGGATAGCAAGTCTAAAAAAATCAAAGGCAAAGTAAAATCTAAGTTTAACGAAGCCTCTGCAGTAATCACACGCGACGGAAGTACAATGTATTTTACTCGCAATAACATCTTGAATGGCAAGCGCAGATTTGACAATAAAAAGTCTACCAAGCTAAAAATTTATCGCGCAGAAATGGTTGATGGAAAATGGTCAAATATTATCGACTTGCCTTTTAACAGCGATCAATTTAATACGGCGCACCCGGCATTAAGCGCAGACGAAAAAACACTATATTTCTCGTCAGATCGTCCGGGTGGTTTTGGTCAGGCGGATTTATGGAAAGTATCTGTTCTCGAAAACGGATATGGAACACCGGAAAACTTAGGAGAAGGAATCAATACTGAAGCAAGGGAAACTTTTCCGTTTATCGTTGATGATGAGTTGTATTATTCCAGTAATGGTCGCGTAGGACTTGGCGGGCTAGATATTTATGCAGTAAAAATTAAAACTGACGGTAGTTTTGGAGATGTTCAAAATATAGGCGCTCCATTAAATTCTGCTGATGATGATTTTGCTTATTATATCGACAAATCCAGCCGAAAAGGATTTTTTAGCTCTAACCGTGAAGGCGGTAAAGGAAATGATGATATTTACTCGTTCGTAGAAGTACGTCCTCTCCTTTTAGATTGCAACCAGAATCTGCATATAAAAGTAGTAGATGCCACCACAAATGAACTGATTTATGACGCTACAGTTACTCTGGTAGATGAATTGTATAATGAAAAAGGAAAAAGCACACAATATGCTGATCCTACTTATGCCTTTAATCATTCTTACGAATGCGGTGACAGTTATCATATCAAAGCTGAAAAAGAAGGATACATTACTAACGAAGTGATGGTAATACTTCCTAATGAAAGCGGATTGACAGAAAAAACAATTGTACTTGAACCGGAAAAAATTCCGTTTAAAGAAGGCGATGATTTATTCAAAGTGCTAAATTTAAATCCTATTTATTTTGATTTGGATAAAGACAATATTCGCCCTGATGCAGCTTTAGAACTAGCCAAAGTTTTTGCTGTATTGGAGGAATATCCTAATATGGAGATTGATATCCGTTCACATACAGATAGCCGCGCCTCACATAAATACAATGAAAATTTATCAAGTCGTCGGGCTAAATCTACAGCAGAATGGCTGATATCGAATGGAATTAACCGTTCTCGCCTAACTTGGAAAGGATATGGAGAAACGCAACTGATAAACGGTTGTTCGGATGGAGTAGATTGTACAGAACAAGAGCATCAGATGAACAGACGATCTGAATTTATCATTGTAAAAATGTAAGATCAGATTACTTTACAAAAAAAATCGGGAGTATAATACTCCCGATTTTTTTATTCATGGTCGTGATCGTGATCATGGTCGTGATCAGAATTCCCTTCTCCGGGATCAACAATTTCTATATTTCGATAAACCATTTCCTGATTTCCCGCTTTGTCCAATACTTTTACCACAAAATGATATTTGCCTCTTTTGGCATCCGCCGGAATTATGATTTCATGATGATGAACATCATCGTTTTTCTTTCCGTAAATATCGTCCCAGGTTTTATTAAATTGAAAAGGCGTTCTGTGTTCATTTTCATCTTCATGATCATGATCTTCTGCCATAGCAACAATACCGTGAGTATGCCCGTCAAAATCGTTATGGATATCAACATTATACGAACCCAAAGCCTCGTTATCAGACACTTCCATATCAAAATGGACATCTTTACCAGCTTCCAGCTTTGCTCCTTCCTCCGGAGCATTTAAAACAATCACCGGTTTTTCTGTATCCACGCTATCGTCACTTGATGAACAAGATGTAAAAGCACTTGCCAGTGCTACTATTACTATATATTTTAAAGTCTTCATGTTTTTTTAAATTTTAAATTAATTTTAGTTGTAAATCGCAAGGTGAATCTGAATCAAAAAACAAATTCGGAGGTCCTCTCATTCTTATAGGACTACGTTCTTGCTGTTCAACTTTTATCTCTCTTTCAATCGGAACAACACTGTAAACTTTTTCTATAAAAAAATCCCACTGAAAAAAAGCAATTTCAACAACAGGCGAAAATTTAAACAGAAATTGATCGCAATAATGAACTGTATTTGCGTTTACCCATTCCGTTTGATTGCTTCTATCTCTGTAATTATGATCAAAAATGACAAAATGCAGAAGGTTACTCACATGAGGTACAATAAAAACCGTGAGCATAAAAGCAAACCATATATTTTTTGTAACGACCCTTTTCATTAAAAAGGTATTTGTACCATTAGCTGAATTGATCTTCCAAGTTCCGGTATCTGTAACGGACGGTAAAAGCTCATGTGGTTGAGTATTTTCTGGTTAAAAATGTTAGTTGCAGTGAGACTGGCTTTCGCTTCTATTTTTCCAAGCATTAATGTAGATGATACTCCTGCGCCAAAACTGACTGATTCTGGCGTTATCTCTTCTCCCTGTGCAATGCGTTCCTGTTTGGCATAGCACTTTCCGTTGATATTAATTTCCGGCTGTTTAAAAAATTTCCAATCATTGAATTCATATTTCAACCTGCCGTAGAAATTCATTGGAGGTGAAAAAGGCAAAGGGTAATTTCCTCCTTTTCCGTTAGATAACTGCTTATTGTAGATATACTCAAAAATCCCTTCTACAGACCAGTGATCCCACATTGTTTTAGACACTTTCCATTCTAACCCCGAAATAAAAGCTTTGGACTGGGAGTATTCGTAAATTTGTCCGCTGTCTGGTAAAACAGAAAAGCTTCCTGTTGGTTTTAAAAATATATAATTACTAAAATAATAAACATACGGACTCACCGTTGTACTAAAATCTTTCGTTTCATATGTCGCTCTAAAATCAAAAGCTAAACCTTGCTCTGGTTTTAAATCCGGATTTCCTTTTTCGTGTCGGAATGCTCCGTGGTGTACTCCATTTGAAGCTAATTCTATAGCAGTAGGAAATCTGAAATTAGTTCCCAGGGTTGCTCCTAGATTAAGCTGGGAAGTCACTTCCAGTTTTGCACCAATCATACCGTTTACACTTGTAAAATCTTTATCCAGCGGACGACTCCTCTGGGCATAATCACCAGCAAATTCAGAAGAATGTCCTTTATCAGTCAAATATTCATACAGAATTTCATCGTAATAAGGCTTTATATCTATTTTAGCATAATCTGCTCTAAAACCTGCCTCCCACAACAACTTGCTATTCACATAATGCTCATGCATAGCAAATGCACCAATACCAAATCGATTAAATTTGGGCAACAAAAATCCGTATCCGGCAATTGTATTATTCTGGTAATTGTATTGTATACCTATCGTAGATTTGTGATTATTCGGCGAAAGATATTCGTATTTTGCAGAAGCATCAAACGTATTGAGCGAAAACTGCAATTCTAAATCAGGATCCGAAGCGGGCATCTCCTGATTGCTAAAATGTGTATGAAAACGGCTCTTTTCCTGTCTTTTATTATTTTGAAAAGCAAGTACGAATGACAATTTCTCAACATCGGTCAAGTCAATCACTGTCGAATTGATAATCTTAAAGTGATTTACATTTTGATTAGGCAGCTCCACATTCCTGTGATTTCCGTCATCTACAACAGTCGTAATATCAGGTATTCCATGGGATCCGGGGAAAAAGCCACTTTTGTCGTACACATTACTAATACTTAAGATATTTTTAAACTGATTTTTTACATAACCTATCTGCCCGTAAAGCGATAAATTTTTTCCAGCTGTATTTTTCATCCTATTGCCATAAATAGGAATTTGTGTGTCTAAATAATAAATTTTGTCAGTTGGTACACGGTAATCAGCATAATCCTGTGCTGTAACTTTAAATTTATAAAAAAAGTTATCCTCCCGGGCTTTTACCTGTACAGATGCTCCGTAAGAATCGTTTACCGTTTTGCCGAAAAACGTTGCGTTTCCGGTGAAAGAATGAACTTGAGGTACTTTTTCATTGTTTATTTTAATCACTCCTCCAATGGCATCGCTTCCATACTCAATTGTTCCAACACCTTTGATTACCTCAACCTCTTCAGTACTAAAAGCATCTATTTCTAATCCATGGTCAGCGCCCCATTGCTGCCCCTCCTGTTTAGCTCCATTTTCTGCTACTGCAATTCGGTTAAACCCTAATCCGCGAATCATCGGTTTGGATGCCCCTGCACCTATTTCCATGGCGTTGACTCCCGGGACAGATTCAAGCGTTTTGGCAAAGGAGCCAGAAAAGCGACTTACTAATTCCTGATTTGTTACTTTTTCTACATGGTTTACAGATTTGCTTCCCGAAGCTGAAACTACCACCTGATCTAAAAGAGTAGTATCTTCTTTTAAATGGAAATGCAGATTCATATCTGAATTTACTGTTAAAAGCGTATCCACAGCATGATAACCTATATAAGATATTTTTAACCGGTAACCTCCTGAGGAAATCGATTTAAAATTAAAATCTCCTTTTAAACCGGACATCAAAGTCTGCTCATTCATAGAAACAGTTCCTCCAATCAATGGCATGCCGTATTGGTCAGAAATATCACCCTGAACTGTGAACTGCTGGGAATATATCGAAACAGGTATCATTAAAAATAATACCCAAAATAAAATTTTCATTGTATTTTAAAGTTTAATTAAACGCAAATACCTCGCAAAAGGTATATGTACTAACGGATGATTAAACTGTAAAAGGAGGTGCGCGAAGAGAATAATAAATATGAGATAGAGGGATGAAACGCTCACTGATAGCATCCTGTACTTTCCGGATTGTCTCATAATTATAAAAAACAATTTGTTCAATATCAACCGAAAGACAAGGATTCAAAATAAAATTACAGGCAAAACATTTTTCTATTGGAGAATGTTTTTCTTTCCATTCCAACGTTTTACCAGTATCTTCTCTCTTTTCATTAAAATGAGCATGTGTACTGTGTTCATTTTCATAAAGTACACTTGAAAGAATGTGTGAATAACTGTGAGTAAATTGAAAGACAATGGTAAACATAAACGCCACCAACAACAGTACCCTTGCTATATAATTCTTCCTCTGCATGGAAGCAAATATAAATAAGTTTTTTTAGATACGAAATTTTTAAAAGCATTATTATATCATACCTAACTCATTATCAACACAAACAAAAGAGCTGTTTTGCAATTACAAAACAGCTCTTTCAAAAAAACTACACTAAAAATTATTTTTATACTATTATTTTATGTTTTCTAACACTATCATGACTATGTGTTTCTGTACCTTCATTCCACAAAGTCAGTATATCGGTTGCCACAGCCGCTCCGCTTCCTGCAGCAATTGTCAGCTGGCTTCGGTGCCCTGCTAATGTTCCGGCTACATACAATCCTTCAGCTACCTGATGATCATTATTTTTTAATTGAATTCTATTTTTTTCCGGAATTGATTTTTTATGCGGTTCAACATATTCCATCAACCCGTCAATTGCAAAGCCAGAACCGGAATTAACCGCTACTACAACTATTCTGGATTGGTAAGTGTTTTTATTCGTCAAAATAATAAAATAATCCTTTTCTCTTTTAACTGATAACACTTTTTCTCCTTCAATCTGCTGAATGTGACTGTACGTTTTTAGATTTTCAACTGATTGCCTCAGTAAATCACTACCCAATGTACCTGGCGGTATTCCGTAGGCATTATAAAAAACTGCATCTTGCAGCATAGATGCTTTTTGATGCATGACAATCCCTATTTTTTTACCTTCAACAAAAGTCTTTTTATGTGCGCTACCCAAAATCTGAGCACATGAAACACCAGAGACTCCACCTCCTATTATAAATACATCAAACATTGCTGTGCTTATTTAGTTTTCTCGTCTATCAACTTGGAGGTCCTATAAATAAGGACAATACACACAGCACATAAAAGAGCAATAATACCTATTAAAGCAATTAAACTATCTCCATGAAAAAGATTATTAAAGTCAAGCATCGTAATATTCATAACAATCAATGCGGCAATGACAACAATAATCACATAATTAAAAATTTTCATTATAAAAACATCCATTTTGTTTATACTTCCCGAAAATACAAAATTATAATCTACACCTGCAAGTCTTTAACATTCGTAAAAACTACTTTAACAGCTTGTGATCAACCCAAATAAATTAAAAGCACCTTATTTTCCATATCTATCCCGTTTTTCTCTTTAAATAGAGCTTTAACATTCCTAATCACTGCCTTTTATAAAAACATCTTTCTAAAGCAGGTTTATCAATTAAAAAAGTTTTCACGAAAAGATTCGTACTTTTGTTCCCGTTAATTTTGACAATTATGTTTCAAATAGGAAAAACCATCGTATCAGAAGAAGTTCTGGAAAAAGAATTTGTATGTAATCTATCTGCCTGTAAAGGTCAATGTTGTATTGACGGTGACGCTGGAGCGCCTTTAGATGAAGAAGAAACTAAAGTTTTGGATGAGATTTTTGATCAGGTAAAACCTTTCATGCGTCCTGAAGGAGTTAAAGCTATAGAAAAACAGGGAACATCTGTTATCGGAGAAGACGGTGAATATGAAACTCCGTTGATTAACGGAGGTGAATGTGCCTATGTTATATTTGAAAATGGCATGGCTTTATGTGCCATCGAGAAAGCATATATTAAAGGAAAAACAAACTGGAAAAAACCTATTTCGTGCCATTTATACCCCATCCGTATTAAAGAATTTTCTTCTTTTTCTGCTGTTAACTACCACAAATGGCACATTTGCAGCGATGCCTGCAAGTTAGGCAAAGAGCTTGAAGTTCCCGTATATAAATTTTTAAAAGATCCGCTCACCCGAAAATTTGGTACCGACTGGTATAGCGAACTAGAAGAAGTAGCCCGAGAATATACCAGACACAAAGGAGCTAATTGATGTAAAGCAGCTTATTTTTATAATCAATAATTGCATTTCCTCTCAGCAAAACGTCCGCTCCTATAATACCATGGACATTTTTTGTTTTAAATTCAGTCAATGCCGTGTTAACATGCGACAAATCCAACAAAACAAAATTAAACGATTTACAGCGCCATCTGCCCAACTGAAGACTGTTTTTATAAGTGACCTGAGTAAACATTCCGTTTGCTCCAGCCCCGGAAGCTTTCGTATCTGAATCTGAGGGAATTATATTAAAAAAATCAATAAAAGAAAAATCTATGCAGCTATTTGAAGCCCCCGTATCTAAGATAAAATCTCCCCAAACTCCATTAATCTTTGCTCTTATAAAAAGATGCTGGGTTTTGGATATTTTGAAAGATACTTTTTTATATCCTTCTCCTTTTAATAAATCTTTTAAGTTTTCCATCTCTCAAATGTAGTTTAAATTCTTTTTATAAGGTACTTTTGTATTTTAAAACATCGTTTAGAAAAAAACATACAAGGAATGATTTTTACCGATACACATACACATCTTTATTCCGATGCATTTGCTAACGATCGCAAAGAAACAATAATTCGCGCAATATCTAATGGGGTTACGCGTTTTTTTATACCCGCGATTGATTCAAGCTATACAGCATCTATGTATGATTTGGAAACAGAATTTCCGGAAAATATTTTTTTGATGACAGGCTTACATCCTACCGATGTTAAACCAGAAACCTATCGATCCGAATTAACTTTCGTAGAAGCAGAATTAGCCAGAAGAAAATTCTATGCCGTAGGCGAAATCGGAATTGATTTATATTGGGATAAATCAACGTTAGAAATTCAGCAAGAAGCCTTTCAGCATCAGATAAAACTGGCTAAAAAACATGCTCTGCCTGTTAATATTCATTGCAGAGATGCTTTTGACGAAGTTTTTGAAGTTTTAGAGAAAGAAAAAGCACCCGATTTGAGAGGCATATTTCACTGTTTTACAGGAACAGAAGAACAAGCCAGACAAGCCATCTCTTACAACTTAAAATTGGGAATCGGAGGAGTTTCTACATTCAAAAACGGAAAAATAGACCAGTTTCTAAACAAAATCTCTTTAGAGAATATCGTATTAGAAACCGATTCTCCGTATCTTGCACCTGTACCGTATAGAGGCAAAAGAAACGAAAGTGCTTACATTGTAAATATTGCAGAAAAAATAGCCGAAATTTACAATCTCCCATTAGAAGAAATAGCACAACAAACTACAGCGAATTCAAAAGCTGTTTTTGGCATTTAACAATGGTAATACACATTTTACACTAATAAAGATACTAATGTCTAACAAGTTTGATTCAATACGCCATTATCACGATCACGAGGTCAATGAAGTTTTACAAAAAATCTCTAAGCATCCTATGATCAAAGCGTTAATGGGTTTTACTTTTCCGGATAAAACAGAAGAAGAGTGGATGGAAGCATTGATGCAAGTCAATTCCATACAACAATTCCAATCTGATTTTGCTTATCATTCCATACAGCGGATTCTTGAGAAAAGCTCCAGCGGATTAACGACTTCCGGATTTGAAAAACTGGAAAAAGACACTGCTTATTTATATATATCCAATCACCGAGATATTATTATGGACACGTCTCTGCTGAATGTGACATTAAAAGACCACGGGCTTATTATGACCGCATCAGCTATAGGAGATAATCTGGTTCAAAAAACTTTTTTACTCGCCCTGGCAAAAGTAAACCGGAACTTTTTGGTAAGAAGAAATCTTCCGCCCAGAGAATTATTGGAAAGCTCTAAATTAATGTCAGAATACATACAGGATTTATTGGTTAACAAAAATCGTTCGGTGTGGATTGCCCAGCGAGAAGGCAGAACAAAAGATGGCAATGACGCTACTCATCCCGGGGTTTTAAAAATGCTGGGGATGGCTGCTGACGAAAATAATTTAATGGACTATTTTAAAAAGATAAAAATTGTTCCCGTTTCTATTTCCTATGAATACGATCCGACAGATGCCTTAAAAATGCCTCAAATTATCGCCAAAGCTAAAGATGAAATATATATCAAAGAGAAAAACGAAGACTTCATCAATCTATACAGCGGTATTGTAGGACAAAAGAAGGGAATTCACATTCATATTGGCAATATTCTGGACAGCGAACTGGACGAAATCAAAAATAGCACCGATAAAGTCAACAAACAGATTCAAGCAGTGGCAAATGCCATTGACCGATCAATTATAAAGGATTATTACCTTTGGCCTACCAATTATGTAGCGTATGATATTTTGCACAACAGCAACAGATTTGTGAATAAATATACAGAGAAAGAAAAACTGCTTTTCGAACGTCGATTAGAACTGCGCGTCAACAAACAGGACAAAACTGTAGTAGATAGTTTTTTAGCCATGTATGCTAATCCGGTTATCAATAAATTAAAATTAACAAATGAGCAATAAACCATCAATTCTTTTAATTTATACCGGCGGTACCATTGGCATGGTTAAGGATTTTAAAACCGGAGCTTTACGCGCTTTTAACTTTAATCAACTGGTAGATCGTATACCAGAGCTTCACTTGCTTGATTGTTCTATATCGTCTATTTCTTTTGAAACGCCTATTGATTCTTCTGATATGCGCCCCGAACTGTGGACGCAAATGGCAGAGATTATTGAAAAAAACTATACTAAATTTGACGGATTTGTTATTCTTCACGGATCGGACACCATGTCTTATTCGGCTTCGGCACTGAGCTTTATGCTCGAAAACCTGCATAAACCCGTCATTTTAACAGGTTCTCAGCTCCCTATCGGCGATTTGCGTACGGATGCTAAAGAAAACCTTATCACAGCTATACAAATTGCAGCCCTTCAGGATAACAATATGCCGGTAATTCAAGAAGTATGCCTGTATTTTGAGTACAAGCTATATCGCGGAAACCGCACGTCAAAAGTAAGTGCTGAGCTATTTAACGCTTTTACCTCACCAAATATTTCGCACTTAGCAGAATCGGGGGTTAACCTACGCATAAACAAGCCTCTGTTAGTCTTTAAAGAAGCAAAGTTACCGCTAACAGTACACAAAGAAATGTCAAGAAACGTAATGATTTTAAAAGTATTTCCCGGCATTCAGCAAAAAGTTTTAGAAACTATTTTAAACATCGAAGACTTAGAAGGAATTGTACTTGAAACGTATGGTTCAGGCAACGCTCCCACTGAAAAATGGTTTATAAGTACTCTACAAACGGCAATACAAAAGGGTTTAAAGGTTATTAATGTTACCCAATGCTCCAGCGGTAGTGTATTAATGGGTAAATACGAAACCAGCACAGAACTCAAAGAAATAGGCGTCATCTCGGGCAAAGATATTACAACTGAGGCAGCTATCACTAAACTGATGTTTTTATTACGCCAAAAAAATATCCCCGATTTTAAAAAAGCATTTGAAACTCCTATTTGTGGAGAAATGGAACAATAATTTTATTATATTTGCAACCGCAAACAAAATAGAAAGGTGCTCGAGTGGTTGAAGAGGCTACCCTGGAAAGGTAGTACACGGGTAACTGTGTCGAGGGTTCGAATCCCTTCCTTTCTGCAAAATAAAAAACCGCTGTCTAACACAGCGGTTTTTTGTTATTCTATAAATCGTTATACAAACGCAAATATAAACCTTAAGCCCTTAAAATCTTTTCCAGTTGCTTTCCCTTAGCCAGTTCATCAATCAACTTATCTAAATATCGTACTTTCCGTATTAACGGATCTTCTATATTTTCTACCCGATAACCACAAATTACACCTGTAATTTTAGCTACATTCGGATTAATTTTCGGTGCCTGATCAAAAAAGGCTTCAAAATCATTTTGATTGTTTATTTGTTGCTGTAACTGAACTTTATCATATCCTGTCAACCAAAATATAACGGTATCTACTTCTTCTTTTATACGACCCTTTCTCTCTGCCTTTTGGACATACATCGGATAGACACTCGCAAATGTCATTCTGTAAATTCTGGCATTGTCCATATTCTTAATAGTAATCTGTTAAACATCACAAATCTAAAAAATTAATACTTAAGATTAAGCAATAATAAAAAATGAGGCAGTGTCTCCACATTAACACTGCCTCTTGTAGTAGTCGGTTACTCATAAAAAAACTTTCTTACCATGAAAAATCTGTTTTGTCCAAAATAATCTTTAAAATTTGAATAACCGACAATTATATAAAACCAACACCAAATATTATTTCTTTTGTTATGAAATGATTACACTGTTGTCAAACTCTCTTTCCTCAATTTGCTATACTTTGCTATTTCTCCATATCCTCCTGATACATCGCACACATTTTTAAATCCGCTTTTAAGCATTAAAGATGCTGCAATCATGCTTCTGTACCCTCCTGCACAGTAAATTATATAATCGCTATATATATTTAGACTGTTGATTTGCAGCTCTAATTTGTTCAGCGGTACAAAAACAGCATCTTTTAAATGTTCTATTTCATATTCTCCCGTTTTTCTAACATCCAATAAAACCCTGTCAGCATTTTCTATGTACCATTTATCCATTTCAACAGGAGAGATTCTTTCTATTTTCTCTATCTCTTTACCTGCATTTTTCCACGTGTCAAATCCGCCTGTCAAATATCCGATTGTGCAGTCATATCCCACTCTCGAAAGACGAATAATACTCTCCTCTTCTTTACCTTTATCGGCAACCAATACAACAAGTTGTTTAATATCTGCAATCAACTCGCCTACCCACGTCGCAAATGGTCCGTTTAACCCGATATTGATGCTTCCCGGAATAAACCCTACCGCAAAATCAGAAGCATCGCGAGTATCTAAAATAAGTACATCTTTATTTTGAATAGTGTGTTCAAAATCAGTCAAAGACAAAGATTGATTGGCTCTTTCCATAATCTTATCCAAACTTTCGTATCCGCCAATATTCATCAATACATTTTTAGGAAAATATTGCGGAGGTGTCGTTAGCCCAAACAAAACTTCTTTAACAAACTCATCCTCCGTCATATCAGCTCTTAAAGCATAATTCGTCTGCTTTTGATTTCCGAGCGTATCCATTGTTTCCTTACTCATATTTTTACCACACGCACTCCCTGCCCCGTGATTGGGGTATACAATTAAATGATCCGGCTGTGTCATAATTTTATCTCGCAAAGATCTGAATAAGTGGCGTGCTAAAATTTCTTCCGTTAAATCCGACTTCACTAACTGTACAAGATCAGGTCGTCCAACATCACCTATAAACAGAGTATCTCCTGTAATAATAGCATGTTTTTTGCCTGATTCATCATAAATAAGATAGGTTGTGCTTTCCATTGTATGCCCCGGAGTATGCAATACCTGTATTTTAATATCTCCTATTTCAAAAATCTGATTGTCTTCCGCAATGATTGCATCATAATTTGGAATTGCTGTAGGTCCAAATACTATCTTTGCTCCTGTTTTATTCATCAAATCCAAATGACCGCTTACAAAGTCAGCATGAAAATGAGTCTCAAACACATATTTAATTACTGCATCATCTGCCTTTGCTTTATCTATATAAGGCTGCGTATCTCTCAAAGGGTCAAAAATTGCGGCTTCCCCTTTGCTTTCTACATAATAAGCTGCATGTGAAATGCATCCGGTATATATCTGTTTTATTTTCATCTTCTCAGATTCTTCAGTTTTATAATGTAAAATTAAAGCCCGTGAACTGATCAAAAAATGATATATATCAGCTTATTACAATTTTATTTCTTTTCATTCCAGTAGTAACTGTCGGGATAAATCCGTTGTCCAAAAATTGCGGTTCCAACTCTCACAATAGTTGCGCCTTCTTCAATTGCGGTTTCCAAATCTCCGCTCATACCCATAGAGAGTTCTTGCATATCAACATTCGGGATATTCATGTCTATAATTTGTTCCTGAATATTTTTCAACAAACGAAAACAGCGGCGCACTTTTTCCGTTTCGGCACTGAACAGTCCAATCGTCATTAAGCCTTTGATTTTAAGCCTGTCAAATTGCGCAACTTGCTTTACCAATTCTATCGCTTGATCAGGATGTACACCAAACTTACTTTCTTCTTCGGAAGTGTTAACCTGTATCAGCACTTCTATAGTTTTACCTTCGTACTCCAAGCGCTGTTGCAACTTCTCAGCTAAATCTAAGCGGTCAAGCGATTGAATACAGGTAACATCGTACTTCAGTATATCTTTAATTTTATTGGTTTGAAGATGCCCAATAAAGTGATTGGTATGCGGAATCTCTTTTAGTGCTTCATATTTTTGTTTTAATTCCTGTACTTTATTTTCGGCTATCAACTTTTGTCCTGCTTGTAGTGTTGTTTTGATTCGATCAGCAGATACCGTTTTAGTGGCTAATAATAGCTTAACTTCCTCAGGAGCTCTGTTACTACTGATACAGGCTCTTTCTATTCTTTTGAGAATATCTTCTAAATTGTCTAAAATTTCTTTACTCATAACATACTAAGATATAAATAATGGCAGACTTAATTCGTCTGCCATTGTTTTTATTTCCACCAATAATAATAATTGTGAGATCCATCATACTCAAAACCACAACGCGGATACAGCTGATTGCCGATATCGTTCGTTTTTTCAGTTTCAAGCATCAATCCGCAAGCCTCTGTTTCTTCACACCATTTTTTACTTCGGTCTATCAAAGCCACAGAAAGCCCTTTTCCTCTATAATCGGGATGAACAAATAAGTCGCTCAACAACCACTGTTTTTGGAGTTTAATATAGTGATATAATTTGTACAGCTGAACAAAACCAACAGCTTTATCTCCAATGTAAACCAGAAAAATATTGGACTGCTCGTTATCCAAGCGCTCTTGTATAAAAGTTCTGCATTTTTCATAGTTATCTGCTTGACGATAAAAAATCCTGTACAAATTAAATAATTCTGCCACGGTGTCCAAGTCTTCCAGACCTGCTTTTTTAATTGTGTAATCCATTGTTTAAAATATTTTGATTTATAATGCGAAAATACTTTTAAACAGGACTATATTTGTATACCAGATTTTACTTAGCAAGCAGTCCAGTATGTTTCCGTTCGAGCACATTATTTCCATTGATAAAAAAAGCAATATTACGCTTTACAACCAAATTGCTTTTTGCATTATAAACGCTATTCAAAATGGTACGTTAAAAGCCGGCACGCCCCTACCAGGCAGCAGAAAACTGGCAAAAATTCTAAATGTGCACCGCAAAACAGTTATTACTGCCTACGAAGAACTAAATGCACAAGACTGGATAACAATTATTCCTAAAAAACAAGCTTGTGTTTCTGAGCATATTCCTATACTTCAACCCCAAAAATGGAACAGTTTAAAAAGCAGCATCTCTTATGACAACAATTTTAATCTTCCTTTAAAAATTACAAATAAACATATTGACGAAACCAAAACGGAAAATATTCCTGATATCATAATTGATGACGGGCATCCGGATGTACGATTATCACCTATTGATGAGTTGTTAAAAACCTACCGATCTTATACTTCTAAAAGGCATACTATAAAAAATGCTCATTTAGGAACAGAACAAGGTACCTTGAAGTTAAGAGAAGAAATGGTTCAATATCTGTCAGAAACAAGAGGTTTAAATATTTCAGCCGACAATATTTTAATAACACACGGTGCACAAATGAGCATTTATCTCACCTCCCGGCTGCTTTTGGATTCACATACAAATATTATTGTAGGCAAGCCCGGCTATCCGGTTGCCAATAAAGCATTTGAAAAAACAGGATCTAATCTGACGGAAGTGACCGTAGATGAACATGGAATTGATACAGACGCTATTGAAGTCTTGTGTAAAAAGAAAAAGATTACAGCTGTATACGTTATTCCGCACCACCATTATCCGACTACGGTGACCTTAAGCGTAGACAGAAGAATAAAACTTTTAGAGCTTTCCAAACAATATAATTTTGCTATTATTGAAGATGATTACGATTATGATTATCACTACACCTCATCGCCTTATCTGCCTTTAGCAAGCGGAAATCATGAGGGAAATGTAATTTACATTGGTTCGTTCTCCAAAATATTAGATCCTTCTCTGCGAATAGGCTTTATGGTAGCTCCCAAAAACTTTATAGTACAATGTACCTCCCTCCGCAAGGTCATTGATGTGGGCGGCGACGGGTATATGCAAAATGCCTTAGCATCTTTAATCAAGGGAGGCGAGCTAAAACGCCATCTTAAAAAAGCAAAGAAAACCTATCAGCAACGCAGAGATTTTCTCGACAATTTATTAAAGGAAAAACTTGCACCATATATTTCATATACCTTACCTACAGGCGGAATGGCAATATGGATAAAACTCAATGCCAATTTATCTGTAGAAAAACTAATATCTAACCCAAAACTTAAAGTTTTAAGAATAGACAAAAAGCAAAATGCATTCCGATTTGGTTTTGCCTCAATGGATGAAAAAGAACTAGAACAAACAATTGATTTCTTGCAAAGTGAATTTAAAAAATAACCTGTATTTTCTATTAAACACCTATTAATTAATCAATAAAGCAAACAAAAATCTGTATCGATACGAAATTCACCACAAAGAATGGGAGTTGAAAACTGTAAAGTTCGAGCATCTAAAATTTGATTAACGCATAGGAAATATCCGTCTTACAGAAAACAACTTTTGCTTTCCTAATTATTCAGAAGGTGTTGTGGTTGTTTCTTGGGGGAGAGAAAAACTTTTGTAAATCGTACTTTTTCTCATTTATATGAATTGCTTTGTAAATACTCGTTGATTTTCATTATCTTGTATGCATGAAACATAAAATTACAATGCCCAAACCATGCGCAGAAAATTGGGATAAGATGACAGCTATAGAAAAAGGCAGGCATTGTGCAGTATGCCAAAAAACGGTATATGATTTATCAGATTCTACCAAACCTGAGTTATTTGCGTTTTTACAACAAAACAAAGGGATTTGCGCCAAAATTCCTGTTAACTTGTTGGACGAAGTTTCGCAACCAATAGTTAGTAAAAGAAATTTATATGCAGCAACTGTTGCTTTGGCAGCTGTTTTAAGTACTGCTCCTGTTGTGGCTCAGAATACGAATCAAGAAAATGATAAAAAAGAAATAAGAAAAACATTTCGCATGGGTGAACCTGAAATTCAAAAAATAATAAAAGATACAGAAAATGAATACATTATTTCTGGACAAGTATTTTCAGAAGGAGATGGTTTTTCTTTGCCCGGAGCCCGGATTGCTATTTTTGATACAGATGTAGAGGTTTATACGGATATGGATGGCAAATTCAAAATAACGGTTTATAATAATAACAATGCCAAATTGATGGTTAGCTTTATAGGTTATATTACAGAAATAATTCCCATTATAGAAAAAGAAAAGCTGTATAATATCTATTTAAAAGAAGAACCTTTAGTCATCGGAGAAGTGATGTTTATTACAGGAAAACCTGTTATATCGTCTAATAAAAAATCTAAAAAACGCAAAGAATAGCAGGAATAAATATCGTTTTTTTTCGTACCTTGAAAGCTAAAAACTAACAACTATGACTAAATACAAATTTGCATCGCTGCAAAAACTACAGGATGAAGGAAAAGACATTCACAGACTGCCTTTTTCCATTAGAATTTTACTCGAAAATGTACTTCGCAACCACGATGGCTATGTGATTACAGACGAACATTTAGACACCCTACTCAATTGGGATCCCAAAGGAACAGACAAAGATATTCCTTTTAAACCGGCAAGGGTTCTAATGCAGGATTTTACGGGCGTGCCTGCCGTGGTTGATATTGCTTCTTTGCGCGAAGAATATATTCGACAAGGAAAAGATGGCAACAAAATAAATCCGGCAATCCCGGTAGATTTAGTGATAGACCACTCCGTACAAGTAGATTATTACGGAACAGACTATGCCTATAAAGAAAACGTTATCAAGGAATATGAACGCAATTCCGAACGCTACGAACTTTTAAAATGGGCACAACAGGGTTTAACTAATTTTACAGTAGTTCCGCCGGGAATGGGAATCTGCCATCAGGTAAACTTAGAGTATCTCGCAAAAGGAGTTATCGAAAGAAACGGATGGGCATTTCCAGACACTTTGGTTGGAACGGACTCACATACACCAATGGTGAACGGAATCGGTGTAATTGCATGGGGAGTGGGCGGTATTGAAGCCGAAGCGGCTATGCTTGGACAACCTATTTATTTTACCTGTCCCGAAGTTATCGGACTTAAACTTACCGGAAAAATACCTCAGGGCTCTACAGCTACTGACATGGTTTTATCCATTACCAACCTTTTGCGCAAACATGGCGTAGTCGGAAAATTTGTAGAAGTATTCGGAGAAGGATTAGACAATTTATCCGTAACAGACAGGGCTACAATTTCCAATATGTCACCTGAATTTGGATGTACAGTAACCTATTTTCCAATCGACCAGCAAACGCTGAACTATATGCGGATTACTAACCGCAGCGAAGAACAGATACAACTGGTTGAAGAGTACTGTAAAAACAATATGCTGTGGCGTACCGGAAGTGAAAACATTGAATATTCTGCTGTTTTAGAACTAGATTTAAACTCTTTAGAACCAACCGTATCCGGACCTAAGCGTCCGCAGGATAAAATTTTGGCAAAAAACTTAGGTTCAGCATTTTCTAAACTACTTAAAGATGAATACAACCGTACCTATGTAGAAACCAAAGAAAGACGCGAGCACGCCTGGCTTTCCGAAGGAGGATCAGGAACAGAATTCGTCTATCACGAAAAAGGACAATCTACAGAACAGCCTACTCAAGTAGTTCAAGACTCTTTGCGTTCAGTGAGAATTAAGCAAAAAAATAAAGAATACGTTCTTAGTGACGGAAATATCGTAATCGCTGCAATTACAAGTTGCACCAATACTTCAAATCCCGAGGTAATGATCGGAGCGGGACTTGTAGCCCGAAAAGCCATCCAAAAAGGACTGCGTACCAAATCATGGGTAAAAACCAGCTTGGCGCCCGGTTCCAAAGTAGTAACACAATACTTGCAGCGTTCCGGTCTTTTAGAAGATCTGGAAGCCCTGCGCTTCCATACGGTCGGATACGGATGTACATCTTGTATCGGAAACAGCGGACCGCTGCCTGCCCCTGTTGCTGAGGCAGTTACAAAAGGCGATTTAGTAGTGGCTTCCGTACTATCCGGAAACCGAAACTTTGAGGCTCGGGTTCATCCTCAGGTAAAAATGAATTTTTTAATGTCGCCAATGCTCGTAGTTGCTTATGCGCTTGTAGGACGCGTTGATATCGATCTCATCAACGAGCCTTTGGATTATGATCCGAACGGCGAACCGGTTTATTTAAAAGACATCTGGCCTACTCACGAAGAAATTCGGGGAGTAATTAACGAATCACTAAAACAAAAAGATTTTGATGATGTGTACAGCATTATCTTTGAAGGCGAGTCGGACTGGAAAGAATTACTGGCACCCAAAGGCAAAAAATTTGAATGGAATAACGCTTCGACTTATATTCGCCAGGCACCGTTTTTTGAAAATTTACCAGCCATTCCAGCACCTGTTTCCGATATAAAAGAAGCAAGAGTTCTGCTTTATCTGGGAGATTCAGTTACAACAGATCACATTTCACCAGCAGGAGCTTTTAACGAAGAATCTGCTGCCGGAAAATATCTGATGTCACAAGGAGTAGCACCGCAAGATTTTAACTCTTACGGTTCCCGACGAGGGAATCACGAAGTAATGATGCGCGGAACTTTTGCCAATGTACGCATCAAAAATAAAATTGCTCAACGCGAAGGCGGTTACAGTACTTATCTGCCAACAGGCGAATCGCTAACTGTTTTTGAAACCGCTATGAAGTACAAAGAAAGCCAAACGCCACTCATCGTTTTTGCCGGAAAAGAATACGGAAGCGGTTCATCACGAGACTGGGCTGCTAAAGGAACCTATCTTTTAGGTATTAAAGCGGTTATAGCCGAAAGTTTTGAAAGAATACATCGCAGCAATTTAATTGGAATGGGTATTGCGCCTTTACAGTTTTTGGAAGGACAATCTGCGGAATCCCTCGGGTTAACCGGAAAAGAAATTTATACCATTACCGGATTGCAAAATGACTTAGTTCCTCACAAATTAATCGATATTGTGGCAAAAGACGATTCCGGAAAAGAATTAAAATTTCAGGTAGAAGCCAGATTTGACTCGCTGATAGAAATAGAGTATTATAAAAACGATGGTATTTTGCAATATGTATTGAGAGATTACCTTAAAAAAGGGTAAACACATATTTTAAAACTAAAATACAATGAAAAAGCCCTGCGGTTTCGCAGGGCTTTTCTATTTACACTCTAATGTTAAACCAACTTATTTTCTACCAAATATTCTGCTATTTGTACAGCGTTGGTTGCCGCTCCTTTTCTTAGATTATCTGCCACAATCCACAAGTTTAAAGAATTGGCTTGAGTTTCGTCTCTTCTGATACGTCCTACAAATACTTCGTCTTTGCCCTCCGCATAAATCGGCATGGGATAGGTGTTAGTATCTGTGTTATCCTGAACGGAAATACCTGATGTTTCATGCAAGATTTTTCTTACCTCATTAATATCGAACTCATTTGAGAATTCGATATTTACAGATTCGCTGTGTCCGCCCACAACCGGAATACGGACAGCTGTTGCCGTTACTAAAACCGAATCGTCCTGAAGAATTTTTTTGGTTTCGCGCGTCAGTTTCATTTCTTCTTTGGTGTAGCCGTTTTCTTCAAATACATCACAATGCGGAAGCGCATTGCGGTGAATAGGATACGGATACGCCATTGCTCCTTTTTGGTTTCTGTATTCATTTTCCAATTGCTCAACTGCTTTTACTCCCGTTCCGGTAATGGATTGATAAGTAGAAACCACTACTCTTTTGATGCCATATTTTTTGTGCAACGGTGCCAAAGTCATTACCAATTGAATAGTAGAACAATTGGGATTAGGAATAATTTTATCTGCTTTTGTCAGTAAACTGGCATTGATTTCAGGAACAATCAGTTTTTTGGTGTTGTCCATTCGCCATGCCGACGAATTATCTATAACGGTAATTCCTGCCTCGGCAAATTTAGGTGCCCATTCTAAAGAAACATTTCCTCCGGCTGAAAAAATAGCAATTTCCGGCTTCATCTTCACAGCTTCTTCCATCGACTTTATCTCGTATTTCTTGCCCTTAAAGTCAATGAATTTACCAACCGATTTGGCTGAAGCCACCGGTATTAGTTCTGTAACTGGAAAATTGCGCTCTGCCAATACTTTCAGCATCACTTCACCTACCATTCCGGAGGCGCCTACTACTGCTATTTTCATTTGATTATTAAATATTTAAATTAATTTGGACAAAATTAAATATTTGACACAGATAAACAATGCTTCGCAACATTTATCACGCCATTTGCAGGTCTTTTATCTGCATTTGCCACGTTATATTGCCTTTCCACTCGTGCTCCTCGATAGTATAGAGCATATCAAACAATTGTCTTGGATAAAGTTTAGAAAACTGATCGCCCAAATTAAAACCTACCGCACTGTATCCGGGGGCAGCATTTTTAGCTTGTTTGACAAACAAGCGTATGTGTTCGTCCTTTTGTCCCATGGTTTTTCCGTATCCGGTATCGTACACTTCTCTGGTCAAAAACACAGGATTCATATTACCCGGTCCAAAAGGTTCAAATTGCTTTAATATTCGTAAAAACTTATCGGTTAGCTGCGTAAAATTAAGAATTGCGTCTATCTCTATCTCCGGGATCAAGTCTTTTTCTTCTATTCTGTCCGAAACCACTTCTTCAAATTTATTCTTAAAGGCGAGGTAATTTTCTTTTTTTAATGTCATTCCGGCGGCATACATGTGTCCTCCGAACTGAATCAAATGTTCTGAACACAACTCCAAAGCACTGTAAATATCAAAATTTTTAACCGAACGGGCTGAAGCTGCCAAATAATCTCCACTTTCGGTAAAAACCAGCGTGGGGCGATAATACGTTTCTATCAAACGAGAAGCCACAATACCAATAACTCCTTTGTGCCACGAAGCATTAAAAACGACTGTGCTCTTATTATTAATTTCTTTATTTTCTATAATCTGATTCAAAGCCTCCACAGTTATGGACTGATCCAGACTTCGCCGTTCCTCATTAAAAGCAACAATTTTTTCAGCAGCAGCAACTGCTTCTTCCATGGTAAATTTAGTGAGAAGTGCTACAGCAAAATTACCGTGCTCTATCCTCCCGGCGGCATTTATTTTAGGCGCTACCTTAAAAACAATATCCGTTATGGAAAAGGATATTTGGTTATAGAGAGCAAGGAGCGCTTTAATTCCCGGACGAGGTCCTGTATTAATTACCTGCAGTCCAAAATAAGCCAAGATTCGGTTTTCTCCGGTTATCGGTACAATATCTGCCGCAATTGCCGTGGCTACCAAATCTAGATAAGGAACCAGACTTTCAATAGTATGCCCCTTTTTTTGCTCCAGTGCCTGAATCAATTTAAAACCTACACCGCATCCGCACAATTCTTTATACGGATAAGAACAATCCGCCCGTTTGGGATCCAGTACGGCAACCGCATCGGGTAGTTTATCTCCGGGCAAGTGATGATCGCAGATAATAAAGTCTATTCCTTTTTGATTGGCATAGGCTATATGCTCAATAGATTTAATGCCGCAATCCAAGGCAACAATCAACGAGATACCGTTATCTGACGCATAATCTATCCCCTGATAGGAAATACCATACCCCTCGCCATACCGATCCGGAATATAGGTATCCACCGCCGCATAAAAACGCTGTATATAGGAAGACATCAGCGCAACAGCCGTGGTTCCGTCCACATCATAATCACCAAAAACAAGTATTTTTTCGTTGCGCTCAAAAGCTTTTTCCAAGCGCATAACGGCTTTGTCCATATCTTTCATCAAATACGGATCGTGCAAATCACTTAATGCGGGTCTGAAAAACTGTTTTGCTTCCTCGTAGGTAGTTATTCCTCGCTGAACAAGCAATCTGGCAATAACTTCATCAACTCCCAATACTTTTTGTAAATGACTGACTGTATTTTTATCAACTTCTGGTTTTAAATTCCAGCGCATCTACTGTTTAATTATGATAGTGAATATTAATTTTTACATCGGCAAATTGTCTGAACATTTCCATTACCCCGCAATATCTTTCAACGGATAAATCAACTGCTTTTTGAAGTTTTTCGCGATCTAGATTTTTGCCGTAAAAATGGTAATCTACTGTTACGGCATGGTATGTTTTGGGGTGTTCTTCGGTTAAAAAACCTTCTGTTTCTATTTTAAAATCGTCTATTTCCAGACGCATTTTTTTGATTAATGAAGCTACATCCAACCCCGAACATCCTGCCAAAGCAGACAGCATGAGTGCCTTAGGACGAAAGCCTTTATTATCGCCTCCGTTTTCTGGTCCGGCATCTATTTTTAACGTTTCTCCGCTTGGGTTGGTCGATTCAAACTGCATATTTGCAATCCAGCTTGTTGTAACTTTATCTGACATGGTTTTTCTCTTTGTATCAAAAGTACCAAAAAAATAATGTTTAACCTCTAAACAAGAAGTTAAACATTATTTTATTGAGATTGATAAATTTTATTTAAAAGCCTAATACTAATCGGAACAGTATCACTTTTTACCGGCAACAAGAACAACAATTTCTCCTTTTGGCGGATGTTTTTCAAAATGGGCAAATACCTCTGCTACTGTGCCTCTGATGGTTTCTTCGTGCATTTTGGACAATTCGCGGGATACGGAAACCTGTCTTTCCGTTCCAAAATAGGTTTTAAACTCTTCCAGTGTTTTAAGCAATTTATGCGGCGATACATACAAAATCATTGTACGCACCTCGTCAGCCAGTACCAAGTATCGCGTTTGGCGTCCTTTTTTATCCGGCAAAAAGCCTTCAAACACAAATTTATCGTTGGGCAAACCGCTATTTACCAGTGCAGGCACAAAAGCAGTTGCTCCGGGTAGGCACTCTACCTCAACTCCTTGCTCAACGCAGGCGCGGGTCAGCAAAAAGCCCGGGTCAGAAATGGCGGGAGTCCCCGCATCAGAAATCAAAGCAAAATTTTCGCCTGCCTGCATCCGTTTTACCAAACTCTCCACCGTTTTGTGCTCGTTATGCATATGGTGACTCAGCATAGGGGTACCGATTTCAAAGTGTTTGAGCAATTTTCCGCTATTGCGGGTATCTTCTGCCAAAATATAATCTACTTCTTTTAAAACGTCAATTGCTCTAAACGTCATATCTCGCAGATTACCGATGGGAGTAGGTACCAAATATAGTTTTCCCATTTTTAAGCAAATTTATTTTCTATCAATGCCAAAAAACGCTCTTCGTATTCTTCTTTTCCTTCCCAATTGTTATATTCCGGTTTTACCAAATGTTCGATTAAACTTTTAGCTTCGTCTAAAGAAGATACGGTATTAAGTTGAGAAAGCACCCTGTTAAAGTCTTCTCCACTGCCGCCAAACAGGTGTTTTTCAAACGCAATACGGTCATTAAGTCCCACGGCAATGGTAGCGTTATAGATATCGTTAATAGACTTTGTTTTTACGGGTTTAGGTTCAATATTTTCTAAATTAAACAGCGTATTCTGATTTTGCTCTTCTTTGTCTTCTGTTGGCGTAGCGATTTCACTTTCAATCTCTGGCTGAGTTTTTTCTTCTAATTCTTCTTTAGCTATAAATTCTGTTTCGAGTTTTTTCACTTCTACTTCCTCTGCGTCTTCTACCCTGATAAATTCTACATCGCCAAAGTTAAATCCGTAAAACGGATCGTGTTCTCTCACAGTTTTTTGTTCTGTATTTCCTTCTTGTTTATCAACTGACTGAAATTTATTTTTTTCATCTTCTAAAACCGGCTGCGATTCTGACACTGTATTTTCCGACTCTTTTTGTACGCTTTCCTGTATCATTGCTTCGTGTTCATCGAGATATTTGTGCAATATAGCATCGGCTTCATCTTCTTCGGCTTCGTAAGGTTCTTTTATAAAATCCGTATCGTAATTAATCGATTCCGGTGCTTTTTCGTCTGTGGCTTCTATCTCAGGTTGAATTTTATTTACTGTTTCCGGCAATGGAACCGCGGATTCACTTTGGCTGTGTATTGTTTCCTGATCGAGTACCAGCGGATGTTTTTCTTCAATCAAATCTTCGGGCATCTGCTTGCGCTCCAGTTCTTCCTGTTTTTTATCTTTGACATAAAACGCCTGTAGTTTTCCCTGCAGCTCTTCTTCCGTTATGTCTGTCGTCTGTCCTATCGCTGCCGAATCTTGATAGAACTTCAATATCAATAATTTTTCGTACAATTCTTTGGCTTCTTTGTACAGCTTATTTATATCTTTTTCTTTCATCTGCAATACGCGGTGGGCGATACTCAACAGTTCTCCTTCCAAGACTTTCTTCATAACTTTTAATTTGTATTAGTAATTTGCCGAGCTTTTTTTGGTAACTTTGCTCCATACAAAGTAACAGAAAAAACTGCTGGTTTCAGCTCGAAAATTACGAAATGTTTCTTGAAAATCCCGTAAATCACACAGAACAATTTGGCTGGATTGAAGTAATCTGCGGATCAATGTTTTCCGGAAAAACAGAAGAGTTGATTCGCCGTTTAAAACGCGCTCAGTTTGCCAAACAAAAAGTAGAAATTTTTAAGCCCTCCGTCGATACGCGATATGACGAGGAATACGTGGTATCTCATGATTCCAATGAAATACGTTCTACTCCTGTTCCTGCCGCTGCCAATATCAGAATTCTGGCCGACGGATGTGATGTAATCGGCATTGATGAAGCTCAGTTTTTTGACGATGAGATTGTAAGTGTTTGCAACGATCTTGCCAATATGGGTATCCGGGTTGTTGTGGCAGGACTGGATATGGATTTTAAGGGCAACCCTTTTGGTCCGATGCCTGCACTGATGGCTACAGCCGAATATGTAACTAAAGTACACGCCATCTGTACCCGAACAGGGAATCTGGCTAATTACAGCTTTAGAAAAGCTGCCAGCGAAAATTTGGTGATGCTGGGCGAAACACAAGAGTACGAGCCTCTCAGCAGAGCTGCTTTTTTTAATGCAATGAAAGAAGCAAGGGAAAAAAAGAACCGTTTAGAGTAACTATACATACCGTATTAACCGGTTTCTATAATTTATGAAAAAACTGTACCAGATTTATATCAGCGCATACAAAGGGCTGTCTACTGCATCGTGGATGCTGGCAATTGTTATGCTTATTAATCGCTCGGGGTCTATGGTGCTTCCTTTTTTGGGCGTATACATGATTAAAGAACTAAATTTTACAGAGGAGCAAACAGGTTATGTATTAGCTTGTTTTGGCGCGGGTTCTATTATAGGAACTACTGTTGGCGGCTGGATTACAGATAAAATAGGTAATTTTAAAGTACAGTACCTTAGTTTGTTGGGCAGTATTCCGGTTTTTTTGCTCTTACCTCATTTTACCTCCGTAATCAGTCTGGCATTGATGATGTTTTTGCAGAGCGCTGTAAGCGAGATGTTTCGTCCTGCCAATTCTGTTGCCATAACCATGTATGCTAAACCTGAGAACATTACCCGCGCTTTTTCTCTTAACAGGATGGCCATTAATCTAGGCTTTTCTATCGGACCGGCAATGGGCGGAATTTTAGCGGCTATATCGTATTCGCTTTTATTTTATGTCAATGCGTTTGCTGCATTTGCTGCGGCTATAGTCTTTATATATTTTTTCAAAGGCAGAAAAACCAACAAAGAGTTTTTTAAAGAAAAAGAAGAATTACTGCCTGTCTTCGAGGTTGAGGAGGAACCAAACCAATCGCCATACAAAGACAAGATGTTTATTATTTATAGCATTTTTTGTACACTATATGCAATTGCTTTTTTACAGCTTTTGAGTACGCTGCCTATTTTTTACGAAAAAGCGGTGGGGATGAATGAGGTTGAAATAGGAATGGTGTTAGGGTATAGCGGATTGCTTATCTTTTTGACCGAAATGTTATTAGTATATGTTGTAGAAAAAAAATTAACAATTCGGCAGACTATATTTTACGGAGTGGTTGTAAGCGGAATAGCCTATGGTATGCTTGCTTTTGACTACAGCCTAATATCTATTTATATTTCGATGACTATACTATGCGTTTCCGAAATGCTTGCAATGCCTTTTACATCAACAGTTACTGCAATGAGAGCAGGATCAAAAAGCAAAGGAGCATATATGGGAATGAACGGACTTACATTTTCTATCGGTTTTATTGTAGCTCCTTTACTAGGAACCCGAATTGCATCACATTACGGCTATGATATATTATGGCTAAGCACTGCCGTACTTGTAATCATAGCTGCAATTGGTTTAAACTATTCTGTAAAAAAGATGGTGGGATAAGCTAATTTTTCGGAGAAATAAAAACGTAATTTTGATAAGTTATTTGAAACAAAAACAGAATGACTGATATTTGTATTCATTGGATAGTTTTATTTTATTAATCTGAATTCTTTTTGTTCGCTTGAAATCCTATTTCCTTCTTTTTTTATTCTTTATGTGTTTTTTAAAGACCGTGGCTCAAACTGATTCTACTTATATAGGAAAATCAAATAAGATGTACGGAGCTAAACTTTTTTTTACACAAGCAAGTTTGGCGTTAAATTACACTTCCGAACGAATGAAAGATCAGGTTTTTGAACCAAACAAGCCTGCAAGTATTGGCATTGGTTTTTTATGGAAAAACTCTGAACTAAGTTATAGCCAAAGCTTTTCGTCCTTAGGTGATCGGGAACGCAAAAAATCCAAAACGTTTGACTTTAGATACAATTATTACAGCGAACGTCTTTTAATCGATTTTTACCTACAAAATTATAAAGGATTTTATTTACTTGGTGAAAATAAAAAAACATATGAAGCTTTTCCTGACTTGCAAATCAGCATGTACGGCGTTTCCGGTCAATATGTTTTTAATCACAAAAAATATTCGTTTGCAGCAACGAATTCATTTAACAAAATTCAATTAAAATCTGCAGGAAGCCTCTTAGTAGGGGGAAATATCTTTTATTCAAAAACCCAAAACATTCCGCTGTTTAATGCTGAAATTCAGGATTACGACAAACGATTAATTAGTTTTGGACCAGCGATTGGATACGGTCACAACTTTGTTTTTTTTAAACATTATTTTATAGGAATATCAGCCTTAATAGGAATTAACGGCAATTTAGAAAAGAATCTTTTAACCCGAAAAACAAATTTTCTTATAACTCCAGACATACAAAGCAAATTTTCGATAGGCTATTCGGACGAAACCTGGACCTTTGCATTAGCTACATCAATTAATTCTTTATTTATGAGTTATTCTGATTCTCAGCAATCCAATTTATTTAGTACAAAACTCATGTTAACTACTACAAAGCGTTTTAATCTAAAAAAAGAAATTCCATTTTTAAAAAAAGATTTAATCAATTTATTAAAACCTAATTAAACACGTCCGTTATTTATAAAAAGCAAATAGGAGCAGAAAAGAACTCCTATTTGCTTTTTGTAATTAGTTAGAATAGTTCACTTATTGTTGTTACATTTCAACAACTATGAATTCGCTTCGTCTGTTTGCCTGATGTTCTTGTGGTGTACAAGGGACACCATTTGCACACTTATTGACTAACTGACTTTCTCCATAACCTTTTCCTGTAATTCTATCTTTACTAATGCCATTGTCTATCATCCACTTCATCGTAGCCTTAGCTCTTCTGTCTGACAATTTCATATTGTAGTTATCATTCCCTCTGCTGTCTGTATGTGACCTTACATCAATTTTAATATCAGGATACATTTTTAACACCTCTACTACTTTTGCCAGTTCAACTGCCGCATCTGGTCTGATATTAGATTTATCAAAGTCAAAATAAATAGGATCTAGCTGAAGTTTTTTAAACAAATCGTCATCTTTTCCAATTTTTTCCTGACTTGGATCTAATCCAATTTCTACATTCACAACTCCGTCTATTTCATTCCCCATTACCGTTGATACTTCTGCTGTATTATAAGACTCGGCTTCTGCTTTTAAACGATATTTTTTACCGCATCCCAAATTTTCAACGGTAAATCTTCCTTGCTCATCGCTTAGCAGGGTAGTTATTTCATTGTAAACAGCATTGTAAACTGTGATTTTCGCTTGGGCAATAGCTTCATTAGTCGATTTATCAAATACATAACCGGAAATCATCTGCTGACATACAATTTCTTTTTTCTCCTGGAAAAAATAAATGTTATCTCCCGCTGTATCAGCTGGTCTGTTCGAGCTTAAAAAACCTTTTTTTGCCGCAGGATCAATATAAAAAGAAAAATCATCGTAGGAGCTATTAAGTGGCTTTCCCATATTAACTACTTGACCAAACGTACCGTCGACATTTAGTTTAGCCATATAAATATCTAAACCTCCTAACCCCGGACGTCCATCCGAAGAAAAATATAAATAGTGGTCTTTAGAAACAAAAGGGAAAGTTTCTCTCCCTTCTGTATTAATCTTGTTTCCTATATTTTCCGGAATGCCATATTCTCCGTTTTCATATATTTTTACGCGAAAAATATCGCTCAACCCCAGTGTTCCTTGACGATCGGAAGCAAAGTAGAGCCATTTCCCGTCCGGCGTTAATGCGGGATGAGCAGTGTTAAATTCGTTAGAATTAAACGGCAATTCCACAACGTTTCCCCACGTCCCGTCAGTCTGTAAACTAGCTCTATATATTTTTAACAAAACATTTTTGTACTCGTCTTTTTTATTTTTTTTTATATCCGTATTGTTTTGTGTAAAATAAACTGTTTTACCATCTGCCGAAAATGATGCCGAAGCTTCATTAATTCTATTTTGGGCTTCAATAGGAAAAAGGACGGGTTCGTCAATGGTTCCGTCCGGATTTATTTTTGACAGATACAAATTCGTAAAGGCTTCATTGGTCCATTTGTGAATTTTTGATTTTCCTACTTCCTCTGTTTGTCTTGCCGATGCAAAAACCAGATTATCACGCCAGATTGCCGCACCATAATCTGAAAAACCGCTGTTTATTGAAAGAGGTTCTGCCTCATATCGATTTGAATTTGCTTCAATTTCTTTTAAGTAATTACCCTTATTTTGTTCAAAAAGCTTACTCCTGGAATCATCCCCTTCCATTTTAGAGAAAATTTCCATATACTGATCGGCCTTTTCATAATCTTCAATCGCTTTTAATGTTTGAGCATAGCGATAATAATATTCTGAAGGCAATTGTTCATTGTTTTCAGCTGCAAATTCAAACAATTCGCCATACCATTTATTAGCTTCGGACAATTTACCGTTAAAGTAGTAAGCATCTGCTAATTTTTGCAGGGTATTCATGCTTTTATATCCCTTTTCAGCTATATTTTTATAGACTTCAATGGCATCTACATATTCGTACTTTTCAAATTTTTTATCTGCTTTATTCGTTTTTGCAGTCTGTGCTAATCCTGTATTAACTGCACATAAAACAAGAGCAAGCGAAAAAAATTTTGTAATTGTTTTTCTCATAACTTTTCCGTTTTTCAGGCTTTAGAAGAATCTTGGTGTGTTAATTCTCGTATAGCGGTTAAACAAATCGAATCTCAAGAAAATTTCATGTGATCCTGAATTATATCGCGCCAATTTTGATGTTTCTGCATCGTATGTATAGCCGATAAACAAGCCCTCATTAATCTGAAAACCTACTAACCCGCTAATTGATGCATCCCATCTGTAGGCTGCACCTAATGTAAATTTATCGATAATCAAGAAATTGGCGGTTAAATCAACCTGTAAAGGAGCTCCTTCAATTGCCTTAGCCAAAAATGCAGGTTTAAACTTCAAGCTTGGATTAAATTCAAACACATATCCTCCCATTAGATAATAATGCATCTTTTGGCGCATCGTGGTAATGTCATTGTCATTATACCGATCTGTGGTAAGGAAATTTGGTACGGAAAAACCTAAATATGATTTTTCTGAATATAAATATAATCCCGCACCAATATTTGGCGTAAACTTATTGTCTATATTGTTTTGTACTGTTGGGTCTGTTCCATTGTAAATTTGCAATTTAGTATAATCTACATTCAACAAATTCGCAGTTCCTTTTAGTCCGAATGCTAATTTGTATTCGTGATTTAAATCAATTGCATAAGACAAATCTACTGAAAAGGTGTTTTCGTCCATAGCTCCAATGCGATCATTGGTAAAAGAAGCACCTATTCCGAGTCCGCTTTCTCCAATTGGAGAACTTACCGAAATATTAGCTGTTTTTGGAGCACCATCCAGACCGACCCATTGTGTACGATATAATCCGAATACGCTAAGCACTCCTCGAGATCCTGTATAAGCCGGATTTATCATAGACGTATTATACATATACTGCGTATATTGCGGGTCTTGCTGAGCGTATGTCTGCTGAAATCCGCTTAATATCAATAAACCGATTCCAATATTTTTTATTGCTTTACCTAAACTCATCTAATCTTCTTCTTAATTACTTTCTAAATGTAAATAGCCTGATTTTTTAATCATGCGGGATCCGTTGTCATCACTATATTCATAGCTTATTATATAAAAATAAGTACCTGTCGGCAGCGGTTTGTTTTTATTGATCACACGACCTTCGGTAAATCCTGTAAACACATTACTTGTTCCGTTTCCGTTATTATCGTAATTAGACGTTTCAAAAACCCGGGTTCCCCAACGATTATATATTTCTACTTTATTGTTAGGAAATCTATTGATATTATCTACTAAGAAATAGTCATTTTTACCATCTCCATCCGGACTTACAAAGTTGTAGACAACCACATCTCCATCAAGCAGCCAATCTGTTTTTACCGTAGCTAACGTAAAATATCCAAATCCTTTGACTGTTGCCGGAGAGGTAATTGTACGACTTCCAGCATCTACTATTCCTCCTTCATCAACCCACATTTCCTGCTGCTCATCCCAACGAACGATATGAAGGTTTTCTTCTGCATTTTTCAAAAGCTCTTCGGGTGTCGTTCTTTCATCCCAGCTCAGTGTTAAAATTATACTTCCTTCAGAATTATCCATTCTGTTGAGTTCCCAATATTCATTTGTATTTACATTTTCAACAACACCCGCTTTTCCCGATCTCGTAGTAAAGAAATCTTTGTCCTCCAAAATATATCTACTGGCAAAAACATCTTTTACATTTTTTGGTGCAGAAATTTTAGCAAACCGATATAATCCTTTATCTCCTTCTGGAAACGTAAACTCATCGTTTCCTATCTTGTCAATCCAGCCTTCAATATGACTTGCATCACTAGCATTCAAAGCCTTAGATCCTTTTAAGAAAGCAAAGGATTTATCATCTGAATACAGTTTTACAATACCGTTTTGAAAAACAACTTCTCCTTCCGAACTCATTCCAGACAACAAGTCAAAAGCTACTTCTTTGGTGCTGTTATCAAAAACAACGTGATAGAAATTAGCGATATTTTTTCCTTCTATAGTCTGTTTTTTATCTGAAGTAAAAATTGCTTTACTGTATGTTTTTTCTCCACTCTGAAAATCGTACAAACCATTGTTAATAAAATCACCATAAAAATAAATGGTCCCATTATTAAACGTTTGCGCTGATTCTTTGTTTTCAAACGAAAATAAGGTAGATACTTCTGTATTAGGCTTAATGTATAGCCCTCCCTCATTTACTGTTTGTCCAAAAATCAAAGGTGAAGAAAGAAGACAAGTTAATAATAACTTTTTCTGTACCATAATTATCATTTTTTAATGGCTATTCTTTCACAACAAATACTATATTAATCAATGTGCAATCTGTAGCTGCTGCCGTTACATCATACGTCATTAATCCGTCTTCATTAACTGTGATATTTGAGAAGACATTCGGGTCATAATCTGTTATATAATAATACAAATCTCTAGCATTGGCAAAATACGGAATACCATTAGCTGTCGGTGCTCCTGTGCTTGCCACATGATTGGGGTTAGTCAATGCAAACTGGGCTTTATACTCTGCATACAAATCCTTAGTTTGTCCGGTTGCATCTGTAGAAGTATCAAAAGTAATAGAAGGCATATAGAAAAACTTAACTGCTTTATAGTCTGTTGTCACCATTTGCTGCCATTTATTGCCATCATTATAATAAAAACCCGGCACCACGTCATTTGTTCTCGCTGTATTATATACTGTCATACCCTCCACGTGAGCTGATAAAGGAGACGCATTGGTCGTTTCTTCTAACTCCAGACGAGGTAAAAGCAAACCTTTATTACTTACCGCGTCAATTTCCAACATAGCATCAGGATCTATCGTTGGATTACCACCCACTTTTATTTGGGCAAATCCTGTTAAACTCGCTGTAAGGAAAACTAATCCAAAGAATATTTTTTTCATTTTTTTACTTGTTTTAGATAGCAGGTCTGCTTTTGAACAAACCTGCCTAAATTAAAAAACCTTATATCTGAAATTCTACTTTTAATTATTGTGCTGTAAACTCTACAACTACGTCATAATTACCCGCTCCTAAAATATTATACATATTTCCGGCACCGGTATTAAAATCAATTTGTTGACCAGTAACCACAATATCCGTTACACTTGACACTACTCCTTTTGCCCCAATTACCTTAATACCAATAATCTGATCAGGAGTTGTTCCACTTGGAATTGCAATACCTGTAGTTTCTGCAGAATTAGCAGCAATGGTTGTTTTATTGGTATAGATATAAATATCTGAACCATTAAAAGTATCTCCTGTTTTGGTAACTGTGGTATTATTAACCTTATCTCCTAATTGATTTTTGATTTCTTGTTTTTGTACTATTGTTGCATTTTTAATAGCATTTACAATTACTTCTGCAATATCTATCGGTGTTTTTACATCATTTATAATAGTATAGAACACATTTGGTGTACTAGTATCATCATCGTGATCTCCATAATAAACATTTCCTCCGTCATTGAGGATTTTTGTAATAGCCTTTTGAATATCTATATTTCCTTCAATTAAATTTTTGATATCGGCATTCACATCAATTGTTATCTGCGGAGTTCCTGTAATATCGGGTTGTTTTTCATTAAAATAATCATATGTTATTTCTAAATCTCCATCTGTTTTGTCTCCTGTTTCATTTTTAACAATCGTAGTCTCTGATTCATTGTCGGTGACAATCTTTCCAAATGCTGAATTATCTACATTAACCCAAGTATCCGTGGCAGCATCCCAGATTTGGAACGATGCCTGATTTGTCGTCGCGTCAATTACAATCTTGGTAACCCCGTCCTGCATGGAATTTTGGGAAATATACTCAATGTATTCTTCAATTGTATTGTAAGTATTGCCGTCAACCGTAACCGAATTATTGGTAACAAACTCTTCAAAATTGTTGACTACTCCGGCAACTACATCAAGCAAAATAGCTCCTGAAGGAACGGAGGTCCAGCTGGCTGGATCTGTCTCCCCGCCATTTTGTATATACGCTTCTGACAGGTAATATTGATTTCCACCATATTCTACGACAGACGTTTTGGATTCATTGTCGGTGACAATCTTTTTAAATGCTGAATTATCTACATTAACCCAAGTATCCGTGGCGGCATCCCAGATTTGGAACGACGCCTGATTTGTCGTCGCGTCAATTACAATCTTGGTAACCCCGTCCTGCATGGAATTTTGGGAAATATACTCAATGTATTCTTCAATGGTGTTGTAAGTATTGCCGTCAACCGTAACTGAATTATTGGTAACAAACTCTTCAAAGTTGTTGACTACTCCGGCAACCACATCAAGCAAAATAGCTCCTGAAGGAACGGACGTCCAGTTGGCTGGATCTGTCTCCCCGCCATTCTGTATATACGCTTCTGACAGGTAATATTGATTTCCGTCGTATTCTACAATAGTAGTTTTAGACTCAGCTCCATGAATAATATTAATTATATCATTGGTAATATCTTTTTTAACGTAGCTTGTTCCGTCAAAATAAACATATTCAATCTTGGGTTCAGTAGTTGCATCTCCAGGAGTAAATACCATACCTCCTCCATGAGTATCTCCATCTACTGAAGGATCAACTAAATTATTTGAGGGGAAAGCAACTTTTAAAAGATTAATAATTTTATCAACATCACCTTGCAAATCGGTGATATTATTTATTGTTTCATCCAATTGCTTTTGATTGACGATACGTTCCCATTTACTTTCAAACCAATAGTAAAATCCAGGAGCTATATTCTCTGCAGTTACTGATGCTGTGTTGTAAACTAACAGACTTTCGACCTGAGTTCCGGCTATAGGTCCGAAATTAGTTAACGTCCTCAACTCTACTCTCGGTATAAGAATACCTTTATTTTTTGCTACAATATCTAATTGAGAAGCATCTGCCGGATTAGGTGTCCCGATACCAACTTGTGCGTGTGAGAAATAAACCGCTCCCAGCAATGCCGCTACTAAAGTTATTTTTTTCATAGTGTGTTATTTTAGTGTTTATTTTTTTATTTTATTCGTTATCATAGGATTTGAAATAATACAATCTTTAGAGCACTTTACAGCCTCTATTTGCACAGGTACGCGACTGCCTATTTCACAACCATTGCGTATAGCCTGAACGTATAGGGTATATGTTCCTTCTGCCCAACTTTTAGGCACCTCAAAATTAAACCCGTCTGTTGTTGTCAATACTTCTGTTCCCGTTTCACTAGTATACACCACATAAGTTGTACATGCATCTGTGATTGGTATTATCAAATCTTTACCCAAACATACTTCTATCGGTTGATCAGCTTCCGGTATGTCTATTTTAGGTGCTATACTTACGTCATAAATCCTCGTAAAATCACCTAATACTCCGACCACACTTCCATAAGAAATTTTCACTCTATCATAAGGTTCATTAACAGGGTTAATGATAATTTTATATTTATTGGAATACCCCAATCCCAACAATTTTAGATCCAAAACACTGCTTGTATTATCTAACTCAGGTCCTACTGGTTCATTTCCTAAATAACGCTGTATTTTATACCCCTTAATCAATTCTAAACTTAAGACAGGGTTGCCTGGTATTTCTGTAATAATTTGCAACTCGTCTCCCGGTGTAGCTTGTTGTTTAAACACAACTGTTAAGGTTGCTCTGTTTAGAACTGCAACTCCGCGAGAAATCAATGCATACGTATCCAGATCGTTATCTACAGCATCCCAAGGATTTACTACCGAAGCAGTTGCACTTGCTACTCCCAAACCTATATCCTCCACCCCGTGCAATACATCTAAAACATCTTTTTTAGTATTACTGTCTATCGGATCACAATTTACTGTTCCTTCTTTTGTATAATACACTCCATAAACTTTTGCATTTTGTGCTACGCTTAACAAGGATCCTTGTGAAATTCTAACTCCCCAATACGCTTTTGGTCCGGATTTGTCAGATGGAACAAATGTAAATTCCATAACATTATCTGCCGCCAATAAATCAAGCAAGCCACCAGCAACCGTTTTCAATCCTCCAATTGTACTACCATCTGAGTTTAATCCTTGTACAGATATTCCTCCTGCCAACATCAGACCGCTGTATTCTTTTCCTAACTTAATAGTTACCGGTGTTCCGGCAGGCACTTCATGGTCAAACTCTACGTTTTGCCAAACAGTTCCTATTCCTAATAAACCTACTCCCGTAGTTAATGTAGAATGTGTTTTAGGATTGCCATCTACGGTATTTCCTGTAGCAGAAACACCTCCTGTAATTATAGAACCCCAGCCTTTATCTACAGTTGCGTATACGCGCTCTATCACTGGTGGACAATCGTTTGCATCGTACACATGAGCCAAAATAGTTTGGACCGTATAACAATCGCCACTTTGTGCCACAATCGTATACGTATATGTGCCTGCTGTTGCAAACGAAGTTGGCAAATTATTTGTAACGTCATTTTGAGCAGCATCATACCATGTTATAACCGCACCATTATTAGTTGTAGCCGTAGGCCATGTTACTGTTGTACCAACCGTAGTATAGATTTGATTTGAACTAACCGTTAATTCCGGTGACGGATTTACCACAATAGTATGTATGGCAGTATTTCCGACAGCATTTGCACAAAAGTTATCTCCTTCTACACTTACATACAACGTCTGTGTTCCTACTAAATCCGGCGTTGCGCTTACTTTAAACTCTTCACCTTCATGTACCAATTCTGTCAAAGCAGCATCAGTGTACCATTTAAATACAGGAGTATTAATTACAGGTGCCGTGGCACTTAATTCAGCTTTAAAAGTCGCTTCTTCTCCTTGACAAATCTCTGTTGGTGCCGTAATTGTAATATGCTCAGGTAATCCGATTGGCAATGCTTCTACCTCAACCTCTGCAGCAGCTCCTGTAAAACAGAACCCTGTTCCTTCTACTGTTACGTAATAGGTAGTTGTAGCGAAGATTGTAACCACAATACTTTCTCCTATTAACGGTGTATCGGATAGATTACTGTTTTTATACCACTTAAAAACCGGATTGATTAACCCTGTCGGAGCACTTGCACTCAACGTAGTTGTTAAGGTAACTTCTGTTCCCGGACATACCGGAGAAGATGGATCTGTTGTAATCGCATCAATTGCTGAAGCATCTATATTTGTACAACTGGCAGCCATCTCAAATTCTACTTCTTTTGTAATTACATCATTATCCGGAGTAGTGAAACTAACTTGAGCTTTGTTGCTAATGTTGCCTGCCGGCAAACTCTCTACTTCTACAGTTAGAATAAAGGTTTCTGTAGCACCCACTGCTAAATCTGACACATTAAAAGTTAACTCAGCTCCATTTACAATTGCTCCTCCATCATCAACAATGGATACTTCTGCTGGCACAGCATTCTGCAAGATATCTTTAACTGTTACACTAGTCAAATTTTTATTTCCGGTATTCTTGACAGCAATAGTATAAGTAATTTCATCACCAAGTTCTGCTTGATTGCTGTTTACACCATTACTTACTCCATTTTTGGCAACTGTAAAGTCATATACGGGCTCTACAGGAATAATTGTTCCCGGATTTTTTGTTGTATCCGGCTCGGTTGGATTTGTATTATCTACAGGTGGATAACTCTCAAAATCATCATTTACCCCCGGTAGTTTAACAACCGCTATATTTTTAATTTCATCTATATTAGTCAAGTCTTGCACTACTTTTGCTTTGAACGTAAAACTGTCCTCCTGACCAATTGGCAAGACTGAGGTTGAGGCAAAACTTACTATTCCGTTGTTATGTATTCCACCGCTTCCACTTACATAAGTTAGACCTTGTGGTAATTCATCCGTCACTGTAAACCCTGCTAAATCACGACCTCCAATATTACGTACATGAATAGTATACTCTACTTCTTCACCACCCCTTACAGATGTTTTGGTATTATCGCCGTCAATTTCATATGATTTCCACAAAATAATTTTTGGTTCCGCACAATCTTGGGTGATATAATACAAACGGACATCAGGAACCCCTATAGTAGCATTTACTAAAGAGTTTATTCTCAGGGCGATTTCGTCAATATCCTCGTCTAAAACTAAAGACACATCATGTGCACCACCATTATTAAACAAGGTACCCAAAGATACTCCGCCTAATACTGCCGTTTGCACTAGCTGATTGTACACTTCAACACCATTTTTATAACCTAAAATTCTGATATCGTCAAAAACTGCTGCATTTACAGTTCCTGTACCGACTTCCATTTTTAGTCTAAAAATAGTATTGGCCGGAACTACTTTATTGTACTGAATATTCTGTTGAATATGTCCAGCAACATTCAACGTACCAAGACTTAATGTAGAATAATCACTGTTATTATTGTTATTTAATGCTTTAAAAGCATCTGTAACGCCGTATGAACCTAATCCTGTAACTCCAACAGAAAGACCACTGCCATCCCAAGATGTGGAAAAGCCTTCTTCACATCCGTCAAAATCGGTTTCATAACACATACCATATATATGTAAATTATATCCATTGGCAAGTACTCCTAACAAAGATTCTGAAAATGCCTTAATTTCTACACTTGTATAATCTACCTCTGGAGAAATAGCTATAAAATATCTACCTGCTTTATCTTGTACAATCTTTATTAATCCATCTGCATCTTCAAACCCATCTCTACTGCTTCCTTCCAAAACCGTACTGGCACCATTCTTAGCTCGTACTACAAAATAGTTATCTCCTAAAGCGACATTATTCAGTAAGTTATACACTACTTCTCCAATACTTCCTGAAAGCAATGATTCCAAAATTCCGGCATCATCTCCAACTCTTAAATAGGAAGTAGTATTTGCATTTACTGAACTACCGAATTTTAACTCCAACACACTTGGCTGGTTGTTAATTCCAAATATAGCTCCAGCATCTGCACGCATTGTTGCATAAGAATTGTAATCACCATCAATGGCAAAATCAACATCATCTACTGCCTTAATAGTTCCTACTTCAACATCATCTGCACAAACCGGGGATTTAAATACATCATTTGGTGACAAGAAATCCGGATCTGGACAAGCCGAACTTAAACGAGACATGCCATATAAACGGATTGGTTCACTTGTATTAACAGCTACCAATGATGCAATTTTTAATTCTACGCGATCATACACCACTCCCGGAGCAAACGTAAACGACTGAACACCTCCTGAATTGAATAATGCTAACAAATCAATATTATTGATTAAACCCGAAGACAACGGCATTACACCTACATTTTGTTCTCCATTGTAAAATATTAATTCTGAACCACCGAATACATCTAAGTTCAATACTCCCGGATTTGCCAATTGCAAACGAACGCGTAGTTCATCATCAATATTTGATTTTGTTTTAAAATATACTTTTTGAGAAACTGAAGCAGCTACACTAGCTACACCTAAATTTAGTGCTGAATAATTTGAGTTATCAGCATCAATAGCAAATTCCGGATTAGCCACACCTCCATTTGTTAGGCCAGCAACATCCAAAGCAATTCCATCTCCATCCCATGATGTAAAAGCAGCTTGCTCACAAGCATCAAATTCAGTCTCGCGACACATGCTATAAACATTCATGCTTGATGAACCCATTGCTCCTACTAATGCTGTATGATAATATTCGATACGTACAGACTGGTAAGCATCTGGTGCGGTAACTGCTAAGTAAAACTTACCATCTTTATCTTTTACCAACTTAACAAACTCAGTATTAAATCCAGAAGTAGCACTTGAGTGCGCAGTACCTACATTATTACCTGCTGCATCTTTTGCCTGAACCACAATATATTGATTACCTAAGGCAACAGAACCTAACAAATCACCAAGAGCATTCCCTAATGACCCTCCCAATAAGGCATTAAAAAGGTTTGCTTCAGAGTCAACACGTATATATGACACTTCATGCGCTGCTAAAGTACTTCCGTATTTTAACTCAATATGACTTGAATACGCTCCTACTCCAAGAGCAGCTCCTGCACCTGCAGTAAGCGTTGCATACGTATCATAATTAGGATTGTCTGTAATAGCCTCATAAGGGAAGTTTACGTTTTCAAAGCTCACCAACGCGTTTGCACAATCCGGCGTATTGAATGGTGAATCCGTTTTTGGATCCCACGTTAACTCTGGGTCTGGGCAATCTGCTGAAAAACGCTCTACGCTGTAAACTTCCAATGGAACCGCAATTACGTTTGCCGCCACTAAAGAAGCAATTCCTACAGCTACTCTATCAAATTCTTCACCGGGTGCAAACGGAATGTTAATCATCTGCCCAGTAGATAATAAATTTAACAAATCGACACCTGGAATTAATCGTTCGTTTAAACGTTGTGAATATACTTCTTGATCGCCATTATAAGCTTTTACAATGATACTTCCAATAATATCAGCATCAACCACCCCGTTTGTGTTCATTTTCATTTTCACTCTAAAGTGATCGCGATCCGAAGACAATCCGTGGAATTGTATATGTTGCATCATGCTACCAGCTACACCAACAGCACCTACACTTATTTTTGACGCTGTAGCAATATCTCCGTCAATAGCATTTTGTGCATCAGTAACACCTGCTGCACCAAGTCCCAATAAATCTAAAGTAATACCCGAAGACTCAGAGAATGTGGCAAAACCTTGTTCACAAGCTGTAGAACCAGTAGAATAACATGCATGATATACGTTCATTGATTTTACAGTTCCCAAACCAACTAAAGCACCTAGTTTCTCTGTAATCCTAACTGCATCTATAGAAACATCTGGTGTTATTGCTACATAATAATGTCCATTTTTATCCTGAATAATTCGAGTAAGTCCACTTCCTGTCTTTCCTGCACTGGAAAACCCATCGTTACTAGAACGATTATAAACCATAGTACCATTATTTTTCCCTTCAATCGTAAAATAATGACTACCAAACAAGACATTACTCACAACACCATTTAATAATCCACCTACACTTCCGTTCAACAATCCACCTAATACTTCATCATCAAAATCAATACGGATATAAGTTGTTTCCCCTGCGGGGATTGTCTGAGCAAAACCTAACTCTACAAAACCATCGTAAGCTCCAATTCCAACGGCAATTCCGGAGCTTGCCTCTAACGTAGTAAAAGTGTCATTATCTCCATCCACCGAATGAGTGGGGAAATTTGCGTGTCCATGTGCTATCAAAGTAGTTGCACAAGCTTTGTTTGACAACATTGGCGGAGTTGAGGTTATCGTAATATTAGGATTTACGCAATTTACTCCATCATAACGCTGTACGTCATAAATTTTAACATCAGCATTTCCAACTCCCAAACCTATTAAGGCGTTTGTACGAATCTCTACTTGGTCAAATGCAACACCTAAACCATAACTCAAAGTTACTGGTTCTCCATTTTTCAATAAACCTAACAAGTCTGTACCCGCAAGTAATCCACTACTCAAAGAACGTGTAGCAACTGCTGTTCCATTATTTTTAAATATAATATCGACCGCACTTAAGACTTTTAAATCCAGCAAACTTCCTGTACCTAAAGCTATTTTAATATTAACAGAAGAACTTTCATCGGTTGTTGTAGCAAAATAAAAGTTTTGAGATAAGCTTCCCGCTACACTTAGTCCCAAAAGTGCACTTGATTTTAATGTGCTATATGTATCAAGATCTCCATCTATTGCATTTCCTAAAGTACCGTCTTCTACTGGAAGCACATCCAGATTTATTCCCGTAGTTCCGTCAAAAGATGTAAATACTGGACGACCACAATCTTGATTATTATCCTCGTAATAAAAAGCATTGTAAACGTATAGTTTAAATTCAGCTCCTGCACCCAAAACAGAAAAAATAGAACTATTGGTAATTCTAAGCCTATTATATTCAGCACTTGGACGAATAGCGATATAATTATTCCCGTCCGCATCTTGAATCAATCGAAATCTATCCGTATTAAACCCTTGATTACTATTTCTACTGTCAATTGCAGAACCATTATCTTTCTTTGCTTCTACTGAAAAATACTGGCTACCTCCAAGTACTACACCAACAACATCCTTTAACAACTGACCTAAATTCCCTCCTAATAAAGCATCCAATAATCCCTGGTCCCCATTTCCTATTTGAATATAAGACCAAGAATTTGCCGGTCTTGTTGTAGCAAACTGCAATTCTATAACTCCATCATAATTTCCGATACTTAAAGCAGTTCCTGGACTTGCTAATAAAGTTGCGTAATTATTATTATCACCCAATGCATTATTAGGGCTCTGAACTGTTGGGCTAACGGACAGTGGTTTATTGCCACTTTTATAAGTTACCTGATCTGCAATGACCTTCGTTTGTGCCCACCCATAGGACAATGAAGAGAGAAAAAACAAACAAAGGAGAATCTTCCTTAATATGTTACAAGTAATTCTTTGTCTCATTTGTTATCAATATATAGTTAATTTTAGTTTACGTATTCAAAATAACTACAGCATATCAATAAGCAGAATGCAAAGGATATTCCCTTTGTACCAACAAAGGGCAGGAAGAAAAAAAAGAAATAATAGGTAGCCTTGTATATTGTCAAAAGTCCCCACAACTGACAATATATACTTACAATTATTTACCCCTCAAAAACAGAAGAATAAAGACTACCTATTAAATTTTGAAAAAATTTGAATAATACCAACAATCCGAAAAGACCGCCAGTGAATTAATAACTTTTTCGACCCAATCCTACGCAGAATTTAAGTATTCCACTTAAACCTCTACTATAAAGATATACTTTACTATTATTTTATATATAATATATTTTTATTACACTTTCCAAGATAAATTTTCCCTTAGCCAATAGAAAATTTTGCTTTTTAAGCTTTCTTAACAATCCCACCTGTTAAGAAATTAACGAAATAAACTTTATTTCATACCCAAAACTACTACTTTTTTTTTATAGCACAAACTTTTTTATGCCTAATTTTAAAATTCGTCCTAAAGAAGCGTTATTTTTTTAACTTAATACAAACTTTTATTCGTTAATATTTTACAACACACCTGTGTTTTCCATAAAAATAGGCATGAAATAAAAAATTAACTTTATAAAATTCAAGTTTCAATGATTATTTCTTTATTTTAAAAAAAGTAAAAGGCATAAATTTTTTCTTACTTTTGAAATAATTTATTTTACTTATGAATTCAAATATGTTACAACCTTACGTACAAACTAATATTATTGGCAAAATAGCTACACTTACTTTTTTTAATCCGGCAAGCAATTCTTTTCCGAGTGCCCAACTTCAAAAATTAACCCAAAGCATTGAAGAGCTAACTAAAAACAAAACGGTAACCGTAGTAGTATTACAAAGTGCGGGAACAGGAGCTTTTTGTGCAGGAGCATCATTTGACGAACTTTTATCTATTAAAGACACCGTTAGCGGCAGCAAGTTTTTTTCGGGATTTGCTTCTGTAATAGATGCCATGCGCAGAAGCAGACAAATTTTTATAGGGAGAATACACGGCAAAACAGTTGGCGGAGGGGTAGGACTTGCTGCTGCTTGTGATTATTGCTTTGCTACGGAAAATGCTGCCATAAAATTATCTGAGCTTGCCATTGGAATCGGTCCTTTTGTAATTGAACCTGCTGTGTCCAGAAAAATAGGCAAAACAGCTTTTACTGAAATGTCCCTTGCTGCACATGAATGGAAAACCGCAAATTGGGCACATCAAAACGGCTTATATGCACAAATTTTTAGTAGTGCAGAAAATATGGATATCGAACTCAATGATTTCACGAATCGAATCAGTCAATATAACCCCGAAGCCTTGCATGAAATGAAAAAAATATTCTGGGAAGGTACAGATGACTGGACAGAACTATTACACAAACGAGCCCAAATTTCGGGCAAATTGGTTTTGTCTGATTTCACCATAGAGGCGTTAAATCAATTTAAAAACAAATAACAACATAGGACTGGCACATATTAAATTATGTATAGTTATTAATACAAAAATGCTGTACACCATACAACACAGAAATGATTACCTTTGCATAAATATTTTTTGATTATGCCTAAAATTAGAATCACAAAACAGTTTAATTTTGAGACCGGGCACGCACTCTACGGTTATGACGGTAAATGCAGAAATGTACACGGACACAGTTATAAACTGGCAGTAACAGTTATCGGTACTCCCATTGAAGATACAGATAATGTTAAATATGGCATGGTAATTGACTTTGGCGATTTAAAAAAAATCGTAAAAGAAGAGATTGTAGACGTTTTTGACCATGCAACGGTTTTTAATCAAAATACACCGCATGTAGAACTTGCTAAAGAATTAAAAGAAAGAGGACATCATGTAATCTTGGTAGATTATCAACCTACCAGCGAGAATATGGTTATTGATTTTGCCAACAAAATAAAACGCCGTCTGCCTCACGGAATAGATTTATATGCTTTGCGCCTGCAAGAAACCGAATCTTCTTATGCAGAATGGTATCAATCTGACAATTTATAAAATTTTGGAAATAACCATACAAACTAATAAAAACATCTATTTTGCCTCCGATCAGCATTTTGGAGCCCCAACGCGAGAAAAAAGCATTCCGAGAGAACAGCTTTTTTTAAAATGGCTCAAAGAAAAAGAAAATGACATGGGGGCATTGTTCATTCTTGGCGATCTCTTTGATTTCTGGTTTGAATACAAAACAGTTGTCCCTAAAGGATTTGTCCGTATTTTAGGCAAACTGGCAGAAATAAAAGACAGTGGGGTTCCTGTTTATTTTTTTGTAGGAAACCACGATCTTTGGATGGATGATTATTTTGAAAAAGAATTAGGCATTCCCGTTTTCCACCAACCACAGGTTTTTAATATCAACGGAAAACAGTTTTTCATTGGACACGGCGATGGTTTAGGACCGGGAGATTTGGGCTATAAGAAAATGAAAAAAGTTTTTACCAACCCTTTTTCAAAATGGCTTTTCAGATGGCTTCACCCGGATTTAGGCGTTAAATTAGGCTCCTATCTCTCAGTAAAAAATAAATTGATTTCCGGCGATGAAGACATTAAGTTTTTAGGAGAAGATCAGGAATGGTTGGTTTTATACGCCAAACGCAAGCTAGAAAGTGCTCATTACGATTACTTTGTTTTTGGACACAGACACCTGCCTATGATTATTGATTTGAATACTAACTCTAAATATATTAATCTGGGCGATTGGATTAACTATTTTACGTATGGTTTTTACAATGACGGCAACTTTCAATTAATTGAATATAAAAAAGAAATCGAAAGCCAAAAGCAGCATTAGTTTAGTTATTAATCTAAATAACTAAAACGGCTTTTCCAAAATCCAGTCTGCATGTTTAAAATAATCCCATTTTACCGTAGTAAAATCTACTTCAGGATTGACAAACTGACTGTATACTCTTCCGTTAATAGAAACCCAGCTGTCTACAAAAACAGAAACTTCCACTCCTTTAGCTTCATATTCTCTTTTGATATACTGTGACATCTGCCAGATCATATCCGGGGTATTCAGTCTTGCTTTTTGTTTAGCTGTAAGCACTGTTTCTAATGGGTAAAAACTGCGTTCTCCTGTTTGTTTATTTTTGACTATAAAATTGGTATATCCTCCTCTCGAACGCAACATCATTCGCCAACTTAAGCGATGCGCTTCATCTGTCCACAAAATATCTCCTTTTACAAAATGCTGTCGCAACGGCAATAAAATCTGAAAAATCATAAAAATACTCAAAACAGTTATTGCTCCTCTGGAAAGACTGTGCTGAAGTACCTGTTTAATATAATCCTCAGAAAGGACAATCGCTGGTTTTTTCTTAAAAAACAATCGCCGCATTTGATCGGGAGGATAGAAGAAAACAGCAAAACTCAACGCAAAGTAAGGAAATATTCCGATTTGGAGAGTTACAGAATTAAACAAGTGAAAAATCAAAGAAGCTACAAGCGCCAAAGTCCTCGTTCTTTTCCAAAGCAACATCGGAACGATTAATCCGTCAAATAAAATTCCGAGATAAGCAATGGCTATATAAAACCATTTCTGTGTAACAAAATCTTTAAAAGCCTCGGGAATATTTGCTCCCTGATACATAATCTGAGTAAATGTTCCATCCAGCCAATCGGGATAAAACTTAGCTATCGTGCCATATATGTAGAGAATAGATACCTGTAAAATAAATATCCAGGAGTAATAAACCGGCATAGCCAATTCTTCTTTTACTCTTCCCGATTTTACGTCTAAAGAAGCATAGCGATTGGCAGGTAAAAAACACATGTAAAAACAAATAACCAACAGTAAATAATAGTGGTTGTTATACGAAGTTTTTTGGATGTAATAAGCGCCTGCCCACAACAAGGTTAACAAAACAATACTTAAGCGATAGCGATATCCAAGCATAACTGCGAGAGAAACACATCCCATCAAAGCAAAATAAACATACATTTGCGGACCTCCTACAAGTACTTGTAAGAAATCCATGTAAATATGTGAAAAGGTCAGCTTTACATCAACTAAATTAATTCTTACCCATCCTGTTATAATCGCTCCAAAAGATTCACAAGCAAACAAGAATCCAAAAAAGATGCGAAAGATAATTAAAGGAGAATTATCAATTAGTTTCAAAGCTTTATTTTTCCACATATCAGCTAAAATACTTTCGGGTTATTATTTCATCTTGTTTAAGCCTAGATACCAGATCTTCCAGATTATCAAATTTTATTTCCTCTCTTATTCTGTCCAAGATACTAACTTTTATTGTTTTGCCGTACAAATCTCCCTCCCAATCCAAATAATTTACTTCAATAGAATAAGGATGTCCTTCAAAAGTAGGGTTTATTCCTACACTCATCATTCCCTTCACTTTCTGACCGTCCAGCTCAGACTCAACAATATAAATTCCATTTTTAGGAATAAGTTTATACGTTTCTTCAATTTTAATATTTGCAGTTGGAAAACCCAACTTTTTACCCAACTTTTTACCATGCACAACTATTCCTGAAAAAAAGTAGTTATGTCCTAAAAATTCATTCGCTTTTTTTATATTTCCTTCTTCTAAAGCGGTTCTTATCTTGGTAGAACTGATAGAAACATGGTCTATTTCCTGAGCCGATATTTCTTCTACTTCAAAACCATATTGTTTGCCAAAATTTCTAAGATCATTGATATCCGCCGTTCTGTTTTTTCCAAAACGATGATCATATCCTATAATTATTTTAGAGATATTAAAAGTATCAACCAAAACTTTTTTTACAAATTCTTCCGCTGTCAGATTGGCAAAATCCATATCAAATTTCTGAATCACCAAATTATCCAATCCTAACTGTTCTAAAAGTTCTTTTTTTTCATCAAGTGTATTTAACAATTGAATCCCGTGATCTTGTTTTAAAACCATGCGCGGATGTGGAAAAAAAGTCAACACCAAACTTTCTGCGTTCATTTGTTTTGCTGCATCTGTCAGCTTTTTCAAAATCATCTGATGTCCTACATGAACGCCGTCAAAAGTACCTAAAGTAGCTACAATTCTTTTATTAGTCTTGAATTCACTGATTGAAGAATATATTTTCACGATTAATTTCTTAGTTCTTTTTATATATATTACTCTTTCCTTTGTACGGAAAATTTTCTGAACGTAAAAATAACCCATATTTGTAAAATGGCATTACAAAAGCAATAAAAATCCCGTTTTTTAATCTTTTGCTTTATCTTTAATTTCATTTGGCAATCGGTTATCCACCAATGACAATTGTAAACGCAAAAAGGCATCCTATCGGATACCTTTAAACAATTAAAATTAAAATATAAACACTATTCTCTTCGTCCCATATAAATCATAACATAGTACAGCAGTGTGCCTAGCGATGAGATAGCTGCAACTACATAAGTACGGGCAGCCCAGCTCAAAGCATCTTTTGCCCCTGCATACTCCTGTTGTGTAACCATGTTTTTAGTCTGAAGCCACTTTAAAGCTCTGTTACTGGCGTCATATTCAACCGGCAAAGTGATGAATGAAAATATAGTAGTTAAAGCGAACAATACAATTCCCAGTAACAACAACTGAGGAAAAGTATTAAGCATAAAAACACCTGCCAATAAAACCCAGGGTACTATATTAGATGTCACACTTAAAACCGGTACCATTTTAGATCTCATTGTCAGCCAATGATAAGCGGTAGCATGCTGAACAGCATGTCCAACTTCGTGTGCAGCAACCGCAGCGGCGGCGGCATTGCGTTCGTTGTAAACCGCTTCGCTCAAATTAACCGTTTTATCGGCCGGATTGTAATGATCCGTTAAACGACCCGGAGTTGAAATAACGCGTACATCTCTGATTCCGTGATCTAAGAGCATTTTTTGAGCAATTTCAGCACCACTCATCCCGTTTTGCAGATGTATTTTTGAATACTTCTCAAATTTTGACTTTAACTTATATTGTATATAATAACTTGCTGCCATGACAGCAATCATAAAAATCCAAATCATAGTTTTACTTTTAATCGGTAAGAATACAGCAAAATATACGCCAAATCAAATAGCTGACACCTTGTCATAAAAAAAGGGATTGCTATGGCAACCCCTTCTTCTTCATTTATGATGTTTACTTTAGTTTTTTCTTTACTTCAACTTCTTGGAATGCCTCTATTAAATCATACTCCTTAATATCGTTGTAATTTTTAATCTGAATTCCGCAATCGTATCCTTTAGCCACTTCTTTTACGTCGTCTTTAAAGCGTTTTAATGCTGTCAGTTCTCCTGTGTAGATTACGACTCCTTCGCGGATTAAGCGGATTTTTGAACTTCTGAATATCTTGCCATCCGTAACCATACACCCTGCAATTGTTCCCACTTTTGAAATCTTGAACAGTTCTCTGATTTCTGCCGTACCGGTAACTTCTTCTTTTAATTCCGGAGATAGCATACCTTCCATTGCATCTTTCAAATCATCGATAGCGTCATAGATAATAGAGTAATTTCTGATATCAATTTCCTCTTTTTCTGCCAATTGTTTCGCCGAAGTCATCGGACGAACGTTGAACCCTATAATAATAGCATCAGAAGCAGACGCTAACAATACGTCAGATTCGGTTATTGCTCCAACTCCTTTATGGATGATGTTGATTTGTATTTCTTCTGTAGAAAGTTTAGAGAACGAATCGGAAAGTGCTTCAACAGATCCGTCCACATCTCCTTTCAGGATAATATTAAGCTCTTTAAAGTCTCCTAAAGCAATTCGGCGTCCGATTTCTGCCAAAGTAATATGTCTTTGGGTTCTTACAGACTGCTCTCTCAACAATTGCGTACGTTTTGTAGCAATTTGCTTTGCTTCTTTTTCTTCTTCAAATACGTTAAACTTATCTCCGGCAGTTGGCGCTCCGTCTAATCCTAAAACAGAAATAGGTCTGGATGGTCCTGCTTCTTTTATTGAATTTCCGCGCTCATCATGCATAGCACGCACTTTTCCGTGATGACATCCTGCCAACAGGTAATCTCCTACTCTCAGCGTTCCTCCCTGCACCAAAATAGTAGACACATATCCTCTTCCTTTATCCAGATAAGCTTCTACCACGGTTCCGGAAGCGAGTTTATTAGGGTTAGCTTTTAATTCAAGCATTTCTGCTTCAAGCAATACTTTTTCAAGTAATTCTTTCATTCCGATTCCTTGCTTGGCAGAGATATCCTGAGACTGATAGGTTCCTCCCCATTCTTCTACCAAAAAATTCATTGCTGCCAGTTTTTCCTTAATTTTCTCAGGATTTGCCGTTGGCTTATCTATTTTATTAATCGCAAAAATAATCGGGACTCCTGCAGCCTGAGCATGACTTATAGCCTCTTTGGTTTGTGGCATGATATCGTCATCCGCAGCAATTACAATAATTACAATATCGGTAACTTGAGCTCCACGGGCACGCATAGCAGTAAATGCCTCGTGTCCAGGAGTATCTAAAAATGTGATTTTTTGTCCGCCGTCTAACGTCACTCCGTAAGCTCCGATATGTTGTGTAATTCCTCCTGATTCTCCGGCAATTACATTGGCTTTACGAATGTGATCCAGTAAGGAAGTTTTTCCGTGGTCAACGTGCCCCATAACCGTTACAATCGGCGCTCTTGGCTTTAAATCCTCTGGTCTGTCCGGAACTTCTTCGATAGATTCTTCCAGATCGGCTGTTGTAAAGTCAACTTCATAACCAAATTCATCTGCAACAATGCTCAACGTTTCTGCATCTAATCGCTGGTTCATTGTAACCATGATACCCAATGACATACAAGTACCTATCACTTTAGTAATCGGCACATCCATCATTGTTGCTATTTCCCCCACCGTTACAAACTCTGTCACTTTCAGCACTTTACTTCCTGCCTCCAGTGCTTTTTGTTCTTCGTCTGTTTTTTTACGATGTATATCTCTCTTATCTCTTCTATATTTTGCAGCTTTAGACTTATTACCTTTTCCTTGAAGACGCTCTAAAGTTTCTTTAATTTGATTTTTAACTTCTTCTTCGGTCGGTTCAGCTTTTACAACTGGCGCAGTATGGCGTTTAGAGTGTTTATTATTGAACTTCCCACCACCTCTTTGAGCATTATTTTGGTTTCCGCCTCTTGGATGGTTATTTCCTCCGGCAGCGCCAGCACTATTTGCTCCTTCTTGAGTGGAAGGTTTTGCTATGCGTTTTCTTTTGTTTTTTCCGGCGCCCTGAGATCCTTCTTTTTTATTATTCCCTGAACCAGCAGCATTGTTCCCTTTTTTGTGGTCTTCTTTTTTCTTTTTGGGTTTTTCAAATTGAGATAAATCAATTTTTTGACCTGTAAAAGTTGCCCCTGTAAGCTTCTGGTATTGTGTTTTTATAATTTCATCTCCTAATTTAGGCTCTCCTTTAGCTTCTTCTGCTTTCGTTCCTTTTTCTTCTGTTTTAGCTTCCGGTTTATCCTGTTTTTTAGCTGAAGATTCTTCTTGTTTATCCTTTACAACCTCTTGTTGCTTTGGCTTTTCAACTTCCTGTTTTGCTTCCACTTTCTTATTAGTGTTTGTTTCGGCAGATACAGGTTTAGCATCTGTTTCAACAATTTCTTTTTTTACTTCTGCCTTAGGCTCAGAGACTTTAATCGTTTCCTTTACCGCTTCTTGTTTAGGAGCTTCAGCTTCGGGCTGCTTTACTGCCTCTTTTTTGTTTTCTGTTTGCGAATCGTCTGAAGATGCTTTAGTTTTAGGTTTTGGTTCAAGCTCTATCTTACCAACTGTTTTAATAGCAACAGCTTCTTCTGCTTTTGCTCTGATAATTTCTTGTTCTCTTTTGATTCGAGCTTTTTCTTCTTGTTTTCTCTTTTCTTCCAATTCTCGCTCGCGCTCTTGTTTCAACGCTTCTTTCTCTTTCTTTTTCTCTTCGCTTACTTCAATAGAAGCTTCTTTCTTCCCTCTGTCAGCAGAAAATTGTTTGCACAGAACACTATACTCTTCTTGAGAAATTTTAGCATTTGGAGTTGCATCGATTTCAAATCCTTTGCCTTTCAAAAAGTCTACGGCTCTGTCGAGAGAAATATTTAATTCCCTTAAAACTTTATTTATTCTTATTGCTCTTTCTTCAGACATATTATCTTTTTAGTGTATTTATTTGTGTTGTGCGTTATCCGTGTTTGCAGGACTAATCTTCAAACTCCTCTCTCAGAATTCTCAATACATCTTCTATTGTTTCTTCTTCAAGATCGGTTCTCTTAATCAGTTCGTCTACAGTGAGATTTAACACACTTTTGGCTGTATCTAAGCCTATTTTGGCAAATTCGTCAATTACCCATTCGTCAATTTCATCCTTAAACTCTGACAATTCCACGTCGTCATCTTCTGAATTAAGTTCTCTCATCACATCAATATCAAATCCTGTAAGCATTCCTGCTAATTTGATATTCTGACCTCCTCTCCCAATGGCACGAGAAACTTCTTCCAAATCTAAATATACATTTGCCTTTTTAGCTGCATCATCCAAAACAACCTTGTTTACTTTTGCCGGAGCTAATGCTCTTTTGACAAATAAATCTGTATTGGCAGTATAATGGATTACATCTATATTTTCATTTCCTAATTCTCTTACAATTCCGTGAATTCTCGATCCTTTCATTCCCACACATGCACCGACCGGATCAATGCGCTCATCATAAGAATCTACAGCTATTTTTGCTTTTTCTCCCGGAATACGTACTACTTTTTTAACTGTAATAAGTCCTTCTGCAATTTCCGGAATTTCTTGCTCCAGCAATCTTTCCAAAAACTGAACAGATGTTCTGGACATAATAATCTGCGGTTTGGATCCTTTTAATTCAACCGCCTCTATTACTCCTTTTACTGTATCTCCTTTTCTAAAAAAATCTGAAGGAATCTGTTTTTCTTTCGGCAATACAATTTCATTGCCTTCTTCGTCCATCAAAATTACGACTTTTGGGCGGATATGATGCACTTCTGCTGTATAAATCTCCCCGATCACTTCTCTAAAATGCTTATACAGGGTAGCATTATCGTGTTCTGTTACTTTAGAATTCAAATACTGGCGCAAAGCAAGTACTGCTCGTCTTCCAATATCTTCCAATTTAACTTCTTCAGAAACTTCTTCGCCTACTTCAAAATCTGCTTCAATCTTTCGAGCATCTGTCAAAGAAATCTCATAATTATCATCTTCTACTTCTCCGTCATCCACAACCACTCTGTTTCTAAAAACCTGAAAATCTCCTTTATCCGGATTAACAATAATATCAAAGTTATCATCTGCTCCATATTTTTTCTTCAATGCATTTCTGAATACATCTTCCAAAATAGCCATCAGGGTAACTCTGTCTATATCTTTTAATTCTTGAAACTCTGAGAATGATTCAATTAAACCACTATTCTCCATGTAATACTTTTTTTAAAATGAAATTATAACATTAGCCTCTTTTATCTTATCAAATGCGATAACTGCTTCTTTTTCAACAGTTATTTTTCCTTTACCTACAGGCTTGGGCTCTCTAGCTTTCCACCTGAGCACAATCTCTCCGTCTCGCACTTCTTCTAAAGTTGCTTCAATTTTTTGTTGTTCTATTGTAACCACATTCAGCTTTCTGCCGATATTTTTATGGTATTGACGAAGCTGTTTTAGCGGCGCTGTTGCTCCCGCAGAGGCTACTTCTAACGAAAAATCCTGCTCTTCTCTATCTAAATTGTGCTCAATAACTCTGCTTACATCAATACAATCTTGCAAAGTTACACCTTTATCTCCATCAATAATAACAGTTATTTTATTATCCGGTGATATAGAAAAATCTATCAAAAACAAACAAGAACAGTCATCTAACGCTTTATTAATCAACTCTTTTACTCTATCCTTAAACGTCATATCCTATAAAAAGAGGGGACTCTGTCCCCTCATTATTTAGTCTTTTTAATAAATAACTTTGCAAATATATTACTTTTTTTATACAAATAAAACTTTTGTGTATTGATAATTATATTCTTATTTTTATAACTTCATTAAATTACAGCTGAAAAAATAAGAAATCAATCAATACTTGAATATGAAAAAAATACTCATTCCAACTGATTTTTCAAATCAGGCATTTAACGCAATCAGAGTAGGAATTAAACTTGCTAAAAAAGAAGGTGCCGAAATTATTTTACTGCACATTCTTGACCTTCCTCAGGAAGGGAGCGACAGCGTAAACAAAGGAACTCCTGCGCCTCAGGTTATGTTTTTTAAAAATGCAGCAGAAGAAAAACTAAACAACCTCGCTTTAGATCCTATTTTCCAAGGACTAACCGTTTCTACAAGCCTAATTCTTGATCGCACTTCTTTAGGCGTTACTAAATCAGCCGAAAACAACAACGTTGATTTAATTGTTATGGGATCACATGGAGCAAGCGGGTTTAAAGAATATTTTATCGGATCAAATACTGAAAAGGTAGTTCGAACCTCCAACATTCCTGTTTTAGTAATAAAGGGAGAAGTAGAAGACTTTAAAATCAGTGATTTTGTCTTTGCTTCTGACTTTTCAGAAAACATGAAAGAACCTTTTAAAAAAGCACTGGCTTTTAATAAAGTATTTGGATCAAAACTTCATTTGTTAATGGTTAACACACCCAACAACTTTAAAGCCACTCATGTTGCCGAAGAGCTTTTACAGGACTTTTTACAAGACATAACCGATAAAGAATACGACTTAAGTATTTATAATGACATCAACATAGAGAAAGGAATCCTAAATTTTTCAGATAGAATAAATGCAGACCTCATCGGCATTGCCACACATGGAAGAAAAGGAATCTCACACTTCTTTAACGGAAGCATCAGTGAGGATTTAGTAAATCACTCCTCTACTTCTGTTCTTACTTTTAAGATTGATAATTAAACTTTAACAGAACAAAAAAAGAGGCTGTTTTTTAATATAAATAGCCTCTTTTTTATATTCCTCAACCCCTGAAACTACTTTATAATTTCAATATGACTTTCCGAAACTTTCTGTATAGGAAGATAATTCTTTTTACCGTCCACCAACAAGCACAAATAAATATTATCAATAGAAATAACATATCCTTCAATACTATTATCTATTCGGATAAATTGCCCGATTTCTAAATTCTTTCTGGCATAAAAAGAATACAACAAGCGGGTAACAATATCTTTTGCACCCAATCCCATAGACAAAGCAAGCGTAAATAACAACGCCCCTACTATAATTGATATATTACTAGTAATCACAGAGGTATCAATCCCCATCTGATTCAAAGTTGTAATGATAACAAAAACAAGAATCAAATAAAATAATATATTCCCGATCATTCGCGCACCGCCAAAGTCAATATTTTTCAACACTTCAATCACAATCTTTTTAATCCAGGAAGCAAAATATAACCCTCCCACAAAAATAAGAAGTGCCACAAATATCTTCGGTATATACATCATTAAATTCCCAATCTCACTAGAAACAACTTCAAGTCCAAAAAGTTCAGCTCCTATCAGCAACATCAAAAAGACAATAAAGACTTTTACAAAAAAGATAAGAATTCCCTCTACGCGTATAGTAAAGTTCAACTTACTCAAAAATTCATTTTCATTGATTAGCTTTTGGATTTTTTCCAATCGAATGAATTTAAATATTTTTTTCAACAAATAAGTCAGAAATTTAATTACCAGCCAACACAGCAAACCATATCCCCCTAACAGCAGAAAACCAAAGACTCCTTTTACCAAAGATCCCATCACTGAATTTATCATCTGACTTGGATATTCAAAATTATATAACTCCATCGTCTTTTTTATTTTTTAATTTATCAATCAATTCTTTTTCTTTCTCCTTATCCGCTTCTCCAAGAAAACTACCTAAAACTTCAGGCACTTTTACAGTATATAGCTCAGACACATCCAGGGATAACTTTATAAAATTGAGATTATCAATCACCCTACCCTTCAGGTATTCCGGCAATTTTTCATCTGCTAATATTTTTTTAAAAGGATTATCCATCATTACAATGAGTTATATATTTCCACTATTTTTCTCTTTGCCCTGTGTAATCGCATTTTCACAGCACTTTCTCCCAATTCCAGCATTAAAGCTATTTCTTTTATCGATTTATCATCCTGATATTTCATCAACAAAATAATTTTATCTTCAGGATCTATCTTTTGTAGTGACTGCTGAAGTTTTCCTACTGCAAGAGAAAAAATTTCTTCATCAGATATCTCTTCTTCCATCGCTTCATCATACACGAATTCTTCATTTATACTTTCTTCATTTCTGCGTCGCCTCAAAACTGTTTTCGAATAATTTACACAGTGATTATATGCAAAAGAATACAACCAGGTAGAAAACTTAGACTCTCCTCTAAAATTTTTTAAATTCAAATATAGCTTTACAAATATATCCTGAGTCAGATCTTCTGCCACATCTCTTGACTCTGCAAAACCTAAACATTTCGTATAAACTTTTTGCCCATACCTATCATAAAGTATACCAAACAAACTTGTATTTCCGCTATGGACAATGAATTGAACCAATTCTTCATCCGTCATAGCAGCAAAGTTTTTATTCTGCAGATTTATTTTCATGTCCACATTTTACAAGCGCAAAATTAGTGTATTTTTCCAATTCATTGACAATCTTTTACTTTTCATTAAAAAGTTTTCTAAACTTTACCTAACCGCATTAACTTGGACACGTATTTACCAATAACATCAAATTCTAAATTAACCAAACTTCCTACTTGATAGGTTTTAAAAACAGTGTGTTCCTTAGTATAAGGAATAATAGCCACCTTGAAGGTGTTTATTCCGGAATCAACAACTGTCAGACTAACACCATCAACTGTAATAGAACCTTTTTCAATCGTTGTATTTTGCGTATCTTTTTTAAACTCAAATCCATAATACGTACTCCCTTCTGCTTCTTCAATAGAAACACATTTTCCTATAAAATCTACATGCCCCTGAACAATATGTCCGTCTAAACGTCCATTGAGCAGCATTCCTCTCTCAAGATTGACAGATTGCCCTACTTTCCAATTTCCAATAGTAGTAACCTCTATAGTTTCTCGGATTGCCGTAACTGTATATGAATCGCCCTGCAAAGCAACCACTGTCAAACAAATACCGTTATGTAAAACGCTTTGATCCACCCTTAATTCCGGCACAAAACCACATTTTACAGTCAGGTGCAGATTAGCCTGTTCTTTTTCTATTTTTTGAACAACACCAATATCCTCAACAATTCCCGTAAACATATTTCAATTTATTTTTATTAAATTTGCTTTCAAAAGTAGTAATAATTTACAGGACAATTATGAGCCAGAAAGAAGAAAATATTAAAGTAGGTATTTCAATAGGTGATTTAAATGGCATAGGATGCGAAATAATACTAAAGTGTTTTGAAGACAGCAGAATGCTCGAAATATGCACCCCAATTATTTTTGGAAACTCTAAACCTTTGTCCTATGCAAAAAAAGCAATTGAAAGCAGCACAAATTATCAAGGAATAGACCGCCTGTCTCAAGTCATAAACGAAAAAGTTAACGTTTACAACGTTTGGAAAGAAAGTTTAAATATTAATTATGGCGAAAACGATCCGCTTATCGGGAAATATGCTATTAAATCATTCGTTGCCGCCACTGAAGCTTTAAAAAACGGAGAAATTGATGTATTAGTAACTGCTCCTATTAATAAATACAACAGCCAAGATGATGACTTTAAATACCCAGGACACACAGATTATTTAAATAAACAGTTAGAAGGAGACGCTCTTATGCTCTTAATGAGTGACGAATTAAAAGTAGGATTGCTTACCGACCACATTCCTTTAAAAGAAGTGGCTCAACACATCACGATTGATTTAATAAGAAAAAAAACAAAAATACTAAACAAAACCCTAATACAAGACTTTAATATTTTAAAACCCCGAATCGCCATTCTAGGATTAAATCCCCATGCTGGTGATGACGGAGTAATCGGTACAGAAGAAATAGAAATTATTAAACCTGCTGTTCAAAAACTCAATGAAGAAGGCATTTTAATTTCAGGACCTTTTCCTGCCGATGGCTTTTTCGGATCCGAAACATACAGACATTTTGATGCCGTCATAGCTTGTTATCACGATCAGGGTTTAGCTCCTTTCAAAGCACTTTCCTTTGGACAAGGCGTAAATTACACTGCCGGATTAAACAAAATACGTACATCACCCGACCACGGTACTGCCTATGACATTGCCGGAAAAGGACTAGCCGATCCTTCTTCATTCAGAGAAGCCATCTTTGTCGCTTTAGATATTTTTAAAAACAGACATTATAATGCAGAAGCCTCGCAAAATCCTTTACAACCTCAAGAAAAAGATTTAAGTACAAAAAAAAGTGATAATTAGCTTGCAATAATAATATTTTTTTATCTTTGCACGCTCAAATCATGTTGATCATGAATAACAAAAGAGACTTTTTAATTCCTTTTTCAGGATTAAAAAACGGAGAGCATAGATTTGAATTTCAAGTAGATGACACCTTTTTTAAAGATTACAGCTACGAAGATTTTAATCATATAAATGCAGATATCAGCGTTCTTTTAAATAAAAAAACAAGCCTGCTAGAACTCCATTTCACGAGTAAAGGCATTATAAATACCGCTTGCGACGTCACTAATCAGGATTTTGACTTACCTATTGAAGGTCATCTAAACCTGATTGTAAAATTTGGCGAAGAGTTTAACGATGACCATGATGAAATTTTGGTTATTCCGTTTACCGAACACCAAATAGACGTTTCGCAATATATTTATGAAATGGTTGTTTTATCTATCCCTCAAAAGAGAGTACATCCCGGCGTTTTAGACGGAACTCTGGACTCTGAGGCATTAGATTTTCTAGGTTACAACAACAATAGTGATGATGAACCTGAAACAGAAGACGACGATACAAATAATAACGATGAAGAAATAGACCCGAGATGGGCAGAATTAAAAAAACTATTAACGGATAAATAATATAGTAAAATGGCACATCCTAAGAGAAAGACCTCGAAAACAAGAAGAGATAAAAGAAGAACACATTACAAAGCTGTTGCCCCTACTATTGCAACATGTCCTGTTACCGGAGAAGCTCACCTATTCCACAGAGCTTACTGGCATGAAGGAAAACTTTACTACAGAGGGCAAGTTGTAATTGACAAAACCACTGAAGTAGAGGCATAATCTTTAAAAAATTACAAAAACTCTCACAATGTGTGAGAGTTTTTTTTTGTAAATAAAAACGACCCGAAGTGACTTTATAAATCAAAATCAATATTAATTGTTTTTTTTTTTGTAATTTTCGCTTCTTTTTGGAATGTTTTTACAAAGCAAAGCAATACCATTATGACAAAAATAAACGCAGCCATTACCGCCGTTGGCTGTTATCTACCAGAAGACAAGCTCACAAATGCTGATCTTGAAAAAATGGTTGACACAAACGACGAATGGATTACTACAAGAACCGGAATTAAAGAAAGACGAATTCTTAAAAACCCGGGGAAAGGAACTTCTTATCTGGCAATTAAAGCTGCCGAAGATCTTTTGCAAAAATCAGGCACAGATCCTAAAGAAATTGATTTAATTGTTTTAGCTACAGCTACACCAGACATGCCTGTTGCCTCAACAGGAGTATACGTAGCCACACAAATCGGAGCAACAAACGCATTTTCCTTTGACCTTCAAGCCGCTTGTTCCAGCTTTTTATACGGTATGTCTGTAGCCTCTTCCTATATTGAATCAGGAAAGTACAAAAAAGTATTATTAATCGGAGCCGATAAAATGTCTTCCATTATTGACTACGAAGACAGAGCAACATGCATTATTTTCGGCGATGGTGCCGGAGCTGTTCTTTTTGAGCCAAATTCTGAAGGATTAGGAGTTCAAGATGAGTACTTAAGAAGCGACGGAATTGGAAGAGAATTTCTAAAAATAGATGCCGGAGGCTCAATTCTTCCTCCTACTGCAGAAACGGTTGCTAATAAACAGCATTTTGTATTTCAAGACGGAAAAACCGTTTTCAAATATGCTGTATCCAACATGGCTGATGTAAGCGAAAAAATTATGCAGCGCAACAATCTTTCTCATCAAGATGTTGACTGGCTGGCAGCTCATCAGGCAAACAAACGCATCATCGATGCCACCGCTCACAGAATGGGATTAGACGATTCAAAAGTATTGATGAATATCGAAAAATACGGAAACACCACTTCCGCCACACTTCCCCTCTTACTTTGTGACTTTGAAAAACAACTTAAAAAAGGCGACAATATAATTTTCGCTACTTTTGGGGGAGGATTCACATGGGGAGCCATGTATTTAAAGTGGGCTTATACTAAAGAATAAAACTAACCAATATCACAATTCAGGTATGGACATTAAAGAAATTCAAAATTTAATTAAATTCGTAGCTAAATCGGGAGCTACAGAAGTAAAATTAGAAATGGACGATTTTAAAATCACCATTAAAACGACTGACGCAGGAAGCACTGAAACAACTTACATTCAACAAGTACCGGTAACTTCTGCTTTACCGCAAGCTGCTGCAGCACAACCAACAAGTCCTGCTGCTCCGACTGCAACAGAAACACCTAAAACAGATGATAATTCTTCAAAATACGTTACAATAAAATCCCCTATCATCGGAACTTTCTACAGAAAGCCAGCTCCGGATAAAGATTCATTTGTTGAAGTAGGTAAGACCATCAAAGCAGGCGATGTAGTATGCGTGATTGAAGCAATGAAACTTTTCAACGAGATAGAATCCGATATTTCCGGTAAAATTGTCAAGGTTTTAGTAGATGATTCATCTCCTGTAGAATTTGATCAGCCATTATTCCTGGTAGATCCATCTTAAGAAATTTTAAATATTATTCCACAACCTCCCATTATAAAAGAGGATTAACTTAACGTTAAACTTATAATTTCCAGAGATGTTTAAAAAAATATTAATAGCCAACCGAGGCGAAATAGCTCTTCGTGTTATTAGAACATGCAGAGAAATGGGAATAAAAACAGTAGCTGTATATTCAACAGCAGATGCAGACAGCTTACACGTTCGTTTTGCAGATGAAGCTGTTTGTATTGGTCCAGCTCCCAGCAGCCAATCTTATCTGAAAATTTCGAATATTATTGCCGCTGCCGAAATTACAAATGCAGATGCTATCCATCCGGGGTATGGCTTTTTGTCCGAAAATGCTAAATTTTCAAAAATCTGTCAGGAACACGGTGTTAAATTTATCGGTGCCTCTCCCGAAATGATTGAAAAAATGGGAGATAAAGCCACCGCTAAAGAAACTATGAAAAAAGCAGGTGTTCCTACTGTTCCCGGATCAGACGGTTTATTAGAGTCGCTTGAACACGCTAAAAAAACAGCTAAACAGATCGGCTATCCCGTAATGATGAAAGCTACCGCAGGTGGTGGCGGAAAAGGAATGCGGGAGATTTTTAAAGAAGAAGAACTGACAAAAGCATGGGAAAGCGCACGTCAGGAAGCTGCTGCTGCCTTCGGGAATGACGGAATGTATATGGAAAAACTAATTGTTGATCCGCGTCATATCGAAATCCAGGTAGTTGGAGACGCTTACGGCAAGGCATGTCACCTGTCAGAACGCGACTGTTCTATTCAAAGACGCCATCAAAAACTGACTGAAGAAACCCCTTCTCCGTTCATGACAGATGAATTGAGAGACAAAATGGGAAAAGCGGCTGTAAAAGCCGCAGAATACATCAAATATGAAGGCGCGGGAACCATTGAATTTTTAGTTGACAAAGATCGTAATTTCTATTTTATGGAAATGAACACCCGTATTCAGGTAGAACACCCGATTACAGAGCAGGTGATTGACTACGATTTAATCAGAGAGCAAATATTAGTAGCTGCCGGAACTCCTATTTCAGGTAAAAACTATACGCCAAAACTACATTCTATCGAATGCCGTATCAACGCAGAAGATCCTTTTAACGACTTCAGACCTTCACCGGGCAGGATCACTACATTACACGCTCCCGGAGGACACGGCGTACGTTTAGACACCCATGTATATTCAGGATACACCATTCCGCCCAACTACGATTCGATGATAGCCAAGCTGATTACTACAGCTCAAACCAGAGAAGAAGCTATCAATAAAATGAAACGTGCCTTGGACGAGTTTGTGATTGAAGGCATTAAAACAACAATTCCTTTCCACAGACAGCTAATGGATGATCCTAATTATGTTGCCGGAAATTACACCACTGCATTTATGGAAACTTTTGTCATGAAACCCATTGAGGAAGAATAAATCTCATCAAATTGTATAGCTAAAGCTGCCTTAAAAGGCAGCTTTTTTTGTTTTTTAGAACTCGCACATCATCTATCCAAAAACTTAATTTAACTAAAAATTTAAAATATAGTTATTTTTTAATAACTTGTTCACTGTTCAACAGAAGAGCTTTAAAAAAAGCTCTTTTAAACATTCTTTAATTTAAAGAAATAGCAAAAGCCTTTTTTATTCTCTTAAACTTTAAATTTAATTGCCATGAAAAAACTATTATACCTTTTTATTCTTTTTGGAATTTCCCCAACAATATTTGCGCAGGATTATAACGCCATTGATTTATATTTAAAAAGCAATACAGACCTTAAAAATCACTTCGAAGAAGACCAACCAGAAAGCCTTAATGTTCTATTATCTATTTATGATTGCGACAACTGTATCCCGATGCTGTACAGCTATATTAAAAATACACCGGACAAAAAACCTTACGCCGTAAACATCTTTACAGACAATATGGCTTATGCCAAAAAAACATTGGGCGATGCGGTTAATTTTAAATACAATTTGTATTACAACAAAGAAGTTTTTTCAAAATACCTCAACTCACGTTCCGGCATTTACTATATAGATACCAGTAATATTATCTACGGAAATGAGAAAGACATCCGCACCAAACTAAAAAACGCCGAAGACCGGCAAGAGTTTTTTAATAGTCTTAAGGATAAAAAATATATTTTAACACAAGACTCTCTAATGAGTGGTATGCCGTACATCATCCCAACGCCATTACCCGACAATCAATTGCTGGTTTTTGACAACAAAATGGATACCGCTCTTTTATTGGAACTGGAAGATAAACAGGATTCTTTGGCCGTAACCCAAAGCAAATATTACACACCAACCGTCGGTAATCTAAAAAAAATGTTTGATTTACCTAGTCCAATAATCAATTTACTATCGTTTGAAGAAAACCAAAAGCTCTCTCAAAACTTTTTGCAAAACATGGTAAAACTCTATTCTATTACCTATTGGAACAATCAGTACTACGCCACCTTTAGCATTACAAGAGCTCATCAAGCAGATAATAACATCCGCACATTTTCAACCTATTTTGTTGCTACGCAAAAAGCAGACGGAAAAGATATGGATAAAATATTAGACGCATCATCTTATGACAACTATTATATGATTGACGATTTGCCGTACGAAGGCAAAATGTACCGCATTATCGGTGACACAAGAACCAAACCCCAGATTGTAGCAGACAACACACTGAATTGGCGCATAAGACTACCCGATGATAAAGCCCGCAAAGTAACTTATTCCGGCTTAGCAACATTGGAACTAAAGGACGGCGCTACCAGCGTTATCAATATAGACAGAGAATTTGACGAGTTTTTAGGCTTAAACGGACTTTTTATGTTTAACGGAAAAACCTATTATTTATCCAGAGCAACAACCAATGAAGAAAATAACGAAGGTTTTTTATCTGTAAAAGAATTTGACAGCCAGTATATCAACAAGTATCTTCAAAAAGTAAAAACGCTGTAAAATATTTAAAATTTTAAGACTACAAGCTATATACAAAAATCCGCAATACATTTTTTTTGAAAAAAAAGTGTCACTTAAAATAAAAAGTATATCTTAGTCCCATAATTTTATTTTTATTTTTTACAATGCAAGTAGGCACAATTAAGTTCTTCAACGAAGACAAAGGTTTCGGTTTTATTACCAATGAACAAACACAAGAAGATATCTTTGTTCACATTACAGGATTAAAAACCAAAAACATCGAAAAAGGAAATCGCGTTTCATACGTTGAAGAAAACGGCAAAAAAGGAGTAATTGCCACAGAAGTTACAGTGATAGAAGATTAATTTTCGATATAAATTTTCGATTACTCATCAATCGCTTTCCCTCACCCGGAAAGCGATTTTTTCATCTATTCCTATTATTTATAATTAGTCTAAATATATATTTTATAAATATACCCCTTTGCCTCAACTCCAATATCATCAAAACTTTGTAATGACATGTAGTCACAGTATATTTGTAAAATGTATTAACGCAAATACTCTTTAGGCATATGCAACCGAATCAACTTGATTTTATCCCCATTTTAATGCAGATCCTTTTTGCAGCAGGATTTGTTTCTGTAACCGTTTGGGTATCAGGAAAACTTGGACCAAGAAGAAAGTCAAAAATAAAAGACAGCAGCTGGGAGTGTGGTATTGAATCTATCGGAAATGCCCGTATCCCTTTCAATGTAAAATATTTTTTAGTAGCTATTTTATTTGTGCTTTTTGATGTAGAAGTAGTGTTTATGTATCCATGGGCAGTGAACTTTCAAGCACTAGGATGGGATGGCTTCGCAAAAATGGGAATCTTTTTATTTTTGCTCTTGATAGGATTGCTATATGAATTTAAGAAAAAAGGGTTAGAATGGGACTAAAAAGAGAAAACAATGAGTGATAAAAAATATACAATGACTGATGCTCCTGAAGGATATGTAGGTGAAGGTTTTTTCGCAACCAAACTGAGCTCAGTTGTAGGGTTGGCACGAGCCAACTCTATGTGGCCTTTACCTTTTGCAACATCTTGTTGCGGTATTGAGTTTATGGCAACCATGGCGGCCACGTATGACATTGCCCGGTTTGGATCAGAAAGAATGAGTTTTTCTCCCCGCCAAGCAGATATGCTGATGGTTATGGGAACCATTTCTAAAAAAATGGCACCTATATTAAGACAGGTTTACGAACAGATGGCAGAGCCAAAATGGGTGATTGCTGTTGGAGCCTGCGCTTCGTCAGGCGGAATTTTTGATACTTATTCCGTTTTACAAGGCATTGACAAAGTAATTCCGGTAGATGTATATGTTCCGGGATGTCCGCCAAGACCCGAACAAATATTGGACGGAGTGTTGAGGCTGCAGGAAATTGTTAAATCCGAATCGGTTAACAAACGAGGAACCAAAGAATACGACGAACTACTGAAATCTTATAACATTAAGTAATTATGTCATTAGATAATAGCACTATACAAAAATATTTAATCAGCAACTTTGGAATGTCGGTTTCAGAGTTTCACGAGCAGCACAATATGCTTGTTTTTGAAGTGACACCGGACAGCATTCACGACGTAGTGAAATTTTTAAAAGAAGATTCAACTCTGAATTTTAATTTTTTGACAGATGTATGCGGAGTTCATTATCCCGATTCGGAAGAAGACAGGCAATTTACTGTTGTTTATCACATGCACAACTGGATTGACAATGTAAGAATACGCATAAAAACTTATTTAAATGCTAAAAATCCTGTTGTTGACTCCATGACAGATTTATTTAAAAGTGCTAATTGGCAAGAACGCGAAACATACGATTTTTACGGGATAAAATTTAAAAATCATCCTCAACTAAAGCGAATTTTAAACATGGACGAAATGGTTTCCTTTCCGTTGAGAAAAGAATTCCCTTTAGAAGATTCGGGACGCACAGATAAAGATGACAGATTCTTTGGAAGAACCGTTCACAATAGTTAAATGATTAAATGCAAAGATTATGTCGGACTTATTGTTACCACCAGAAGAGCGATACGCTAAGTTAATAGAAGAAAAATTCAAAGAAGACGGAACAGAGTTGCAAATTCTGAATCTGGGACCTACCCATCCCGCTACTCACGGTATCTTTCAAAATATCATATTGCTGGACGGAGAAAAAATAATTGACGGAGAAGGAACAGTTGGCTATATCCACCGTGCTTTTGAAAAAATTGCCGAAAACAGACCTTTTTATCAGATCAATGTACTTACCGACCGTTTAAACTACTGTTCTTCCCCTATCAATAATACCGCATGGTGGATGACAGTAGAAAAAGCATTGGGCATAGAAATCCCTAAGCGTGTACAGTATATGCGCGTTATTGTAATGGAACTTGCCCGTATAGCAGATCACATTATCTGCAGCTCAGTAATGGGCGTTGACACCGGTGCTTTAACCGGATTTTTATACGTATTTCAGTATCGCGAAAAGATATACGAAATCTTTGAAGAAATATGTGGTGCCCGACTGACAACCAATATGGGAAGAATCGGAGGGTTTGAAAGAGAATGGAGCCCAACTGCATTTAAAAAATTAAACGAGTTTTTAGAAGAATTTCCTGCGATATGGGAAGAATTTGAAAACCTGCTTACGCGAAACCGAATATTTATGGACAGAACCATTGGCGTAGGCGGAATTTCGGCAGAAGAAGCCATTAATTTCGGATTTACCGGTCCTAATTTAAGAGCTGCCGGTGTGGATTATGATGTTAGGGTAGCCAATCCCTACTGCTCTTATGAAGATTTTGAATTCGATATTCCGGTAGGAACCAACGGAGACTGCTACGATCGCTTTTGTGTGCGCAATGCAGAAGTATATGAAAGTTTAAAAATTATCAGACAGGCTCTTGACAAAATGCCGGAAGGTCCTTTCCACGCTGATGTACCCGATTATTACCTTCCTCCAAAAGAGGATGTTTATACCAACATGGAAGCTTTGATTTACCACTTCAAAATCGTAATGGGAGAAGTTCCCGTTCCGATAACAGAAGTGTACCACCCTGTTGAAGCAGGTAATGGAGAATTAGGGTTCTACCTGATTACGGATGGCAGCCGAACACCATACAGACTTCATTTTAGAAGACCTTGTTTTATTATTTATCAAGCTTATAACGATATAGTAAGGGGTTCAATGTTGTCTGATGCTATTATCACACTTTCAAGTTTAAACATTATTGCCGGAGAATTAGACGCTTAAATCATGGAAACAAACAAATACAAACAAGATATTAATATAACACCGGAATTACAGCAACGCATCGATGAACTGCTGAGCCACTATCCGTCAGATAAGAAAAAATCGGCTTTACTGCCTGTTTTACATGAAGTCCAGGATGCACACGACAATTGGCTGAGTACAGAATTAATGGATAAGGTTGCTGAAATTTTAGAGATTAAACCGATAGAAGTTTATGAAGTTGTTACATTTTATACGATGTACAACCAAAAACCGATGGGAAAATATACGTTTGAATTTTGTTTGACTTCTTGTTGCGGTTTAAGAGGTGCTGATGACATGATGGAATATACCTGCGAAAAATTGGGAATAAAACCCGGAGGTACAACAGCTGATGGATTATTTTCTGTAGCAGGTGTGCAGTGTTTAGGTGCCTGCGGATATGCACCCATGATGCAATTAGGAGATTTTTATAAAGAACATCTTACCAAAGAAAAAATAGATCAAATTATAAAAGATTGTAAAGCAGGAAATATAATTCTTCACGACAAATAGTATTATGGCTACAAAGATATTATTAGATAAGATAAACGTTCCGGGAATCAGATCATACGAAGTATATCGTCAGCAAGGCGGCTATAGTTCTGTTGAAAAAGCCCTGAAAACGATGACTCCTGATGAAATTACAGAAGAAGTAAAAGCTTCAGGATTAAGAGGTCGCGGAGGAGCGGGATTCCCCGTTGGATTAAAGTGGAGCTTTATCGACAAAAAATCAGGCAAACCCAGACACTTGGTTTGCAACGCTGATGAATCCGAACCGGGTACTTTCAAAGACCGCTACCTGATGGAATACATTCCGCATTTGCTGATTGAAGGAATGATTACATCCAGTTACGCTTTAGGAGCCAATTTATCTTACATCTATATTCGCGGAGAATATATGTGGGTGTTTAAAACACTTGAAAGAGCCATTAAAGAAGCTTATGCCGCAGGTTGGCTGGGTAAAAATATTTTAGGCACAGATTATTCTCTGGATTTACACGTACATTGTGGAGCCGGGGCTTATATATGCGGAGAAGAAACTGCTTTAATTGAGTCATTAGAAGGAAAACGAGGAAACCCTCGTATTAAACCACCTTTCCCGGCTGTAAGCGGTTTATGGGGCAACCCCACTGTGGTTAACAACGTAGAATCCATTGCCAACGTGCCGTGGATTGTCAATAATTCCGGAGCTGATTACGCCAAATTAGGCGTTGGTCGTTCTACCGGAACCAAATTAATTTCTGCTTCAGGACACATAAAAAAACCGGGAGTATATGAAATTGAATTGGGAATTTCTGTAGATGAGTTCATCAATTCAGATGAATATTGTGGTGGAATGATGGACAGCCGTCCGCTCAAAGCATTGGTTCCGGGAGGTTCTTCCGTTCCTGTTTTACCGGCACACTTAATCTATAAAACAGCAAACGGCGAAGACAGAATGATGACTTATGAATCGTTGGCTGAAGGTGGATTTGAAAGTGGCTCAATGATGGGATCCGGAGGATTTATTGTATATAATGACACGGCTTGTATCGTTAGAAATACTTGGAATTTTGCAAGATTTTACGCACACGAAAGTTGCGGACAATGTTCGCCTTGCCGAGAAGGAACCGGGTGGCTGGAAAAAGTTTTACACCGCATAGAAACCGGACAAGGAACAATGGAGGACATTGATTTATTGTGGGATATCCAAAAAAATATAGAAGGAAATACCATTTGTCCTTTAGGAGATGCAGCAGCATGGCCGGTTGCAGCAGCTATTAGACATTTTAGAGATGAATTTGAATATCACGTTTTATATCCTGAAAAAGTAAAAAACAGAGATCACTTTATGAATGAGCCTTTTGAAAGTATAAAACATTTGATAACTAATTAATATTTGTCAAGATTTCAATAGAATCCTGACTTTAATAAAGCACAGTTTATGAAAGTTACTATAGACGGACATGAAATAGAAGTAGAACCGGGAACAACGATTCTGCAAGCAGCGAGAATGATAGGCGGAGAATCCGTTCCGCCAGCCATGTGCTATTATTCAAAACTGGAAGATACAGGCGGAAAATGTCGTGCCTGCTTAGTGGAAGTTTCTAAAGGAAGCGAAGCCGATCCGCGCCCGATGCCCAAACTCATGGCATCTTGCAAAACCGGTGTTATGGACGGTATGGAAGTAAAAAGCATTTCCTCTGACCGTGTATTGGAAGCAAGAAAAGCTGTAACTGAATTTTTGCTTATCAATCACCCGTTAGACTGCCCTGTCTGTGATCAAGCGGGAGAATGCGATTTACAAAATTTGTCTTTTCAGCACGGGATCTCACAAAAACGCTTTAAAGAGGACAAAAGAACCTTTGAACCGGAAAATATAGGCGACAATATACAGCTTCACATGAATCGCTGTATTTTGTGTTACCGCTGTGTAAAGGTAGCTGAACAATTAACAGACGATCGCGTTCACGGCGTATGCGGAAGAGGTGATCACGCTCAGATTTCCACCTATATTTCCAATGCGATTGACAACGAATTTTCCGGCAATATGATTGACGTTTGTCCGGTTGGTGCTTTAACGGATAAAACATTTCGTTTCAAATCTCGCGTGTGGTTTAACAAACCTTATAACGCACACAGAAACTGCACAAAGTGCTCGGGAAAAGTTACGCTTTGGATGTTTGGAGAAGAAATTCAACGGGTTACTGCCCGCAAAGATGAATTCCATGAGGTAGAAGAGTTTATCTGCAACCAATGTCGTTTTGACCACAAAGAGCCAACGGATTGGGTAATTGAAGGGCCAAGAAAATTTGAAAAATTTTCAGTTATAAATCAAAACAATTATACCCGTAAACTGGATAAGGTAGTTATAAAAACGGAAGAACACATCTTGGAAGGGCGCGAACAAGACCGCATCAAGATAAGTATGAAAAATATTCCGTACACGGAACATGAATCAAAAGAATAAAAGGACGGAGGAATGGACAAAACAATTATTATCGATAAAGCTGTCATTATTGTAATAGTATTTGCTATTACAATGTTAATGGCAATGTACGCTACTCTGGCGGAACGAAAGATTGCTGCATGGATACAAGACCGCCTTGGCCCTAACCGCGCTGGTAAAGGAGGAATTCTACAACCTTTAGCTGATGGTTTAAAACTATTTGCCAAAGAAGAATATGAACCTAATACGCCTAATAAATTTCTATTCAAATTCGGTCCTTTTTTAGCCATGACATTAGCCTTAATGACGAGTGCTGTCATGCCATGGGGAGATACACTCCACCTTTTTGGGAGAGACATTATTTTACAGGCAGCAGATATCAATGTCGGGCTTCTTTATATATTGGCAGTACTTTCAGTCGGTGTATATGGAATTATGATCGGAGCATGGGCATCTAACAACAAATACTCTTTAATGAGCGGTATGCGAGCTGCTTCTCAAATGATTTCTTATGAAATTGCCATGGGACTGTCTTTAATCGGGTTACTGCTGATGACACAGACCATGAGTATGCGCGAAATAGCACTCCAACAAAGTGGTATGAACTGGAATGTATTTTATCAGCCAGTTGGTTTTCTTATCTTTTTAATTTGTTCGTTTGCAGAAACCAACAGGGCACCGTTTGATTTGGCTGAATGCGAACAAGAATTGATAGGTGGTTTTCATACAGAATATTCTTCCATGAAAATGGGATTCTATCTTTTTGCTGAATATGCCAATTTATTTATTTCGTCTGCTATTATTTCGGTATTGTATTTTGGTGCTTACAATTATCCGGGAATGAGCTGGGCAGCCGAAAATTGGAGTGCAAACGCAGCAAATATCATTGGAATTTTTGTATTATTTGCCAAAATCTGTTTTTTCATTTTTGTATATATGTGGGTAAGATGGACTTTGCCTCGTTTCAGATACGATCAGTTGATGAACTTAGGCTGGAAGTCATTAATCCCATTAGCGCTGCTCAACTTAGTAGTTACAGCCGTTGTTATTTTACTCACTAAATAATAAAGGACATGTCAACAAACACAAATACATATTCGCTGTCAGGCAGAAAAAAAATGGTTTCCAACAAGAAGCTTTCTTGGTCGGAACGCATTTATCTGATAGCCATTTTAAAAGGGATGATGATTACTCTTCGCCACTTATTTAAAAAAAAGGTAACAGTATCATACCCCGAAAAAGTTCGCCCTTTTAGTCCGGTGTACAGAGGAAGGCATATGCTGATGAGAGATGATGAAGGTAGAGAAAGATGTACAGCCTGTGGCTTGTGTGCTCTATCTTGTCCTGCCGAAGCTATTACGATGAAAGCGGCAGAGCGCAAACCAAATGAAATACATCTGTACAGAGAAGAAAAATATGCCGAAATATACGAAATCAATATGCTTCGTTGTATTTTTTGCGGTTTATGTGAAGAAGCTTGTCCTAAAGAAGCTATCTATCTTACTAAATCTAAACAAATTACAAGGGCAGATGTTGATAGAGAGAATTTTATTTACGGTAAAGATAAACTAGTCATGCCTTTGGAAATGGCTTTGCAAAACACTAAACAGAATCAAGCTTAATTATGATAGATATTCTATTTTATATTCTTTCGACTATTACTCTCGGAAGTGCAGCTTTAACCCTTTTGAGTAAAAATCCGATTCACAGTGCGCTGTGGCTTGTGGTCAGCTTTTTTTCTTTGGCAGGACACTATATCCTGTTAAACTCTCAATTTTTAGGTATGGTACATATTATGGTATACTCAGGAGCAATTATGATTTTGATGCTTTTTACCATCATGTTGATGAACCTGAATATCAGCAACGAAGTACAAAAGCCTTTTGTTACTAAACTGGTAGCGACCGTGGCATTTTGCTTAATGGGGCTAATTATATTATCTGTAGTAATGAGAGGAACAGAAATTTATGAACTGCAATATACTACCCACGGCAAAGATTTCCAATCGGTTCAGGTATTAGGTCAGGTTTTGCTTAACGATTACGTATTGCCTTTTGAGATGGTTGCGGTATTGCTTTTATTAGCAATGATTGGTGCAGTTTTAATTTCTAAAAAGGATAAAACCGAAAAAACAGCGTAGTTATGGAAAATGTAATAGAAATAATCGGTATTGAAAAATACATCTACTTATCAATTATCCTATTCTGTATTGGAGTATTTGGTATATTGTTCCGACGAAACGCCATTATCATGTTTATGTGTATTGAAATCATGCTTAATTCAGCCAATATGTTGTTAGTAGCTTTTTCTACTTATCACCAGGATGCACAAGGACAGGTTTTTGTGTTTTTTACCATGGCTGTCGCCGCTGCAGAAGTTGCTGTAGGACTAGCTATTCTGGTAACTATTTACAGAAATATTGGCTCGATTGATATTGATAAATTAAAAAACTTAAAAGGATAATTCCGCATGGATACAAACGTAATTTTACTTTTATTATTAGTGCCTCTTTTGGGGGCTTTGCTTAATATTTGCTTTGGAAAAAAATTAGGGAATGGTTCAGGAATTATTGCAACCTTGGCGGTTTTAGTTTCATTTATCGTTACGGTAATTGCTTTTTTTCAGGTAAATACTACAAAACAACCCATCCAATCAGATTTATTTGAATGGATGGCTTTTGCCAACTTTAAAGTTTCTTTTGGCTTTTTATTGGATCAGCTTTCCCTTTTATGGCTGCTTTTTGTAACAGGTATTGGTACGCTGATTCACTGGTACTCTACGAGCTACATGAAAGGAGATGAAAATTATGGCAAATTCTTCGGATACCTGAACCTCTTCGTCTTTTTTATGATTGTTTTGGTAACAGGAAGCAACTTGTTAATCACCTTCATCGGTTGGGAAGGAGTTGGGCTTTGCTCCTATCTGCTAATCGGATTTTGGCATAAGAATCAATCTTATAACGATGCTGCTAAAAAGGCTTTTATCGTTAACCGTATTGGCGACTTAGGTTTTCTAGTTGGCGTATTTATCCTGGCTTTTCTTTTCCAGTCTGTAGATTACATGACGATTAAAGAATCCCTTATGCACGGAACCAACCATCAAATCAATACCTGGATTGGCGTAGCTGCATTAGCACTGTTTATAGGTGCAGTTGGAAAAAGTGCTCAAATTCCGCTTTACACGTGGTTACCGGATGCGATGGCAGGACCTACTCCTGTATCAGCATTAATTCACGCCGCAACTATGGTTACGGCAGGTATTTTCTTAATCACAAGGCTGAATTTTGTTTTTGACCTTGCTCCTCAAATACAGAATATTATTGCCATTGTAGGTGCAGTTACTTCTTTGTTTGCTGCATCTATCGGATTGGTTCAAAACGACATCAAAAAAGTACTCGCTTACTCTACTGTTTCACAGCTTGGGCTAATGTTTATGGCAGTTGGTTTCGGTGCTTATGAAATAGCTGTTTTTCACGTAATCACACATGCTTTCTTTAAAGCTTGTCTGTTTTTGGGTTCCGGTTCTGTTATTCACGCAATGGGCGGTGAACAGGATATGCGAAAAATGGGCGGCTTAAACAAATTTATGAAAGCTACTTATGCTACTTTTTTAGTGGCTACATTGGCAATTTCAGGATTTCCTCCCTTTTCTGGGTTTTTCTCTAAAGACGAAATTCTGATGACTGCTTTTCACAACAATCCTGCGTTGTATATTATAGGCTCATTAGCCTCTATTATGACAGCTTTCTATATGTTCCGTTTATTATTTTTAACATTTTTCAGAAATTTCAGAGGAACGCAAGAACAAAAAAATCACCTACACGAAAGCCCGGCTTCAATGACTATTCCACTATGGATATTGGGCATTTTGTCTGTTGTTGGTGGAGTTATCAGCTTGCCAGGCAACAGTTGGCTAAACAATTATCTTCAACCTATAATTTTAAATAATGCCGCCAACAATCATCATGCTTTTGGTACTATTGAATATGTATTGATGGCAGTAGCGGTTATTGGAGCATTAATCGGATTTGGCATGGCTTATAGCAAATACATTAAAAAAGGAGATATTCCTCAGGAAGACGAACAAATCACAGGGTTTCATAAGGTATTGTACAACAAATATTATGTAGATGAAATCTATATGAAAATAATTGTAAAACCTATTTATGCTTTAGGTACGTTTTTCAGAGATGTTGTTGAAGTTGCTTTATCCGAGACTATTTTCGGATTGGGTAAAATTGTCGATGGACTGTCATTACAAGGTAAAAAAGCGCAGAATGGAAACATTGGTCTATATTTGTTTGCTTTTGTTTTTGGAGTGTGTATTATACTGTATTATTTATTCATTGCAAGTTAATTTAAGAGATGAACATAACTATACTATTATTAACGTTATTGATTGGTGCATTGGCAACCTATTTTTCCGGTAAAAAATCAGCGGCAAAAGTAGCTTTATCATTTGCAGTAATTGCCTTTATAGAGACCTTTGTTTTAATCTGTCAGCACAACTCAGGTTTCAACGCAGACTATTCTGTGGAATGGATTGCCAACCCGAATATTCACATCGCTTTAAAAGCAGATGGCCTGGCATTGGCACTTGTACTTTTAAACACGTTGCTTACACCACTTATTATTCTTTCGGCATGGGGAAAACACATTGAAAAAACTAATATTTTTTACGCTTTAGTGATGTTTATGTGTTTTGCCATGACCGGAACGTTTCTGGCTTCGGACGGATTTTTATATTATGTTTTCTGGGAACTTGCTTTGATTCCAATATATTTTATTGCACTGCTATGGGGTAATGATACTTTTGAAGCACGTAAAAAAACTGTCTTTAAATTTTTTATTTATACTTTTGCTGGATCTTTATTCATGCTGGTAGGCTTCATTTATTTATATCAGAAAGCGGGAAGTTTTATGCTTTATGATCTATATAATTTAAATTTATCTAGCAAAGAACAATATTGGATATTTTTATCGTTTTTTATAGCTTATGCTATTAAAATTCCTATTTTCCCTTTTCATACATGGCAAGCATCAACTTATGAAAAAGCTCCCACAATAGGAACAATGCTATTGTCGGGAATCATGCTTAAAATGGGATTGTATTCTATAATTCGCTGGCAATTACCAATTGCATCTGACGCAGCCAGAGAATTAATGCCTACTATTTTAGTATTGTGCATTATAGGTGTGATATACGGATCAATTGTAGCTTTAAAGCAAGTAAATATTAAGCGCTTTTTTGCCTACTCATCTTTAGCTCACGTAGGGTTAATTGCTGCCGGAGCTTATACGCTTACCACAGACGGATTACGCGGAGCTGTTCTTCAGATGATTGCACACGGTTTGGTTATTGTGGGACTGTTTTTTACTGCAGAAATTTTATACAAACGCTATAATACGCGTTTAATCAGTGAGATGGGAGGTATCCGTCAGCAAGCACCAAAATTTGCTTCTGCTTTTATGATTCTGGTATTTGCCTCTATTGGTTTACCGGGAACCTTTAGCTTTATAGGAGAGTTTAATCTACTGTATGGCTTATCACAGGTCAACTTATGGTATGCATTATTTGGAGGAACAACCATCATTCTCGGGGCATTTTACATGCTTAGAATGTATCAAAAAACCATGTTGGGCGAAACAAATTCCAAGCCTTTTGCAGATATTGACAAAACGGAAGGAATTGTTTTAGGAGTAATCGTAATATGTGTAATATTTTTGGGGATTTATCCAAAGCCATTAACCGAACTGATTACCCCAAGTCTTGTAGAAATTGTTTCATATATTAAGTAATAAAATATAAAAGGGATTCAACCTTTAAGTTGATGAACGTAATTCCAAAATATCACAAATGAATACATTAATAGCAATTGGAGTATTAGCGGTTTTAGTGCTTATAGCAGAAATTATCAATTTGCGAAAAATGGTAATACCTATGACTGTTATAGGACTGTTGGGAATACTTGGTTATACGGTATGCAATATAAGCGTCGTGGAAGCCTACTATAATAATATGTTTGTTTCTACTCGTTTTTCAAACGCTTTTTCCTCTCTTTTCATTGCACTTACTATTTTTATAGTGGCATTGAGCAACGATTTCTATAAAAACGAATTTACTAAAATAGCCGACTACGTTTCTTTAAAACTATTTTTGCTTATGGGCGCTATCTGTATGGTTAGCTTTGGCAATATGGCTATGTTTTTCTTAGGTTTAGAAATTTTATCTATTACTTTATACATTCTTTGCGGTGCAGACAGGAAAAACATCAAGAGCAATGAATCTGCTATGAAATATTTTTTATTGGGATCGTTTGCTTCGGGAATTGTGCTGTTTGGCATTGCACTGATATACGGTGCAACGGGTTCATTTGATATTGCTCAAATTAGTAATATCGCTGTCAGTACTTCTTTGCCTGTGTGGTATGCGCTAGGGGCAACTATGATTATTATCGGTATGCTTTTTAAAGTAGCTGCGGTTCCTTTTCACTTTTGGGCACCGGATGTATATCAAGGAGCGCCTACGCTTACTACGACTATTATGAGTACCCTTGTAAAAGTTACTGCCATAGCAACACTGTACAAAATAAGTGTTAACCTGCTTCATCAAATGCCGGAAAGCTATATGAATGCTTTAATTTTTATAACTATCATTACATTAACGGTAGGAAACATTATGGCTATCCGTCAGGATAATATGAAACGTCTTTTAGCATACTCAGGTATTTCACACGCTGGTTTTATGATGATGGCACTGACAGCTCTGGGTTCTGCAAGTCCAAACCTGTTTTATTACGCAACGGCTTATTCTTTTGCCGGTATGGCAGCTTTTACAGTTTTAATGGCAGTTTGTAAAAACAATGAAGATGAACTTATATCTAGTTTTGACGGTTTAGGCAAGCGCAATCCATTAATGGCTATTGTCTTATCTATAGCTCTTTTATCTATGGGAGGAATTCCTGTTTTTGCAGGATTTTTTGGTAAATTTTTTCTCTTTTCACAGGCAATTCAAAATGGCTATATTACTTTAGTCATCTTTGGTGTTATCAACTCATTTATCAGTATTTATTACTATTTGAAAGTAATTATCCGCATGTTTGCCAATTACGAAGAAACCAATAGAGAAAAACTTGCTGTTCCGGCTCTATACAGCATTATAGGTACGATTGCTGCAGCAATCATCATCGTTGTCGGTTTATTTCCGTCACTATTGCTAAATCTTTTTAATTAAGAACAAATAAACTAACAATTCAATACGCAAAAACGGGTAGCTCTTAATATAAAGAACTCCCCGTTTTATTTATTATTCATCTATCATTATGCTCTCCACAAGCTTTTTTAAGTCTAAACTTAATTTCTTTTTTCTTGTAAAACCGGAATTGGAATTTGAGCGTTTCCAACCAAAGCCGGTTGAAAACCTCAACTGACGATTTACCTATAAGCCTTGCATACTGATTGGCTATTTTTTCAATATCGCTGATATTGGTTGTCAATCTCGACAGATTTCTCATCCGTTCCTTAAAGCTCAGCTGAGAGTTAAATTTCATCCGGTTAAGATCGACCAGAAAAAACTGATATTGATTTTGTGCTGTTTTTTTAATCAGCGTATTTCCGGGAGAATGATCCAAAAACTCAATACCCTTTTCGTGCAAACAAAAAGAAAAGGTAGTAAATTGTTTTAAAATTTCTTCTCTATCGGGATAATCTAAATCTTCTATTAAATCTCTATAACTGATATCTGCTTCAAGGTAATTAGAAATATAATAACTTTCGCACAAGGTGCCGCCAGAAAAATATTCTATATATCCGATGGGTTCCGGTGTTTTGAATCCCAGTTCCCTCAACTTGAATCCGTGTTCATAAGATCGTTGAGCTTTAGGTTTTCTCAAAAACTTATAAACGTACTTGTTAACGACATTCGGTATTTTAAACGATTTTATGGCAAGCGTTTGCCCACTGGAAAGTGTCGCGAGCTTAATCGTATTCCTTGTTCCTCTGGTTAAATAAGTTGTTATACTGTCATACGTGCGAATATAATTATATATTTCTGCTTCTAATTGGTTATAGCGGGGATTTATAATTCCTCTCACTTTTTTTGTTCCCATCATAGCTGCAATTATGTTTAAACCACTAAAATACAACATATAACAGAAACCAATTTTTAAAGCTCACGGCTTCTATAATACTATAATCATATACAAATCAATAAATTAAAAAAAGGCTTCAATTGTATAATCTATCTTTACTCATTTTAACAAACACTCAACTCACTTTCACTTAAAAGAAAAAAAACTAAAGTATTATTAATAATAAACTCAAAAAAAGTAAGCTTACATGAAAAATATTGTTTTTATATCAATTAATGTTTTACGCATTCTCTTTAAAATATTGTTGTATTTAGTTTTTATCTTTAGCTATGCTTTTAAAACCCAATAAAAAAGGGGATGTCTCACAACTGAAGACATTCCCCTTTTATCTATAAATAAGCTTACAAATTACCAGATTTTTACTCTTTCTTCTGGTTGGATATACAATTTATCACCTTCCTTAATGTCAAATGCTTCATAAAATGCGTCTACATTTTGTAACGGAACATACGCTCTATAATGCCCCGGAGCATGAGGATCTGTTTTTACCTGATTTTTAATAGCTTCATCTCTGGCTTTAGTTCTCCAGATCGTTCCCCATGAAATAAAGAAACGCTGTTCAGGAGTGTAACCGTCAATTAAACCTGGATCTCCGTTTTCTTTTAAAAATATTTTTAATCCGTCATACGCAGCATTAACCCCTCCCAAATCTCCGATATTTTCTCCTAAAGTAAATTTACCATCAACAAATACTCCCGGAAGTGGTTCCAATGCACTGTACTGGTTTGCCAGATTATTTCCAAGCTCTGTAAAGCGCTCTAAATCGATCTCTGTCCACCAGTTGTTTAGATTTCCATCCTTGTCATAGCGTGCACCTGAATCGTCAAAACTATGTGAAATTTCGTGACCAATTACAGCTCCGATTCCGCCATAATTTATTGCTTCATCAGCTTTGTAATCGTAAAATGGCGGCTGAAGAATAGCTGCCGGAAATACGATTTCGTTATACAGTGGATTAAAGTAAGCATTTACCGTTTGAGGAGACATTCCCCAACGCGATTTATCTACCGGCTGTCCATAATCAGCAAAGTTTTTAGCAACCTCCCACTTTTCGGCATTTTTCATGTTTTCAAAATGGTTTCCTCCTTCCGCAGGTGATTTAATAACCATAGCAGAATAGTCTTCCCATTTATCTGGATAACCAATTTTTACTGTTGTAGTGCCTAATTTTTCTAAAGCTCCTCTTTTAGTTTCTTCTTCCATCCAAGGCAATGCTTTGATACGTTCTCCAAAAGCAGATAAAACATTTTTAATCATGGCTTGTGCTTTAGCTTTGGCTTCCGGTGGAAATTTTTCAGCCACATAAAGCTGTCCCAACGCTTCTCCAACTGTACCATTTACAACTGCCAAAGCTCTTTCTTCTGCTGGGCGCTGTTCTTTTGCTCCTTGAAGGGTTTTTGAATAAAACTCCCAATTTGCTTTTTCCATATCTGTTGACAAAGCACTTGCACTTCCGTTTACCAAAGTCCATTTTAAGTATGCCTTTATGTCATCGATATTTTGAGCAGACAAAATTGTGCTTAGCGCTTTCATATATTTCGGTTGAGAAACAATGATTTTATCAACATTTTTCAATCCGGTTGCATCTAAATAATTCTGCCAATTTACATTAGGAGTCAATTTTTGAAGCTCGGCAATGGTCATCGGATTATAAGTCAAACGACTGTCTCTTCGCTCAACTCTCGTCAATCGCGGTTCTGCCATTTTAGTTTCAATATTCAAAACACGCTCAGCATCTAAAGAAGCTTCTTCTTTAGACTCTCCCGACATTTCCAACATACGTGCAACATGTGCCACATATTGCTTGCGCTTTTCTTTCATATCTGCATCATCCAAAACGTAATAATCTCTGTCTGGCAAACCTAAGCTTCCCGTACTTAAGTATACTGCGTTTTCATTTGAGCTTTTGGCATCGGCGTATACATAAATTGAATAGATACCCAATCCTCCTTCGCCTGCCAGTTCATTAATTAAGTTACTTACATCTTCTGGTGTTTTAATAGCGTATATTTTTTCCAGATAAGGCTTAAGAGGCTCTACGCCTAATTCGTTTCGTTTTGCTTCATCTAGATAAGTTTCAAAAATAGCCACTGCTTTTGCCTGATCAGATTTTGAATCTAAATTATGATTAGCTGCCGCTTGTTTCAAAATTGCCAAAGCATCGTGATCTGTATTTTGTCTCAATTCATCAAAGCTGCCCCATCGGGTTCTGTCATCCGGAATTTCGGTTTTGTCATACCAAGCTCCGTTTACATAGCGAAAAAAATCGTCTCCCGGCTTAACACTTTGATCCATATATTCCAAAGCGATTCCGTGTGTTTCTTGTCCTTCTGCTTCTTCTGCTTTTTTGGTGTCTTTACACGATACCAAAGCAGCTACAGCAAACGCAGAAGCCAATAATACTCTTTTGTTCATAGTAGAAATAAGTTTTCGTTTTTAACAATACTAACAAAAATAGGAAAATATCCTTTGTTGATACTTTTTTTTAGTAGAAATTAGTCTCCAGCCATTTATCACAGCTTTAACCATTATTTAAAATGAGAATTTGTAAGTTTGTGCAAACTCAATCAAAATGTTACATTTCTTTAAAAAATACAAGTACTTTTTTGCAGGTTTTTTCTTGCTATGCGTTGGTATTCTCTTTATGTTTTACAATGCTTTAAAATATAGAAAATCGCTCCCTGTTTATACGCCGTCTATGGTTAATCCTGAGCTGGTAGACAGTTTGATTCAACATCAGGCAAACAAGCAAGCCCACCGCATTGCTCCTTTTTCATTTATCAATCAAAATGGAGACACTATTACCAACAAAGATTATGACGGACATATTTATATAGCTGATTTCTTCTTTACTACCTGCCCTACTATCTGCCCTATAATGGGCGACAATATGGTTTGGCTGCAAGAAAAGATAAAAGCGCTTCCTGGTGTAAAGCTGTTATCTCACACCGTAACTCCCGATATTGACAGTGTGCCTGTTTTAAAAGAATACGCTTTGGAAAAAGCAGTAAACGATAGCGTTTGGAACTTGGTTACTGGCGATAAAAGAGATATTTACTTTATTGCTCGCAACTCATATCTGGCAGTAAAAACTGGCTCTCCCGATGAACTTTACGATATGGTACACACCGAAAATTTTATCTTAGTAGACGGCAAAGGCAGAATCCGGGGATTTTATGACGGAACTAATTTTGATACCAAAGACGACGAAAACAAAAATATGCAGCAATTATGGGAAGATATCCAATGGCTGTATCAACACGAAAAAGAAACTGCTAATAAGAGATAAATAGTAGCTTAAAGTATAAAGAATTAGTCTATATAATTATTATTTTATTTATTATTGCTTACTTTTGTAATTCAAATTAAATCTAAATAAAAGTGAGTACTACTTTAGACCTGTTAAAAAGAAAGGAAAGAGGAATTATTGCAGATTTTGATATGCACAATATACCATTAAAGCTTTTAGAAATGGGATGTTTGCCTGGGAATGAAGTTGAGCTTTTGGAGGTAGCTCCGTTGGGAGATCCTTTATACTTGTGTATTAATGACACGCATCTTTCTATCCGAAAAGAACTTGCCAAAGAAATCTTAGTAAATATCGAAACTTCTTCCTCTTAGAAAAATTAGTGCTTTTAATGAAAAACAATATAAAAGTTGCCTTAATAGGTAATCCAAATGTTGGAAAAACTTCTGTTTTCAATGCCTTAACCGGGCTAAATCATAAAATAGGAAATTACCCGGGTATTACGGTAGACAAAAAAACCGGAACCACCAAATTAAATACAGATATTTCAGCTACTCTTGTTGACCTTCCGGGAACATATAGTATTAACGCCAGCTCTCTTGATGAAAAGATAGTATTGGACTTGCTATTTGACACTTCTAATGAGGATTATCCCGACGTTGTAGTAGTTGTAGCTGATATTGAAAACCTGAAGCGAAACCTTCTTCTTCTCACTCAAATTAAAGAACTTGGAATTCCTACCGTATTAGCTATTAATATGGCTGACAGAATGGAAGAAAAAGGAATATCTTTGGACTTAAAAAAATTAGAAGAAGGTTTAAAAGCTAAAGTGATTTTAATGAGTGCCAAAAAAAAACAAGGCATAAATGAACTTAAACAAGCGATTCTCTATTATAAATCCTATTCTGTAGAGCCATGCTTAAATGCAACTGTTATAGAACCTGACTTATTTGGAAAACTTGCATTAACTTATCCTTCCCTGTCGGTATACAAACTGTGGATGATTTATTCTCAAAATATTCAAATCGGACACATTCAAAAGACTGACATTTTCTCTAAAGGAATTGATTTAACAGAAAGTAAAATCAAACACCTTCAGCAAAAAGAAACTATTAAGCGTTACCAATTCATCAATGGTTTATTGAAAGAAGCTTATTCAAAAGATAAAACCAAAGCTAAGGGTATCCGCACCCGCATCGATCAATTGCTGACTCACAAAATATGGGGATACGTTATCTTTTTTGCGATCATGCTTCTTGTTTTTCAGGCTATTTTTGAGTGGTCAAGCTATCCGATGGACTGGATTGACGAAAAATTTAGCGAGCTGGGCAGCTGGGTTCATTCAGTTATGGAGCCCGGAAAACTAACTGATTTAATTGCAGACGGAATTGTTCCGGGAATAGGAGGTATTATGCCTTTCATTCCTCAAATCGCTATTTTATTTATGTTTATATCCTTATTAGAAGAAAGCGGCTATATGAGTCGCGTAGTTTTTTTAATGGATAAATTAATGCGTCCTTTTGGACTGAGCGGAAAAAGTGTAGTTCCCTTAATTTCAGGTAATGCCTGTGCCATTCCAGCAATCATGTCCGCTCGGAATATTGAAAACCCCAAAGAACGGCTACTTACTATTTTAGTTACTCCATTCACCACTTGTTCGGCACGTATTCCGGTTTATATTATTCTTATTTCGCTGGTTATTCCCGACACTTATCTGTTTGGTTTCTTAGGATTACAAGCTCTTACTCTTACCCTATTTTACCTCTTGGGTTTTTCGGCAGCGCTTATTTCAGCCTGGATTTTAAAAAGATTTATAAAAACACCTTATAAGTCCTATTTTGTTATCGAAATGCCTGACTACAGAATGCCTATTGCTAAAAACGTTCTGGCTACAATGTATGAAAAAACAAAAGCATTTGTAGTGGGAGCCGGTAAAATAATCTTTGTTTTATCTATTATCATTTGGTTTTTAGGAGCTCACGGTCCAGGTAATAATTTTGAAAATGCAGAGCAAATTATTACTGAAAAATATAAAAACCAAAACCTACCGGAAGAAAACTTAAACAATCATATTGCAGGATACAGGCTTGAGAATTCGTATATTGGCATTGTTGGAAAAACAATAGAACCTGTTATTAAACCCTTGGGATACGATTGGAAAATAGGAATAGCAGTCATTACCTCTTTCGTTGCAAGAGAAGTTTTTGTAGGAACGCTGGCCACAATATACAATGTAGGTTCTGACAGTGAGGATGAAGCCACTATCAAATCAAGAATGGAAACAGAAGTATGGCCAGAAAACGGTAAAAAAGTTTTTACGCTTGCTAGTGGAATGTCGTTGATGGTATTTTATGCTTTTGCCATGCAATGCGCATCAACCGTTGCTATTACACGCAGAGAAACCAAATCGTGGAAGTGGACAATTTTTCAGGTGGTTTTTATGACCGGTTTTGCCTACATCGCTTCCTTAATTGTATATCAACTTCTAAAATAATACCATATGAATTATCAGGATATTATCGTCTATGCTTTATTAATTTTGGCAGTGGGTTATCTGTTATTAAAAATTTTAAAACAAAACAACGGCAGAGGAGGAAAAAAAGGAAATTGTGGAAATGGTAATTGTAGTTGTTCTTAAAGGAGGAATGAACTAAAAAATCCTCATCCCTCAATACCACGGACAGATATTCACTACTTTTCTTTTGTATATTTTATCGAAATTATCTTTTTAAAAAGAGTTCAATACCCTTCTTAGAAAACAGATCAGATCATAGAAAAAAGTAAGCTTACGCTAGTACTAACTTTTTAATATTTAAAATTAATAATCAATATATTGCTCATGAGAATCTTTGTAGTTCTATAGCTCAGCATATTGCCAATTATCTCATCTTTTGGATAGCTTATTTATATTCCATCAAATATTTTAAAAGTTAATCCCCGGCAAGGATAAATTACAAATACCTCTCCGGGGATAACCAAATCTAACCAAAAAACTAATAAACTACCTATTTACCTGTACCCAACCTGTACGCACTTTACCATGCGCGTGAATCACGTAATAATACGTGCCGTCAGGTAACTGTTTTCCGCTTTTGCTCTGTCCATGCCACTGCGTTGTATAACCTTCTCCATGCGAATACACCTCCGTTCCCCAGCGATTGTATATCTTGATACTCTCCACTCCGTGAGGACTCAAATCAAATACATCATTCAATCCGTCGTTATTCGGAGAGATCCCTCTTGGAATAGGACAGTCTTCGTAATCGATAGTGAAACT
>NZ_SOAG01000001.1:123342-177424 GCF_004364575.1 Myroides indicus | reverse complement strand
GTATTCATATACTTTAGTTTCTGCAGCCAAATGTATACATTACCTTACTTTTTTAAACAAAAAAAGTCGGAAGATTAATCTTCCGACCATGACTACTGTTTAAGCTCACTTTTTACTTCTTATGTTATTTTATTTCTGCAGCTTTTTCATCAAATAAATTATCAACAGACCAATATCTTTCGCCTGTATCATAATTAAAAGTTAAGATGGTGGCTCCACTTTTTATTTCAGGTAATTTTTTAGCAATGGCAGCTAATGAAGTTCCAGTAGAAATTCCGGCTAAAATGCCCTCTTTTTGAGAAATCTGATTAGTGTAGTCAAAAGCTTCATTTTGTCCGACAGTAATGATTCCGTCAAAAATAGAAGTGTTAGTTACTTTTGGAATAAATCCTGCACCTATCCCTTGAAGAGGATGGGGGCCTGGCTTTCCTCCACTTAAAACCGGCGAATTTTCGGGTTCTACAGCGAAAACTTTTAAATGAGGAAATTTAGGTTTTAAAATTTCAGCAACTCCACTAATATGTCCGCCAGTTCCAACACCGGTAATTAAAAAGTCAATGCCTTCCGGAAAATCATTCAAGATTTCCTGTGCTGTTGTTTGTCTATGTATCTCTGGGTTAGACAGATTATTAAATTGTTGAGGGATCCATGAATTATCTATTTCATCGGCAAGTTCTCCTGCTTTAGCGACTGCACCTGCCGTTCCTAACTCTTTTGGGGTAAGTACAAATTTAGCTCCATATGCAGCCATTAATTTTCGCCTTTCAATACTCATAGACTCCGGCATAACTAGTATTAATTTGTATCCTTTTACTGCACATACCATTGCCAGACCTACTCCTGTATTACCCGAGGTGGGTTCAATGATGGTAGTGCTTTTATTTATCAGACCTTGTTTTTCTGCATCTTCAATCATTGCTAAAGCAATACGATCCTTTAAGCTTCCCCCCGGATTTTGTTTTTCAAGTTTAATCCAAACGTTGTGATTTGTAAAAATATTATTAATTTTTACATGAGGAGTATTTCCTATTGTATCTAAAATACTGTTTACTTTCATTGCTATTTTTTTTAAGGTTAATTAATTATTTAAATTATAAAGTTGATTGGTTCCGGATATTCTGTATGATCTTTATAATAACTTTTACTTTTACTATAAATAACAGCATTTGGCTTTACACTTTTTGTGAGCCAGACATTTCCGCCTATAACGGCATCGTGTCCGATAACCGTTTCTCCACCCAGAATAGTAGCGCCGGAATAAATAATAACATTGTCCTGAATATATGGATGACGTCTTGTGTTGGCTTTACTTTTGGATACTGAAATAGCACCGAGGGTTACACCCTGATAAATTTTTACATTATTTCCAATAATGCAGGTTTCGCCAATTACGATTCCCGTACCGTGATCAATACAGAAATGAGAACCTATTGTTGCTGAGGGGTGTATGTCTATACCTGTTTTACTATGAGCATACTCTGTCCAAATACGAGGTAGAAGGCTTACTTTTTGTTTTTGTAACTGATTTGCAAAGCGGTATATGGCAATAGCGTAAAAACCAGGATAAGCAATGTGTACTTCCTGTAAGGATGTAGCTGCAGGATCGTTGTCATAAATAGCTTGAGCATCTGTATTTAGAATATTGTAGATATTAGGTACAGATTCAAAAAAGTCATCTGCTATTTTTTGTGATCGGGCAGCATTATTGTTTATATTGAATAGAATTGAAATTAATTCGTTTTTTAAACTTGTTAAACGGATTTGAATTGCCTGTTCTGATAAATATTTTTTATCTTCTAACTGAAATAAAAAGTGAAACAGAGTATCTGTAAAGTGCTCAATTCTTTGTTTGTCTAAAAATGATTGAGAACTTTTATTCTTTGACAAAAGCTCTTGTATAAAATTGTTAATCATTTCTTTAAATATCTATAGTTAAGAAGTGGTTTATATGACTATTCGGATTATATCCTTTTTGCTTATTTCGGTGTGTGATTCCCCATTCTGACATTTCGTACAGTAATTTGCTAAGTGTTTGCCCATACAAAGACAAAGAGTACTCTATAATTACTGGATGAGAATCTAAGACATGCCTTTCAATGATTTTGTTATTTTCCAGTATTTTTAAATCACTTGAAAGCATTTTTGTTCCAATTCCATCTATTGCTTTCATTAGTTCATTAAAGCGATATGATTTTTTATTACTTAATGTACTAATAATTTGTATTTTCCATTTTCCTTGTAGGATGACCAATGCTTGGTTAATCGCATCAATGTCTAACGAATATTTATCCATTAAGCTTTCCTTTTTGAAAGTTGTTTTCTTTTTTAAACTTAATGTAAAAATATAAAAATAATTATTAACAAAAGTGGTTTTAACACATTTTAAATAACATGATTGAAAAATTCCCTTTTCTTAATCCAATAACAAGTACTTATGGTTTCGTCTGTAAGCTTCTAGGATATCATATTTAAAGAGAGAACCTAAAAACTTTCCATCTTTTTGGATTAAAAGATAATTAGAGTGGTAATGTTCAAAAAGATCCGTTACAGTTTTTGCGGAATCTGTAGATAAGGCTATAGGGGGAGGTACGATAATATCTTTTAGTAAAGTAAATTTTGTTTGAAAGTTATTGAATATAATAGGTCTCACCTTATCTAATTCTACGCTACCAACGATTTCATTTTCTTGGTTTACAACAGGTATAAAAGATTGAGTGGTTTGTGAAAAAATTTCAAAAGCGTCCTGTGTGGTATTAAGTAAAGTAAGAACCCGCAAATCTTTTTGTATATAATTTTTTATGGATATTGTTGAAAGGATATTGAAATCTTTATCAGAAGTAAATACCATTCCGGTTTTAGCAATCGATTTAATATCCATCGAATATTTTTCCATACGTTTAGAGATAGCAAAACTTATAGAAGACACAATTAAAAGAGGAACAACTAACCCATAACCTCCCGTAATTTCGGCAATTAAAAATATTGCTGTAAGAGGAGCATGGAACAATCCGCTTAAAACGCCAGCCATTCCCACTACGGTAAAATTGTGAATAGGAATTTCCTTTAATCCTAATAGAGTTAACAGATGTGATAAAGCAAAACCTAAATATGAACCTACAAATAAAGAAGGAGCAAAATTTCCGCCATTTCCGCCACTTCCCATGGTAAGTCCTGCTGCCAAAGCTTTCATCAGAGCAGCACCAGAAACAAATAATAATAAAACCCATTGGTTGTCTATATGTTTGCTTAAAATGGTATTACTTAAAATTTCTTGCGGGTTTTCTCCGGCTAATACTTTAATACTTTCATATCCTTCACCAAACAAAGTTGGAAATAAAAAGATTAATCCAGCAAGCATGGATGAGCCAATAATTGCTTTTTTATAGATGCCCTTTTTAAAGCTGGAAATAAAATGCTCAGTTTTTCTAAACATTCGCGCGTGGTAAACACAAAATATTCCAGATAATATCCCCAATAAAACATAATAAGGCGTGTTGTCTGAATCAAATGTAAGTTGTTGTTTAAAGGAGAGTAAAATATCTTCTTTTATGATTAGGTTTGAAACAATTGTACCAGTTGCAGATGCAATCATGATAGGAATAAAAGCCGATACAGCAACATCTGCTAAAATAATCTCAATCGCAAATAAAACCCCTGCAATTGGAGCGTTAAAAGCAGCTGAAATTCCAGCAGCAACACCACAAGCAAGCAGTAAAATTCGATCTTTATGATTTAATCTATAGTTTTGAGCATAGTTAGATCCAAATGCAGCTCCTGTAATAGCAATAGGAGATTCTAGCCCTAAAGATCCTCCCATACCCACTGTCAATGAGCTGGTAACAATCTGGGCATACATTTGTTTTCGGGGCATAATTCCCGAACGCTTGGCAACAGAAATCATAATTTGGTAAGTTCCTTTTTCAATGTTGCCGTTTAGGAATTTTTTAATTATAAATACAGTTAGTAAAATACCTATAATGGGTAAAATACTGTTTAAATAGGGCAAATGAGAAAGGCTGTCAATATAAGAGGCAAATAAAAAAACAGAATGTGCAAAATATTTTAAAATAATGACAGCAACAGCAGAAGAGGCACCTACAAATACGCAAGATAAATATAGAAACTGTTTTTTTGAAAGTATTGATTTCAAAAAAAACAAAATCCCTTCAGCATATCTGAATACCTGATGAAAAAAAGACCTTATTTTTTTTCTATTCAAAAATTTCATCCTGCAGCAATAGACTGCAAAAGTAATTAAACATTACTAGCATTAAAAATATTTTTATATTATCGAATGGGATTAGTAGGATTTTAGTAAAAAGCGATCGGTTTTTATAAAGCGTATAATATGTTCTTTTAAATCTTCAAAAAAAGCTGTAAACTGAGTTTCAAAATCAGTGTAGTTTTCTATTAATTCTTTTGTTGCAAATCTCATTTTTGAAATTCCTTTAGAACGTTTGTCCATTTGTGACAGAATATACTCCAGTCCTTCAGTAGTCTGGTATAAAACCAGCCAGTTTTCGGCAACCATAATGTGCAAAAAGTTTTTTATTTTAGATGGAAGAATTTCATAATTCTCAATTAAAGATTGATAAAATTCGTCAGCGTATTGTTCTAAAGGAACTTGGCTGTATTGATTCCAGTTTTTTGCCAAAAAATGGTCATAATACATATCTATAATGACTGCAGCATAGTGATTATATTGAGAAACAATGATTTTTTTACTTTGCCGCCAAATAGGGTGAGTATCGGTATAAGTATCTATTTCTCTGTGTAAAATTACACCTTGCTGTATTTTTAAAGGATAAGTCAAATATTCTTTTCCTCGGATGCTGTCGGCAGCAAAATTACCTATTTTTAAAAGTTTATCTTCCCCTGATAAATATATATGTGCTAAAAAATTCATATTGACAATTTAAGCATAAAATTAAACATTTGACTAAGATAAATCGATAAAACATTTTCATTTCTTTTATCTTTGTCGTACATCGAAAAAAATAAAGTTATGACCTTAATCAAATCTATTTCGGGCATTCGAGGTACGATTGGCGGAAAAGTAGGATATAATCTTACTCCTGTTGATACTGTAAAATTTGCCTCTGCATACGGAACATTTTTAAAAAATAATTCAGATAAAAAACAATTAACCGTAGTTATAGGAAGAGATGCACGCATTTCGGGTCCGATGATTCACAATTTAGTGGTTCATACTTTAGTTGGTTTAGGAATTAATGTTATTGATTTAGGACTTTCGACAACGCCTACCGTTGAGGTGGCTGTGCCGTTAGAAAAAGCCGATGGAGGAATTATTTTAACTGCTTCTCATAATCCAAAGCAGTGGAATGCCTTAAAACTGTTAAATAACAAAGGAGAGTTTTTGAATGGAGAAGAAGGTGCTAAAATATTGGAGATTGCTGAGAAAGATGCTTATGTCTTTGCCGATGTAGATAGTTTGGGAGTTGTTACTCCAAAATCAGATTATATGGATATTCACATTGATGAAGTTTTAAAACTGAAATTAGTAGATGTGGAAGTCGTAAAAAAGAAAAATTTCAAAGTAGTTGTAGATGCCGTAAATTCTTCTGGCGGAATTGTAATTCCTGCTTTGTTGAAAAAAATGGGTGTTGAAGTAGTGGAACTTTACTGCGATCCAAACGGACATTTCCCGCATAATCCCGAACCTTTAAAAGAACATTTGGGAGACATTTGTGAGTTAGTTAGAAAAGAAAAAGCCGATTTCGGAATTGTAGTCGATCCCGATGTGGATCGTTTGGCTTTTATTACCAACGAAGGAGAAATGTTTGGAGAAGAATATACGTTAGTAGCCGTAGCGGATTATGTACTTAGTAAAACACCGGGCAATACAGTTTCTAATCTTTCGTCGTCACGGGCATTAAGAGATATAACCGAACAAAGAGGAGGAAAGTACGAAGCGTCTGCCGTAGGAGAAGTAAACGTAGTAGAACTGATGAAAAAAACAAATGCTGTTTTGGGAGGCGAAGGAAATGGTGGAATTATTTATCCTGAAATTCACTACGGAAGAGATGCTTTAGTCGGCATTGCCCTTTTTCTGACATATTTGGCACAACAAGATAAAACTGTATCCGAACTCAGAGCTGGTTATCCACAATATTATATGAGTAAAAATAAAATAGAGCTTACTCCGCGATTAAACGTTGACCTTATTCTGGAACAAATAGCTTTTAATTACAGCAATCAAAAAGTAACAACAATAGACGGCGTAAAAATAGATTTTCCCACCAGTTGGGCACACTTGAGAAAGTCCAATACAGAACCTATTATTCGCATTTATACCGAAGCATCCACTCAGGAAGAAGCTGACAATTTGGCGATGCGAATGATGGAAGAATTAAGAGTAATTGCCGGAATGTAAATTATAAACCAAAGTTTTGGGAATTTCAAAGCTTTGGTTTTATGTAATTCAGCTAATATTATTTAACGTGTAACTTCGTCAATTAAATAAAAAACAGATTTAAAATTGACGTTGCTGTGCTCAGATAACCCTATTTCACAGGTTCGACTTGTAGAAAACGCATCTTTGCATGTACTCGGAATCTGCTCTTTTAAATGCCTGTTTCCGTATTGGTTTAATTCGGGATGTGTAAAACCTCTGTCTCCAGCAAAACCACAGCAGTTACTATCAATATAATGAACTTTTTCAGCACATCGTTTTCCTATTTCCATTAATTTTTCTTCCAATCCTATTTTTTTTATAGAACAAACCGGAAATAAAGTGATTTCTTTTCGCGGACTTTTAACCGGCAGTTTGGGCAATACAAAATCCAAGACAAATTCAATCGGATCATATATTTTCAGATTGCTGTTTTGACGCGTTTCCATAAATGTGTAAAAACAGGGACTCATGTCAAACAAAACGGGATATTTTCCATTTTCAGAAGCTTGTAGCAAATGTTGTTCCAGTTCAGCTTCTTTTTGAAGACCTGCTCTTTTATATCCTTTGCTGCTAAAAGGCATGCCACAGCACAAATTGTTAATTTTTTCAGGATATATAATCGAATACCCTGCTCGCTTTAAAAGGATTTCTGTTTGAACGATTAAGTCAACATCTGTTTTGGGATAATCCGCAGATTTTCCCATCGTACGGTTGATACAAGACGGAAAATAGACTACTTTTAGCTCGTTTTCAGGATAAAGAACAGATGTTTCTACTTTGGTTTGAGTTGCTGTTGGCATCGCGCTGTTCCATTGAGGTATTTTATTGCCTGATATTTTTCGGAATACTTTGGAAACAGAATACAAGGTTTTATTTCCCAGTAAAGTTTGAAAGAAATGAATGGATTTCACCCCCAATCGTCCGGCTTTAGTAACCTTGTCTAAGTTTTTAGCGAGGTATTGTGCTCTTTTCCTGTTTTTTGATGAAATTTTGGAACGTCTGACAGCTTTGATATATTTTCCGGTATCGATTTTGACCGGACAAACCAAGGCACACAATCCATCCGTAGCACAGGTTTGATCAGAATAATATTCAGCTTGTTGGCGCAACAATTTTAAACGTTCAGTATTTTTTCCTGATTTTTTCAGGCGAGAAATTTCTCTTCCTACCACAATGCGCTGTCTCGGAGATAACGTCAATCCTTCCGATACACAATGTGATTCGCAAAAACCGCATTCAATGCACTTGTCTATAATTTCATGTGTTGGTGGCGATGGTTTTAGGTTTTCCAGATGGATTTTTGGATTTTTGTTGATAATCACTCCAGGATTAACGAGGTTATTAGGATCAAATAATTGTTTAATTTCTATCATAATTTGATATGCTTGCTCACCCCATTCTTTTTCAACAAAAGGAGCCATATTTCTGCCTGTACCGTGCTCGGCTTTCAGCGAACCTTGAAACTGGTTAACCACAAGGTCAGTCAGCCTGTCCATTAATGTAGCATAGCGCTGTACTTCTTTTGCAGTTGAAAAATCCTGTAAAAATACCAGATGAAGGTTCCCTTCCAAAGCATGTCCAAACAGAACGGCATCTTGGTATTGCAGTTCGGCAAACAGATTTTTCAAGGCTATGCTTGCCTCGGCCAATCTGTCAACAGGGAAAGCAACATCTTCAATAATACAAGTAGTTCCGGTTTTCCGCAATGCGCCCGTACTCGGTAAAAGTCCATTGCGGGTCTTCCAATTAAAAGCGTATTGTTTGGGTTCGGATGTAAATTCAAATGGTTTATAAGTAGGAATGGCAGCAACAGACACTATTATTTTTTGCTGTTTTTCAACCATTTCTTGTACATTGTTTGCCTGACATTCCACTAAAAGAATACAGCTTGACTCGGGAAGGGTTTTGAAATAATCCGGAGCTTGTTCATCGTTTTCGATAGATCGGATGCTATTTCTGTCTAACAGCTCTACAGCTGCTACCGGACTTTCTTTTAAAAATGGAACGGCAGAGCAGGCTTTTTCAATTGTTTCAAAAACCATCAATGTACAGGCTTTGTATTTGTAATTGATAACAGTATTATAAGTGATATCTGAAATAAAAGCAAGTGTGCCTTCCGAGCCAATCATCAGGTGTTTTATAATATCAAATGGATTGTGATAATCGACAAAAGCATTCAGGCTGTATCCTGTTGTATTTTTGATTTTAAATTTGCGTTTGATTCGGTTCAGTAAAACCTGGTTGTTTTGAATTTTATTGCGGATAGTCTCTATTTTTTGAATGATTTCGGGATGTTTTACCAAAAAGTTTTGTTTGCTTTTTTCATCTGAAGTATCTAAAACAGTTCCATCGTAAAAAACCAGCCGAATATCAGCAAGGGTGTTATAGGAATTTTGCGCGGTTCCGCAACACATTCCACTCGCATTGTTAGCGGCAATCCCACCAATCATGGCAGCATTTATTGAACCGGGATCCGGACCTATTTTTCTGCCGTAGGGAGCCAGTAATATATTGGCTCTGCCGCCTATGATTCCGGGTTGGAATTTTGCCTTTAATCCGTTGTCGAATATCTCGTAATTTTTCCAATGATGTGTGGCAACCATCAAAACGGAATCGGTAACTGCTTGCCCTGACAAACTGGTTCCGGCAGCACGATACGTTACTGGGATATGGTATTTATGTGCATTTTTAATAACAGTAACAGCTTCATTTTCATTGTGAACCTGTACGACCATTTTGGGTATCAGCTGGTAAAAACTTGCATCCGTACCATAAGCTAAGAGTAAAAGCGGATTGGTAATAAGCTGACCTTCGAGAATTGTGCGGGATAAAGCTGTTTTAAATTGTAAATAGTTGTCAGGAAGCATAAGCATAACTTTTGATACAGCAATTTAAGCAAAACATAGCAAAAAAGTTTCTTTTCTGAATAATTTATGTGTTTAGGAATAAGATAAAACTACTCACCGTATACTGTGAAATCTGATAAAAAAGACTAATTTTGCGATACTTAATAACAACACAAATTTTGCAACATGTACAAAAGCGTTGTAAAGCCTCTTTTGTTTAGGCTTGATCCCGAAAAAGCACATCATCTGACATTTAAGACACTGAAAGTAATTAATAAAATTCCGGGTATTTCGGCTTTTATCCGCTCTCAGTTTCAGGTTTCTGATCCAAGGTTAGAGCGAGAGATTTTTGGGCTTAAGTTTAAAAATCCCGTTGGTTTAGCGGCAGGTTTGGACAAAGATGCAAAATTGTATAGTGAATTAGAGAATTTCGGCTTTGGTTTTATTGAAATCGGGACGCTTACGCCTAAACCGCAGCCGGGAAATCCTAAAAAGAGATTATTTCGTTTAAAAGAAGACGGCGGACTTATCAACCGTATGGGGTTTAATAACGGTGGTGTTGAAGCTGCTGTAGAACGTTTAAAAAAGAATAAAGGTACATTGATTGGTGGAAATATAGGGAAAAACAAAGTTACACCAAATGAAAATGCTGTTGATGATTATGTGATTTGTTTTGATGCACTTTATCCGTACGTAGATTATTTTGTGGTAAATGTGAGTTCTCCTAATACGCCTAATCTTAGGGAGCTGCAAGAAAAAGAACCTTTAAAAAAACTGTTGAATACTTTACAGGAAAAAAATAAAGCAAAAGCGAAAAGCAAGCCTGTTTTATTAAAAATAGCTCCAGATTTAACAGATGAGCAATTACTGGATATTATAGAAATAGTTACTGAAACTAAAATTGCTGGTGTAATTGCAACTAATACGACTATTGAACGTAAAGGTTTACAGTCTGGAAATCAAAAAGAAATAGGCGGTTTAAGCGGAAAACCGTTAACAAAACGAAGTACAGAGGTAATCCGGTTTTTGTCGGAAAAAAGCAACAAAGCTTTTCCGATAATAGGAGTAGGGGGAATCCACACCGCAAAAGACGCAATTGAAAAATTGGAAGCAGGAGCGAGTTTAATTCAGTTATACACCGGATTTATTTATGAAGGTCCTCAGTTAATCAAAAAAATAAATAAAGAGATACTTTCAAAGTATTAATTAAGTTTACAATGAGATAAAAGAAACCTGCACAAATTGAATGTTGTGCAGGTTTTTGTGTTTTTAATATATATTACTTTGCTTTACATATTAAAATGCTTACTTATGTCGATATTTAATCCTTTGGCAATATGCATTCCTAATTCGGTATCAGCTCTAAACCAGTGGCATAATTGACGAAGAATAATTTCTTCTCTTTTTTCTCCATCAATTGCATTCATTGAATTAATAATATTACTAATAGTATTTTCTTTGTCTTGTTGAGATAATAATCTATATAAGTTTCCCGGTTGGCTAAAGTGATCATTTTCACCTTCCGCATTTCGGTCAAAATGATCTGCTATTGTACTTTCAATCTCAAAAGCCGGTTCTGCATAATTTTGGTCTGCTTCAATATTGTCAAAGCTGTTTGGATAATAGTTAGGTTTACTTCCGCCATTACCATCAATTCTCATTAAACCATCTCGTTGATAATTATTAATAGCCATAAACGGACAGCGGTTAACCGGAATCTGTTCATAATTAGCACCTAATCGGTAACGTTGGGCATCGGAATAAGATAAAATTCTTCCTTGTAACATTTTATCAGGAGAAAACCCAATACCGTCCACAATATGAGCGGGAGAAAAAGCGGCTTGTTCTACATCTTGAAAATAATTTTCCGGATTTTTGTTAAGCTCTAAAACCCCTACATCAATCAATGGATAATCTTTGTGAGGCCAAACCTTGGTTACGTCAAAAGGATTGACCACAGCGTTTTTAACTTCTTGTTCCGTCATTACCTGTATTTTTAAATTCCATTTAGGGAAGTTACCTTTTTCTATATTTTCATACAAATCGCGCTGAGCAAAATCCATATCTTCGGCTCTCATTTGATCGGCTTCTTTTCCGGTAAAATTTTTGATGCCTTGTGCCGTTTTAAAGTGGAATTTCACAAAAAAACGTTCATTTTCTTTATTTATCATGGAAAAAGTGTGGCTTCCGTATCCATTCATGTGCCTGTATCCATAAGGTGTTCCACGGTCGGTCATTAGTATCATTACCTGGTGAAGGCTTTCAGGGTTCAAAGACCAAAAATCCCAAACCATTGTAGCTGATTTTAAATTTGTTCGAGGCTCTCTTTTTTGAGTATGAATAAAGTCGCTGAATTTTTTAGCATCTTTAATAAAAAATACCGGAGTATTATTTCCTACTAAATCCCAATTGCCATCTTCAGTATAGAATTTTAATGCGAAACCTCTTGGATCTCGTTCGGTATCTGCAGATCCTTTTTCTCCTCCAACAGTTGAAAATCTAAGGAAAACAGGAGTTTGTTTTCCTATTTCGTTAAACAACTTAGCTTTGGTGTATTGAGTAATATCGTGCGTCACTGTAAATGTTCCATAGGCTCCTGAGCCTTTGGCGTGTACCACTCTCTCAGGTATACGTTCGCGGTTAAAATGTGCCATTTTTTCATGCAGAATATAATCTTGCAATAAAACAGGACCTCTGGGGCCTGCAGTTAAGGAATCTTCGTGATAAGCGTAAGGACGCCCTGATGCGGTAGTAAGTTTGTCTTTTTTCATAATAACTTATTTTATATTCTTAATTTCTATTGCAAACATAAAAATATATCTTATTGTAAATCAGGGTTTTTCATATCGTTTACTAATTTAGTTATAAATAAAATCTATTATTAATGTATTTTTAAATAGTTTTTACTAATTAATTTTTTGTATTGCAACTGTTTGTATGGTGAGGTATAATAATTATCTTGTTTTTACAATGTTGTAAAATAAGAGGCATCCCCGATTAATTAGAAACTACAGGGATTGAAAAAAATAAGAAAAATAAGAAGAGAAGTATTCTTAACGACCTATCTTTAAAATAAAGATTATTGGTGTAAGTTTTTTAGGTTAGGATATTTTTTATGAGAACAATAAATTTTCTGTGCTTATATTAAAAAAAAGAAGTTATAATTTTGAAATAGACTTCCATATAATGGACAAACTGTGCTCTATTTCTTTTTCGTTAAGATGTCCAAATCCAACTCGCATTGCTGTTGTACTTTTATTTTGATATAAAAGCGTTTTGGGAATAAACAAATCGGATTTTTCTGCTATTTTTTTTAATCTTAAAAGATTAACGGGTGTATTCCATTCCATCCAAACTGCTAAACCCCCTGAGGGCTTTTCAAAAGTAAGGCTGTTTCCAAAAAAGGTTTCTAACTGTCGGCAGAAAAAGTCTCTTCGAGATTGATATATTTGCAGGTGTTTTTTTTGAAATCGATGTATTTCTCCTTCTTTAATCAGTTCACTTAAAACCTGTTCCATAACAGTATCGCGACGATGGTCTATCAATGTCAGATGTTGTTGTAATTCAGCTATCAGATTTTGTGGGGCAACAACAAAACCAGTTCTGAAGCCCGATGGCAGTGCCTTACCAAATGTACCAATATAAACTACCATTCCATTACCGTCAACGCTGGTTAGTGGTAAAACAGGACTTTTATCGTAGTGAAAATCATAATCATAATCATCTTCCAGAATAATAAAACCATATTTTGCCGCCAGATGCAGTAGTTTTACTCTTCGCTGCGCGCTGAGTGTTACAGTGGTAGGGTAGTGGTAGTGCGGAGTGATATACAGCATTCTGAGTGATTGTTTTTTGCATATTTTTTCCAGATAATCCACGTCAATTCCTTGTTTGTCGGTCGGAATCGTTATGATTCTTGCTCCTGCTTTCTGAAATGCCATATTGGAGGTAAAATAGCTTAGATCTGCTACTGCAACAGTGTCATTTATGTTTAATAAAATCTGAGACACCAGGTAGATACTCATTTCCGAACTTCGTGTAGTTAGTAAGTTTGAAATATCAATGTGCAATCCACGGGAAAGGTTAAGGTAGTTAACTAAATTACGCTTAAAAGAATCGTTTTCTGTATGATTGCTGTCATGCCATTTTTTGCCTATATGTTTTCTTCGTAAACAGGCACTGTAAAAAGAAGACAACTGTTCTATTTGCGAGAGACGAAAGTCAGGCGTTCCATCATTAAAAATGTAAGTACATCGCGTTTTCTCAAACGGATTGTCCATCAGATTTGATTGTATAAAGGAAAAGCCGGTTTGGACAGGATATTGATATTGGTATTTTTTAGGGTCGGTTTGTATTTTTTGCGGTTTCTGAAGTGTTTTTTCGATCACGAAAGTACCTTTATTAGGTTTTACTTCAATCCAACCCTGTTCTGCGAGTTCTTCAAATGCAGAAACAATCGTATTTCTGTTTACACTCAGCAGAACTGCCATCATTCGCGTGCCGGGGAGCTTGGTTCCTTTAGGCAAAAAATTCCGCTGAATGGCATTGCTGAACTGATTGGTTATCTGAAGATATACAGGAGTAGATGATTGACGGTCAATCTTAATAAAACTGTTGTAAGGAATTTTAACCGGACTACTCATGGTATTCTTTTTTAGATTTTAAACATGCCGGAAATTTACGTTTAAACTTTGATGTATTATAGGATTAATATTTAAAAATTTAAATATTGATACAGCTTATCAAAAATACCTATAAATGGGTATTTTTTAGTATTTCTTTGACTCTTAACTTTGTATTAACAAAACATAAAAACACCATATCATGAAATCTTATTTTGTTTTATTTGCACTATTGTGCTGTTCCATTTTATGTGGTCAGAATCTTGAGCCAATGACAGCAGACAGTGTTTTACCCGTAAAGAAAAATCTGGTAAAATTTAATATTGTTCCTCTATCGTGGGGAACAGGATCTTTAACTTATGAGCGAAAGGTAGTAGGCAGGTTGATTGCGGGAGCAACTGTAAATTACCGTCCACAAAGCGGAGCACCGTTTAAAAGTACTTTACAGAAAATGTTTGAAAGTGATGAAAGTGGAGATGATGCGTCTTTTGAAATTGATAAACTAAAGTATTCAAACTTTTCCTTTGCGCCGGAAATCAAACTTTATCTAGGTAAAAAAGGAGCTTTTAACGGATTTTATATCGCTGCTTTTGCTAAGATTGAAACCACTAAAATAAATTATGATTACAGGTTTGATGAATTGATATTATTGGGAGAAGATCCTAATCTTCCGCTGACTGGTAATATCAAAGCTTTTTCCGGTGGAATTTATTTTGGTGCGCAGTGGCATTTGGGCAAAAATATTTATCTGGACTGGCAGATTATAGGCGGAAATTACGGCTCAGCAAATATCGATATCACTGCCAGCAAAAACTTATCGGCAGAAGAACAGGCAGAATTACAAGATTTTGCGGAAGATTTAAAAGACAGCTTTGACAATATTGATTATGAAATCAGTGATAAGGGTATTAAGCTCAAAGGAAAAATGCCTTGGGCGGGTTTGCGAATGGGATTGAGTATAGCTTATAGATTTTAAAATTTGATTAGTTAAGAGTTAGATGTTTCTAGTATCTGTGATTTTGCCGGCGTATAATGCTGGCAAAACTATAAAAAGATGTATTAGCATCTTGAATCAAACTTATTGTAATTTTGAATTGATTATTGTTAATGATGGATCACAGGATGATACAAAAGTAATATGCAAAAAATTTAAACGCATAGATAAACGAATTTTGGTTGTTAATAAAGCCAATGGCGGTGTATCAGCCGCTCGAAATTCGGGAATGCAAGTTGCTAAAGGTTTTTTTGTTGCTTTTGTAGATAGTGATGATTTTCTATCAATTGGTTATTTAGAAAAAATGATAAATGACTATCATAAAACATCAGCAGATTTAATAATTCACAGATTTAATGCAATTGGATATGATCCCAAAAAAATTACTATACCTCATTATATTCCTAAAATATTGGAAAGAAAAGAATTTTATACACTTTTTAAAACATATAAAATTTATAAAAATGGATATGTATTTTCAAAATTATACCTTAATACAATTATAAAACAAAATGATATTAAATTTGATGAAGAAATAGTGCTTCACGAGGATACTGTATTTGTATTAACATATTTACAATACTGTAAAAAAGTATATCTCAATTCAATTGAGAAATATAACTATGTAAATACAAAAAAATCTCTTTCAAAGAAAGACTTTGAATTTACCTCTGTTTATAAAACTTATTTAGAGTTTTTAAAATTCTATAAACTATATAAAGCAGAAAATCCAAATATTCAGTTCTTGGTTTGTTACAAAACGTATATGAATAGATTATTAAAGAATTCATTAGTCAGCTTTTATAAAAGTAAACCGGAAAATTTAAATAGCATAGATTTTTTATGTTCAATTCCCAATGAAGCGATTGAAAATTTTAAAGACTATCAATTCAACTCTATTTTTAAACAAAAAATGTATAGTTTATTTAAACAGAACAAGGTAAAAAAGTTTAACATTATTATGACTATGCTATATAGTATATACTATATAAAAAATAATTGTAAATTAAATTTTTTTAAGTATAAGAATAATTTTTTGCAGTAATTTGACTTTAGTAGCATTACTTAAAAATAAAAATAGCTGTAAAGTCCTTACTTACAATCATTTTTTATAGCTTTAATCTTTAATGTATTTTTGCCGTAAATTTATTTTAAAGTAGTATTATTGAAAAATAAAAGAGTAAACAACTGCAAAGAATTCTAGATGTTGCAAATTATACCTTATACCGCCTGTTACCGAAAAGAGTGGGATTATTTTGTTCAGAGTCGAGCAAAAAATGGTACGTTTTTGTTTGAACGCGGTTTTATGGAATATCATCAGCATCGGTTTGAAGAAATGTCCATACTAATTGTTGACAACAATACCATAAAAGCAATTTTTCCTGCCAATCGGGATGGAAGTACGGTAATTTCTCACCAGGGATTGACTTATGGTGGTTTGATTTGCGATATGGGAATTAATCTTGAAAATTATATTCAATATTTTAAATTATTGCTGAAGTATTACAGTAATCTGGATATTGAGGAGATTTTGATAAAAGATATTCCACCAATTTATTCGTGCGTTTTTAGTGAAGAAATCAGTTATATAGCATTTTTATTAAATGCGCATTTGTACAGAAGGGACGTGCTGAGTGTTATTGATTTAAAAAGAAAATTACCTTTTTCCGAAAATCGCAGAAGAATGTGCCGAAAGGCTTCCTCTAAAAAGTATTTTGTAAGTGAAACTGCCGATTTTTCATCTTTTTGGAATTCAATTTTGATTCCCAGGCTGAAAGAAAAATACAATGTTAATCCGGTTCATACTCTCAATGAAATTGAACTTTTAAAACAGTGCTTTCCCAATCAGATAAGACAGTTTAACGTGTATAATACTCAATGTGAAATAGTTGGCGGAGTTACTGTTTTTGAAACACAAAAAGTAGCACATTTACAATATATTGCAGGAAAAGAACAGGGAAATAAAGACGGCGCACTGGATTTTTTGCAAAAAAAAATAATCGAAGATATTTTTGCCGATAAAGATTTTTTTGATTTTGGCATCAGTAATGAAGATAACGGAAAAACACTAAATAAAGGACTTTTACATTGGAAAGAAGGTTTTGGTGCTAGAACTGTTATTCAGGATTTTTACGCTTTTAAAACCTCAAGTTTTGCTAAATTGGATAAGGTATGGAAATGATTTCGTTTTTAGATTTACATAAGATAAACAAACCTTATGAAAAACTTTATTTACAAAAGACTTCTGAAATACTTGAAAAAGGCTCCTATATTCTAGGAGATGAGCTATTGGCATTTGAAAAAAGCTTTTCTGAGTATTGCGGAGTTCAGTATAGCGTAGGTGTAGGAAACGGACTAGATGCTTTGAAACTAATTTTTATGGGACTTATTCAAACTGGTAAGCTAACAGGAGGAGCTGATGTTATTGTACCGGCAAATACATATATTGCTACTATTTTGGCGTTGTTACAATGCGGTTTGAACCCGATTTTGGCAGAACCTGATATAGATACTTATAATTTATCGTTGGCGTCACTTAAAGAGGCTATTACTTCTCATACGCAGGCTGTGTTGGTTGTGCATTTATACGGTCAGCTTTCTGAAATGCAGGAAATCCGCCAATATACACAAGAGAGAGGTATTTTGCTTATAGAAGATGCCGCACAAGCTCATGGTTCAGTATCTGATAACGGAAAAGCCGGCGCAATAGGAGATGCAGCGGCATTTAGTTTTTATCCTGCTAAAAACCTGGGTTGTTTTGGAGATGGGGGAGCAGTGACAACGCATAGTGCAGAACTGGCAGAAGTTATCCGCGCACTCCGCAATTACGGCTCTCATATCAAATACCAGAATAAATACCGCGGATTTAACAGTAGATTGGATGAATTACAGGCTGCTATCTTAAACTTCAAATTACCGAATCTGGATGCAGAAAATGACAGGCGAAGGCAAATTGCTCATCGGTATCTATCAGAAATAGATAATTACAAAATAATTCTTCCTAAAGTCAAAAGCAGCAAGGCGCATAACTTTCACTTATTTGTTATCCGTGTTGCAGACAGAACTCATTTTCAGAATTATCTGCTTGAAAAAGGAATTCAAACTATGATTCATTATCCTATACCGTCACATAAACAAAAAGCGTTGTCGGAATTCAGTTATTTGTCTTTACAGGTAACTGAATTAATCCATGAAGAGGTTGTCAGTATTCCGATTTCTCCGGTTTTGAGCGAAAATGAAGTTTCATATATCATTGACGTTATTAACAAGTATTAAACCAGAATAAACGATTGAAAATTGTAAATAAAATAAAGTATCAGACGGTTTTTAAAATCGGAATTCTAAATAGTTTTGGAATTCTGATTCGCCTGTTTACGGGTATTTTATCAGCAAAGGCAATTGCTGTTTTTATCGGTCCTTCCGGAATGGCACTCATGGGAAATTTCCGTAATGTAATGGCTTCGATAGAGGGGATTGCTTCTTTTGGGTTTCCAAACGGAATTGTAAAGTATGTATCGGAATATAAGGAAGACCATAAAAAGATAAACAGTTTGTTTTCTACTGTGTTAATCTTTGTCAGCGCAATCTTGATCTTTGCGGTTTTATTGTTTGCTTTTTTCAGTCAGTGGCTGAATCATTATATTTTTGGGGACCAGTTTTCATTTTCGTTCTTGTTTGTTGTTATGGCATTCGCTTTTCCACTCCAGGTACTAAACGGAATTTTTGTAGCAGTGCTTAACGGATTGGGGTATTTTAAAAAAGTGATTTATCTCAATATTGCCGGAAATGTTTTAGGTGTTACGGCAACGGTATTGCTTTTATTGGTTGCCGAGCTGAGAGGAGCACTATTGGGAATGGTAATCTCGCCGGCATTATTGTTTTTTTTGTCGTGGTATTGGGTCAAAAAAGAAGTGAAATTTGAGTTGAAAACAGTAGATAAACAGTGGCTATATCCGCTGTTTTCCTTTTCGATTATGGCACTTTTTACAACACTGTGCACTCCTGCGGTTTATTTTTACGTTCGCAGGCTGATAATTCAATATTGTGGATTAGAACAAGCAGGTTATTGGGAAGCTATGCAGCGATTGTCTGGTTTTTATATGCTTTTTATTTCTACTTTAATCAGTATTTATTTTTTGCCAAAGCTGTCGGCTTGTCGGTCGGGAAATGAAGCGAAACAATACATAAAAATCTATCAGCAGTTTATTTTACCTGTTTTTGCAATAGGAATTGTAGTTTTTTACATTTTTAGAAATCAGACTACAACGTTGTTTCTCGACCGTAGTTTTTTGCCTTTGTCTGATTATTTATTTTGGCAGCTGATTGGAGATTTTCTAAAAGCTTTTGCTCTGATTTACGGTATTATGTTTTACTCATACCGTTTGGTCATACCTTATTTGATAACTGAATCAATATCATTTTTGCTGTTTTACGGATTGTCTTTTTACTGGATAAGTAGTGAAGGAATAACCGGGGTAACTAAAGCACATAGCGTGGTATATTTGGTTTATAGCATTATTTTACTAATTTATTTTTCGAGATATTTCAATAAACATTTTCCACAGCCGGATAAATTGTAAATTTGTAAAAATACCGTGTGATGAAAAATACCAGAGTTGAAGACTGTATTGAAATTGTTTTGCCTAAAATAGAAGATCCGAGAGGAAATCTGTCAGTCATTGAAAAAAATATTGTGCCGTTTGCTATTAAAAGAGTTTATTTTTTGTACGATGTTCCATCTGGCGCAGAAAGGGGCGGACATGCACACAAACAACAAAAAAGCGCGCTGTTTGCTTTATCGGGTAGTTTTGAAGTGACACTGGATGATGGAGAAAAAAAAAAGACAGTTCACTTGAACAGACCCGATATTGGAGTGCTTTTACCTCAGGGAATTTGGCGTGAAATCAAAAAATTTTCTTCAGGTTCGGTATGTCTGGTGGTTACTTCAGATGAATTTTCAGAAGAAGACTACATTCGCGATTTTGAAAAATTTAAATTATCTAAAAAATAATATTTAAAAATATAAAATATTGAGAACTAAAATTTTCTTTTTTTAAATTGAACTTTTAGCTTAAGTAATTTATAAACAAATAAAAATCTTCCCATTTTTAAATTATTCATCAAAGTAGTATTGATTCTCTTTACTATAGCGTTGTCCTCTTCTTTGTTTTGATTGAGGTCGTACACTTTTTCGAAAATTTTATACATTGTGCCATGCAAAGCTGCAGTGTGTTTTTTGTTGCGGTTGAACATAAAGCTGAGAGAATCTTTCAGAATGCGTTTCTGCACCCAGAAATCTTCAAAATAAACTATTCTGTAGCTTCTGGAAGCTCGTATCCAAAAGTCCAAATCTTCAAAAAACAGGTTTTCATCATAACCTTGTAAACGGTCAAAAACACGTTTGTTTATTAGAGCAGAAACAGAACAAATACAGTTTTTTTCTCCTTGTAAGATATAAGTATATAAATCTTGGGTGGGAATCTGATATATTACTTTTTTATGCTGATTAACATCAAAATAATATCCCAAAAAATGATTGTTCTGGTCAATCAGTTCAGCATTACTAAAGACTAAAGCAGTCTGATTCAGGTCGCATTTTAAAAAGGCAGAAACCTGTTTTTCAACTGAATGGGGAAACAGTATATCATCACAAGATAAATCGAGTAAAAAGTCTCCTTTGGCATATTTTGCAGCTTTATTAAAGCTTTTGGTAATTCCTATATTTTTATCGTTAACAATAAAAACAACTTCTTTTTTATTTTGTATCCATTGGTTTATTTTTATTACAGAATTATCTGTACTACAATCATCTATAATGATTATCTGAACAAAAGGATAAGCCTGATTGTAAACAGAATCAAGTGTTTTAATCACGTATTTTTCGTGATTAAAACAAGTGCAGATAACAGATACAAGGGGTTGTAGCATGACTATAAATTTGGTTTAAAACGGAGTAAATCTAGCCATTGTTTTCCTATATTTTCGAGTGTTAAGTGTTCAATGCTTTTTTGCGCATTTTTGCGCATATGCAAAAGCAAGGTTTGATTGTTTACCAAATTTTCAACAGCGTAAATTAAAGCTTTAAAATCTTGATTTTTAATTAACAGACCATTTTTATTATTTTCAATAATTTCGTTCGGACCTGAAACGCAGTCAAAACTGACAACAGGAGTGGAGCAAGCTAGCGATTCGATAATTACATTTGGAAATCCTTCATTTTTACTGCATAAAACGCTGAGAAGGGCGTTGCGCATCAGCGTATAGGGATTTTTTAAAAATCCGGTTAATATAATATGCTCTTCTAAATTAAGATTTTGTATTTGTTGTAACAAAGCAGATTTTAAATTGCCTTCGCCGGCAATAATCAGTTTGATGTTTTGTTTAGGCAAATGGCTTTGAGAGTAATAGTCAATAAGTTTGTCAAATTGTTTAATATCACTCTCCATACTACCTGTTGCTGCAATATATTTTAAATTTAAAAACGGGCAATCTTCTTCTTTTAAACGATTTATCATTTTTAAATTGATAGGATTGTAGATGGTTTGTACGTTGTGATAATCATACCTTTTTGTTACTTCATCTGCAATATATTGGCTGACAGTTATAATTTTATAGCTTTTTTTGTAAAGTTTCTTCGCCCAGAAAACACTAGAGGTAAAATACCATTCTGTCTTGCTGCTGTGGATGGTAGGAATATAATTTCTTTTAAATAGAGTTTGAGTGAGATACCACTCTGTCAGTGGTTTATTATGACAACGAAAATCTATAATGAAATCAAATTTTTGTAGTTTTATATAATTTTGTAGTTTTAAAAAACGCTTAATCCGTTGGAAGATTGGTATTCCTTTTGTTTTTAATAATCCTAAGTTTAAAACTGTTCCTTCAATTGGATAATCTATTTCGTTTAAATTTAAGATAGTATGAACTTCCATATCATGTCCAATAAAATAAGATGCCAGCAAAACGTGTACTTTTTCAGCACCTCCTCCTTTTAAGCTGTCTCCAATCAGAGCAATTTTTATTTTTTTTTGTGGCATAAGAATATTGGTCTATTTTTGAAGTGAATATTTGCGAAGGTAACAAAAAATAATGCAGAATATGCTGACAAATAGAGGCTGAAATAAAATGAAAATATTATATCTGGCAACTTTTATAACGGAATCGGGTGGGGTGGCAAAAATTGTTGCTGATAAAGTAAATATTTTTGTTCAAAGGGCTATAGACGTGTGTATTGTAAGCACTAATGATTCTGAAACGGAAACTTTTTATAGTTTTGATAATAAAGTTAAATTTGAGTTTTACGAAAAGAAGATAAGTTCTTTTATACAGTTAAAACGCTATTATCAGTTTGTACAAAAAGTAGCTTTCGAATTTAATCCGGATATAATTTTAGTAACCGATAATGGGATTAAAGCTTATTTTGCCCCATGTTTTTTAAAAAACAGACCGATTTATTTTGAGGTACATGGCAGTCGAAATAATCTCGTTTTGAATTGTCAGAATAAGCTGAAAGACTGGTTTATTCTTCGGATAACTCGTCTTTTAAGTATAAAGTTTGACGGTATAATTTTGTTGAATTCTCATATGCAAAAGGAATGGAAACAAAGACAAACGCTTGTTATTCCCAATTTTATTGATATTTCGAAAAGTGAAAACAAAATCTTTGAGTTCAATAAAAAAGTAATTGCTATTGGACGTCTTTCGTCAGAAAAAAACTATCAGCAAATGCTACAAATTTGGAGAAAAGTTTCAATTCAGCAACCCGATTGGACTTTGGAAATATATGGAGCAGGGGAGGAACTTTATTGGAATGAACTGAATCGGAATACAAATTATTCTCACGTTATTTGGAAAGGGTTATTAAGTCAGGAAAAACTAAAGAAAGCGATCAGTCAGGCCGATTTTTTAATTCATACTAGTCATCTGGAAGGTATGCCAATGGTCTTTTTGGAAGCTATGGCTTTAGGAAAACCGGTTATTGCTTTTGACGTTGATTTTGGCCCCGCCGATATTATTAGAAATGGAGAAAATGGTTTTTTAATTCCAAAAGGCAATGTACAGCAATTTGAAAAAAAAGTAATTAAATTAATGTCAAATAATGAGTTACTACAGAAAATGAGCAGGAAAGCAATTCAAAATACAGATAGATTTTGCAAAGAGGAAATAATAGCTATGTGGTTTTCCTTTTTTGTAGAGCAGTCCAATTGCGGTGAAAAATAATGAGCTTATACAAATCAAAAAGCTTTAGATTTGGATTTTTACCTAGCAGATTTTTTGTTATTATGTTAAACAATAATGCATCCACTAGTTCAACTGCCCAAGTACACTTGAAGGATTCCGTAAAAAAGTAAAAGCGTGTAATTTTAGTGTCCTTTTTTTCTAAAATATTTTTATTGAGAAGATTGACCAGATTAGTCATCGCTGTTTTTGTTTTTGTCAAAAATAGTTTAGAGCTTTCTCCACTTATATGATATATAGGGTTATCAATAACATGAATATTAATGTTGCTTTGTTTTACATCTTTATAAAATAAAAAATCTTCAAACCCATATTGTGTAATAGTAGGGTTAAAACGAATCTTAATCACTTTTTTATTGAATAAAATATTCATACAACTTATAAATCCATGGGGATTTTTAATTCTCTTTGAGAAAATTGCTGCTTCTCGTGAATGTCCGTATTTCCATCGCAATAATTGATTTTCTGCAGGTTTTTGATTTTTGTATAATAATCCACCTTGAATAAATAAATGCTGTGGTATGGAGTTTAGATAATGCGCTATGAAATCTTTTTTTTGTGGATAAACATCGGCATCTAACAATAATACCCAGTCATATTTTGCTTTATCAATGAGTAAATTTCTGTTTTTTGCCAGTTGAATATTCTGGGTATTTATTTCATAATGACAATTTTCTAAGTTATTAATATGATTATTGTTGTAATGATGATGGGAACAATCGTCTTGCACCAGAATTTCAAAATCTGTTGTAAGAGTTATTAATTCATCATATAATCTTGTGACGAGTGGAAAAATATCATAATTATATACAGGAATGAGGACAGAAAGCATTACTGAGCAGTTCTGTGGACAACTTCAAAAATAGTTCCATCATCACATTTCAGTGTTTTTGCCGGATACTTTAGCAGGAGAGCATAATCGTGCGTAACCATAATAATAGTTCTTCCGCTTTCATTGATTTTGAGTAACAGTTCCATTACTTCTGCACTAGTTTGCGGGTCGAGATTTCCCGTTGGTTCGTCTGCTAGTATTAAATCCGGATCATTGAGCAAGGCACGTGCTATAGCTACGCGTTGCTGCTCTCCCCCGGAAAGTTGATGAGGCATTTTTTGAATGTGTGGCAGCATACTTACTTTATCAAGAACTTCTTCAATCTTTCTATCCATCGCTTTTTTTTCAGCCCATCCTGTCGCTCTTAATGCAAAGTGTAAATTTCCATAAATAGTTCTATCCGGCAAAAGCTTAAAGTCTTGGAAAACAACCCCCAGAGATCTTCTTAAGTAAGGGATATCCTTTTCTTTGAGCTTACCTAAATCATAATCAACAATATTGCCCTGTCCAGTCAAAAGAGGTAAGTCGGCATAAAGTGTTTTCATAAAACTGCTTTTTCCCGCACCGGTTTTGCCGATGATGTAAATAAATTCTCCATTTTTTACCTCAAGATTCAAATTAGACAATACTTTATGATTGTTCTGATAGATATCCACTCCTTGTAATGATAAAACTGTTTTAGACATGACAAACCAAATTTTGGGTAAAAATAGTGAAAGTTTACAAGATTTTCTTATCAATTTATATTCAAGAGAAACTAATAATATTATAATTTCTATTATTTTAAATATTAAAGAATACACATGTTTGATGTTTAATCAAATCATGTGTATTTTTACCTTATCCTGCATTCTGAATCATTTCTCTTAATTCTTCATTGAAAAAGAATTCGTTGCCATAAAAAGGCTGTAAGTCATCCATCCAGCTAGCTTTTGAATCGTATTTAGCAAAGAAAACTTTACCCACCCAGTTTGGATTTCTACCTTGTATCATTCTTAAGGCAAAAGCTTTTTGCATTTTTCCGTTTTTTTCTATTTCTGTTACACCTAAAATTTGAACCTTTCCGGGGGTACAGGACATACTTGGTCCTCTGACTGTTCTGCAAATACCGCTGACTTGCTGATATGCTTTTCTGAAAATATACCATGCCTGTTCTAAAGGAACTTCAAAATAATGTTGAGCGCCGGTATCTCTTTCTACAAACATGTAGTATGGAATCATTCCCATATTTACCTGTTCTCTCCACATATGAGCCCATACATCAGCGGAGTTGTTTATCCCTTTTATAAGAGGGGACTGTGTCCTGATTTGAGCTCCTGTAGCCAAAATGACTTTTACGGCTTCCTGAACTGCTTGGGTCTTCAATTCATTCGGGTGATTAAAATGAGCCATTATAGAAAGATTAATACCGCTGTCAACAATTTTTTTAAACAAAGCAATAAAATCATCAGCATCAGCATCGGTAAGGAATTTGTAAGGCCAGAAACCTAATGACTTAGTGCCTATCCGGATGGTTTGAATATTGGTTTTGTTGTCTTGTGACAAAAAAGGAGTAATATACTGGCTAAAAACTTTATAGCTCATAATCATGGGGTCTCCTCCGGTAAATAATAAATCGGTTACTTCTTGATGTTCTTCCAGGTATTGAACAAGCAAGTCGGTTTCTCTCATGGCAAATTTCATGTCGTCCATCCCTACAAATTGTGCCCATCTAAAGCAAAAGGTACAATAGCTGTGGCAAGTTTGTCCCGAACTGGGGAAAAATAAAGCCGTCTGATCGTATTTGTGCTGTACGCCCGGTAATTTGTGTTCGCCTACACTTGGAACATTTAATTCCATTTGACCAGCCGGATGAGGATTGAGTTTGTAGCGAATTTTATTAGCTATTTCTTTTAATTTAGCCTTATCCTGCGTGTTTTGTAGTGTTTTTCTCATTAACTCATAATCTGTATGAGAAAGCATTTCTTTTTGCGGAAAAGTTAATCTAAAAATAGGATCTGTTTTGTAGTTATCCCAGTCAATTAGTTCATTGATAACATAATTGTTAACTTTAAAAGGCAAGACATTTCCTACTACTTCAATTGCTTCAATATCTTCAGCATTCATTTTTTCTAATTGAGGAATAGTTTTAAAATTACTCAATAAATAAGCCTTGTACTTCATTGGTTCCATGTTCATAATAAAGGTTGTTTTATTTTATAGATAATAAAGATAAAGTCACAAATTGCAGATAAAAACAAAAATAAATTGTGACAAAAATGCAATATATAAAAAAATAACTAAAAAATAAAATAAAATATTGCTGAGGCCGTAAAATAAGGAGGAAAGTTAAATTAAAAAATAACCCACAAATAAAATGTTTTGTGGGTTTGTATCAGAACATAGAAATTCAGAGAATTAACCTTTTTTTGCAGCAATCATCGAAATTTCGATATTTACATTGCGTGGAAGTTTAGCAACCTGTACGCATTCTCTTGCCGGTGCAGTTTCTTTGTTGAAATGTTGACCATAGATTTCATTTATTGTGGAAAAATTGTCCATATTGATTAAAAAAATGGTCGATTTAACCACATTTTCAAAGGTCATTCCTGCTTCGTTTAAAATTGCCTCCAGATTTGTCATAACCTGTTTGGTTTCGTCTTCGATTCCTGATGTAATCAGTATTTCCTTGGCCTGGTTAAACGGAATTTGTCCCGATATAAAAAGCAAGTCACCAACCATAACAGAATGGTTATAAGGACCTATTGGGGCAGGGGCAGCAGGAGAATTTATAATTTTTTTCATGTGTTTTTTATTTTTGGGTTAATTATTCGTGGATTTTACCTTGCGAAAAAGCGCTTGTCAGGAGATTTCCTCTTTTCCCATTTGATGTCGCTCAACATAGAAGACTTGATTCCGATGAAGAATCCCCAACTGGTATATGTTCCGATGGGTACCCAGGTAAAGTCCATTCGCCAGCTTAATAAATCCCTTTCAAATCGCAGCTGGGTAAAGGTAACTCCTTTTTGAACAAAATCATAACCAGATGAAAAGCCTACTTTCCATCGTGGACTTAGTTCGATATTACCCGAAACCATTACGGAGTTATTGACAATTTCGTTTTGCCTTTGCGAATTATTGTATGTTAAGGAATAGGCAAACGTTAAGTCCCATGGGAGTTTGGCATTATAAAACCCTTCAAAAGGCCTTTCTGCATCATCATCCTCATTGCCAAACATACTGTCTCTATTATCTCCGAGGTTCATAGATTGTCCGAATAAATCATCTCCTCGTCCTCCGTTGTCGATAGAATTTTGATTGGGAGTATCGCTGTTGCCGAATAAAGGGTCATTGCTGGACATAGACCAGTTCACGGTTAAGTTCGCACTGGTAAGTCTGAACAAGCTACCTCCGTTGTTAATATTGTAAACATCTATTCGTCGGTTATTGTTATCAAGAGCATACGGGTCTAATGTAGCTCCGAGGTTAATCTGCATTTTATCTTTTAGAATAGCAGTTCCTGCGCTCATTCTGACTGGTGCCCATTTTAATGAATCGGCAGAAATGTTATAACTGGTTGAAAAGTTTAGGTTATTCAAGAGCATGAGTTTCTTTGGTTCGCCGGTTTCGCTTTCATCATCTCTTATTTTGGCTTCAAAGGTGTTGCTTAAACTCATGTTCAGCATATTGGAATTCATTTTGCCCGGAGCTCCGAATAATCCGCCTTGAAATCGCGTGTAATCCTGCATAGTCTGTCCGGTGGCATCAATGGCATACGTATCGTAATACTGCTCAAAACTAGGTGTATATGAATATCCGATATTCGGACGCATAACGTGCCTGATGGCTTGTATTCTTGCGTCTTTGTTAAAGTTAAATGTACCGTAAATAGTTGTTCCTACACTGGCTGTAAAATTATAGGTTCTAAAGCTGTCAAATCCGTTAACACGAATATCTTCAACCTTGTTTTTTTCAGGATTATATTCTTTTTTGGTAGTGTCAAAGTACCATACTTCATTATAATTTCCTCCTGCAGTTACTGAAAAGTATTTAAATACTTTAAAGTTGGTAGAGATAGGAATGCTGTGTTGAAATCCTGTGTTTAAACTATCAAACATTTCTTTTTTAAAGAAAAATTCTTCTTTTGTTCTTGCCCTGTTTTCACCTCTCAGGTTGTATGAAAATTTTAGATTTTTTATAATTCCCTTTTTAATTCCGTTTTTAGGAGCAAACGGAAACATATTGTCTACACTTAACTGCAGGGTGGGCAAAGTCATGTTGATATCCTGTGTATTGGTTGATTGAGAGTGTGTAGCGGTTAGTGAGAGGTTGACTTGAGGAGTGCTCTCAAATGTTTTTGAGTAACTGATTGAAGAACTCATCGTATTGTTTAACGAAGCCCCTACGTTATAAGAGTTATTGGATTGTCTGAAATACTGGCTGCTTCCTAAGTTTACCGATGCAGAAAATCTTGAACTGGGGTTCGATTTAGGATCCTGATTGTGGTTCCATTGAATATTGTATAGTTTGGAAGACTGGTAATCCGGCAATCCTTTTTCACTAAAAATATTGTTTTCGTACCGGACTAAGACTCGACCATTGTATTTGTATCGTTTTGCATAGTTACTATTTCCCCTTAACGCCCAGCTGCCGTTGGTATAATAGTCTCCCTGAACTGTCAAATCCAGCTGATCGCTTATAGCAAAATAGTACCCTCCGTTTTGCAGGTAATACCCTTGCTCATTAGTGTCTCCCACGCTGGGAATGATGAAGCCGGATTCTGCTTGTTCGGACATCGGAAAAAAAGCAAAAGGAAGTCCTAACGGTGTGGGAACATCGGCAATAACCATATTGGTAACTCCTACAACCACTTTTTTGTTGGGAACAAATTTTACTTTTCGCGTTTTAAAGTAATATTCCGGATCGTCTAAATCTTTGGCAGTAGTAAAAATAACGTCTTTCATAAAGTAGACCGAATCATTTTCTTTTTTGGTGACCTCTGACTTTATGCGGAATTCGCCTTGAGAAGTTCTAGACTGCCATACCAGAGCTTTTTGGGTTTTGGTATTGTATCGGATAGAATCTGGTTCTACTACTTGTGAACCTTGCGTAAAAACAGGAGGCTGAGATAAATTTCCTAAACTGTCTTTTATTCTTCCGGCATATATTTCATTGGTGTCATAATTAAAGACAATAATCCCAGATTTTAATTCAAAATCCTGATATTTGATTTCGGCTTCGTTATACAGTGTAAGTTCTTTCTTTTTTTGATCGAGTTTTTCGTAATCTTTCGCTTTGCGATATACAATAGCTTCTAAAATGGGTTTTTTAGCGGGGTTTGCAATGCTGTCATTTTTTAATTGCGTGCTGTCTTGCACAACTGATTCCATAGCGGGACGGATAGAATCCTGAGGAGAAACTATACTGTCGTTCGGCAGAGTTGTTTTTAGCGTTGTGGGTTGTTTATCAAATTCTTGTGCCAATATCTTTTGGAATGATAAAACACAAATAAAAGATAAAACTAAAACGATATTAAAAATATTTGTACGCAAATCTATAATATATGCTATTTTTGTAAAATCAAGCTCGTTATTTTAACGTGTCAAACTTACATATATTTTTTCTGAAAAATATAATTTAATTCAATATTATACACAATTATAAATATCTTTTTTATGAATCGCAACCGAGCAAAATGGCTAACTCTGATGACTCTTGTTTTGTTGACTTTGACAATGTCTGCACAAAACAAACAAAAGTTTAAAGTAGTTTTAGATCCCGGTCATGGCGGAAAGGATACCGGAACTAATCATTTAAAAAATGTTGAAAAAGATATTGTATTAGCGGTTGCTTTAGAGGTGGGGAAAATTTTAAATAAAGAGTCGGATATTGAGGTTTTTTATACCCGGAGTAAAGATGTATTTGTTCCGGTAAAGGAAAGATCTGTTATGGCAAATGAGGCAAAAGGAAATGTTTTTGTGTCGATTCATTGCAACGGAGTGGCTTCTAGCTCTCCTTCTGGAACAGAAACCTACGTAATGGGTTTAAGTAAAAACAAGTCAAACCTCGAAGTAGCGAAACAAGAAAACTCTGTTATTTTGATGGAAGATGACTATAAAACACAATATGCCGGATTTAATCCTTCTGCACCGGAATCTATTATCGGATTAATGTTGATTCAGGAAGATTACGTACAGCAGAGCATTGATTTAGCCAGTAGAGTTCAGGATGGTTTTACATATGATTTGAAAAGAAAAAACAGAGGAGTAAAACAAGGTCCGTTTTGGGTACTGCACGGTGCTTTTATGCCAAGTATATTAATAGAGCTCGGATTTGTATCTAATAAAGAAGAAGGTGCTTATTTAAGTTCGTCAAAAGGACAAAAGGAACTTGCAAAGTCTATTGCTCAAGGAATCATAAGCTATAAAAATGCTTATTACAACAATGGCATCGCTCACACAGAAACAAACGTGAACGAACCTCAAGCCAATACAAAATCAGCAGTAAAAGGTGTAACATTTAAAATTCAAATAGCGGCAAGTTCAAGAGTTTTAGCTTTAAAGCCTCAAAACTTTAAGGGGTTAAGCAATGTTACGATGGAAAAAGGGAAAAAAATAAACAAGTATTTTTATTCTGAAACCTCTGATTATACAGAGGCAAAACAAAGACTGGCAGAAGCAAAAGCAAAGGGACATTCCTCTTCATTTATTGTAGCCTACAAAAACGGAAAGCAGATTCCTTTAGAAGAAGCTCTGAAATAGGAAACTTATTTTATCAAAATAAAAGTTTATTTTTGCACGTATAAATTATTGAGTTTTGAAAATATCAAGAGAAATTAAAACAGCTGTTTTAGTACTGACGGCGATATTGCTCCTCATTTGGGGATATTCTTTTATAAAAGGGAAAAACCTTTTTGATAATAGCACTAAATATTATGTGGAGTACAGTAATGTTGAGGGACTAACTATGTCTTCTAACGTTACGATCAATGGACTTGTTGTGGGGAAGGTGTCTAATATTGACATTAATCAGCAAAACGGAAAACTGCTTGTAGAGCTTACGATGAATAAATCAATGAATATATCAAAATCAAGTATAGCAACGATTTATTCGCCGGGTCTGATTAGCGGAAAAGGAATTTCAATAGATCCAAAGTTTGGAGATACGGATTATGCCAGTTCAGGCGATTACTTGAAAGGTGAAGTTCAATTAGATATTACTGAAAAACTAGGGGGGCAGTTAGAACCTTTACAACAAAAAGTAGAAGAATTATTAAAAAATGCCAATCAAATGATGTTGGCAATTAACAATATAATTGACAATAAAACGCAGGTTAATTTAAAAAGTGCAATAGCAGAATTAGACGCAACATTGGCAGGCGCCAACCGGCTTATAGCAACAACAACACCGAAGCTGGACAAAACAATGGACAATTTAAATACCGTGAGTTCAAATTTTTCAGAATTGTCGCTAGAGTTGAATTCTTTGGATATTAAATCTACTTTTGCTAAATTAGACAACGCCACTGGCAGCTTAGATAAAATTATGTCTGACGTTGACAGTGGAAAAGGAACAATAGGCAAGCTTTTGAAGGATGACCAAATGTACAATAATCTGGCAGGAGCTTCTAAAGAATTAGAACAATTGCTGAGAGATTTAAAAGAAAATCCAAAGCGGTATGTACATTTTTCTCTATTCGGAAAAAAAGCACAGCCTTATCAGGAACCTGAATCAGACAATACAACAAATTCACAACAACAATAAACAAACTATCAGCTAAACAAAATAAACTAACAATTCATTGAAACAACTATTACAATTATGCATTATTTAGCTCAAGCATTATTTCTACTACTATTAATTGTGGGGTTTGGTTTTTTTATAAAAAATGTAAAAAAACTCATTCGCAATATCAAATTGGGTAGAGATATTGATAGAACGGATAATCCTAAAGCTCGTTGGAAAAATATGATTCGGGTGGCTTTAGGACAGTCAAAAATGGTAAAACGTCCGATTCCGGCTATTTTACACATTTTTGTGTATGTAGGATTTATAATCATCAACATTGAAATGTTGGAAATTATAATCGATGGATTGTTTGGAACCCACCGGGTATTTAAATTTTTGGGAGGCGGATATGATTTTTTAATCGGTTTCTTTGAAATTCTTGCCTTTTTAGTCGTTTTTGGAGTAGTTGTATTCTGGATCAGAAGAAATATAATCAAATTAAAGCGTTTTAATCAGCCCGAAATGGATGGTTGGCCTAAAAAAGACGCCAATACTATTATTTATATTGAAACAATTTTAATGTGCTTCTTTTTAGTGATGAATGCTGCTGACTATTACTTGCAGTCACAAGGCTATTCTCATTATGTATTAGCAGGTTCTTTTCCGGTTTCAAATCTTATCAGTCCTATTTTTAACGGTTTAAATTTAGAAACCGTTGCATTAATTGAGCGTATTTGTTGGTGGGGACACATTATAGGAGTAATGTTTTTTATGAATTACCTGTATTATTCCAAGCATTTACATATATTTTTAGCTTTTCCAAATACGTATTATGCTGATTTAAATCCGCAAGGACAGTTTGATAATCTGGAATCCGTAACTAAGGAAGTTCAATTGATGATGGATCCAAATGCCGATCCGTTTGCAGCACCTGCAGAACCACAGGGAGAACCTGAAAAATTCGGAGCTCAGGATGTGATGGATTTAAACTGGGTACAGCTTTTGAATGCTTATTCTTGTACAGAGTGCGGAAGATGTACTTCTGCCTGCCCTCAAAATATTACCGGAAAAGCCTTGTCGCCTCGTAAGATTATGATGTCCACTCGAGACAGGTTGGAAGATGTAAGCAAAATTATGGATGCAAACGGAGGAAAATTTGTAGATGACGGAAAAACGCTACTGAATGATTATATTACAGCGGAAGAATTATGGGCTTGTAATACCTGTAATGCGTGCGTAGAAGAGTGTCCGATTGAAATAAGCCCGTTGTCAATTATCATGGATATGAGACGTTATCTGGTAATGGAGCAAAGTGCAGCGCCTGTTGAACTGAACAATATGATGCAGAATATCGAAAATAACGGAGCACCTTGGCAGTACAATCAAATGGATCGATTAAACTGGAAAGACGAAAATTAATTTACTAACTTCATTAATCTTACTTTACGTACAGATTATCAAAATATAAAAAAGTATGTCAGCAAATTTAGTAGTGCCAACCATGGCAGAAATGATGGCCAGAGGAGAACAGCCCGATGTTTTATTTTGGGTTGGTTGTTCGGGAAGTTTTGACGACAGAGCAAAAAGAATTACAAAGGCATTTGTAAAATTATTAAATAAAGCAAACGTCTCTTTTGCTGTATTGGGAACTGAGGAGAGCTGTACAGGAGATCCGGCAAAAAGAGCAGGAAACGAATTTGCCTTTCAAATGCAGGCAATGATGAATATTGAGGTATTAAACGGATATGAGATCAAAAAAATAGTAACAGCCTGTCCGCATTGTTTTAATACCCTTAAAAATGAATATCCTGAGTTGGGCGGAAAATATGAAGTAGTTCATCATACCCAATTTTTAAAATCTCTGTTGGATGAAGGCAAACTGAGAATTGAAGGAGGACAATTTAAAGGAAAAAGAATTACTTACCACGATCCGTGTTATTTAGGCAGAGCTAATCAGGTTTATGAGGCGCCCCGTCAATTAATTGAAAAACTGGATGCGGAACTCGTAGAAATGAAGCGATCTCGGAAGAACGGACTTTGTTGTGGAGCCGGCGGAGCACAGATGTTTAAAGAACCTGAAAAAGGCAATAAAGACGTAAATGTAGAACGTACAGACGATGCTATGGAAACGCAACCCGATATTATTGCCGCTGCTTGTCCGTTTTGTAATACGATGCTGACTGACGGCGTTAAATTTAAAGAAAAAGAAGGCGAAGTTAAAGTACTGGATGTAGCCGAATTAATTGCAAATGCAGAAGATTTATAAGATATGTATAAACCGTTTGAAGAAATGTCGGATAACTCTCGAATTTGGATCTATCAGTCCAATCGTAAGTTTACAGATGAAGAATTACAGGAAATAGAAAAAACATTATTGGATTTTACAACCAATTGGGCAGCTCATGCTACACCATTAGATGCTTCTTTCACAATAAAGTACAATAGGTTTATAGTTTTGGCAGTAGATCAGGATTACCACTCGGCTTCCGGTTGTTCTATTGATGCTTCTGTACGTGTAATTCAGGATATTGAGCAGAAATATAATGTTGATTTGTTAGACAAAATGAACGTGACCTATAAAACAGGCGATTTTATTGCTTTTAAAACTTTGTTGGAGTTTAAACAAATGGTAAAAGAAAAAGCAGTATCGGCTAATACAATCGTTTTCAATAATTTGGTAAACAGTGTAGGCGAATTTAAAGATTTTTGGGAAGTTCCTGCTGCCGAAAGTTGGCACAGTCGCTTTTTTAAATAATCAGGAATGATTAATTTTATACCTGTCAAAAAATCATCATCAATTTTTTTGGTGGTGATTTTTTTATAAATAAAAACTAAAAATGAAGAAAACAATATTGTTGCTATTGATGATAGGTTCATCAGTTTGGGGGCAAAAAATAAAGAATACAGAGCAACAGAGGCGATGGATAGATAGTGTTTACAATGCTATGACGTTGGAAGAAAAGATTGGACAGCTTTTTATGGTTGCCGCATATTCCAACAAAGATGAAAAACATATTCAAAGCTTAGAAAAACTTGTACAGGAACAGCATATAGGAGGACTTATTTTTTTTCAAGGCGGTCCGGTTAGGCAGGCAAAAATTCACAACAGGCTGCAGAGTCTAAGTAAACTTCCTATGCTTGTTGGAATTGACGGCGAGTGGGGGCTGAGTATGCGGTTGGACTCTACTTATAAGTTTCCGTACAATATGACGTTGGGAGCCGTTCAGGATATGGATCTAATAGAAGATTTGGGCAAAGCAATGGCAAAACAGACAAAAAGGATGGGAATGCAGTTTAACTTTGGACCGGTTGTAGATATTAATACAAATCCTGATAATCCTATTATCGGTGTGCGCTCTTTTGGCGAAACGCGTGAAATGGTTACTGAAAGAGCAATTGCTTTTACTCGAGGATACCAAAACAGCCACATTTTTGCTACGGCAAAACACTTTCCGGGACACGGAGATACATCGACAGATTCGCATTATAAATTACCTTTAATTGATTTTGATAAAAACAGATTGCACAAAACCGAGCTTTATCCGTATCGGAAGTTAATAGGTGAGAATATCGCCAGTATTATGGTAGCCCATTTAAATGTACCCGCTTATGAACCGGATACAAATGTACCGAGTTCGTTGTCATACAATATTGTTACCAAATTATTGCGTGAAGAAATGGGGTATGAAGGGCTTATTTTTACTGATGCATTAAATATGAAGGCAGCAGCAAATTATCTCAAACCCGGAGAGGTGGAATTAGCGGCTTTTAAAGCCGGAAATGATCTGTTGCTTTTTCCCGAAGATGTTCCTACGGCGGTTGAAATGATAAAGAAAGCTTATACCAATCGGGAGATTTCCGAAAAAAGACTGGCTTATTCGGTTAAAAAGGTTTTAGCTTATAAATTTGAAGCCGGACTTATAACATCAAATTTTGTGAATTTAGATAATTTAGTGCAAGATCTAAATGCAGAGGAATATGATGATTTAAACCTTAAGCTGTATAAAGATGCTATGACTTTGCTTAAAAATGAAGATAAACTCATCCCTTTAAAACATTTAGAAAAACAAAAAATAGGATATCTAAGATTAGGTGACGATGACGGGACTTATTTTTTAGAGATGTTGAGAAAATATGCAGATGTAGACGAAGTAAAAGCAGATGATTTAAGTAGTGCCGGGCGGTATACTGTAATGGTTGTAGGCTATCACAAAGTAGACAATCCATGGCGAAATCACAATTTCTCATTAGAAGAATTAAATATCATCCGCAAACTAAATAAGGAAACTAAAGTCATTTTAGTGCCGTTTTCTAAAGCTTATGCTTTGATGAGTTTGGATAAAAGCAATATAGACAATATATCCGGACTATTGCAGGCATACCAGAATAATGCATTTGCACAAAGCGCTGCCGCACAAGTTATTTTTGGTGCTATTGGTGCCAAAGGAGAGCTTCCGGTAACGATTGAAGACAAGTTTGAAGCAGGAAAAGGAATAAAGACAAAATCTGTTCATCGGCTGGGATTTTCTACTCCCGCAAATGAAGGAATGAATCCTTCTGTTTTACGGCAAATTGACAGTATCGCTCAAAAGGCAGTTGCCGATCAGTTAACACCGGGTATTCAGATCGTAATAGCGAGGCACGGAAATGTTGTTTACCAGAAATCCTTTGGCAATCACACCTACAATGAGGATTATCCGGTAAAAGATACAGATTTATACGACTTGGCTTCACTGACGAAAATTTTGGGTTCCTTACCTCTTTTGATGAAAAAATACGATGAGGGGAAGATCAATATGAATTCTAAATTAGGAGACTTGGTTCCCGAATTAAAAAACTCAGATAAAGCTTCTATTACTTTTGAAGATTTACTGACCCATCAATCGGGGCTCCCAGCTTGGATCCCTTTTTACAAAAAAACATTGGACGAAAGCGGAAAGCCTAAACACGAGCTTTACAGCTATGTATATTCACAGCAATATCCGATACAGGTTTCTGAAAACCTGTTTCTCAAAGCGAATTATAACCAGCAGATTTTGAGAGATATTGCAGAGTCCAAACTGGCAAAGAAAAAAGAATACAAATACAGCGATTTAGGATTTATAGCTTTAAAAGAGTGGATTGAAAACAGTTACCATCAATCCATGGATGTTGCTGTAGAAAATGCATTTTACAGTAAAATGGGAACAACTAGACTGACTTATCTTCCATTGAGAAAGTACGATATTGGCGAAATACCTCCGACAGAAGAAGATCAGTATTTCAGATATACAACTGTAAAAGGGTATGTGCACGATATGACGGCGGCTATGCAGGGTGGAGTTTCGGGGCATGCAGGGTTATTCGGAACCGCTTTAGACGTGGCAAAGATGATGCAGATGTATTTGAATGAAGGAGAATATGGAGGAGAGCATTTTTTTTCTAAACAGACCTTTAAAACGTTTAACGATTGTGTCTACTGTAAAAACGGTAATCGCAGAGGAATAGGGTTCGACAAGCCTCAATTAAAAGGCAACCCCGGACCAACCTGTAACTGTACATCTTCACAAAGTTTCGGACATACGGGCTTCACCGGAACTATGGCTTGGGCAGATCCTGAACAAGAATTGGTGTATGTTTTTTTGTCTAACCGCACTTATCCTGATAGCGGTAAAAACAGATTATCTCAGGAAAATGTAAGAGAAAACATCCAAACCGTTATCTATAATTCCATCGGTTCAGAGTAGAAGCTAAATGTTAAATAATAAATAAGAAATAGAAGAAAAGAGCCCTCGTGGCTCTTTTTGTTGAATATTCGGTTTATATTTAAGCTTTCGAAATTAGTTTGCATTATATATGAAAATAGCCATAGTATGCTACCCCACCTTTGGTGGTAGCGGAGTTGTAGCCACAGAACTTGGAGTTGAGCTGGCCAAAAGAAATCATGAAGTCCATTTTATTACCTATAGCCAGCCTGTTCGCCTGGCGTTATTAAATCCAAATATTTATTATCATGAAGTAAATGTTCCCGAATATCCCTTATTTCACTATCAGCCCTATGAACTGGCTTTGTCCAGTAAATTGGTAGATATGGTAAAACAGTTTGATATAGATGTTTTACACGTTCATTATGCCATTCCGCACGCATATGCAGGGTATATGGCAAAACAAATGCTGAAAGAACAGGGGATAGATCTGCCTATGATTACCACGCTGCACGGTACGGATATTACATTGGTAGGTAACCATCCCAATTATAAAACGGCAGTGAGTTTTAGTATTAACAACTCAGATTTTGTTACTTCAGTTTCAAGCTCGCTAAAACAATCAACGTACGATTTATTTGATATTAAGAAAAATATTTGTGTTATTCCTAATTTTATAGAGATTAAAGAAAATACAGAGTTTAACGATACGCCGTGTAAAAGAAGTGCGATAGCCAGTAAAGGAGAATACATTGTTACGCATATCAGTAATTTTAGAAAAGTCAAGAGAATTGAGGATGTAATTTCTATTTTTTATGGAATTCAAAAACAGATTCCGACAAAACTACTGATGGTCGGAGACGGACCTGAAAAGGAGAGAGCAGAGCGTTTGGCAATGGAATTGGGAATTTATGACAAGATTATATTTTTTGGAAACAGCACAGAAATTGAACAGATTTTATCCTATTCCGATTTGTTTTTATTGCCTTCCGAGACAGAGAGTTTTGGTTTAGCCGCTTTAGAGGCTATGGCATCCGGAGTACCGGTTATATCAAGTAATGCCGGAGGACTTTCAGAGGTGAATGAAAATGGAGTATCAGGTTTTTTAAGCGATGTGGGCGATGTTAAAAATATGACAGAGAATGCTTTAATTGTATTAAAAGACAAAGATACTCTGCTTAAATATAAAGAAAACGCTAAAAAAGTAGCGGAAAAATTTAGTATAGAAAAAGTACTTCCTTTGTACGAAGATTTATACCAACAGGCAATTGAATTAAAAAAGAAAGGAATGTAATATTACAAATTGCCCTGATATTCTTTGGAACACAGGGCAATTTTATTTTTCATTAAGAATAAACACTTTCTTTTTTAAAGTGTACCGTAAGCAAATAGTAAATAACCGCGCGGTATTTATTCTTGTTGGATTTCCCGTATTGATCCATAACTGCATCAATTGCTTCATCCAGTTTCGGACCGTCTTTTAGTCCTAATTTTTTGATTAAAAAATTATTTTTTACTGTACTGATTTCAGATGGCTGAGAAGCCGCTATTGTAGACGAGTCTTTGTTGTAAATTGAAGGACCACATCCGATAGTTACTTTTTTTAACAGTTCCATGTTTGGTGTAACGCCGCATTTTTCTTTTAAATCTGCAGCGTACTTTTCAATAAGTTCATCTCTTTTACTCATAATGTTTTTTTTATTAGTACAAACAAGATAATAAAAAACAATCAATTAAAAATATATCGGATGTTAAAAATTATAGATTCTTAAAATAATTACTTAAAACGGTGTCATTAGTAACGGAAGGAGTTTTAATTTCCAAGATCGACGGACTATTGTTTATCTTCCACAGCTTGCTTAAAGAAGCTTCTAAATCCTGCTCGTTATCTGCATACAGATATTCAAAACCATACATTTTAGCCAGATGTTGAGCATTGTATTGATGACTGGTTTCAAAATAGGTATTAAAAATCTGATTCTCCTGATGTCCGGGTAAAATCCTGAATATTCCTCCGCCGTTATTATTGATGAGAATAATTTTAAAATTGGACGGAATATAATTATTCCACAAAGCATTGCTGTCGTAAAAAAAACTGACATCTCCGGTAATTAAAACCGTTGTTTTTTGAGAACCTATAGCAGCCCCTATGGCTGTTGATGTGCTTCCGTCAATTCCGCTGGTTCCGCGATTACAGAATACAGTTATGGTTTCATCTATCGGAATTAACTGGGTATAGCGAACTGCAGAACTGTTTCCGATTTGTAATTGAGTGTATGGAGGCAGCTGAGGCAATATGCGATCGAATACCTTTAAGTCGGAAAATGGAATGCTTTTGATAAAAGCAGCGTGTTTTTCTTTGCGCTTTTTGACAATAGCCAACATCCGGGGTTGGTAATCGGAAAGGGGAGAAGCTGCGTTTTCTTTTAAAACAGTAAAGAAATTTTGGGGCGTATCAAAAATTTTATCAGATAAAGCATCATAAGTGTTGTAATGGCGAAGCGTATCGATATGCCAGTGTTGTGCCGGTTTGTATTTGCGCAAAAAAGCTTTGATGCGTTTACTCACGACCATGCCGCCCAATGTAATTAATATCTCCGGTTGAAAGTCTTTAAAATCACTCTCGTCAAAAGTGGTAATAATTCTGTCTATGTGAGCAGCAAAGTTCTTATGATGCAGATTAGACATTGTCTCGGTCATAACCACGACAGAAGTATCATTTCCCAGAAAATCAATAATATCCTGAGAGAATATATTGGGATTGTTTACCCCAACTAAAACTAATTTTTTGGAAGTGCTGTTCCACTTTTGAATATAATCAATATAGTCAATATTGTCTTGTGGTAAACTCTCAATTTGTATAACCGATGGATTTACTGTAGAATCGGGTACGGTATTGTATAGAGGTTCTTCAAAAGGGGCGTTGATGTGTACGGGACCTTTTTTGGCAATAGCCGTATTGATGGCATTATTAATCAAGGCATCATTAGCAGGACTTTCTTCTTCGGTTAAATTGGCACTGTACAAAATATGATTTTCATATACATTTTGTTGTCGGATGGTCTGTCCGTCTCCAATATCTATTTTGGACAAAGGTCTGTCTGCCGAGATAACAATCAGTGGAATCTGACTGTAAAAAGCTTCTGCAACAGCAGGATAATAATTGAGTAAAGCCGAACCGGAAGTACAAACCAACGCTGTAGGCGTTTGGGTTTGCTGAGCGATTCCCATGCCAAAAAAAGCAGCACATCGTTCATCGGCTATACTGTAGCACTTAAAAAAAGGATCACTGGCAAAACCTATAGTTAGGGGAGCGTTTCGCGATCCGGGAGATATTATAATCTGCTGAATATTTTTTGCTTTACATATTTTGATAATAGCTTGGGCTAACTTTATTTCCGGATAAATCATAATCTAAAACTAAACCTCAAAGATACAAACTATGCAAGCATGATAAACGTAAAAAAAAGTTATTTTCCCTTTATCCACGCTTTTATTTCGGGATCATTGGGCAAAGTTCGCGGACTAATAACTTTTACAAGATGTCCGCTTTCGTCAATCAGATATTTTTGAAAATTCCATTCCACTTCACTGTCTGCCAATCCGTTTTTATCTTTTTGAGTTAAAAATTGATAAATAGGAGCCATGTCTTTTCCCTTGACAGATATTTTGGACATCATCGGAAAGGTAACGCCGTAATTTGCCTGACAGAATTGGGCAATTTCAGTATTGTTTCCTGGTTCTTGTCCGCCAAAATTATTGGCAGGAAACCCTACAATAACAAAATTATCGCCTCCAAATTCTTCATACATACTTTGAAGTTGTTTGTATTGAGGGGTTAAACCACATTCTGAGGCAGTGTTAACAATCATAACTTTTTTCCCTTTTAAAGAGGCAAAATCAAATTCATTACCGTACAAATCGGTAACTTTAAACTGATAAATGGTTTGGGAGTTTTGAGGAATATTTTTCATGGCTTGGGGAGTTGGGTTAGTGAAAAAGGGTAAATTACCGGCAACAGCAGGGGCGGCAATGCATAAACTTAAAACTAATAGTATCTTTTTCATGGCTTTAAAATAAAAAAATTAAAGAGATGAAGTTACGAATTGAATTTTAGAAAACCTTATATTTTAACGCTTTATTCTAATTTTTCCGATTCTGATTCTGTTTGTTTTACCATTATAAAACTGCCTTTTACCTGATGTACGGTTACTTCATTTTTGTCGGGGTGAAACTCATAAGTAACAGAGCCTTCGGCAGATTTAAACGTGCGATTATCATAAGCATCCAATACAGTAATAGGATAGCATCCGGCGGGTTTTAAAAACAATCGGTTATTTTTTTGAGTAAAATCAACGTGTACATCAAATTCTGAGGAATAATAAGTTCCTACATATTTATCCAAATCTTCTTTTTGGGGCACAACGGTTTTAAATTCGGGCAACTGGTATTTTCTGTGGTAAATGATAGACAAAATAGATTCAAACATCTGATAGTATGAAAAACCTGCGCCGTTAATGGCGTAAACAATAGCCAATTTATCGGAGTCATTGTAATATACGGCAGAAAACGTACCGAAAGTTCCTCCTGTATGTCCGTAAAATGCTTTTTTGTGATCGAGGTAGTACATCAATCCTCTTCCAAATTTTTCTTTGTGAACGGTAGGCATCATTTTACTTAAGCTTTCCGGAAAAATAAGCTTATTGGTCCGGAAAAGGGTATAGATAAACTTAGCTAAGTCATCTGTTGTAGATACCATATCGCCGACGCCGATTACATTGCTAAAATCAAACTCATCAATCGGCTGCCAATGGTCAAACAGTTGATAAGATTTTAAGTTATCATTTGGATTTTCATCGTATGAATACGTGTTATTAAGCTTTATTTTATTGATAATATACTTTTTAACGGCTTCGTTATAAGACATTTTTCTCTTTTGCTCAACTAACTTGGCTAAAAAATAATACCCCGTACTTGAATAAAAAAAAGTTTTCTTTTTACCCGTGCCGTAATGCGGAATGCCTTGCGACTCTATCTCCTGCATAATCGTTTCGTCATCTGTTTTGGTGCCCAGCCAGTAAGGATCGTCGTTTCGACAGGTAAAATCATCCAAACCGCTGCTGTGTTCTAAAACATCGCGAATAGAAAGTTGAAAAAAGTTCATAATATCAACATCCGGAAAATAGCGGATTAACCGATCGCTCAGCTGTAATTTGCCTTCATCTACGAGTTGAAAAATCATAACTGCCGTAAAAAGCTTAGTAATTGAGCCGATGTGGTATTGGTATTCGCCGTCAGCGGTTGTTTTTTCAAACACTTTGCTCTGTCCAAAATTTCTCTTATATACAGCTTTGTCATTTTTATAGATACCGATAGATCCGATACCGCGGTTATTTCTTTCTATAACATCTATGTATTGGTCAATTTTTTGGGTATCTATATTTTGTCCCGTTAAAGAAAAGGATAACAGTCCTGCTATACAGCAAAAGAAAAATCTTATAATTTTCATGGCAAAAGGATTAAACAGAAACGTTAAAATTAAAAAAATTAATTTAAATTCCGCAGGTAAGGCATTTGCAAATGGTAACGCAAAAAATATCCTTTTCGTATAAAAAAGGCTTCAATTTTGTTGAAGCCTTTTAATCATTGTATTTTGCTTTCAATCAGCAAAGCTGTCAGCATTTCCATCTTTTTTTTATACACATCGGCAAGTTCATTATTTACGTATAAATCAGAATTGCTAATAGGAATAGAGTAGGGCAAAGACCACGCGCGCAGTGCCTTTGCTACATTGTCCATTGTTTGAATACCCTGCATAGCCTGATTGCCTGCCGACCAGCAGGTATAGCCTATTATTTTACCTGTTAAATAGGCAGGTTTATCCTGTGCGGTAAGTTCCAGCCAGTCAATTGCATTCTTCATAGCACCTGTCATACTGCCGTGATACAGCGGACTAAGCCATATCATCACATCGGCATCGCGAAAAGCGTTAACAAAATTCAAAATATCCTGAGTAACATTTTCCATTAATCCGGCGTGAAATATAGGTATATTATAATCTGACAGATGAACCTGTTTGACTTCAATGTTAGCTTTTATAAACTGATTAGCGTAAAATTCTGCGATTCTTCGAGAGGTACGAAACGATTCGGTGTCCTGCGAACCGTTAAAAATCAAAGCTTTCATATAAATTATTTGTTGAAATTTTAATCGCTAAATATACGACAAAAAAGAACGAATGAGATTAATCATACTCAATTATCAACCAAAGCAATTAAAAAAACAATTAAAATTGAGAATGCTTTTTTAAGTTGTTTTATGAGTTTACTTTCCGCAATTAGCATTGTAATCCGGCAAGATTTCCATTGCCATTTTTGTACTCTGAGCCGTTTAAACTTAAATGTTAAAATAAATAATTAACTTAGTATCAGTAAATTGATTTGTATAGGTAACTGTAAGTCAAAAGTTTGAAGCGCAGTTGTCTGAACATATAGTACATTTTTGTTTTGCTATGGAACCCGAGTTGTTTGAAGAGTTAATCAGCGTTATAGACTATTTTTGGCATCGCTATGCCGGGCTGCCTTTTACGTCTAAATATTCCATTCCTGTGCGCACTTCTTATTTTAAACAGTCCGACAGTGTGCTGTCTGCGTTGCTCCGGTTTTGTATTGCCGCCAACTTTTTGCGTTTACACAATTATACGTTGCAAGACCTGATAAAACATCGTTTTGCCATAGAGTATAACCCGCTTTCTCACCATTGGAAATGGGTGGAAGCCAGCAAGCTTAGCAAAAAGTATAAACAAAATGTCTTAAACCGGTTGGAATGCTATACACAACACCTTTTGCATCGTACGGATGCTCCGCAAGTAATCAGTGTGTATCTGACTGATGCTGCGGATGAGGTTCACTATATTTCCGGTACGGTACGCCGTTTTCAAACACCGGACAGGCTGGTTTTTGTTTTGTTTTCCCTTGTCAACAAATACACGGATTCTCTAAAGCAGCCTCCTGTTTATATTGCAGATAAAGAAAAGCTGAGGCAATTATATGAGCTGTATATTCGAAATCCGGAACAGAACCTGCAAGATTTTATCCGGGAACAGGGATTAAACTACCGGCAGCTTCAGAATGGTTTTCGTCAATGTTTCGGAACTACTTTTTGCAGTTACCACCACCAAATTAAATTAATCTTGTCTTTAGCGGAAATCATGTTTACCAATAAAAGTCTGAAAGAAATAGCCTATGATGCGGGTTATGAAAATTATATCAGCTACTATCGTTCCTTTGTAAAAAACTTTTCAAAAACGCCCAAAGAAGTGTTGCGTTTTGGAACAACTTTTTTTTAACCCCTTCCAACATAATTACTGTCATTTACACTCTATGTATATTTTTCTACACTTTATGTATAGTTTTTGACACTACAGGTATACTATTAATCACTTTGTGTATATTTTATTGGGTTTACTTACCGGAACTTTGATAATGCAATATTGATATTGGAATTCCAAAATGAGCTTTCTCTTTTTTCCGGAAAAGAAGAGAATATCAATTCACTTTTAAAAAGGTTAGGATTGTGAGCAGAGAATGTATAACCGTTAGCAGAAGCCCCGGGACTTCTATTGTGGGTGTATTATCCAACCCCCAGATATCAAAGTTATTTATTAATACATTTAAATTAATTTACCATGAATAAATTTATTAAAATCCTGTGGTTACCCGTAGTTATACTCACTATGGCTTTGACAGGTGCATTTACAGTAAATGCCGGAAATATAGTTACAGAAGATAATCAATCGGAACAAAGTACCTTGGCTACGACTCCTTATCACGGAGCAGTCTATTATTTTGATATTGCTATCAATGATTATGTCTATTTAGGAAATGGAGATGGAAGTTGTACTTTAGACGATGATAGGCAGCCTGAGTGTCAGAGATCTGTTGATGGTATATGGGAGAATCTTTATGGAATTGACCCTTCTACTTCAGACTACGCTCCTCTTTTTCAAATGATAGAATAATTATTATTAACTTTAAAAAGTAACGCCACTTTGTATGTGGCGTTCTTTTTTACAATACTTTTAAACTATACTCGTTATAATCTATTCCTTTCTTTATCCATAAAATATCTTTTTTATTTTTTAAATAGTAGTCAAACCAATCCATTACCCTATTTGCTAAATCTTTTTGTTCTTTTGGAAGTGTAGAGCTTATAGAATGCTCGGGCTCTTTGTAAAAAAGAGCAATAACCGGCTTTTGATATCGTTTAAGTGCAACAAAGAATTGCCGAGTTTGTTCCCAGGGCACAATGATATCCTTTAAACCGGTCCATAAAAGTACAGGAGTATAGGTTTGTTGGGCAAAAAGGATACTGGAATTAGATAAGTATTTATCTGGATTTTCTCCATATGAGTTCTCCATATAATATTGATGACCTTCAACTCTACAATGATTGGGTTTGTGTAAATTGTAGTTATAGGAATAAGAAGAAGCTATTAGGTTGTGGTTACCTGCTCCGGCTACCACAGCTGCAAAAAGTTTGGTTTGAGTCGCTATAAATCCCGCCTGATATCCTCCGAATGAATGCCCGATTAACCCCAGTTTTGCTTTGTCAATTGCAGGTTCCTCTTTGGTTATGGCATCTATACCTTTGGTTACGCATTCCAAAGAAGAAAGTCCTGTTCCTTCTTCTGATACGTAAGTGTCGGGGTAGAATACAAAATACCCGCTTTCATTAAAGAGTGATTGATTAAATCCTGCATACCCCGAACGAAGCAAGTAAGTGGGGATGTCAAACACAGTGCGAAGGTTTCCCTGCTTTTCATAAATCCAGGTAATCATCGGATATTTCTTGCTTGTGTTAAAATCTTTCGGATAAAATAAAACACCATTTAAGGTTACACCATGTTTATCGGTGTATTGGACAACTTTTCGTTTTCTCCAATTGTATAGTTCTTCTGGCATATCACTTTTGACCAATGTTTTTGTTTTGCCGTGTTTATAAATTTTTATTTCAGCCGGCTGATTGTAATCCTCTTCCGTATATACCAAAGTTTGAGTGTCTAAACTGGTGAGTCTGTCCAACATTTTAGTATCAATTCGCTTACTTGTTGTGTTTGTCAGCTTTTTTAATTTTCCTTTACTGTAACTGTAGATTTCTCTTGTGCCTTTTTCTGTTTGTGATGCCGTAAAAATAACAGGCATTGATTGTTCTATATTTTTGGCATTATACCCTTGCGAGTTTTGTGTATTGGTTATCCAAATGGAAGTTCCCGGTTTAAAATCCGTCAATTGTTCGAATTTTTTGCTTTGCAGATCATAGACATAAAGATTGTGGTCTCTTTGAAAAAATACCTGCCTAGAGTCTGAACTCCAAATGGGTTGCATTCGAGTTGCAGGATAAACATCGGCTCTGAATGTGTTTTTTTCTCCGGTTCTAAAGTCATAGATCTCCCATATCTCGTAATCCTCTGTAGGGTATAGTAAATAATTGTCGTCGGGAGAAGGAAAAAAGAAATACCTATACGGAGTGATGGATAATTCAGTAATTACCTGTTGAGGCTCAATTTGTTCAAGCACAAAACGTATTTTACTACTGGATTCTGTATAATCTTGAAATTCAAAGGGATTAAAGCTAATAATATAATTAGGTCTATCCAGCGGGAGGTATTCAATATCCTGTGCTTTGTCCAGCGGAACAAGTTTTTGTGTATTGTATTGGAAAACAAATGCCTGATATACTTTATTGTATTTAGGCTGGAAGTTTGACGGATAAAGCAGAGCAGAATTGCCATACCATATATCTGTATACTCACTTTCCGGTATTTTTTGCTCGCTGTTGTACTGATAACTGATATAAAGATCATTGTTATTGTAAAACTTAAAGGTAAAACGCTCCAAGTTTTTTTCAGGAAGAGAAACGGTTTTCGTGCTTTTGTTTTTTAAATCGACGATCATCAGTTCGTTATCTATGTTTTTAATAGCGAACACATCCCGTTGATTATTCCACGTAAGGGCTCCTGTATTTTCGCCCGGTTCTCCTAGTTTTTCAGATTGTAGTGATTCTAGATTGAGTGAGTACAAATTTTTTGTTGAGGTATCTTTTTGATAGAGGATATACAAAGGATGTTTGTTATTATAGTGCTTTTTTCCTTTGTTGAGGCTTATCTGATTCGACTCAAACTTTTCTACTCCATCAATTTCAAGCACTACTTTATACCCGTTAGAGCTAAATTTGAGTATGCGAAGTTGATTTTGCTTGTTTAAAAGGGCAAGTATATTTTTGTGCTTAAAAACCTCAAACTTTTTAATTTGCGGTATATATTCCGATTGAGCGGAGTTAGAAAGATTTTTTAAAACAAGCGTATCTCCTTTTACATAGGGCAATATATCTCCATTTAAGAGTATTTTACTTCCTCTTACACCGGTTAACTCTGTTTGTTTTCCGTTTTGCGTATTGATAGCCCAGCTTTTATCCTGAGCAGGAGCGTTAGTGTAATACTGATCATAAAATAGCCACTTGCCATCATCAGAAAGAGTCATAGGCATCAGCGTATTCCATCTTGTGTCTAACCGGATGCTGTCTTTTATTTCTCCGGCAAAACTATATAGCGGAAACAACACTAATAAATAGGTGATAAGGTATTTATACGTAAGTACTTTCATCGTGTTTTTATTGTTATTGCGGTTAAAAAATTAATTAAATTCAGGGATAATACTTTTTGGTGCCTGCGGGAACTTTGCCTTGGGTTTGGCAAGTTTGTTTTCGTCTATTTTGGGCAATTTAATCTGCACAACCGTATCGGATTGAGGATAAAACTGAACAGAATTTGGCATTAATCCGTTAATGCTTAGAAGATTGCCTTTCGGCAATTGAATAGAGAACTTTCCTTCTTTATCTGTTAAGTGATAGGTTCCCGTTCCTTTTGTGTTGGTTACAAATCCGACCGAAACTATAGTTCTATAGACGGGGCGATTTGTAGTTTCGCTAACTACAGTACCCGAAACCGTAATCAGCTGTTCCGGATCGGATTGCTGAATATGCTTCTGTAGGTTGTCATAAGCCTCAGGAAGTTCCTTTTGGAGTTTGGCGTAGTTTTTTGCATCTTCTTTTACCTGTATATCCAGCGTTTGATTATGTTTAAAACCGGTGTACAGATAACGGTTTTTTCTACCGTAAATAAGAGCATTGGGAATCAGCATCAGGGTATCTCCGGGCTGTATGGTGATGGAATACTGTCCTTGTTTATCCACGTACACTTTTTTGTTATCGCCGTATGCGTTTAATTCGGAATCTTGCCATACCCATTCGTTAGCTACATTCATTGTTGTAATGCCCAAAGGGGGCTTTCCGGTTTCTGCCACCGTTACTTTTCCGCTAATGGTTATCGAGCCATCGGGATTTGCTTGATTGTAATCTTTATTTTTACAGGCAATTGCTGTCAGTGACAAGAGTATTAATATTTGTAAATGTTTCATGTTTATACTTTTTTAATAACCGTTATTATTGGGTTGGAGGTTGGGATTAATCTGAAGTTGACGTTCCGGAATCGGGAATAACTGGTGTTTGTTTTGCCAGTTGGGTTTTACTATACTTAATATCTCTAATTTTCCGTTGCGTTTCAGATCAAAAAACCGATGCCCGTTTTCTGTGAAAAATTCTCTTTGACTTTCTTTCAGTATTTCATCGATAAACTCATCTTGATTTAAGCTGTCAGGCAAAGGATTTAGTCCTGCTCTTTGGCGGATAATATTGATATAACCGATGGCTTCTGCCGTGCGATTCTGATAAGTCAAAGCTTCGGCAAGCATAAAATAAACTTCTTCAACCCTGAAAAAGACAGCGTATTCGTCGGTATTGTTTTCTTTGTTTTTGTATTTATACGCATGAAAAAAGGAAAGATTGCCGTCTGTTACTTCTTTTATCCATTGCTGTTTCCGCTTGTCCGAAGCGTCAAAAATATTTAACAACTCCGTACTCAGCGCTACAGTAGGAGGTGGTAAGGAAACAAAAATATAGGCAGAAGCCTCGGGAGTATTGTCTGTGTCAGAATTAGAGCTGAGCTGCCAGAGCGTACTTTTTGCCTCTTTTTTAAATACTTTGTCCAAATCGCTTTCCAGCTGGTACGTATTGTTATTTATAATCTCCAAACATGTTTTTTCTGCTTCTTCATACTTTTTTTGCAACAGGTAGTTTTGCGCAAGCAATAATTTTGCTGCTGACTGATTGGGATAAATGCGCTGTTGATTTCTATACGAGTCGTCCAACAAATCAACGGCGGTTTTTAAATCTTTCTCAATCTGTATCAACACTTCGGCATAGCTGGTTTTAGCAATGGCGGTATTGTAAACATAATCTGTAGTGAGGGTGTAGGGAATATCTCCGTATAACTGACAGAGATACTGATAATAGAGTGAACGGATAAAATAAGCTTCTCCCAAAAATGCTTTTTTGTCTGCTTCTGCTATAAATGCCGATTGCGACAGCCCTTCTATAAAATCATTTGCCGCATATATACCGGAGTAGGCATAGTCCCACCAGCTGGCGTTGAGCGTGTGATCTGCTTCTACCGTATTGGTGTAAAAATCGTTGAGGTTATTGGCAAAATAATCCAGTTCATCTGTATAGAGGCTGAGGTTATAGCTTATGCCATTGGTGTTTTTGGTTAAAAACGGATTTTCTCTCACATTGATGTACAAATTGGTCAAAGCCGCTTCTGCAGTAGCCATATCTTTAAATACATCTTCTCGGGTTACCTGATTGTCAGGGAGGTCTGTTTCTATCAGTTGTTCGCAACTGCATAATGTCAACATAAAAAGTACAATCCAAACAGGATGATATACTTTAAAAAGGATATTTATATTTTTCATGGTCATCAATTTTTAAAAAGTGAGCTGCATTCCCAATGCATAAGTTCGAAGAGGAGGGATGTATCCCAGATTAATAAACTCCGGATCCATTCCCAGATAATGGGTAAAGGTGAGCAGGTTTTGTCCTTGAATATACAATCTGAGCGATTCAATTTTAGCTTTTGGAAGATTAACAACGTACGAAAGCGATGCGTTTTTGAGCCGGATAAACGAAGCATCGCTTACGGTGCGGTCACTCTGTCTAAAAGGTGTCATTTGATTGATTGCTTCTGAATTTTTGGTAGTAGCTGCCGCACCATATGGGGCATCCGGATTATCCGGCGACCAGCGGTTAGTCATAACTTCGGGGGCATTTTGCAAAGCAATGCCCGGAACATTGTAATTGGCATTGAGGTTATAATTGTCTTGTTTGACAAACTGAAACAGAAAATCAAAAGTGAAGTTTTTGTAAGACAACGTGTTTTGCCATCCGCCGTAGTATTTGGGATCCAGTTCTTTGACAATTTGTTTGTCATCCACAGTAAATTTTCCGTCTTCGTTGTAATCGGTAAATTGGTACAATCCGGTTTCCGGATCAATTCCCTCATAGTGATACAGTTTTACCAGATTGATGGATTTTCCGATAACATAGGTGTTTTTATAGGTAGAGTCTTCCAAATCGGGAAAGGCAATCAGCTTGTTTTTGGGAAAAGAGATATTAAAGGAGAATTCCCACATCCAATCTTTGGTTTTTAAAGGTGTAGCATTAAGCGTAAATTCCCACCCGGAGTTTTCTACCGTTGCCGGAGAATTGGCAGTGATGCTATTAAATCCTGTGGTGCTTGGCAACTGTAAACCGATCAGCTGATTGGACGAACGATTGTTGTAATACGCTGTAGAGGTGCGAATGCGGTCGTGAAAAAAATTCAATTCAGCAGATACCTCTCGTTTGGTTGTTTTTTCCCAGTGATAATCAGGGTTAAATAAACGCGTAGGATATAATCCGAAAACAGAGTTGTAATACCCCCCTCCGGCGGTATAAGTGTCCAGATAGGCATAATCGCCTACATTGTCGCTTCCGGTGGTTCCGTAACTTGCCCGCAGTTTTCCAAAGCTGAGCCACCTACTGTTTTTTAAAACGTTTTCTTCGGAAAAAATCCACGCTGCTCCTATAGCTCCAAAATTGCCAAAGCGGTTGTTATTGCCAAAACGGCTCGATCCGTCGCGCCGTCCGGTGAGGTTAATAATGTATTTGTTATTATAGCTATAGTTAACCCGGGCAAACACAGCGGCATATTTATATTCTGAACTGTTCATCTGATTGATGATTCGCTCTTTAGCCGCAGATATATTGGTGATTAAGGCATTAGAGCTAAAGTTTTTACCGGTTAGGGTGTAGCCGTTGTTATTGCTGACCTGATAGGTACTTCCCATCAAAACGCTAAAAGAATGTACTCCTGTTTTTTTGTTCCACTCCAGTTGAGGCTCTATAAGGTAAGAATTAAAAGAACGATAAGATTTTTGCGATTGCGAACGCTCGCTGGTGTGTCCTAAAGCAGGATTTACAATCGTATGAGGTGTAAGCACCTGTTCGTCAAAATAATTATTTGTTATTCCGGCATTGAGTTTCAGATAAAAATCAGACAGCAGGTTATAGGATAGATTTGTATTTAATACCAAGGTTTTTGTTTCGTTTCCATAGGTTTTGTTGAGCTGTGCCAGCGGGTTTTGAAAAGTTCCGTCCTGCCAGTTCAGTGTACCGTCTTCGTTGTAGAGCTCCGGTGCATTTGGAGCGAGCGTTAAAGCCGGATTGGTCAGATCTACAGCCGGAAGATCATTGCTTTGGACGGAATATACGGTAGACGTTCCCAATTGAAACCGATTGTCCTTGCTGCGGTGGTTAAAACCAATAGATGCCGAGTTGCGTTTATAGCCTTTATCGGTAGGAAAAACAGTTGTACTTTGGTGGTGAGCAAGAGAAACTATAAATCCGGTATATTCATTTCCGCCCGATATGCCTAAGGATAGATTATTACTCATAGCTGTTCTGCCTATCAACTCCTTTTGCCAGTCGGTATAGCGGTTTCTGTCCCACGCCCCGTTCATATCGTAAGCGTTTGGCGGATATTCGGTCATGCCGTCGTTGGCAAAGGCTTCGTCCCGCATTTGATTAAACTGTTCGGTATTCATCAGTTTCATAAAGCGGTTTACCTTGCTGAACGCTGTGGAAGAAGACACCGTAAAACGGGTTTTGCCTGCTTTGCCTTTTTTGGTGGTAATCAGAATTACGCCATTTGCCCCACGCGAACCGTAAATTGCCGTAGCATCGGCATCTTTTAAAATTTCAATACTTTCAATATCCGAAGGGTTAATAGAATTGAGTGGAGAAATACCGGTGTTTAATATACTTTTAGATAAACTAGCAGTAACATAATCATTATTTATAGGTACACCATCAATTATATATAGAGGAACATTTCCAGTTCTTTGTAAGCTGTTTATTCCTCTTATTTGTATTTCAAATCCACCACCAGGCGTTCCAGATTCTTGTGTAATATTCACGCCTGCCATGCGTCCTTGTATGGCTTGCAGGGGATTAACTACCGGCTGAAACTCAATGTCCTTTGCGGTAACTCGTGCAATACTCCCCGTGCGTTCCCGGTCTTTAACGCTGTAATATCCTGCGTTTATGACAACTTCGTCCAATACAGCTTCATCGGGTTGGAGGGTAATGTTGAGCGTGGTTCCGCTAATAATGTGAGTTTGGGTTTTGTAGCCGATAAAGCTAAAGGTTACGATACTGCCGGGGGTAATCTGTAACGAATATTTTCCGTTTTCGTCGGTTAGCGTGCCGTTGTTTGTGTCTTTTTCCCAAACGGTGACCCCGGGCAGGGGAGCGTCCGTGTCTTTTACGGTTCCCGTAACTCGGATTTGCTGTTGTGCAAATAAAGCAGGGGAGTGTAAACTGCAAAGTAGGATAAGCAGCAGCAGGTAAAACCTGTGTTTGCTTTTGGGTTGTGTAATGGTTTTCATAATTTTGTAATGAAATGGTTAGTTAAACATTTGTTTTTCTATTCAGCCCCTTAAAAAGCTGCCGCTTTTTAGGGGGTTTTTCTTTTAACTCAAAATATTCTTTAATGCCTTTCCAATGACCTCATTTCTCTGTCGAGTGTCTTCTTGGTGTAGTTTTGTATAAAACTATATGGGCGAAGCCACCGTCATATAGTTTGCAAAACAAGCCTTAGAAAGACGGATAGGAGAAATGCAGTCTTGATCTTTTGTTTCTTTTATATCAAGATAAAAGAAAAGAAACCTTGTCCTGCTGAACTTGGTTCGGAATCTCTTTTCTTATTCTTTTGTAAGGGGTACAAAAGAATCAAAACCCCCTCTCGCTCCACCTGCCTACGCGGTCTTTTTACGCCTTTTTCAGGCACGAATACAAACTGCCTACGGCTTGTATTCTTAGCACTTCATTTCGGCTTAAAGACGTTCGCTTGTCAGCTGAGGCGGTTTGGTGCGGATGTTTACTTTGGGTTTATAAATCATAATTTCTCGTTTTTACTTTAAAATGTTCTTTAATGCCTTTCCAATGACCTCATTTTTCTGTCGAGTGTCTTCTAGGTGCAGTTTTGCATCAAACTATATGGGCGAAGCCACTGTCATATAGTTTGCAAAACAAGCCTTAGAAAGACGGATAGGAGAAATGCAGTCTTGAAATCGTAAGATTCGACGTTCCTTAGTGTTGAAATATTAACTTCGCGTCATTTTTAGTTTCTTTTATATCAAGATAAAAGAAAAGAAACCTTGTCCTGCTGAACTTGGTTCGGAATCTCTTTTCTTATTCTTTTGTAAGGGGTACAAAAGAATCAAAACCCCCTCTCGCTCCACCTGCCTTC
>NZ_SOAG01000001.1:0-123246 GCF_004364575.1 Myroides indicus | reverse complement strand
AGAAACCTTGTCCTGCTGAACTTGGTTCGGAATCTCTTTTCTTATTCTTTTGTAAGGGGTACAAAAGAATCAAAACCCCCTCTCGCTCCACCTGCCTTCGCAGTCTTTTTACGCCTTATTCAGCCACGAATACAAACTGCCTACGGCTTGTATTCTTAGCACTTTATTTCGGCTTAAAGACATTCGCTTGTCAGCTGATGCGGTTTGGTGCGGATTTTTATTTTAGGTTTATAAATCATATTGTCGTTTTTACTTTAAAATGTTCTTTAATGCCTTGCAACGACCTCATTTCTCTGTCGAGTGTCTTCTTGGTGAAGTTTTGTATAAAACTATATGGACGAAGCCACTGTCATATAGTTTGCAAAACAAACCTTAGAAAGACCGATAGGAGAAATGCAGTCTTGATCTTTTGCTTCGTTTTACTTCACATCGTGCCTATTCTCATAGGAGTTCAGTGATTATTTGATTTTAAGCGTTTTTATTTTTTATTAAAATCAAATAGTTGTATCAAGGAAAAGAAAGTATAGAATGAAATATTCTTTATTCTTTTGTAAGGGGTACAAAAGAATCAAAACCCCCTCTCGCTCCACCTGTCTTCGCGGTCTTTTTACGCCTTATTCAGGCACGAATACAAACTGCCTACGGCTTGTATTCTCAGCACTTCATTTCGGCTTAAAGACATTCGCTTGTCAGCTGAGGCGGTTTGGTGCGGATGCTTATTTTAGGTTTATAAATCATATTGTCGTTTTTATTTTTTCCTCAAAGCCCTTGTGCAGGCAGGACACCTGCACAGGGCAGGGTGTTTACTAACCAAGCAATGCATTATGAAAAACAACACCCTGAGGAGGAAAATTATACAATGGTCTGTACACAGATTTTTAAAATTGAATAATATTTTTCTGTTTAGGATTAGGACACACCTATCCCATTGGTTTACAAGTGCCCTGCGTGGCAGGGCACTTTATAAACCCGTGTCATTAACAGCTTTTTTTAACAAAAACAGGGAGTAAAACGCTTGTTATTTGGTTTCTATTAAGAAATAAGGTACTTTTAAGGTGCGAGAATAAAAGTCTTTCCAAAGGCGGTTTACACTGCTTAGGTAAAAGGCTGTAAGGTTAGATAATGGCTGTGGCTGTGCCACAGCTGTTTATCTGCTATAGCTGTGCCTCATAGAGTGCACAGTTTATGTTTTGTACGGTATGCGGATTAGCGCGGTGCGGACAGCATCCGGAGGCTTTTTGTGGGGCGGTATTAAAAATTTCGTTCTCATACTATAAGATTTTGAGGTTATGGAACGATGCTTCTATTTTAAGCGATGAAGATTTATTGCAATAAGCAAGGGCGAACTTCAAAGCTTTGAAAGAGGCACCGCAAAGAGCCATCCACGACAGGTCGTGGTTCCACAAAGTCTTACATGAAGTTCGCCCTATTAGATATACAAAAGTAATGAAATCTAATAGACAATGGCGAACTCATATCAACTCATGTGGAATATTTGCGGTTTTCTTTCATGAGAAGCATCTTTCATGAAGCGCTAAAAAAGCAATTCATAATTGTCGCATATGTAATAATATGTACAAATATACAAAACATGACGTAATACGCCAAACTTTTTTGTAATTATTTTAAAACATGAAGATTAATAAACTTGACGAAGTATTTAAAAGTAAAAGTATAAAGAATAGAGTCTTAGCAAAAAAAATGAAAAAATCTGAAGAGACAATTTCAAAATGGAGGAACAATAAACGACAACCTTCACTTGAAAATCTTTATGAAATTGCAAGATTGTTAAGAGTAAATATTCAGGATTTGATTGAGCCTACTGATTGGAAAAATGAGAAATCAGAAACTTATGATGAGTTTGTGAGGAGGATGAAGGAATAATTGATGTAAAAAAACACTTTATTAATACACATTTTACTAATGAAACCAGATAGGATGAAAAAGCTTACAGTTTTACTTGGAGCAGGATTTTCGGCAAATGCTAATATGCCTATAGCAAAAGGAGTTTCAGACTACTTCAATAGAGATTTAAGAGATAAACTATTAAATTTTCCATCAAGTGAATGGGCTTGGATAGATGATAAAGATAAAACAATAATAAACAATGGTCACTTAAGCTTTGAAAGATTGGGTTATTCTTATGTTTTTAATGAACTTTTGAATATTTACAAATCTAATAATAGCGATAAATTTTTAAACTATGAAGATTTTTATCAATTTATAAGTGACTCCTATAAAAATAATAACAAAATTTCAAAAATTTTTTCTGATGCCAAAGAACAATTACTCCAAGATTATCCTTGTTTAATAGAGAAAGAAGATAGTGACCATTTAGTTCTTTTTAATTATAAACAATATTTTAAAGTTCTGCCTATACTCAATTATTTAATAGCAGATATTCTCCAGCCAATAAAAATGAATGATGATGAACTTTGTTTGACTTTTAAGTATTTCTTAGATTATGTAAAATCATTCGATGAAGTGAATATTTTTACCTTAAATCATGATTTAATAGTAGAAAGAATTTTAGAATTAGGCGGTATAGAATATTCTAGAGGTTTTGAAACAAATAATAGTGTATTGGTAGCTAATGATAAGAAGCTTCCTGTTTATACAGGTAACTATAATAAAAAAGTTCGAGTATATAAGCTACATGGTAGTATTGACTTATATAAATTTAATTATGTCGAAAAAAATCTAGATGGTTACGATCAACTAACAGGAGAATATGATTATTTTATGACTAATGATTATTATGAGAAACATAGATGTCAAAGAGTCGATTCTACAACAGGGGATATTGTTCAGAATATGGCATCTGATATTGTTCCAAAATTTATTACTGGTACTGACAAAACAATAATAATAGATAATGATAAAATGTATAAAAACATTTATTCAGATTTTTCAAGAATTATGTTAGAAACGGAAAATTTATTTGTTTCGGGTTATTCTTTTAATGACACACATATTAATCAGCATCTAAGTAAAAATAATAAACTTTCTTTTATAAATCACAGAATAACTAAAGATTATCCTTTTTCTAGTAATGGAAAAAATATAAGTGATTTTAAAGATATCCTATAGAAAATTAATTATATGAAACCTTAGTTTTAGAATCACTAACTTGTCTTCTAATATCTTCTTTATGTTTAATTTCTTTTAAAATATCATCTATTAAACAGAAAATTGATATAATTTTGTCTTTGCAAAGCATTGGTTTTGTTATTGGTGTGCAAAACAAATTTACTTAACCTTTGCTTTGTTTTTATCATAAAGAAACTAGCAACTTGAGTTATTATATTAAATTTTAGACTCATGAAGTACTGATTTAGTTGTATTAAAAACTGTTTACAAATAAGAAAAACAAGAAAAAAGAAAGCTATATAAAGAAAAATAGACTTTCTTAAAAACTTGTCCTAAGCTTTATTTTTAAATTTAAACATTAATAGCTGGTGTCTATTTAAATGTCCACTAGTATTTGTCTGATTAATTCAGGAGTTAAACTTCCTATTTTATCGTTTTTTAACTCAATGTGATTAGTAAAGTATATAATATTATTAAAACTTATTGGAAATGGAATGTCAACTTTAGAAAGCTTTTTTATAACTCTAAGCCTATTAGATTTTAACAGTTGTTTTGCAATATCTAAATCTTCATTTAGAATTTGTTTTAACTCACTTTTTATGTTTGTTGATTGAAATTTTAGACGATATTTATTTCTTAGCATAGCTTCCCAGTTCTTTTCTTTAAAATGCTGATATGCTAATTCATTAAATAAAGATTTCATAGCTAAATCATTCACTTCTAAAGTAGCATAAATTCCATTTAATAACCTTTCTTTTTCAGAATGCTTAGACCATTCTTTTTTTGATTTATATCTTAAACTATGATCTATTTCATGCCAACCTTCAGATAAAATTGTCCTTAATTGAAGTTCAAAAGTATAATCTGATAATTTAAGAGATTCACTATTAGTTACTTTTATAATTTCTTTAAAGGTTTCTTTTTGTTTGTCATCTAAACTACATATAATATTTGTCCTTTTAGGTTTAAAAACTGTAGGTTCTATAGTGTCTATTTCCTCGCTAACATATTTAAAAACATCTGATAGAATTTCTCTAACCAAATTGACATCATCATGGAAGTATGTAACGATACGAATTCCAATGATATCTTGTATTTTTTTTCCTTCTATTGAATAGGGAGTACCTTCTTCTTCTTTTCTCTTAATTTTTTCTGTTACAGAATTATTATTTTTAATACGACTGAAAATCCTGTACAAAAGACCAACCTTATTAAGTCTTTCACATATTTTTGAACAGATGTCTTTTTCTATTAGTTCCAAATCTCTACTCATCAGTTGCCGTTGTGATTTAAAAAATTCATAGCTTCTCTTGTAATAAAACCAACATCATCTTTAAAATGTAAGTAGCCTTTACGAATTAAAGAATCAATTATATTATTTATTTCTTTATCAGAATATTCAGATAACCGTTGTTTGATGACTGAAAATTTTCTTGGTTTAGGTCTCTTTTCGTCTACTTGTAAGAATTGCAAAAGAACTTTCTGTTCAGTCAAAGAGTTGTCTGATTCATCTTCGTTTTTATCATTGTCTTTACAATATAAAGAGTTTATCTCTTTTATAAGATCATTGTTATCTTGACAAACATAAATTCCAAAATCATCATAAATAATTGATGTTTTATCTTGTAAAATACAGTTGTAAAATTTACAGTTTTGAAAAGACGATTTTTTAAATGTTGAAGTTGAAAAAGTACAATTTTCAAAAGTTATGCCCGCAAAGACACAATTTTCAAAAGAATATTTAGTAAAGAGCAAGTTTTTTATTGTTCTATCGGAAAGAAATAAAGTTTTGAAATTACGTTTTATTTCATTTTTTAAGAAGTAATCTGCGTCAAAATAGAATACCGAATCGTAGCCAAAATCATGTTCATTGTAAACTTCCCAAAGTTTGTTTTTATTAGATATACTTTGTACTCTAGAAGCTTCAAGTGACTTTTGAGCAAAGTCTTGTGGGATAACTCTCGTAAAATTACCTTTATAATGTTCTTGAAATTTTTCTAAAATTAGATTTTCACTAATTAAAAATCCGAAAATAAAATCATTTATAAAACCTATATTACCATCTGTTTTTCTATCCAAAAACACGTGATTTGATAATGTCTCTGTTAATTCATCAATGGAAGGTTTTATGTCTTTTTCTTTATATTGTTTTATACTTTCTTGTAATATTTGAATATTATATTCCTTGAGAAAATCTTTTATTGTTTCTTTTGTTTCAGCTGTAAAGTTAAACTCTGACATGAATCGATTGAGCTTTCTGAAAACTCGGAATTGTGTTTGATTATCTAATTTTAAATTTTGCCTTTCTTGCTCTCTTGTAAGTAAATAATCAAAATATTTGTCAATTAATGTACCTTCGCTAGTAGTTAAAAAATCTTCTAGTTTCTCTAATGGTATATTTCTTAAATATGATAAAAGGACAGGGTTTGAAATTTGGCTTATTGGAAATTCGTTTTCCAATATGGCTTTTAACCTATTTGGATTTAGCCAATTCTCAATAGTTGGTTCTTTTATCTCAAAACGAGCAAGAGAAAAATTTTCAATAGAAGAGTTTATCGTTTCAATAAACTCTTCACTATTTAAAATAGCTGTTTTTCTTGATGTAATAACAATCTTAGCGTCGTTTTGTAGTAAATCCACTATAGTTGTAAGCATACTTTCAACATCTTCTTTGTTACTATCCTTCGTGATTAATTCGTCAAATCCATCAATTATTAGGGGAATACGTCCTTTGTAAATTTGTTCAAGAACTACATTTTGTTTTATTCCATTTGGAAATTGACTGTCAATTTCACTTAGAAGAATATGTTTAAATACTCGTGCTTCTCTATTTCTTGAAAGTTCAGTAAAAAAAGGTAGTATTTTTGAGTTTTCAACAGTAATACAATTTAAAATTTCGTTTGCTGTACAAGTTTTTCCAAAACCTGCAGGAGCTTCAATAATAATAAATAGAGCTCCGGCTGTTTTAGTAAAAAGCTCATTTATCTTTGTAATTATACTATGATCTTTAGATGAGTATGATTTTGCTTCAGTAATTTCTCCAAGATTGTTTTGTAAAATTAAATCGAAGTCACTATCAATATATTTATATTGGCTATTTTCTGGTAAGTTTGAGAGTTGCTTTTTAACGAAGTTCTTGTATCTGTTTTTTAATTCATTACCTAATGGTGTTTTGATAAAAAAACCTTCAAATAAGTATTCTTCAACTTCTTCTAAGTTTTTTACTACTTTAACATCTGTAGCGTATCCTAATTCTGAAAATTCATTTTTGAATTTCGAGACATCTATGGCTTTATCAAAAGAAATTATTTCTGCAGCATGGTACATTCCATATTGTAAAGTATAAATCCTTACATCATTAGTAGAAGTTCTAGCTATTTTATAATTGTAGGATTCAAATAACCTGTCTACTAAATTTAAGTTATTAATCATCTAAATATTTTTTGAATTAAAAATATAACGATTCAAGAGTTTGTACTTAAATATTTATAAATAAAAAGTAGATTAGAAAACACTAAAAAAGAGTTTCCTTTGATTCTTGCAGTATCGTTAGTAATGCTTTATATTATTTAAGGATAAAAATAGTAATTATTTTTTATAATGTTAAGTTTGACAGTGTTTTTTTAAATTTTTTGATAAATATGGATAATCATATTTTTTTCTCCCACTTTTCTTCTTCCCTTCTTCGAGGATCCTTCGACAAAAGTGCCGTTTTTCCGAAGCGCAGTCGAAGCAATCCTTTTGTGTACCTTTGTATAATAATATTCTTGGCTATGTTGAAGTTTTATGAGTATAAAAAAAGGATAGCGAAGCTATCCTTTTTTCGTTTAACCATTTAAAATTTCTATTAATGAAAACTATCTTACCCAAAGATAAGAAAAAGTTTTGAGGTTTTAAACCAAGCAGAATTTTATACTTACACAGTTTTTGGTACAGTGTCGTGTGAGGGAGTGGTTTTGGGGTGTGGAGTAGGTGCTTCGGGGGACATAGGCTGGCTTGGTGGAGTGTTTCAGATAAGTTATTTTTTTATTCATTTGTCCCCCGTGTTTGCCTTGTCGTCCGTATTATTAAAATATCGCAGGCTTTCAGGTTTTACAAAAACAAAATATTTTAGTTCATAGTTTATCAGTATTTTCTTCTCATTCTTGTTAGACCCTTCTTGTACCCTTCTTCGACCTTTCTTCGAGGATTCTTCGACAAAAGTGCCGTTTTTCCGAAGCGCAGTCGAAGGAGTGTCGAACAGCACCCGAACAACACCCAAAAAATATTGATTTAGTATTTGTGTAAAAGACTTGTTATATCAGGGCTAAAGAGCACTTTTACACCTGCTGGTGTAATACTGATAAAAAAACATACCGGACTTATGCGGTCATATCCGGTCAATAGCGGTCACATGCGGACATCACATTTTTCTTTTAACAGAAAAAATGCAGTAATTAGATGGTTTATATGATAAAAGCTTAAAAATGGAGGTTGTAATAGTGTTTAGTAAAAGGGTAAGGAAGTCTTTATAATCTATTTTTTGTCTTGCTTATTTTTGTTTTTACTTTAAAATGTTGTTTAATGCCTTTCCCACGACCTCATTTCTCTGTCGAGTGTCTTCTTGGTGCAGTTTTGCATCAAACTATATGGGCGAAGCCACCGTCATATAGTTTGCAAAACAAGCCTTAGAAAGACCGATAGGGGAAATGCAGTCTTGATCTTTTGCTTCGTTTTACTTCACCTTGTGTCTATTTTCATAGGAGTTCAGTGATTATTTGATTTTAAGCGTTTTTATTTTTTGTTTAAAATCAAATAGTTGTATCAAGGAAAAGAAAGTATAGAATGAAATATTCCTTTTTAAAATGTTTCTTTTATCTTTTTGATACCCCAACTATTAGCTTTTTTCATTTTGTCAATTATTGTTGAAAAGCTAATAATCATGAGACTCCTTCAAGAATATTTTCTTTGTCGAATAAAAAGAAACAAAAAGGGTTTGGCTGAATGTAATTTAGCGGTCATCTATCACTTGTGCCTATTCGAAACCAAATGCTTTAGCATTCATGAGACACCTTTTAAAATAGACACTTGGTCGAACTATACTAGCTACGCTTCGGACATGGTTTCTCATAACGTCCCTGCGCTAAGACGACACTCGCTAATTACATAATGCCGTTTGGTGCGGATGTTTATTTTAGGTTTATAAATCATAATTTCTCGTTTTTACTTTAAAATGTTCTTTAATGCTTTTCCAATGACCTCATTTCTCTGTCGAGTGTCTTCTTGGTACAGTTTTGCATCAAACTATATGGGCGAAGCCACTGTCATATAGTTTGCAAAACAAGCCTTAGAAAGACCGATAGGAGAAATGCAGTCTTGATTTTTTTTGATACTTTTTTTCATCAAGGAAAAGAAAGTATAGAATGAAATATTCCTTTTTAAAATGTTTCTTTTATCTTTTTGATGACCCCAAAAAGAAACAAAAAGGGTTTGGCTGAATGTAATTTAGCGGTCATCTATCGCTTGTGCCTATTCGAAACCAGACTAGCTACGCTTCGGACATGGTTTCTCATAACGTCCCTGCGCTAAGACGACACTCGCTAATTACATAATGCCGTTTGGTGCGGATGTTTACTTTGGGTTTATAAATCATAATTTCTCGTTTTTACTTTAAAATGTTCTTTAATGCCTTTCCCATGACCTCATTTCTCTGTCGAGTGTCTTCTTGGTGCAGTTTTGCATCAAACTATATGGGCGAAGCCACTGTCATATAGTTTGCAAAACAAACCTTAGAAAGACCGATAGGAGAAATGCAGTCTTGATTTTTTTTGATACTTTTTTTCATCAAGGAAAAGAAAGTATAGAATGAAATATTCCTCTTTAAAAGGTCTCTTTTATCTTTTTGATACCCCAACTATTAGCTTTTTTCATTTTGTCAATTATTGTTGAAAAGCTAATAATCATGAGACTCCTTCAAGAATATTTTCTTTGTCGAATAAAAAGAAACAAAAAGGGTTTCGCTACACCTGCCTTCGCGGTCTTTTTACGCCTTATTCAGGCACGAATACAAAACTGCCTACGGCTTGTATTCTTAGCACTTCATTTCAGCTTAAAGACACTCGCTTGTCAACTGAGGCGGTTTGGTGCGGATGTTTATTTTAGGTTTATAAATCATATTGTCGTTTTTTCTTAAAATTGTTCTTTAATGCCTTTTCCATGGTATCATGATTTCTGCGAGTGTCAAACGCTTGCAGATTCCGTTAAAAACACAGAGTATTAGCAAAAAAGGAGAGAAGAGGAATAAAAATAGGGCAATAAATGAAATAGGGAAGTTAGGAGGGAGGAAAGAAATACTAAAAATAGAACTCCGTTTTTAAAATTAAAACACAGAGCTTTATTTTTTAAGGAGTTTTTGGAATAATACCAAACATCATCACAATTTTGTTGTCTTTATAAAAATTTAAAGTTTGTTCAGCCACATCAAATCCGAACCTGCCATTTTGGAGCGCTTCTAAAAAGTTGTCCTGCATTTTTTGTCTTTCTTTTTTTAAGTGTCCGGATTTAGTATAGTTTAACTGGTGAATGTGAATAGAGTCCATTTTTTGATTGGTCGAAAAATAAGCTTCAAACATATCTGTTCCACTTTTTCCTTTGAGTTTGTTTTCAGAAAAATCAAACGAGAGGTATTGGTGGTAAACCCGGTCACTTTTTCCGTTTAACTGAATGAGTTTCCAATTGTGCTTTTCAATGTATTTGACTAACGGATTTAGAGATTGTTTAGCAAAGGTTAGCCTGGTCTTGTGATTGGTTGTAACAATTAACTGATCTTCTTCTAAAGACAAGTTAAGCGTGTTGAATTTGAGGTTGTTGATGAAGTTATGTTCAACCTTATTAACGGTTTGGGTACATTGATTATCAGAAACCCAATCCGAATCTGTTTTAATCCGGATGTAGTTTTTTTTGGAAACAATATTTTTAATAGCGACCGAAAATGAATTGCATCCGCCGTCTCCGGTTATTCTCATTTCTTTATTGTCAAATTTTACTGTCATTTCCCGTTGTAAAATAGGCTGATTAGAAGCTTTTATTAAAGTCCAGGATGTATTCCAGATTTCATTCAAATCGGGTAAGGTACGAGGATTCTGCCCCCAGAGCAGAGCAGAGGATAAAATAAAAAAAAGGGCAATAATATTATTTTTATACATTGGGAGTGAATCGTTAGTTGTAAAGGTTATTTTTAACAAAAAGATGTTTGCTATAAAGTACGGAATTAATTGGGGTAAAAACAATTGATTTAATAAAACTTTAAAATATTTTGAAGTTTGAAGAAAGCAAACATATTCTTACTGTTTTTTAGTTCAAAAGAATAATTAATCGTAATTTTACCTCCCGAACACAACTCTTTTTATTTATGAATCCAAAAGTATTGCTTACTTCAAAAGAGGTTGATATTATTTTGCATCGTTTGGCTTGTCAATTGATAGAAAAACACCTTGATTTTTCCAATACGCTTTTGATAGGAATCCAGCCTCGGGGCAAGTTTTTAGCAGAACGCATTCAGCAGATTATTAAAACAGAATACGGTATTGAAGATATCCCTTTGGGATTTTTAGATATTACTTTTTTTAGGGATGACTTTAGAAGAAGTTCCAAAACGCTTGAAGCTAATAAAACGCAAATTGACTTTTTGGTTGAAGATAAAAAAGTGGTTTTTATAGACGATGTGCTATACACAGGACGAAGCATACGGGCTGCGCTTACGGCAATTCAGTCTTTTGGACGTCCGGCAGAAGTAGAATTATTGGTGTTGATTGACAGGAGGTTTAGCCGTCATTTGCCTATCCAGCCCGATTATAGAGGTCGGCAGGTAGATGCTATAAACGACGAAGTAGTACGCGTTTACTGGTCAGAAGACGGACAGGATGATAGTGTATATCTGTTGCAGCAAACCGAAAAATAATAAAAACTTAATTAAAGGCTTATAATTAATAATGAAAGAGTTAAGCGTAAATCATTTGTTGGGAATTAAATATATTACTAAAAATGATATCGACCTGATTTTTGAAACAGCAGATCACTTTAAAGAAGTAATTAACAGACCCATCAAAAAAGTTCCTTCGTTAAGAGATATTACTATTGCCAATATTTTTTTTGAAAACAGTACCCGAACCAAATTATCGTTTGAATTAGCCCAAAAAAGGCTGTCTGCAGATGTTATCAGCTTTTCGGCTGCACAGTCTTCTGTTAAAAAGGGCGAAACGCTTATAGATACGGTAAATAATATACTATCGATGAAAGTCGATATGGTAGTGATGCGTCACAGCAATCCCGGAGCGGCATACTTTTTGTCTAAAAACGTAAATGCAAGTATTGTGAATGCCGGTGACGGTGCACACGAACACCCGACGCAGGCTTTATTAGACAGTTACTCTATTCGGGAAAAGCTGGGAGAAGTAGCCGGAAAAAAAGTCGTAATTGTCGGAGACATTCTGCATTCGAGAGTAGCGTTATCTAATATTTTTGCCTTGCAGATGCAGGGGGCGGAAGTAAGAGTTTGCGGACCTAAAACCTTAATGCCCAAACACATTGAAAGTCTGGGAGTAAAAGTAGAGAGCAATTTGCGAAAAGCGCTGGAGTGGTGCGATGTAGCCAATATGCTGAGAGTGCAGAATGAACGTTTGGATTTTAGTTATTTTCCGTCAGCCAGAGAGTATTCGCAACAATTTGGGCTTGACAAAGAGTTGTTAGATTCTTTAAGTAAAGAAATTGTAGTGATGCACCCGGGACCTATAAACCGGGGAGTTGAAATAACGTCGGACGTAGCCGATTCAAAACAGTCCATTATTTTAGATCAGGTAGAAAACGGTGTAGCCGTACGCATGGCGGTAATTTATCTTTTGGCATCGAAAATTAAATGATTATCTTGGTCAAAGTTTTAAAGTAACTCTATTGGACAAATTATGAAAATAAAAGAAAAAGGACATACGCTGATTGTAAAGTATAACGAAGAATCAATTGGTGAATTCATCCAAAAAATACAGAATCAGTACAACGATACTTTCCAAAAACACAACCTTGTCATTGATTTATTAGAGCAAAAGACAACATTAGCACAAGATGAGATCGCCCTTTTTGAAAGTCTGGTTGAAAAGCACAAAGCTAAAGCTAATAAATCGCTCGTTTTGGTGGCGGCTGATTTAGATTACAATCAGTTTGACGAAAACCTCGTTGTAGTTCCCACGCTTCAGGAAGCGTTTGACCTGATAGAAATGGACGAAATAGAAAGAGATTTAGGATTTTAAATTACAGGAAGAGGCTAAAAAACATAGTCTCTTTTTCTTTTATTGCTATTGGACTATTTTTTGTAAATTACATTCTCAAATATAAAATAGTTTAGGTCTTGAAACTTACCGTATTAGGTTGTTACGCAGCAACGCCCCGGACAATGACTAACCCTACCTCTCAGGTTTTGGAGATAAATGGTCATATGTTTTTGATTGATGCCGGAGAAGGTACTCAGGTGCAATTGAGAAAAAAGAAAATAAAATTTCAACGTATTCAGCACATTTTTATTTCTCATCTACACGGCGACCATTTTTATGGATTAATCGGGCTTATATCTACTTATATGCTGTTGAACAGACAGACAGACTTACATGTTTACGGTCCTAAAGGAATTAAAGAAATAATTTTACTGCAGCTTAGATTGAGCAACTCTTATACCGGTTATAATCTGTATTTTCACGAGTTGGAAAGCAAAGAAAGCGAAATTGTTTTTGAAGATGAAAAAGTAACTGTTTCAACCATTCCGCTGGATCATCGCATTTATACAAATGGCTATCTGTTTAAAAGCAAACCCGGATTGCGAAAGTTGAAAATAGGAGCAGTGGAGGATTTAAAGATAGACCGTTGTTATTATTCAAAGATAAAGCAAGGGTTTGATATAGAACTGGAAAATGGTACACTTGTAAAAAATAAAGAGATAACCTATGACCCCGATCCGATAGAAAGCTATGCCTTTTGTTCAGATACCTATTATGATGAAAGTATAGTGCCGCAAATAAAAGGGGTAAAAGTACTATATCACGAGAGTACTTTTTTGGAGTCAGAATCACATTATACCGAAAAAACCAAACACTGTACAGCCAAACAAGCGGCATCTATTGCTAAACTTGCTGAAGTACAAACCTTGATTTTGGGACATTATTCTACCCGGTACAGCGATATTACCCGCTTTAAAACAGAAGCAGAAGAAATTTTTAAAGGAACAATACTCAATGCCGATGACGGAAAGGTATTTGAATTATAAGATAAAAAATCATGAAAAGCGATTTAAGCAATTATAGAAAATCATACGAAAAAAGTGCCCTTACCGAAACCGAAGCAGATGTCAATCCGCTGATGCAGTTTCGCAAGTGGTTTTGTGAGGTAGAGGATTTTGGCGGAGTAGAAGAGGTAAATGCTATGACAGTTTCTACTATGGGGCTGGATGGTTTTCCCAAAGCCAGAATTGTTCTTCTTAAATCTTACGACGAAAACGGATTTGTTTTTTATACCAATTACAATTCTGAAAAAGGAAAGGCAATTTTAGCACATCCGAAAATTTGTTTGTCTTTTTTTTGGGCTTCTGCGGAACGACAAGTGATTATTAAGGGAATTGCCGAAAAAACTTCCGAACAGCAATCCGATAATTATTTTGACAGCCGACCATTAGGCAGCCGTATCGGCGCAGTGGTTTCGGATCAGAGTAAAGTTATTGAATCTCATGCGGCGTTGGAAGAGGAGATGAAAAAATTAGAAAACCAGCAGATTGATATTAAGCGCCCTGCTCATTGGGGAGGGTTTGTAGTAAAACCAGTGTCTATTGAATTTTGGCAGGGCAGACCAAACCGGCTTCACGATCGGTTGCGTTATACCTTGTCAGAAGATGGATTAGATTGGAAAATAGAACGATTAGCCCCTTAAAAAATGAAAACACTAAAAATAATATTGAGCGTACTTACCCTGTTTTTTATGGGATGGGCAGTGATTGAACAAACCAAAGACCATCCTAAAATATGGGTACAGATAATAGGTATTGCTTTGTTCTTCTACAGTATGATGCGTTTGATGCAGAAAACACCGAGTAACTTTACACCTAAAGAAGAAGATAAATTGCAAAAAGAGGATGAAAATGTTGAATAAAGGAGATTTTGTACAAGTATTGGACGAAGACGAAGAAGGAGTTGTTATTGAAGTCAGACAAGGTGAAGTTACCATCGAAACAAAAGATGGCTTTGTATTGACCTACAAGACGGCAGAGCTTTTAAAAGTAAATAAGGAACAGGAAACAGATATTCGAAAGGCGAGTTCTGCCTCTTTGGTACAAAGTGCTTTGAACGATAAAAAAATGCCGGCTAAAAGGTCTTTTACAAAAGAAAAACGCTCCCGAAAAGATGAATTTGTATTAGAAATTGATTTGCATATAGAAAAGCTGACAAAAAACCATTCTCAAATGGAAAAATTCGATATATTGACTTTACAGCTGGATACGGCGAGAAGACAGTTGGAATTTGCTATTATAAAGCGCATTCCGAGAATTGTATTTATTCATGGGGTAGGAGAAGGGATTTTGCGTACTGAGTTAGAGTATTTGTTTGGCAGGTATCCGGAAGTAATTTTTGAGGATGCCAATTATCAAAAATACGGACTGGGTGCTATGCAGATTTACATAAAACAAAATATAAACCGGTAAAAAATGTAAAATCACCTTGTTTTTTGAAAATTTTGAGATTGTATTGTGATTTAATACGGTATAATGTTTTTAATTTTGCCAAGATTATGCTTTTAATGAAGCGTAGTTTTATTATTAATAAAAAATTGATTGTTATGAAAAAAAGTTTATTAGTTGCCGTTTGTGGAGTATTTTTACTAACTGTAGGATGTAAAACAGCGCAAAATGCACAACAAAAAAGTGAACATACGATGAGTCAAAAGGGAGAAAATTTGGAAGGAACATGGGAATTGGCAGCGATTACCACACCTGAAACATCAGGAAAATCATTGACAGAGCTATATCCTAACAAAATTCCGATGCTGGTTTTTGAAACAAAAGAAAATAAAGTTTACGGCAATGACGGATGTAATAATTTAAGCGGGGTCTATGATGCCAAATCTGATAACGGAATAAAAATTGGCGATAAATTAGCATCTACCCTTATGTTTTGCAATGGGGTAGCAGACAGAGCTTTTATGGATGGTCTAAATTCTGTTACTAAGTTTGATATACAGGGAGATGAATTACTTTTTATTTCCGGAGATATTGTAGTAATGAAATTTGTCAAACAAAATAAATAGTATAACTACTGCTTAATCCTATTAATATATTAAACTTATTTCATATAGGAAGGACAAATAAAAAACAGCATTTGCAAATGCTGTTTTTTTATGGCTTTCTTTTTTAAATTGATAAAATCAACATTATTTAAAATTGCTGTTACTCCAACTATAATCGGATATTTTTTTCCTATCTTAGTGGGGTGAGCAGGGAGTTTTTATTAACCACAATATTATATGCTGTAAAAAAATAAACCGCCTTATTAAAACTGTGATAACTATGGAAGCATTAATAGATGAAACCTATGAAAGAGTATTTGAAAAAGAATTGATAGAAGAAATTAAAGCGGTTGCTAAGCTCATAGAATTTAAAGAAGGAGATATTCTGATTGACATTGGAAAGTATATTAAAACGATGCCTTTGCTGATAAACGGTGCTATAAAAATTATGCGTGAAGATTTTGACACCGGAGAACTGCTACTTTACTTTATAGAAAAAGGGGATACCTGTTCAATGACATTAAACTGTTGCATGGGAGATAGAAAAAGTGAAATTAGAGCCGTTGCCGAAACAGATGGAATTGTAGCGATGATACCGGTTACCAAAATGGAAGAATGGCTGGGAAAATATAAAAGCTGGCGTGCATTTGTATTTGAAAGTTACAATAACCGCTTTAATGAAATGCTGACAGCCATAGACAATATTGCTTTTATGAATATGGAAGAACGCCTTTATAACTACCTGACAGAGAAGAGTAAAATAAGTAATTCCCGAACCATAAATAAAACACACAAGGAAATAGCTTATGAACTCAACAGTTCTCGTGTTGTTATTTCCCGCCTGTTAAAAGCACTGGAAAATGAAGGGAAAATTAAATTGAACCGAAATAATATAGAAATGTTAAGTTAAGTTTATAGGAAAGAGTTTATTGAAATTACATGAATTAAGAAAAGATACCAAATCTAATCAAAAACAAAAAAGGACTCAGCTTGAGCTGAGTCCTTTTTTAATACTAAATGCTTTCAACATTTTCTGTTTGTACAATCCAACTCTGACTTTACACCTAAAGCTTTTAGAATTGAATTTAGTAAACACCAATTGGTCAACGAAAATTGAAACAAATTGGCTCCTACAAAAACACCCAGCCAAATCCAGTTGATATTTACAAAATAGGCACCCAATGAAGAAATAAGTATTAATGTACCTGCAATTAGTTTAATATAACGTTCTCTTGTCATAACTTTAATTTTTTAGTGAATTTATTTTTTCTATAGGTGTAACTGCAATATGCACTTTAGAATGTATATCGCAGGTTTTGTTTAGTTCTTCAATACTTTTATATACATTTTCTAAGGTTTCGTTTGAAACAAATGCAAAAAACAATACAGATTCGGTTTTATTCATTTGTGTACCAAACCAATTGTTTTCTACGGCATCTTGGGTACTGTTTCTGTAACCTGTTACCGTGTTGTAAGAATAAGTGAGTACTCTGTTTCCTGCTAACAGATTTTTTACTTTATCTTCAAATGTTTTTACAGCAGTTATAATAAGTAATTTCATGATTTATTATTTTAAAGGTTTGATTGTATGTGCTATTTCTCCCATTTATTTCGTTCCACTACATAATAGATAAGCGGTACAACAAACAGCGTCAGAATAGTTGAAACGATTGCTCCCGCCACCAGTGAAATTGCCAGCCCCTGGAAAATTGGGTCAAACAAAATTACTGCTGCTCCGATAACAACCGCTCCGGTAGTGAGTAAGATGGGCGTTGTTCGGACGGCTCCTGCATCAATAATAGCCTGCTTGAGCGGAATGCCGTCTTTGAGACGGATTTCGATAAAATCAATCAGCAAAACAGAATTTCGAACCATAATTCCAGCCAGTGCAATCATTCCGATAAAAGATGTTGCCGTAAAAAAAGCTCCCAACAACCAATGTCCGAGAACAATACCGATAAGCGAAAGCGGAATGGCAACCATCATTACAATCGGCGTCTTAAAGTTTTGAAACCACCCGACAATGAGCATGTAAATAATAATAATAACAATCATAAAGGCAATTCCCAAATCGCGAAAAACTTCTAGTGTAATTTGCCATTCTCCGTCCCATTTTACGGTAAAATTACTTTCGTCTTTGGGTTGTCCCATATACAAATCGCTTATCAAATAACCTTTTGGAAGATCAATTTGCTTGAGTTTTTCTTCCATCCCCAAAATAGCATAAGCCGGACTTTCCAAATCTCCTGCCATATCGGCCAATACATAAACTACCCGCTGTTGGTCTTTCCGGCTAATAGATTTGCGCAACGTATCCTGTTTTACCTTTACAATATCCTTTACGGGAATCATATTTTCCTGCTGTCCTTTGATTTTCAGGTTTTGGATGTCCTCAATATTCGTTTTGTCTTTATCATCCAAAGCCATTACAATTCCGACAGGATAAACCGATTTTTCATCATACAGATTGGAAACAGGATATTCACGCAATAAATAGGTCAGATTACCGACCACCTGTTGCGGTGCAACTCCGTTGAGCATTGCCTTTTCTTTATCGATTTCCAGTCGGTATTCGGTTTGAACATCTTCTACACTCCAATCAATATCTACGACATCATTGGTTTTTTTGAGAATTTCTTTTACCTGATAAGCTACTTTTATCTGTTCTTTGTGGTCGGGTCCGTATATTTCGGCTACAATCGTAGATAGTACAGGCGGTCCCGGCGGGACTTCGACAATTTTTACGTTTGCCCCGTATTTTGAAGCTATTTCCTGAATTTGCGGACGTACTTTTTTAGCAATATCGTGGCTTTGCATTTTTCGGTCTTTTTTATTCAGAAGATTCACTTGAATATCTGCCATATTACTTCCGCTGCGCATATCGTAATGGCGAACCAATCCATTGAAAGTAATTGGGGCTGAAGCACCGATATAATTTTGATAATTAATGACCTCCGGAACAGTGGTAAGGTATTGAGCAATTTCTCTTGTAACGGCTGAGGTTCGCTCTAAAGTTGTTCCCTCGGGCATATCGATGACTACCTGAAATTCGTTTTTATTGTCAAAGGGCAGCATCTTTACGGCAACCGATTTGGTAAAGAACATGGCTACAGAACCCAAGAGCATAATTACGGTAAGCCCTAACATTACCCAGCGTTTTTTAGCATCGTCCAGAAGCGGTTTTTGAAATTTGTTGAAGAATTTATAAATCCAGCTTGTTTCGTGTCCTTGTTCTTTTTTATGCTGTTGTTTGTCTTTTTCAATTAACAGGTGATAACCCAGATAGGGCGTAATTGTCAAGGCTATAAATAACGATAACAGCATCGCAATTGAAGCTCCGATAGGCATAGGGGACATATAAGGTCCCATCATTCCCGATACAAAAGCCATGGGAAGAATAGCCGCAATTACGGTAAAAGTTGCCAGAATAGTCGGGTTGCCAACTTCGTTAATGGCATAAATAGCGGCGTCTTTAAACGGTAGCTTTTTCATTTTAAAATGCCTATGCATGTTTTCTGCTATAATAATGCTGTCGTCTACGACAATTCCGACAACGAAAACCAAAGCAAAAAGGGTAATTCGGTTTAGTGTATAACCCAAAATATAATAGCTGAACAAGGTCAGAGCAAAGGTCAGCGGAACGGATAGAAAAACGACCAGTCCACCTCTCCAACCCATTGCCAGCATAACCAAAGCAGTAACAGCAACAATAGCTACAAACAGATGAAACAGCAATTCGTTTACTTTATCCGCAGCCGTTTCTCCGTAGTTTCGGGTTACTTCTACTTTTACCTCATCGGGAATGGTGTTTTTTCGTAATTTTTCTACACGATCGAGGATTTGTTCGGAAATCTTCATGGCATCCGCCCCTTTTACTTTGGCTACCGAAAGCGTAACGGCAGGATATTCGGATGGGTTTTCGATGTAATTTTCATTGTATTTACTATATCCGAAAGATACATAATTCTTAGCAGAAGATGCTCCATCCTGAATCTTTGCCACTTGTTTCAAATAAACAGGTGTATTCTGATGGATGCCTACAACTAAATTTTCGACCTCTTCTTTAGAGGAAATAAATTGACCTGTCGTAATCAGATATTCTGTGTCGTTTTGTACAAAACTTCCCGATTGCATACTGGCGTTGTTTGCCTGAATCATTTGCATAATTTCCAAAGCATCAACACCGTTTTCAGCCATTTTATCCTTGTCAAAAATAACTTTCAGTTCGCGGTTTCTTCCGCCGATTTCACGAACGGTAGAAACATTTTTTATCTTTTTGATTTCAGAAGAAACTTCTTCTGCAATTTGCCGGATTTGAAAATCGTCATATTCATTACTCCAAAGCGTCAAAGCCAGCATCGGAACATCATCAATCGAACGGGTTTTTACCATAGGCGAATGAACTCCCTGCGGAAAAATATGTTGGTTTTTGATCAGCTCATCATACAGCTTTACATAGGAACGCTCTACATCTTCTCCCACATAAAACTGAACAATAATCATTGCCTGACCATTCATAGCTGTACTGTGAAGATGTTCTACACCTTTGATGTTTGAAATAATTTTTTCAAGCGGCTCAAGCACACGGCTTTCCACTTCTTCGGGTGTTGCTCCGGGATAGCCGACCAGAATATCAGCCATCGGAACATTAATTTGTGGTTCTTCTTCTCTCGGAATAAGTGACGAACTATACGCACCTATTATCATCAGTCCAATCATCAATAAAATTGATAATTTGGAATTCATAAACACAGATGCTATTTTGCCTGAAATACCGTTTTGCATTTTTTTAATTTTTAAAATGAATAGTCTTACTGCACATTAACCTTTGCTCCGTTAAACAATCTTCCGTCAGCTTTTATGACATATTTTTCTCCCGCAGCAAGTCCCGATAACACTTCAATATCGTTTCCGTATTTTTTTCCTAAGCGCAGCCATCTTAAAATAGCTGTATTATCATCATTTATGACGTAAATTCCTTTGAGCTGTCCTTGTGTGATAATTGCCTCCTGTGGAATTAAAACTAATTTACTTGAGGTTTTGACTTCCGTTTTATCCATCGGAAAAACAGCATTTACAAACATTCCTGATAATATATCCTCCGATTTGTCTAAGTCTATTTTTACGATATATTGCCCGCCTGTGTTTTGGGCAGAAGTACTTATTTCAGCTACTTTTCCTGTTGTGGTTTTGTCCAAAGACTTGATATTTACAGTTGCTGCTATTCCGTTTTTGATGTGGGAGATTTCACTTTCCGAAACTATTACCACGGCTTGCATTTTTGAGGTTCCCTCTACGGCTATAAGCGGCATTCCGGGATTTGCCAGATCTCCTTGTTTAACAAAAGTACCCGTAACTGTTCCGGAAAACGGAGCTGTAATATTGGTATAAGAAAATTGAGCCATTACTTCGTTTCTCGTCTGTTTGGCTGTTTCCAAACTTGCTTTTGCCATTTCAAAATGCATTGTTATATCATCCATTTCTTTTTGGGAAGCACTGTTTTGAGAAAACAAAACCACAAAGCGCTCGTAATCTCCTTTTGCACTGTTGTAAAAAGCCGTAGCCTGATTTACTCCTGCATCCGCCTGTGCTTTTTTAGCTTGTAAATCACTGCTGCTAATAGTTGCCAAAAGCTGACCTTTGCTTACCGTTTGTCCTGTTTTTACTTCTATGGAAGTAACGTATCCCATCATTCTTGTAGAAATATTTGCACTGCTTTCTGCTTCGATTTTTCCACTTGCCTCTATGTATTTTACAGAATTGCTTGGCGCTGTTTTATTGATGGTTACTGAAATAACGGGAAGTTTGTCGATCGCTTTTTCCTTGTTTTTGGAACAGGACGCTGTAAGTCCTATAAGTGAAATAAAGGCTATTGATATTATTATTTTTTTCATATCTAAATGTTTATTGCTTTGTAAAGGTGATATGAAATCGCTTTATTTTTATTAGTGTTTGTTTGCAACCAACTTTATTTTATTGGCGATTTCACTTTGTATATAGCTTTAGTTTGTTGACTGCGTTAAAAATTCGATTTGAATGGCAGACAGATTATAGTCTTTTACTGCTGCGAGATAATTGACCTGTTTTTCGAGATCGGTTGCTTGAGAAATCAATACATCAGACGTTTTTTCTAACCCCTGATTATATCGGTTTTCCAGGATTCGCAAGGTTTCTTCTGCTTGTTGTTTGGCTGTTTTGGCTAACTGAATTTTAGATTGATTGGAAACTAAATCCCGTTTTGCTTTTTGCAGTTCGAGTTGTTGTTTTTCTATATATAATTGCATTTCGGTTTCGGCTTTTTTGACTGTAATTTTGTTCTGCCTTATTTTATTAAATGTTGTATTTCCGTCAAAAATGTCCCATGAAAGTGAAATGCCTACCATAAATCCATTAGCTCCGAATCCAACAATATCTTTATCGTTATAATTGAATTCTCCAAAAGCATTTAATCTCGGGAGCAATCCTTTTTTACTCATTGACATTATTTTTTTTTGTGCTCCCAGTCCCGATTTCATCGCCAAAATATCCGCTCGCTCTTCAGAAAAATCCAAGTATTCATTTAGTACCACATTTTGAACTAATTTTTCGGTTGGGATATATATATTGGCAGCATCTTTTCCCATTAACCAGGATAAATAATCGGATAAATTGGAAATGTTATTGTCGATTTCGATTTCCTTGTTTTGAACTTCGGTTAACCCAACCTGTACCATCAGCACGTCAGAAGGTTTTGCATAGCCTTGATTTTCCATGTTTTGAGTGTTTCTTAAAACTTCCTGATATGCCAAAATGCCTTTTTGAATGGCTGCTTTAGCTTCATACAAAAATTGCAGGTTCGTATAAGTATTTTTTATCTCAACGGTAAGTATTGCTTCTGCAAACTGTTTTTGGTATTCTGTTGCTTTTATTTTTTCTTTAAGTGCTTTCTGAGCCGAAAAAACATCAAAATTTAAAACAGGCTGCTGAACAGAAAGCTTAGTATTGAAATGATACATTTCATTCGGATTATTCAATAAAACAGGATTGAAATCAGCTTGCGTAACTACTTTTTGCTGTAATTTAAAACCAAATGAATTGAGCGGATCATTTGTGTAAAAACCTGAGTGGCTTAATGATATTTTGGGAAGAAAACCAGAAAGCGTGCCCGCAAGTTCTGCTCGTGAAAAATCAATTTCCTGTTGCTGAACTTTGAGTTGGGTGTTGTTTTCTTTCATTTTTGAAATAGCTTCGTGAAGTTGTAGAGGCTGTTGAGCAAAAATGCTTCCCATACTAAACAATATAAAAACAATAAGGTTGGGAAATTTTGTATTCATGACTGCATAAGTTTAATTTCTGATACAAAATTCCGATAAGCGATTTGAATGTACAGTAACATCAGTTACAGAAGGAATAATAATAAAAATGAGCCTTAAGTAACTTAAGTTACATTGCGCTTTGGATAAACGGAGTAATTTTACAGTGAAATTTAAAAGGGTGGTATAAAACAAAACCATCCAAATTACCATTATATTAGTAATTAGTATAGCCATGTTAAACATATTTAAAAAAATATTCAGTGTATCATCTCAAGGAGAACAGTTGGAAAAAGTTATAAGCAGAGAATCTTTTTTAGTTGATGTACGCACGTCCGGCGAATTTTCTTTAGGAAGTGTAAAAGGAGCTGTTAATATTCCATTAGGGAATTTAAGAAACGAGCTCTTTAAATTTAAAGACCAAAAAAATATTGTTGTCTTTTGTAAAAGCGGTGCCAGAAGTGCTCAGGCAAAGCGAATTTTAGAGCAGAATGGTATTCAGAATGTTACAAATGGAAGAACTTGGAAAAATGTTCAGGCTATATTAAGTAAACAATAAAAAAAGAGACTATGTCACAGGAACATCTATATCAGGTTAATTTAAAGTGGAAAGAAGGAAGAACGGGAGAAGTTTCTTCGCCTGTATTAAGTCAGGTTATTGAGTGTGCTACTCCCCCGGAATTCCCTAATGGAATAGCAGATATTTGGTCGCCGGAGCATTTTTATGCAGCAGCTATCAGCAGTTGTTTTATGACTACGTTTTTAGCAATTGCGGAAAATTCTAAAATACTATTTGAACATTTTGAATGTAAGACAAATATAAAATTAGAGCTTGTGGATAACAAGTACAGGATTACTCAGGCAGAGATTTTTCCAAAAGTAAAGCTTGCAGATTTAGAAAAAAAAGATCGGATGCTGCGTATATTGGAAAAGACAAAAGAACATTGTTTGGTAACGAACTCAATGAGAACCGAAATCATTTTAACTCCTGAAGTTATATAGTTTCTTTCGTTAACACGTAGTAATAAAGTAAAACTAATAAAAAAGATATTTTTATGTATAATTATTTAAAGCACTTTCCTCTGATGGGATACATTAAACTGGCATTTGGAATTTTATTTATTGTGATGGGGATAAAAGAAAGCCAGGTATATATTGTAATTATGGGAGGATTGCTTATGCTGTTAACCTTTTTGAATAAAGGAACTTGCGCAGAAAATAATTGTTCAGTTCCAAACCGAAGTCAAAAACGCAGACGATAAATTGTTGAAAAATAAGAGAGAGCACCTATTTGCCGTTACTAATTAAGCCGGTTTGTGTTAAAAAGTCATAAAACAAACTCTATCTCTTGGACTCTCTCTGAAATAAAACTATTTTAGCAAACTGATGAATAGAACTAAACCAAATATAGCCATGAATTTTAAGCGATACTTGTTTGTATTGGCTGCTGTGCTTGTGGTACTTCTTTCATCGTGTGTAGTTAAAAGCAGTATTAAAACTTTAGTGGGAATACCCACAAATACGGCACAGAGTTTTGCTAAAGGACATTTAGATTTTTCAGTAACTAACAGTGACAGATGTGCTGAAATTGATTTGGCTGATGCACAAATTATTCAAAAAAACTCTTTTGATGCACAAGATTTACTGCCTGTTGCTATCTTTACTGTTTCTTTTCTTTTTCTGTTGGGGGGTCTTTTTCCTGCAAATAAAGAAAATAAACACCCCCTTTATTCAGGCAGCAGAAAAATCCGAAATTCTATTCCTATCTTTTTGGAATACAGAAAACTTATTATCTACTTCTCACATTAATTTTTAACCTGCTGGTCAAGAGTACCTGACAGGTGAAATTTCTATTGTTTTTATTCAAAAATAATCTTAGGTCACGTTGTGATCTTTTCAAAAATTCTACAATAATATGAATAAACATATTGTAGCAACTACTTTGCTGTGGTTTGCTATTGTTGTGGCATTTCCGCTATATGCCCAGCAACAAAAACAAAATACTTTGGGTGATTTATGGACCCAGGTAGAAGAGAAGTATCCGGGAATCAGTTCTAAAACGTCAGCAATTGATGCTGCTAAATTAAATGAAAAAGCAGTTAAGAGTAGCGCACTTCCACAAGTAAAAGCACAAGCACAAAATACGTATGGTACTTATGAAGGAAGTTCGGGGGCATTTTTCTCTCAACCCGGAATTTTTAATGTCAGCGGCTCGTTATCGGGACTTGATGGTAGTTCTGTAGCTGCTAATAGTTATGCTTCTGCAACTGTTGAATGGGAACTTTTTTCTTTCGGCAAGTTGAATAAACAGAAAAAAGCAGCAGGAGCTTTGTATAATAAATCAGTAAGTGAAAAGGAAGCTTATTTACTGCATTTGAAAAAAACGTTATCAGAAAGATATATTAGCCTCTTATATAACGAAGCCAAACTGAACTGGACGGAAAAAAATGCAGAACGGTTAGATGATATACGCAAAATAACCTCGGGGTTATCTATATCCGGATTAAAACCGGCAGCAGATAGCCTGTTAGCTTCATCATCTTATATACAAGCAATGAGTGAATACGATAAATGGGAGGGAGTTAAAAAAGCATCGCTCATAAAACTCATAGAACTATATGGTGATCAAAATATTGATTATACAAATTCCATTGAGCGGTTTGTTATTCCTTCGGCACAAAATTTAGAGTCTGAAACAAAGATAGACATCGCACATCCTGCGCTGGATATGCTAGACAAACAATCTGAATATTATTTATTAAGTGGTCAGGAACAAAAAAGAGCTTCACTGCCAACAATTAGCTTATTGGGAGGATATGCATACCGAGGAACTGGTATTGATTCTAATGGAACCGTATCAGGTGTTTGGAAAGACGGATTCAATAATACGAGCAGCAATTTTTTGGCTGGTATCGGTATCACCTGGAACATTACCAATTTACGGACGAACGTTATAAAGGGAAATCAACTTTTTAAAGAAGCCGAAAGTATTAAACTGCTTCAAACACAGTATGAACAGGCTATGCAGGCAGATTTATCTGCTTCTCAGACAAAAATCAAACAGCAATATCTGCAATTACAAAAAACAAGACTTGCCGTAGTACAATCACAAGATGCTTATGAAATGTATTTGGCAAGGTATAAAAGCGGTTTAATAGGGCTAAGCGAACTGTTGCAGATTCGTATTTTACTGGAACAAGCAGAAAACACACATATTGAAGCTTCTCGCGAGTATTGGCTTTTACTTGCTTATGAAGCAGAATTGACTGCCGATTTCAATTTTTTATTTAACAATCTTTAATTATTGCATATGAACCTGATAAGATTTGCATTAAGGAAACCAATTGCTATTATGGTAGCAGTGCTTGCAATAGTTTTCTTTTCTTACAATACTGTAAAAAAAATAAATGTAGATATATTTCCGGAAGTAGAATTGCCGGCAATATACATTGCCATGCCCTATGGTGGTCTGTCTCCCGCCTACATGGACGGATTTATGGCAAATGAATTTCAAAAAGTACTTTTGTTTGTCAGCGGAGTACAAAATATCGATTTTAAAAGTGTGCAGGGGCTGACAATGATGAAACTGACCTTTTATCCGGGAACGGATATGGCACAAGCAGCAGGAGAAGTATCTACTTTTACCAACCGGGCTATGGGCTTTTTACCCGCAGGAGCGGTACCGCCTATGGTAGTGCGGTTTGACGGAAGTTCACTTCCCGTAGGACAACTCGTGTTTGAAAGCGACCAGCGGTCGGTTAATGAAATTAAAACCTTGGTACTGACAAGAGTCAGACCTATGTTTGCAGAAATACCGGGAATTACCGCTCCGGCTCCGTTTGGAGGAAACTCCCGCTCAATAGTAGTAAATATAGATCCCGAAGCCATGCAGGCAAATGGATTGACACCTGAAGAAATTACATTAGCTATTACTAAAAACAGTCTTCCGTCAGCCGCTGGAAATATTCGTATAGGTGATGAAAATCTGATGGCACCTATTAACTCTATAGCGAAAGATCCTGAGGAGTTTATGAATACTCCGGTAAAAACAAATGATAACCGGACTGTATACATTAGAGATGTGGCAAAAGTGGAGGACGATGGAGATATAACAGTGGGATACGCTTTGATTAACGGCAGCCGTTCGGTTTATTTACCTATTATTAAAAAAGCAGATGCTTCTACATTGGATGCTGTGGAAAACTTAAAAGCTTCTATTCCGATGTTAAAGGATCAATTGCCTGAAGATGTCAAAATAAGTTATGAATTTGATCAGTCCACGTATATTGAGCGTTCGCTTTCCAACCTTATTCACGAGGGTGTTTTAGGGGCAGTTTTCACGGGCTTGGTCATTTTGTTGTTTTTAGGTGATATTCGAGGGGCAATTATTGTTGTATTTACGATTCCGATTGCTATTTTATCAGCCGTAACGGTTTTGCATCTTTTTGGACAGACTATTAATATTATGACTTTGAGCGGTCTTGCTCTTTCAATAGGTATTTTGGTTGACGAAGCTACGGTGACGATAGAAAACATACATCAGCACATGGAGCTCGGCAAACCCAAACAGCGAGCCATAATTGATGCGTTACTTGAAATATCTATTCCTAAGCTATTGATATTGCTATGTATTTTGGCTGTGCTTACGCCTGCTTTTATTATGACAGGCATTCCTAAAGATATGTTTATGCCTTTATCCATGGCGGTTGCTTTTGCAATGATCGCTTCATTTCTGGCTTCTCAGACTTTTGTTCCCATTTTGGCAAATTGGATGATGAAAACCAAACACAACAGAGAAGCAAATACCCCTAGGAAACGTGCTTTTTTTGAAAAATTCAGAGTTAATTATTCTTATCGCATGCGTAAATGGTCAACCAAAGCTCTGCCTCTTTTTGCCGGATATGTTCTGGTAGCTGGCATTATAGCTGGTATATTATTAACGGTGGTAGGTACGGATGTAATGCCGGTTTCTAATAACGGAGACTTTCAAATGCGCATTCAGGCTCCGCAAGGAAGCAGAATTGAAAAAACGGAACAGATTGTCAGAGAAATTACAGATGACATTAAATTGCTGGTTTCGGAGGAGGGAGTGAATATGACTTCTGCCTATGTAGGTATGCAGCCTCCCGGGTCTCCTATTAACCCTATCTTTTTGTTTACCAGCGCTTCGCATGAAGCCATTTTACAAATCTCTATTAATCAAAATATTTACGAAGGTTCTATAGAAGACTTAAAAGAAGATATAAGGAGAATGCTTAGTGAAAAACACGCGGATGTTGCCTTTAATTTTGAGCCTATGGAATTGACTGAAAAGATTATGGGACAAGGGGCAATGACGCCGATTGAGGTTAAAGTAGGAGCAAATCAGGTCAAAAGTGCATTAGCACATGCTTCAAAAATAGAAGCGAATCTTAAAGAAATACCATATTTGAGAGATGTTCGTATTGCTGAGTCAATTGATTACCCTACTTTGGAGATTAACGTTGATCGCGATCTTGCCGGACATTTTGGTCTGACGATGAAAGATATTACGCGAAGTCTTGTTACGGCAACGTCATCGACACAATTTACAGATAAAAATCTCTGGCTTGATCCCAAATCTGGTTTAGTGTTTCAAACTCAGGTACAAATACCTGAAGGGATAATGCAGTCTGAAGAAAAGCTACGGTCACTTCCGTTGAAAAAGGGTAGTTTGCGTCCGGTATTGGAAGATGTTGCAACCATACGAAGAGTTACTACTCCGGGGCAAATAAACCGCAAAGGTCCTAACCGTTATGTAACTGTAGTTGCTAATGTATATGGCAAAGATTTGGGAACAGCTTCTTCAGCAGTTAAAAAAGCGATTGCAGAAGCAGGCGATCCTCCGCGAGGCACAACCATTTGGACAGAAGGTACTTTGCAATTATTGGATGATACGTTAGGAAGCCTTTTAGCAGGTTTAGGAGTAGCTATAATTGCTATATTTTTAATGTTATCTGCCTATTACCAATCTTTCAAAGTTCCGCTTATCATTTTGTCAGTATTACCTGCCGTAATTGCGGGAAGCCTTATTATTTTGTTTATAACAGGCAGTACGCTTAACCTGCAATCTTATATGGGAATTATTATGTCGCTTGGCGTATCCGTTTCCAATGCAGTATTATTAATTAATCAGGCAGAGTTTTACCGTAAAAAAATGGCACTCAAGCCTGCTAATGCAGCAAGACTCGCAGCCTCTTCCAGACTAAGACCGGTGTTGATGACAGCTGCGGCAATGTTTGCCGGTATGCTTCCTATGGCAATGGGATTGGGAGATGGGGCAGAGCAGGTAGCTCCTTTAGGCAGAGCTGTTATTGGCGGATTAATTGCGTCCACTGTAACTATACTTCTGCTATTACCTCACTTCTTTTCTTCCCTGATGTCAAGAACTTCCATCGTAAGTCCTTCATTGGATCCGGATGATGAAGAAAGCAGATATTATCTGACGCAATCTGAGAAACAAACGATATAATAAACTTTAAAATACAAAATGCAATGTATTACAACATTTTAATAAATAAGAGATCAAAAAAAGTATGGGGATTAGCAGCCTCTTTGGTATTGGTTTTCACTGCTTGTTCAGAAAAACAACAAGAAAAAGATCAGGCTCCAAAAGAACAGGCAAAAATGATAGAATACCCAACTTCTTCTGTACAATTTATCAACCCGGAATACGAAATATCTGTTCCTGCAGAATTAAAACCGTATGAGCAGGTAGCCATTTATGCAAAAGTAACGGGATTTGTAAAGCAAATGTATGTTGATCGAGGTGATCGGGTTCGCAAAGGACAGCTTCTAGCTGTATTGGAAGCTCCGGAAATGGAACAACAATATCTTTCTGACAAATCCACAGAACAAAAAGTGTACAACGACTACCTGTATGCGAAGCAAGCGTATGACCGACTGACAGATGCTTCCAAAACAACCGGAGCAGTAGCTGATATTGAGATTGACAGGGCAAAAAGCGCAATGGAAAGCGCAAAATCTGCTTACGACGCTTCTAAAGCAGGTACAGCACACTCTTCACAATTACAGGACTATTTACGCATTACTGCACCGTTTGACGGAATAATTACCCAAAAAAATGTTTCTGCAGGAGCGCTGACAGGGACAGGTAGCCATAATATGCCTTTGTTGGAAATGGCGCAGAGCGATAAACTTCGTTTGACCTTGTCTTTACCCGAAAAACACGCATCTTCTGTACCTGAGGATATGACAGCTTCATTTACTGTTAGCTCACAGCCGGGGAAAAGTTTTGAGGCTAAACTTTCCAGAACTTCCGGTTTGCTCGATCAAAATGATCGCTCACTTACTTTGGAATTTGATGTAATCAACTCGGATGGAGAGTTACAAGGAGGAGATTATGCGCAGGTTAAGCTTAAATTAAAACGCAAAAATTCATCGTATTGGGTTCAAAGTCAGAGTCTTTTAAATACACAATCGGGAACTTATGTTTTAACGTTAAACAATAACGAAATAAAGAAAATTGCTGTAAAGGAAGGTATTCGCGTAGATACATTGACGGAAGTTTTTGGAGATCTTTCTAAGGAAGATAAAATTATCACCAAACCATCAGAAGAAATTAAGGAAGGTAGAATTAATTAACACAAAAGATAAAATGAAAATAAGATATAATAAAAAAGCAATGTTTACATATATTTTAGTAACATTGGTAGGATTTTGTTTTACAGGCTGTCACAGTAAAGCGAATAATAAAAATGTAAACCAGACTGAAGTACAAACAAATACCACCTCATTACCGGAATCTTCCGGCAATGAGGTGGTATTTAAAGATAAAAATGGAAAAACTATATCATTAAGTTCTTTAAAGGGCAAGGTTGTATTTATCAATTTCTGGGCTACATGGTGTCCTCCGTGTATTCAGGAAATGCCTAGTATTGATAAATTAAAGCAATCTTTTTATGGTAAAGATGATATTATTTTTCTGATGGTAGACGTAGATAATAATATCGAAAAGTCTACGGCTTTTATGGAAAAGAAAAAATATGATTTGCCTGTGTATGTTCCGGCGAGCAATATACCATCTGACTATTTAGGCAGTGCGATTCCTACAACGGTTATATTGGACAAAAACGGCAATATGGTCACTCGTATAGAGGGAGGCAGAGATTATACAAATCCTGAAATAATTAAAGTTTTAAATGAATTGATTGATAATAATTAATTGTTATTATAGTTGTTATGGATAAAAAAGAAAGCTTAAAAGATAAAACATTTGTGAATCAGCTGTGGCACAATATTAAAAAACACGGTTTTACCATAATAATGGTAAGTTTTATAGCACTAATGTTTATTAGTCCGGACGCAAAATCATTTGTGCTTAGGCAATTAATGACAACCGGACTTTTTAATGCCAGTATAGATAAAAAAAATACTGAGACATCAACTCAGGTGAATATAGATTTTGATTTTACAGATGAAAATGGAAATATCCAAAACACTGCTTCCTTAAAAGGTAAAGTTGTGTTTATAAACTTTTGGGCTTCCTGGTGTCCGCCTTGTCGGGCAGAATTTCCTTCTATTGAAGTACTTTATAACCAGTTTAAGAGCAATCCTGATCTATTCTTTTTAACTATCAACGAAGACAAAGATTTAGAAACGGGTAAGGAATATTTGAATAAAGAAAAATTTTCAACTCCGATGTATAGATCTAATGGAGGCATTCCGACAGAAATTTATTCCGGAGCGCTGCCAACTACTGTTGTGTTAGATAAAAAAGGAAACATAAGGTTTCATCACACAGGATTTGCCAATTATTCATCAGCCAAATTTATTGAGCAGATTAAACAATTAATAGTAGAATAAACCCCTTGAATATTAACCTCTTAATATTTGTTACTTCTTTTATTATTTTACATTAAAAAGCTATAACAGTTAAATCAGTAGTAAAATTAAGCAGTATAAATCATTTTTGTTGAACTAAAAATCCTAAGGTATCTTAGGATTTTTTTAATTAATTAATTTTAAATAAGTTATGCTAATATAAAAAGGTTATATTTGGTAATTTGAGTTGAAAAAATAGCATAATAAGAAATAAGGATTGAAAAAAATAACTAAGGCATTGTTTAAAATAATTATTGTCCTAATAGGTCTTTTCATTGTTGCTTTGATAGGCTTATTTATAGCTTTTCATTTTATTGGTAAAAGCGAAGATAAAAAAAGTGTAAAAGAACTACTTGATAACACGTACAATTCCCGATTTAAAAAAAGAGGTACTTCCTATGTCATAGTAAGTGTAGTTGGAGATAAAGTTGAATATTATTGTTATGGATATAGTACATCTAAAACTAATCCAATTCAAACAGATTCAATGACCATGTTTGATATTGCTTCTTTAGGTAAACTATTTACATCTACAACTGTAAAAGTATTGGATAAAAGTAAAAAAATTAATATTAATGAGCCAATCGCTTCTAATTTTAAAGATTGCGTAGGTAATCTAAGTAATTTTAAGGATGTTACTTATAGTCATTTAATTAATCATACTTCAGGATTTCCTTCCTTGCCTGAAAATATAATAGAAAAAATGAAAAAAACACATGAGGCAGAAAACCCTTATAAAGTTATTTCTGTACAGGATGTATTTGATTATTTGGAAAGCTGTAAAAACAGAGATACGGAAGAACGAAGTATCTATTCTAATTTTGGTTATGGGTTAATTGGTATTTCATTGAGTTTAGAACTTAAACAAAATTTTGAACACATTGTTCAAGAAAATTTATTTTCAAAAATAGAAATGAATAATACTTTTATTCCTAAAGACGGTATTTTGCCAAATAATCTTATTCAAGGCTATACTGCTGCTAAAAAACCTGCTGAATTTTGGTTTGATGACGTATTACCGGCTTCCGGTTCATTTGTTTCTAATGGAAAAGATTTGGCAAATTTTATTTTATATCAATTTGGATATTATGGAGATAATATCTACGTTCCAAATGATATGTCTGGTTGGGAGCATGAAAAAAAAGTACTGAATCAACCTGAATATTATTGGCATAATGGAATGTCAGGCGGTTATTATTCTTTTTAGCAATTGACAAAAAAAACAAAGTGGGAGTTGCTATTTTATCTAATGAAGCTAAAATGTTGACCTACCAACAAATCAGAACGTTTGAAATAATCAGAAAAAGAGCTCTAAAGAAACAAATTAAAAATTTCGACATAAAATAATTTTGTTTTAAAAAAAAGCTTTTAACTTAGAAGCAAATCAAAAACGTAAAAACGTATGCAAAAAGTTTTGATTAGTTTATTACTATGTCTGATTTTAGTAGGATGCGGACAAAAACAAGAAAAGCAGGAACAGATCATCAGTACAGAAACAAGCTATTCATCTGCTTTTAAAAAGTTTATGCAACAAGATGATAAACTTTATGTTGTAAATTTCTGGGCTACTTGGTGCGTGCCTTGCGTAAAAGAACTCCCGAACTTTATGAAAGTAGACGAAGAATTTAAAAATGAGAAAAACTTTAAAATGATTTTAATCAGTATGGATAAAATGGCTGATTTTGAATCCAAGGTTAAAACATTTGTCAAAGAAAACAATATTACCCCCGATGTCTATCTGCTGTCGGACAATAAAAAAATGAACGAATGGATACCTAAAATACATCCCAATTGGAGTGGAGCCATTCCTGCCACAGCGATGTATAAAAACGGTAAACGAGTCTTTTTTCACGAAGGAACCCTCACTTATGAAGAATTAAAAACCATTGTAAATAACCACTTATAACATTATAATTATGAAAAAAATAGTCATTTTAATATTGTGTGTTGCTGCATTTTCTTCTTGTAAAAAAGAAGTAAAGAAAAAGGTTGAACAGGAATCCCAACTCAAAGAAACAGTAGAGAACATAGAAGAAAAACAAAATGAAAATGTAAGGTCCGGATATAAAATAGGAGATGAAGCTACAGATTTTAAATTGATAGGAACGGATGATAAAAAGCATTCATTGGCAGATTTTCCGGAAGCAAAAGGATTTATCGTTATTTTTAGCTGTAACCATTGCCCTTATGTAGTTGCTTATGAGGACAGAATTGTAGCGTTAGATGCCAAATATAAACCTTTGGGATATCCGGTTATTGCCATTAATCCCAATGATGCATCAATTCAGCCGGAAGATGGATTACAAGAGATGAAAATCAGGGCACAGGAAAAAGGATTTACATTTCCCTATCTGGCTGACGAAGGACAAAAAATCTTTCCGCAGTATGGAGCTACCAGAACTCCTCATGTTTTTATCCTCCAAAAAGAAAACAATAAAAACATTGTAAAATATATCGGAGCCATAGATGATAACTTTGAAGATGCAAATGATGTAACTGAAAAATATGTAGAATCAGCGGTTGATGCACTTTTAAACGGAGAAGAAATTAAACAAAAAGAAACCGTAGCAATCGGTTGTACAATTAAAGTAAAAAAGTAAACATTTTTTATTGCTTTTTAGAATTTTTGCCTTTCAGGCTTGTACTTAAAGGCTTAAAAAACGGAGCTGCTTTTTAAAAAGCAGCTCCGTTTTTTGTATTTAATAAAATACTTGAAAAGTAAAAAAAATCATTTTGTGAATTTACAGCTTTGAAGTATATTTGAAAACTATGAAGCCAGCTGTAAAAATTATAGAATGCCCGCGTGATGCCATGCAGGGGATTAAAATGTTTATACCCACAGAAAAAAAGATACAATATATCCAGTCTTTGTTGAGAGTAGGGTTTGATACTATTGATTTCGGAAGTTTTGTTTCACCAAAAGCGATTCCGCAAATGCAGGATACGGCAGAAGTATTGCATCAACTGGATTTATCCAGCACTCACAGCAAATTGTTGGCTATTATTGCCAATACGCGAGGGGCAGAGCAAGCAGCAGAACACCGCGAAATACAATATTTAGGGTTTCCTTTTTCAATATCCGAAAACTTTCAGATGCGCAATACCCACAAAACAATTGCCGAATCCATTATAACCTTAGAAGAAATTTTAAATATAGCAATTAAATCAGGCAAAGAAGTGGTTGCCTATTTATCTATGGGATTTGGAAATCCGTATGGTGATCCGTGGGATGTTGATATTGTTGGAAGCTGGACAGAAAAACTTTCCAAAATGGGAGTTAAAATACTCTCTCTTTCCGATACAATAGGAAGTTCTACGCCTGAAGTTATTGACTACTTATTCAGCAACCTCATTCCGGCATACCCAAATATGGAATTTGGTGCCCACTTGCACACAACACCTGATTCGTGGCACGAAAAAGTAGATGCCGCTTACAAAGCGGGTTGTTTGCGATTTGACGGAGCTATAAAAGGTTACGGAGGATGCCCGATGGCTAAAGATGATTTAACCGGAAATATGCCGACAGAAAAAATGCTGAGTTATTTTACAGCAAATAAAGTCAGCACTAACTTAAGCGGAATGTCATTTGAAAGCGCCTATAACGAAGCGTTAAAAATATTTAATTTTTATCATTAATACTTTTTTAATTACTCAAAAAAAGCTAAATTTGCGTGCAATTCAATTCAATTGCACATGAAAGCACACACAACTAAAATCATCGGTGAAGGATTGACTTACGATGATGTCCTTTTAGTACCGAATTATTCTGAAGTACTACCGCGCGAAGTAAATATCCAATCAAAATTTTCTCGAAATATTACCTTAAACGTTCCTGTTGTATCTGCTGCGATGGATACAGTAACAGAAAGCGATATGGCTATTGCTATGGCTCGTGAAGGCGGAATAGGAGTAATCCACAAAAACATGACAATAGAGGAGCAGGCAAAAGAAGTCCGCAAAGTAAAAAGAGCAGAATCCGGAATGATTATAGATCCGGTGACTTTGCTCTTGACTGCAACGGTAGGCGATGCAAAAAAAGCGATGGCTGAATTCAGCATCGGAGGTATCCCTATTGTAGATGAACAAGGAGCTTTAAAAGGAATTATTACCAATAGAGATATGCGTTTTGAAAAAATAAATTCAAGACCGATTACCGAAGTAATGACAAAAGAAAATCTGGTAACTGCGGCAGAAGGAACAACGCTATCTCAAGCAGAAGAAATTTTGCAGGCTAATAAAATAGAAAAACTCCCGGTTGTTAATTCAAATAATAAATTAGTAGGATTAATTACTTTTAGAGATATTACCAAATTAACGCTAAAGCCAAATGCTAATAAAGATAAATTTGGACGTTTGCGCGTTGCTGCTGCTTTAGGAGTTACTGCAGATGCAGTAGAAAGAGCCGGTGCTTTAGTACAAGCCGGTGTTGATGCCCTAATTATTGATACTGCTCACGGACATTCAAAAGGAGTAATAAGCGTTTTGAAAGAAGTAAAATCATCCTTTCCGGAAATAGACGTAGTAGTTGGAAATATAGCCACACCAGAAGCAGCTTTGTTTTTAGTTGAAAACGGAGCTGATGCTGTAAAAGTAGGTATCGGACCCGGATCAATCTGTACTACAAGAGTTGTTGCGGGAGTTGGATTCCCTCAATTTTCGGCTATCATAGAAGTAGCTGCAGCCTTAAAAGGAACAGGAGTTCCTGTAATTGGTGATGGAGGACTTCGTTATACAGGCGATATTCCAAAAGCATTGGGAGCAGGAGCAGACAGCGTTATGCTGGGGTCTATGCTTGCAGGAACCAAAGAATCTCCGGGAGAAACCATTATTTTTGAAGGAAGAAAATTTAAAGCTTACAGAGGTATGGGATCTGTTGAAGCGATGAAACAAGGTTCTAAAGATCGCTATTTTCAAGATGTTGAGGACGACGTTAAAAAATTGGTCCCGGAAGGGATAGAAGGACGTGTTCCATACAAAGGAGAGTTGAGCGAAAGCATGCTTCAATTTATAGGCGGACTAAGAGCCGGTATGGGATATTGTGGTGCAAAAGATATTGCTGCATTGAAAGAAAATGCTCGTTTTGTCAGATTAACTGCTTCGGGAATAGGGGAAAGCCACCCTCACAATATCACAATTACTAAATCTGCTCCAAATTATTCAAGATAATATCAGAATTTTATAATTTTTGAAAGCTGCTCATCGAGCAGCTTTTTTATTTTAAAGTTTTCAGGAAAAACCTGTATCGGCTGAATACTAAGCTTTTATAAAGATTATCAAAGAAGTCAGGTAACGATTTGGTAACGGTGCTTATTGCTTTGCTTTTCAACGTGTTTCCGTTAACTCAAAGTAAATATACAAAAAGATATATTATTGTGTATATCATTATCTGATTAATGAAGATTGATTCAATAGATTACGTCAAACGCTCTTCTAATAACCCTTTCCAAATTGTAAATCCTTTATTGTCATCAGAATAATCGTGAACTATTCTTGAAAAGCTTTGTGGACTGGTTTCCAAATAAGTTTGCCGTCCTTGCTCTCTTATGACATTTAGTTCTTTGTCGATTTGTTTTATAGTGTCAATCAATACTGATTTGCTTTTGTCAGTGTGCCAAATGTAGGTAGCTTCTTCGGTGTCCAAAGTTTCTAAAATGATATGATAATTTTGCTTTCCTGCTAACAGAAAGACGAATGAAAACGGCTGTAAAACAAACCGCAATTTCATTACATTTCGTTCATGTCTTTCAGCCAAAAACTGAATGTGTCGTGAATGCTTATACTGCTTCCCTTTCAGTAAGTCTTTCAAAACATTTTCGGCATTGGTATAGATATTTTGGTTTTTCGGCAATTCATTCGTTGTGAGCATATTTTGTTTTGAAGTCGGAATTTGACCTATAAAACTTTTGTTCAGAAACTGAAATTTTACGCTTTCAATAATTTCTTTATTGATGTTTTCAATGTCGGGTGATGTAGCTAATTGCGACAAAACCACTCCATTTTCTATTTCAGCATAAATATTAATCACAACCGTTTTTGATTTCAGAACCCTAATAAAATAAGGCTTCAAAACTTCAAATTCAGGTCTAAACTCTTCGTTTTCAATTTCAAAAACAAACCGTTGGTTGTTTTCTTTATCAATGTACTCAAAGCCAATATTACCGTATCTGAAATCCAAATCTTCCACGGCAATTTTAATTTGTTTTTCGATAACCAAACTTTGACTTTCAGGGATAAACTCGGTTGGTTCATCAAACAGATTTGCTTGTCGGGCTATTTGACGATAGTAGGTGTTTCGTTTTAAAAACAGTTTATTGAGGTAATCAATTCTGATGTCCCGATAATCATAGATTGTCGGATTGATTTCAGAACGTTGTACACGTCCAATATACTGAATCAGCTTACCTTTGAAAGAAAACGGATACACCAAAAACAAGGAGCTGATATTCGACAAATCCGAACCCTCTCCAAAATACTGTCCTGTGGTAATTAATACCTGAAAATTGCCTTGTTGTAAAGTTTGCCATTTGGATTTTCTGTTGCTTTCAGTATCATCTCCGCTTAGCGTAATAACTTCGTAAGATTGTTTCAAGAAAAGATAAAGCGTATCAATGTGTTCCTTTCTCTCTGTGATAATAGCAATCCGCTTTCCTTTGGAAAGTTCGTTTTTGATGTCATTCAGAATGAGTTTATTCCTTTCCGAATCGTGAACTAAAATCTTTGAAAGTGTTTCAAAATTATCCGTTTTAGAATTGAAGGAAACATTCAAATTAGTATTTCTGACAATGATTTGAGCGTGTTTGAAATTTTCAATTTCATTGCTTGTAACTTCTGAAATGACATCTCCTATAAAAGCAAAAATCAGTTTATCGTCATTGTATTTTCTAAACGGAGTTGCCGTCAATCCGTAGAGATAAAATGTATTTAATTTCTCAATCGTATTACGAAAAGTTTCGGCAGGAATATGATGACATTCATCCACTAAAATAGTTCCGAATTGATTTTGGAGTTGCTCTATTTGCTTCGGTAAACTTTGGATAGTCGCTATGGTAATTTGCTTGCCTATTTTCACTTTCCCTTGACCGATAATACCGATTTCGTGTTTCGGAATAGCGAGAAAAGCCTGAACTCGTTCTTGCCATTGTTCTAATAATTGTTTGCGATGTACAACGATTAGGGAAGATTGCTTTTTGTCTGCAATAATCTTCAACCCCATTATCGTTTTACCCGAACCCGGCGGAGCAACGATAACGCCAAAATCTTTTTTTGAAATAGTTTCAATAACTTTTTTCTGATGATTTCTCAACGTAGCATTGAACGAGTATGGGATTTCTTCTTTAAGTTTTCGGTTGTCTTGAAAATCAAATTCCAGATTTTGTTCTTTGCAAAATCTAAGCAATTTTCCAATAAATCCTCTCGGAATAATGATTTCATTTTCCGTTTCTTCAACGAGTTTAAAATATCGTTCTGTGCCAAAAGTGTTTTTGCCCGATTTCTTCTTGATAAAGAACTCTGAATTGGCAAAATTCAATTCCTCTTTCAGAAAGTTGATTAGTGGAGTTGTTAACCCATCTCTTTGAATGAGAATATTTTGTTGAAGTGTAATAGATAGTTTGCCATTATGGTTTTTAGCAATTGGTAAATTTTGTATTGTTGAAATTTCCTGAAATAACTTTTCCAAAATATCAATCGAAACTCGTTCGGTTTCTTTTAAAAACTGCCATTGGTCTGTATTAGGTTCAAATGTTTCGGGATTGATAAAGCAACTATTTCCATTCTCCAATGCGGGTTTAAAAAATGGAAGTGCAATCAGATTTCCCAAACCTTTTCCAGAGAGAAAATCTTGATTTGGAAATAATCGGTCGAAACTTGAGCTTTTGTCAAACATTGAAAACACTCCCGACTGCTCTAAAATGGAAATGAAAACTTTTCTGCTTCGGATTGCAGGATAAGGTTTGTCAAAAAATATCCAGACGTGTCCACCGTTTCCCGAACGGGAACGTTCCAAGTAGACAGGAATATGTTTCTCTCTGCAAGCATTTAAGAAATTTACCGCTTCTTCTTTCCAGTTTTGCTTGTCAAAATCCGCTACCAAAAACCAAGAGGTATTGTCTTGCAATAAAGGATAAATACCTATTTGCTGTACACCGTTTAAGTGTTTTTGAATTTCATTATCGGTAAGCGGTAAAAAGGTTTTATGCGGATAATTTGCAAATGTTCCGCCATTCATTTTGTGTACCCGATAGTGATATGGGTCATATTGATAGGCAGGCATATAACCCGATTTTCCTGATTTCTCCCAACGAACGGCAAATACATCTTCACGACCTTTGAAGAGGGAGCGGAAAAGTTCTATCGAGTTGAATTCGTCTTTCACGTGCACCGGATAATTTATATCTTAACCAATTTTTCTTCTACAACTTCTCCTAATTCTGGAATAGTCATTTCAGTAGTAATCAGAATTTTCTGTTTATTTTTGTTTCGTTGGTTCTGAAGATATCCGATAATTTTATCAGGATGTGTATTAAATATTGATTGAACTACAATTAGATAGGGAGATAAATCACGTATTAAAACCCCTCGTTTTGCGATGGTTTCGCTTTTCAATATTTCATTTAATTCTTGTATTGAGATACCGATAGCTTCAATAAATCCTAATATATTTTGAGCTAATCTTCTTCTATCTAATGGTAAATCCTCTTCTTTCCAGTGATTTTGGATCGTAGATATTAATTGGTTTACCTTTTTTACTTCTTTATTTTCTTTAGCTAACTCTGTCAATTTACTAAGTTCTTCGATTCCACTTATTGTAACTTCTGCTTGTTCCAATGCGGCTTTTACTTGGTAGGCAACTCGTTCTTTTGCCCAATTTATTTTGTCAGATTTATAAATTAAATCGTGTGTTGCAATTGACCAAGCGTGTTGTAAAAAAGTTTTGATTTGCACTTCAAATTTTAAATCGTAAATGTGTTGTGCAAACTCTCCTGTCTGGTTGTCTTTTAAAGAAATATATAATCTTAAATCATCAAAGGGAAATGAAAAAGAATCTTTATGAGTAAAGTTTATAGAATAAGGTCTTCTCTCGTGTATCGTGAAATTTTTCTCTAATAACTTTTCAGCAACCTTAATCTCATTCAAATTTTTTACTACAATTGTAGCCGCAAAAAAATCTTCAAAAACTTGATTTTGATTAAATCTACCTGTTTCAATTTTCATTGAAAAACTCTCAATTTTTTTTATCCGACTTTCATAGTGCCATCTTTCATCTTTCTGACTATTGATTAAGATATCAGCTTTTGATTTTAGAATCTTGTAGAATTCAAATCTCTTATTGTATAGCTCTTGAATAGATTTTACTATTTTCATTTTATAAGTTGTTTGTTAAAGCTAACAAACGTTCTCTTCTTTGAGGAAGGTCTGTAACAGCTCCCTTAGAGTTATCATAATATTTGAGTACATCTTCTTCAATTTCTTCCCCAGCTTCCTGTTTTTCTTTTACCTGAGATACTTTTGTCATAAAAACATCATAAGCATCAGCAAAAGCGACACTGTCTTGAGGATTATTTAAATGTATGTATGCCCATAAAGTGTAGTAGTTGTTATTAGAACCAGATGCAAATTTTTTGATTGCCACGTTATGGTTATCTACAGCTAAAATAAATTGCTTAATATATGAAAGTCTATTTATGAATTCTTCTAAACTAAAATCCCCAGATTCCTGTAACTCTTCAATTTCATCATACTGAGCATAAATAGTATCTATGTGGTCTTGGTCGAATCCAACAATTGTATTTTCCAAAATAATCATCATCAATTCGGAAATAAACTGAACATTCTTCATTCGTTTATCTCTTCCTCTTGTACTTATTTTATAATCCCACCAGAAATCTGTATCAGATTCTTCTTCAACAAAGTTGATAAACCATCCATTGTATCTTGCGTGTCTTAATTCTTGTGGTTGTAAATTTCTCGCATTTCTATTTACTCTATCAAAAACTTCCTCAATATTATTTCCATCGATTGAATCAATAAAATCAACAACTAAGGTATAATCCCAAAATTTTCTTTTGTATTCTGGTAATAGGTCTTTAAATTTCTTGCCATTTAAGTTTACATCCCCAAAATCTTGAGCTATTGCAATTTTACTTTCAAAAAAAGATAAGATTGTTTCCAAACGTTGCTTGCCATCAACAATGTGATAGGTTGTATAGCCTTGGTCATTAACAGTCCTATGAATAAATATAGGTGGTGCTGGATAGTTCCTGAAAATAGTATCTAAAAAGAACTTTTTGTCTTTAGGACTCCATACACTTTTTCTTTGATACGGTGGAGTTAAGTCTAATTGGTTATTGCGATATAAGTCTAAAAACCAAGTTATCTGTTGAGTTGTTGGCTGTCTTTTCATTTTTAATTATTTATTTACCCCTATTTAATCTCCTTGCCGACAATTTTCTCCAAATGCTATCCGCAAGTTTTATTTCTTTTTCTGTAAAACCGTAGGCGTCTTTCAAAATTTGTTTGTTTGTGATTTTTAAAATGTCATCAATGCTTTTTTTGCTTCGCATCATTTTATCAATGCTTTCAAGTAATTTAGTATTTTCAGATTGATAGGGAAGAAGTATTTGTTCTGCTTCGCTTGGCATTAGTTCTAAAACTCCACCACCATAACTACGACCTACAATTTCCGAAAATGCCAATGAAAGCGAATTGTAAAAACTCGCAATGAAAGCATTTTTGTTTGCAGTTTCTTTAATGGAAACACGGTGCATTGTGTCAGTTGTGTAGGCGTTTGCTTCGTTCAAAATCAAACGTGGAAACAAATTATTTCTACGAATAAACAACGCATCAGAAAGTTTGATTGATGGAATTACAAACCAATCATCACGAATACCTGTTTTGTAACCTTTGTTGATACCGATACTTTCGCCATATTGCAAATAATCTTTTACGCCTGTGTGTCCGTTCAGTTTTTCTTTTGATGGAAATACCAACAAATTTGCTTTTGCTTCGGTTTGCTGATTTTTAAACCAATCATCCTTTGTGAAAACAACGCTATTCACTTGCACACTTCTACCAACCATTGGCTTTGCAAATTCTTCTAAACGATAAAAAGCAACGGTTGAATAGGGAACGGTAAAATAATTGTTTGCCCCTGTGGTAATACCCACTTCAACATTGGCATAATCTCCGATTGTTGGGATTTTTCTTTTTGTTGCAATGTTTTCAAGAAAATCAATCTCTTCCTGTTCCAAAAAATAGTAAGTCCATTTATTGGATTTGAAATCTATTTTTTTGGTCGGACTTTTGAGCCTGTTTACATCCAATGTTTCAAGGTCGGAAGCATCTCTCAATTCCAAATGTTCAATCAAGTGTGAATTGCTTCCGTTTCTTTCACAAAGCAATAAAACAACTTCTTGTTGAATATCGGGAAACACCAATTTTTCAAAAGAAATAATATTGATTTTATTATAGAAATGGGCTAAAAATTCACGTAATTGTTTGGCATACGAAACCTGTAATAATTCCGCAGGAATTACAAAGCCTATTTTTCCTTTGTTTTTAAGTAGCAAACTTGCCCCTACAACAAACGAAACCCAAGCGTTGGTTAATTTAGAATATTTCAGCCCTGCTTTTTTGAATATTTTATCTGCTTCGGCTTGTTGCTCTTTGTCAAAATATTGATAACGAATATAGGGCGGATTACCGACAACTAAATCAAATCGTTCCGTAGTTTCATTACAATACAAATGAAAATCAGTATTGATTACATTTGTATTCTGAAGCTTGATTTTGTCTGCTTTGTCTGCTTCAACCTCGTCAAACTCAATAGCTATAACTGATTTGAACTTATGATTATTCTCTTTTAGTTGTTCCAAAAACACACCGTCTCCGCAACTAGGCTCTAAAATCTCGTAGTTAGAACTTCCGTTAATGCCCCATTTTAAAATGAATGAAGCAATCGGTTCAGGCGTATAAAAACCACCCCGAAGTTTTTCGGCTGTTGCATTATCAATTAGCTTCATACAATTCTTTGATTAAAGGAATTAATAAATCATCAGTGCCCAAATCGTATAATTTGGCTAACAGTTTTTCTAAGTTTGCTTTTTCTCTTGCAAACTGTGCCTGAAGTGGGGTTAAAGCTCTTTTGTTTCCCGCATTGGCATCTATCTGGTTATATATACTGATTAATTCTTTTTGAGTATTTACAATTTCATCGTGAAGGGCTTTATCATTTTCATCGGTAAAATCTATTTTCCTGATTGGCAGGTTTCTCAAAACCTTTGTACCTCTGGCAATATACCCCCCTCTGAAAACCTCGCCATACAAAGCACTGAACCATTCTAAATATTTTGAATTAAGAATAGACTGAATGTAATAAATAGAATACTCCGAGTTTTCAGGAATAGCAACTATACAATATCCTGCTGTTCCTCCAGAGGATACGATAGTTTTACTTTTATCAATAGGGTACTTTTCTCCAGTAGATAAAACACCAACAATTATTTTTTCATTAGCTTCCCAACTATCTAAATGTTGACTTCTTCCGAATTTGTACCAATCATCATTACCTATTGGCGGACTAACATCCCTTTCTTTAATTACTTTTTCATAATGCTTGAAATACTTGTAAGCAAATGGATATGTACTTTTAATTTCGCCTTCAAGTATTACCTCTACTTTTCCACCTTTCTTCTTATATGGAAAAATTACGTATGAGTTGGGGTTCAAAAAGCTGTAAGTGTTGAATTTCTCTTTAAGCTTTTTACTTGATGGTGTTTTATAATATGGGCGTAGTAATTCTTTTTCAATTTTCCATTTGACACCTTTTATTTCAAAGTGAGCAAAAGATTTATCAATCCTTTGAGGTATGATTATATATAAAGGGTTTTTGCTTGTTTGAATGCCATTTGTGATATTCTTTTCACCAAGTATTAACTCCAGCTTTTCGGACTGAGCTAAAATTTTATTGAATACGGGCTTCAATTCAGAAGGAATTAAAACCCAAACATCATCGTCTAAAGTCTTAGTTATTTGAGTTTCATATTTAACTGCGTTGGGCTCTCTAACTTTCCAACTCTTTAAGCTCTTTATCTCCGCATATTGAAACGTCTTTTGAGGCTTTTTATTCAGAATGAGCAAACAGGTATAAGTTGTTTTATCGGCAAAAACCTGATTTGCCCCAAATGAAACAATTGAATGTAAATATTCTTTTTCTGTAAGTAACTCCCGAAGTTTTTTACCTGCACCCACTTTGGTAAACTTACTTGGAACGATATAGCCTAAAATTCCGTCATCGGTCAATAAATTCAGCCCTTGTTCAAGGAACAAAAAGTATTTGTCAAACTGCTTGTAAGCTGATGTGTAAATTGTCTTGTATAATGGTAGCTCAAGCGGTGTGATATTTTTCATATCCTCCGATTTCATATAAGGCGGATTTCCAACAATCACATCAAAACGGAGCTTTGAAAAATCAAATGGGTTTACTGCTGTTTGATTTTTCTTTTCAACTTGTTTTGAGTTTAATAAGCTGTTCCCAAAAAAGATATTCTTTGAGAGGTCAGGTAAAACAGGCTTGGTTTTGTTGGTTGAATTTACATCTTCGCTTTCCAATAATTTCAACAATAAACCAAATTTCGTTGCTTCAACCGCATTGTAGTCTTTATCAACGCCATAAACGCAATTCAACAAAACTTTTCTTTTGATTTCAAAAGGAAGTTTATAAGTATTGATGTTAGTTTGAATGAGTTTTGACTTATCATTTTCCAAATAATAGTCAATTAAAATGTCATTCAATAGCTGGAATAACTCCAACAAAAATGCTCCTGAACCACAAGCAATATCAGCGAATTTTAATTGCAGAATTTCTTCGTCTGTTTTGTCTTTGCACTTGGGCAAAACCGTGTTTCTTAGAATGTCATTGATAATAAACGTTGGTGTGGTAACAATATCCCTGTCTATGTTTTCAGGTTTCTTTACCAATTCTACCGCACCGCTTTGAACAACTAATTTTTCAGAAAGGAAGATTTCATAAATGCTTCCCAACACATCAGACGAGAAAACACTAAAAGAATAAGGGCTTTCAGGATAATACAGATGCTTGATAATTGTCCAAAATACGGAGCTAATATTCTCTACAATCTTATCCTTTAATAATTGGTCAAATAGCCCTGAATTATAGCGTTTATCAGCGTCCTGAAATTTTTTGATTAAGGCTTTAAAGTCGTTTGTATTCGCAAATTTTAAAAGAGTTTGATAATCTTCTAAATTTCTGTCCTCACATACACGTAAAAACAATATACGGTTCAGATAGTTCTGAACAATATCATTCAATTGCTGTTCATCAATGTTCGGTTCGTACTTGTGGATTTCAGCACCTAATGCCTTACGCCATTCATTGATTTGCTTTAAAAATAAATTGTCAATAGAATATTGATTGATTTTGTTTTCAATCTCTTTCCATTCGTTATCAAACCCTCCTGAATAAACTTCTTCCTTGCCTAACAGTCGTTTGATTTCATCAAACTTACTTTCGTACTCGGTATAATGATATTTCTTAACAAGTGCTTTTTGAAAGGTATCTCCTTGTTCAACTTTGACCGAAGTATCATAAATAATAAGGTATTCAAAGTTGGAAAGGACAGAAATTTTTAGTTTGGCGGTAAAACCGTAACGTCTTATTTGTTTAGCTGTTTCATTGTCCGCTTCAATTTTGACAAACGGTTTCTTGGCTTCCAAAAAGAACTTTCTTTCCGAAAAAAGTCGGAAAGTATAATCTGGTTTCTTTGAATGTTCAGAAGCATTTGCTTTCAATGGTTCTTCTAAAATTACCTCTCTTTCGTTAGTTGGTTTCCCTGCATTATTCTTAATATCCCAACCCAACAATTCAAAAAATGGGTCTAAGAAATCACTACGGAGTTGTGTTTCGTTATATTTATTAGTCAGATAATGAATTCTGTCTGACTGATATTTTTCTATAAGCTGTTTTAGCATCGCTTCTTGTTTGGTTAGAATTTTATCTCAGCTTGTTTTACGTTCTTGTTCTTCAAATAATTGACTTTTTCCTCGGCTACAATCAGTGTTTCGGGAGAGCAATTATATTCGTACATTTTTTTAGCGAATTGGTCTGCAAAATATTCTACTTTCAGTTTTTCAAGGTCAAGGTCAAAAGCATTTGCTAATTTCTCCAAACGCTTTTCATCAAATTCTCTTTTCCCGTTTTCTATTTTACTCAAATTTGCAGAATCAAGGTCAAGCTGAAATGCAAGTTGAGTTAAAGTCAAACCATTGTCTGTCCTTAGTTTTTTGATGTATTCGCCAAAAGTTGCTTTCATATACTTGCAAATTAATACTTGTCAATAATTGACAAATATAGCTAATTATTTTAGTTTGATGTACTCTTATCAAATATTTCTCTTTAGTGCCATTTTCGTGGAGATTTGGAACGGCTGACCTCTTAAGTGCGGAAGCTACCTCTATGAAATATTAAATACTAAAATTCACTCCAAAAGAAAAAAAACAGGAAAAAAAAGAAAGCAATTCTAACAACGGATGCAAGCCAACAAAGCACTATAAGTCCCGAAGGGTGGCGAAGCCATTATGCGTGCGGAGTTGGTGGCATCCGTTAACTTTGCTGCCCTTTTTGTTTGTTTTTATCTGTATTCGTTTACAAATCTTTGTCCATATATTCTTCGAGAGAAGATTTTAGCTGGTCTAAAAATGCGGTTCTGGAACCTGCTCGATATTTCATTCGATGGAAAGAATGATGCAAATCTCCTAAGGAAATCTGAAACATTCTTTCTAAAGCCAAACTGATTTTGCGTATTCCTATTTTACCATCAGAAAGAGAGCCATTTGTGTAAAGAGCATAAATCAGTTCTATCAAGGCATTTTTGGTATCCGTCCAAAGGATGCTATCAGATATATCCCTCGCAGAAAAATCTGCCATTTCATCATCATTGATTTTTTGGAGTATGTAGGTATAAAGTAATTCATTTGCTATTATCCGAGCCACTTTGTTATCATAATAGGTTGAAAACAGTGGGTCAATTTCAAAGACAAAACTATTCAAACCATCGTGGAAATTAATATTGCCTAATCTAAAGTAGGTTTCATCACGGTCGGTTCTTCCTGAACGGTAATATCGGTAAAAATCTGAATTGTAGATGTGTTCCCTGTATTCCTGTTTTAATTCCTTTATCTGTTCTGAAAAATAACTTGCGTACATTTTTCCTCCATCAACAGGACAAGCTGTCTGTATGCGAAAGATCTTGTTGTGGTAAATGAGCTTAGAGAGAATATATGGCTTGATATTGCGAAAGAAATTGATCTCCTCCCAATGGTTTTTAAAACCTTGCTTTGTAACATCCTCTCGTATAGACCATAAATATTCTTTCAGGTATATGGTCATTTGGTATGCTTCATCAATCTCATTGGGGGAAGTGAGCGAAATAGCTTTTTCTTTTCGCTGTATCTCCGAGATAATATGATTTAATGATGATGTCATTCAGGTTTATATAATGGATCACTTGCAAACGCTAAAGCAAAAGATAATGTCCATCTATGTCACAATTTCTTTAAGCTCATTTTCTGTCTTGTTATTACAAATAAAAATTCAGGAATCGGTATTCAGTTCATGTTTTACGGGGCTATAGGTTCGTCTTTATTCCTTCTTTAGCTAGATGGAGTTGAACAAAACCGTTTTTAAGTTTCTGTTCTTTATATTTAAATTTTGAATTTAACTCGTTGTTGTTTCCTAAAATAGCTCCAGCTCCAGTGATTATTGGGTTGACGTTAAAATAAATATCTGTAACCAAATCTTTGTCTATAAATGCATTGAAAGTACCTGCTCCGCCTCCAATGGCAATTTCCTGCACATCTTTTCCAGACATATATTCAACTGCCTCCTCCGGACTACTTACGGTCTTGTAGCCATCAACTGTATAAGGTTTATCAGACAATATGATGATTTCTACCCCTTTAAAAAGCTCTTTTACTTCTTTTGGGAATTTTAGATAATTTTCAAAGGTTTTCAATCCTATCACAACGTTACCAACTTGTCTTACAAATTGCACGTAAAATTCCATAGCTTCTGGTGGTAACTGATGATGAGGGTTGTCAGCTATTAAAATTCTTCCATTAGCCGAAATGTTTGCGATTACTGTTATTTTCATAATGAACTGTTTTTATAATTTCTGACTACAAAACTATCAGATATTCGATTTATATTTGCTATTCATTACCTTTTGGAAAGTAACTATTTTATGGAAGACAAAAAAAGTAACATCAATAAAGAAAGCATATTGGCGTTAAAAGATGGCATTGAACTGCTGAGTGGCAAATGGAAATTTTGTATCCTGCACAATTTACAGAACTATGGCACAATGAGATTTAAAGATTTACAAGAAATGGCTCTGGGAATATCACCCAAAGTACTATCTAAAGAGTTGCAGGAATTGGAAGATAATTTACTGATTACCCGAACAGTTAATAACACCAAACCTGTTACCGTTTCTTATGCACTTACCGCACACGCCAAAGAAACTGAAACAGTTGTCAATGCTTTAATTGATTTTGGACTAAAGCATAGAAAGAAGATAAAAGGGAAATAGTTTTTCTATATTGAGTTCAGTTTGTCATTTCTGAAAAAATATTGAGGCAATAGAACAATTGCCTATCTAATATAACGGATAAATTCTTCTTCGTTACAATGTTTTTTTCTTGCATTTGATTAAGTAAAACGGATAGTTTTCTGTCACTTCGGTTATTTCAAAAAGTCCTGTACTACTAAACTCTTCCTCAATGGTTTGCCTATCATAGAAGAAGATTTTGACCCCACCAAACATTTCATAGCGATCCTTGCCTATTAGCGATCCTTGTCCATAGGTTGTTGCATCTTTAGTAATTGCTGTAAAAACCATTAATCCACCTTCAGTCAGCTGATTAAAACAGTCTTGGATCAATTTTGCTCTTTCGTCCATATCTAACAAGTAAATTAAACCGTAGCAAAATATTCCGTCAAATAAATTGTCGTCAAAAGGCATATCTGTAACCGAACCGTGATAAATTTTCAATCCACTTCCAAAATGTTTTTGAGCCAAATCAATGGCTGTCTGTGAAATTTCAATACCTGTAACTGTCATTCCGTTCTCAAGAAAAATTTGTGCATTACGTCCATATCCAATTCCTGGGATAAGGATATTCTTGACATTATGTTCCAGAAAAATGTCCTTTGTCAAAACGGTAGATTTTGCAGGTTCTAAGCCCCACATTTCTTGTTTGTCTTTAAATGCTTCTTCCCAAAATTCTGTCATATTTTTTATTATTTACAGACTTTATCTTCTAAAATATCGCACATAAACCCCGATTTCTTTATGATTGAAATTATATTTTCTGAATTTATTTCGTTGTCTTCAACTCGTAAAATCGTATGTCCACAAGGATAAGGTAATTCGGTTTCGCATAAATCAAAATTGATTTTCAATTTTGGAAAACTGCTTTCAAGTATTTGTACAATGCGTTCTGCCTGAATTTTGCTTTTGATATTTGTAGTGAAAACTTCTATTCCACCAAATTTTAAGGTTTTTTCTGCTGTCATTTTATTCAAATCTTTTGGCAAAGATAAAAAAGTTTTTTATTATTGCGACAGTGTGGCAATAAGTTAATGCAAATTATTTGCATTAACTTTGCCAAAGAGAAATAGTAGAGATGAAACGTAGAAATACACCGTCAAAAGAAGTTATTTTTAACTTGTTGGCAAATACAGGAAAAGCGATGAGCCGTGATGCGATTGAACAAAAAATAGATGTAGAAATTGACAGGGCTACTATTTACAGAATATTAAATCGTTTTTGTGAGGACGGGTTAGTGCATAAAATTGTAGCCGAAGACGGAAAACAATATTTTGCCGTATGTATAAAATGTGATGAAAAAAGTTTTGCCGATAATCATTTTCATTTTCGCTGTGTCAAATGTCAGACAATAGAGTGTTTACCCGAAGCTGTTAATTTTTCTGTTCCCAATGGCTACAATGTTGAAAGTGTGAATTGTGTACTCACGGGAATTTGCAAGGATTGTTCGATTTTATAGCAAGAAAAACAGATTATTACAATCTCCTTCCTTTCTTCTTTTTCTTTTTCATTTGGCTTGCAAACTGTTCTTCCTCGTAGTCCTCGCCCTGTGCATCGGGTAATAAGCTGAGCAATCCTAAATCGGAATTGGACGAATGCTCATTTGAAAGAAATTCAAAAAGGTCTTTTGTCGGTACGCTGTCTATTTCATTTGCTTTAGAAACAGGGTTATCCTGTAATTTCAATTCGGGTTTATTTCCATTGTTCCAATAATCATTAAATACGTTTGCCGACAAATTTCTGTCTAATTGTGAGCCGTTCCAAACACTACGACTTCCGTTGTCTATAAAGGTCATACCGTAAATCCGTCCGCTTTCATTTTTACGGACAATCGTATTGATACCCTGCTCGGTCAATTGCTTTTTAAAATCCGTTTCGTTGTTTGTGGTATGTATAGCCAATTCAATGGTATTTTTTAGTACAGACCTCGCAGGATTGGTTTTCATTTTCTCTTTGGACTGCTCAAAGTGTTTTTGCAGTTGTCTTACTCCTGCATCTTTTCCGAAAAGTGATGCTTTAAACGGATTACTTGCTTTATTTCCGTTCTCATCCAATGCTACATAAACCAATCCGTTTACAGGTTGACCGTCCCGCTCTCCTTTGACTTCTTCCACTGTGATATTGAAAAGGGAAAGTAAAGTATTGTAACTACCAATAGTAGAAAAGCTATAATACTTTGGCAGATGCCTTACTACCGAAGCAATCTGACTTTTGGTGCCACCATTTTTATGATTTACAGGCTTGAAAATTTTGTTGGCTTGTTTCTGCTCTTGTTCAGTAGCTTTCTGCAGATTATATTTCTGTTCTAAATCCCGACAGATTGCCATTGAGCGTGGATGGTCGTAATCATCGGGGATTTTCTTTCCGTCAATGCCTACACAGGTCGAAACGATATGAATATGGGTGCGGTCAATGTCCGTATGTTTGAAAACTATATAAGGTTGATTGCTATAACCCATACGCTCCATATATTCCTGTGCCATTTCCATAAACTGTTCATCGCTGACCTTATCCGCAGGATCTGGGTTCAGCGAAATATGCCGTACCGTCTTTTCCGTTTTGATGTTTGCCGATAAATATGGCTCAAAGCATTTATTAAAATAAGCTACAGAATAACTGCCGTCCACCGTGTCGGGTATCTTGTTCAAGAGCAGAACCGCTCCGGTTTCATTGTCTACTTTCTGCTGATTGTACAAAATCGCTCCGTACATATTGCTTCCCTTTCCGATTTTTGCAATCATAACTTTACTCTTTTTTCAAATACTTCTCTTCAAATTCCTGTGTCAAACGCATGACTTCCTTCGTGACTTTTACCAATTCTATGGTTTCCTTTTCCAATTTAAAAAGGTATGTTCCTGCTTTTTTCTCGGAAAAATTGCGGTACAATATCTTCACAATCTGGTTGTAATTTGTTCCGATTGCTCGGAACTGGCTAAAAAATCGGGTCAACTTTTCGTGATATTCGATAGCATTCATATCAATTTTCACGGTCTTTACGGTCTTCTGAAAGATGCAGGCGGTAATAAAATGGGCGATTACTTTCATATCTGATTGGTCAAAGAGGGCAAGAAATTTGGCATTATCCTGTGCATTCAGGTTGATTGAATACCGATTGACGGCAGGGTCAATCTTTGGTTTCCTTCCTGTTTTTTTAATCTGTTTTCTGTTTTTCTCTTCCATAATAATCCATTTTTAATTTTACATAAACGAGCGACTTCGGAGCCGTTTCCAGCCCCCTGCAAGGGCAAGTGCTCTTGAGGTGCGGAAATTTATTTCGAGGACCTCAAGAGATAACTTGCTCTGAACAGGAGTTCAGAAAAATCCGTTTTGCAAACGGATTGGAGTTAGCAGAAAAAAGCAGTCGCTTCCATTGCAAAGTTCGATAAGACTATTTGAATAACAACAACTTACAATCACGCCAAACAAAGCTAATAAACGCCAAATACTACCACCTTTATGGGGATTGGATTTGCTTTTATTTCATTTGTATCTGGTTAGTTGGCTGATTGGTTATAACCTTAACTATGTAGCCAATCGGCATAAATCCCGTCAGCAAATCTTCGTGATTGAATGCAGACGAATTACACACTTTTCAGTTAACGAAACAGCTAATTAAGGGTATGCAGGTGCATAGGTAGATAGGTTGTTACATAGGTGCAATCGTACATACAACTGACTGCTTAGCTAGCCAAACAACTAATTGGATATAATATTAAAATTAAGAGATATGATACATGAGGAAAACAAAAATCAGCAACCCGAAAAAGAGGATTTTTCTATTGAAAATTTCCTTACTGATGAAAAGAAGCAACCTTTGATAGAACAACAAGGAACAACACATAGGAAAGACTTTGCCAAACCCGATGTGGATGAGGAAGCTATTATGCGTGTAATGGCAGGCGAAGAACCCGAGGAAATAGCAACAGAAACGGAACAAACTAAACTGTCAACGAACAGCACGAAAAAAAGCACCTCCAAGCCAAAGAAGCTGACCAAACAGGACTACTGCGGACAGTTCTTTAAAATTCCGAACAGTACTGCAAGTAGGGGTAAATCGGTGTATGTACGGCAGGAACACCACGAAACATTTAACAGGCTTACCAATATTATGGGCATCGACAAACTGACGATTTATGCCTATCTGGACAACATTATCGAGTACCACTTTCAGGAGTTCGGGGAATTAATTAGCGAAATCTATAATGAGAAGCACAAGCCGTTGTTTTGATTGTGGGGCGGTATCGAGTGTGGTGCGTTGCTCCCTTTTAAAATAATTTTTCAAAACAAAAAAACAGAAAAAAAAGAAAGCCATTCAATCAAGGCGGACAAGTGGAAAACCAAAAGGAAACGGAATAAGTCCCGAAGGGTGGCAGGGCAATCACACACAATAACTGGGCGAAGCTACCATATTTGCCCCGCCATTATGCCGTAAGCTTTTGGTTGGACTGTGCGGTGGGTGTCCGCCTTACATTTGCTACCTTTTTGTTCTTTTTTAGATTTTTTTAAATATTTCTTTGATAGTATTCGGCAACTGAAAGCCAAATGCGACCTCTGACGGCAACATCAAAGCTATCTATTAAAATAGCTTCTACTTTCGAGGTTTAAACAATGTGAAATGGAAATAACAGTTTTGGACATTCAGATTTTAAAGGCATTGCACAGGGAAGTAAAGGAAGTTTCCAATTTGATAGCGAAAATGACTGTACCCTACAAAGCATTACAACAGGCAACGAAATGGCTCGACCAACAGGAAGCCTGCCAACTACTCAATGTTAGTAAAAGAACTTTACAAACGTACAGGGCAAAGGGCATTCTTGGGGCAACGCAAATCAATCGGAAAACATATTTCAGATTATCCGAAGTGGAATTACTTATGCAGGGAGAGCGACCATTAAAAAAGCAAAAGAAATGAAACAGATTGGAAATTCAAACGAGGATATGCTTGCCCTGCTCGAAGCTGTGGTAGGTATCAAAAATGAACTGCTGTATATCAGAGAATATTTTCATCCACTCTTAAAAGGGGAAATTTATCTGTCAGGCGAACAGATTTGCGAGATGTTGCATATCAGCAAACGGACGTTGCAACAGTACAGAGATGACGGACTGATACCTTTTATCAAGCTCGAACGGAAAATTCTGTTTCGTGAAAGCGATATTATCAAGGTATTGGAAGACAATTATCAGCGTTAGCTGACTGTCTGAAACTGTGAACGTATCATCAATTAAAGAAACAGCCCACTGCTTAAAGCGATGGGCTGTTTTAAATTATATAACTTACTTTATTAATGTTAAATCAAACGTTTATTATTTCTTTAAGCCTTGTCGATATATTTTTCCAATTTGTGTCAAGATTAACAGTCCGTATCTGAATTTTATGATTGTCATATTTAAAATCTAAATCATAATCTCTCTCAATAGTTGGATATAAAAGTATTCCAGTTGCCATATTAGTTTTTTCACTACCATCCTGCTGATTTAATAAATAACTAAATAGCTGATATAGGTTAGATGACCTAATTCTCTCTTTGTCGTAATTGACAGTCATTGTCTCTTTGTAATATTTAGCATCAATAATTATCTTTTTTTCTTCATTTTCCAATGAAATATCAGTTTCCATTTGAGGTAGATACTGATGACTTTCGATATCATCTTCTTGAAATTGCCATTTAATTATTTCTTTTTTAACAGTGTTAAATTTTCTCTGCTCAATACGATAAAAATTTCTAATAAACGCTTCAAACAACTGATTCATTTTCTTTTCATCCTTTGTAAAGTCAGAAAATTTGTATTTCCCTTTTTCTTCTGATGGGAATGTACTTTGAAAAATAAGATGACATACATTCATCACAAAACCATAAAAACGATTATTTCTGTTTAATTTGACTTGTTTAAAGTGACTTGCTTTGATTTCAATTAAGTCAACTCCGAGTAACATTGTTTGCAATTTTGCTAATTCTATTTTTAGGAAAGGGTCAATGCCTTTTGTTCTCGTGAGCCTATTAATTGTTGAAACCAAAATTTGATTTGTGATAATATTGGCAGAGAAATCATCATAAGTACAAACAGTTTTTTGTTTGAAAAGTAAATTTCTCTTGAGAGTCTGACTGATTTCAATTTTGCCTTTAACCCCTGAAATTTCTTCTTGGTGGTCTATATAACTTTTATCGATTCCTCTTTTGAGTAAAAGCTTTGAAGAGGTAATTAGTACCTTAGCAAATAAATCGAGTAATTCTGTTTTGTCATCTATAGAAACATCAACACGTTCTTTTTCGTCTAACTTGTTCCAAGCATAGCAAAGCAAAAAGTATATATTTTCGATTGGGATTGCCATTTTTTACCTTGAAAGCTGTTTTAATATATCAGAAACTTTTGAAAGGTCGTCAAACCAAATCTCTTCCAGCAACGGCTTTAGTTCATAATTTAATATGTCCGACCACCACTGATTTTCATTTCTATCATTTGAGTATGTACAAAAATAGCTATGTCCAATTTGAAAGCCTTCTCCAAGGTTAACATCTTCTTTTATTTTGAAATTTAATTTTGAAATTGAAGTGCATATGTGTTCAATAATTCCTTCTGACAAACCTTTGTCACTTAAAAACGAGCGAAAGTTTAGACCATAATCAGGCTGTAATGAAACAAAAGCAAATCTTCTTCTCAAAGCATAATCTACTATTGCAAGAGAACGGTCAGCTGTATTCATTGTACCAATTATATACAGATTTTCTGGAACATAAAATCGGTCTTCTTCATCTTCTGAATATGTAAGTTTTAATGCAAATTTTTCATCTCTTTTATCAGCTTCAATTAACATCAATAACTCGCCAAATATTTTACTTAAGTTACCTCTATTGATTTCATCAATTATGAAAAAGAAAGGACGGTCAGGATGAGCCAACGCTCTTTGACAAAATGAGTAAAAAATACCATCTCGTAAATCAAACCCTCCTTTTTGGGTAGGGCGTAGACCTTGTATAAAATCCTCATAACTATAAGATTGATGAAATTGAACCATTTCAATATTAGTATCTTTTATCTCTTGCATAATTTCATAACCAAGTTTTCTAGCGATAAAAGTCTTTCCTACACCTGGAGGACCTTGTAGAATTATATTTTTCTTCCGCTTTAATAATGAAACTGTATTCGAGAAATCTTCTTCACTGATAAATGGCTTGTCTGCATCTTCAGAAAATTTGTAACTCTTGATGTTTTCAGACTGAAGGAGTTTTTCTGTGATAATATTTTTATTATCAATAATCTCTCTTATAATTTCATATTCTTCCTCTGTCAGCTTGAATAAACTTCCTTGGTTATTTATAAAGACTTCACATTCTTGAAGCGAGGGATTGTTTTTCAAATCATTCCAATGAATAGGAATTTCTAATTTTTCAATCAGTTCAAACTCAATTTCTTCTCCTTTGACTGTATTATGAATTCCTTGTGTAATTTCATAGATAGCTTTTATTTGCTTAGTAGGGGTACTTTCATACCCAATCATTAAATCACCTCTTTTGGTAGCTTCGAAATGTTTGTAGATTCTTCTTTTGTTTCCTTTTTCATTATGGGTGGTATAGGTCTGTTTCTCCCCAACATTATGTTTACTAATTGACCAAATTTTTGGATTTGCATTTAACCACCAATAATTTATGTCGTCATCTGGTTCGTGAATAGTATCTTGTGGTAATTCAATATCTCTATTCTCTTTAACTTGCAATGTTCTGTTCAATAAGCTCTGAAACTTGTCTTCGGGTATGATTAATTCTTCTGTAAGATTAAATTTTTCAAAAGTCTCTATAAATATTTTCCACTCGTTTGAATAGAAAGAGTTAATTATTTTTATGAAATCTGTTTCAGGATAATGCTTATAGTAATTGCCTTTGCCCTTTTGTTCGAATCCTCCTATTTTCTCAATTATTTCTTCATAAGCTTGTATGATTTGTGTGTCTTTTTCTGATTGAAATGCTAACTCAAGATAGGCATTGGGATTTTCAATATCCCAAAAATTAAATACCAAACCTGCTTGTCTAGTTTTGTTTTTCCAATCGCCTTTATTTACCAAACCGAGAAAAATGTAATGACTTCCTTGAAACCAATATCCTTTTCTAAGTCTTTCACTATCTTTTTTTCTAAGCCAAAAAGTTAGGTCAAGATATTTTTCTTCTTTGAGTTTCAGTAAATGTTGAAGGATTTTATCGCTCCAATTTATTATCAGTTCATCTTGTGTCATACTTTCTTTTTTACTCCTGATTTCGGCATCTTCTTTACTGTTTGTATAACCCCGAAACTGGTCAATATTTATACTATTTTAACTTTTCGTAGATATTATTTTATCAATGCCTAAATTACAAAAAAAGCCAATGCAGTTAACATTGACTTTTGTACATCAGAATTATAAATCACTGTTCAGAGTTGCGAAACAAATGACTTTTCCATACCCTTAAATTTATGGGAAACCTTTTGCATATCCTTTCCAACTTTCTCGTTGAGTATCTTGGCATAAATCTGTGTGGTGGCAATATTTTTATGCCCTAACATTTTGCTCAAACTTTCAAGTGGTACGCCTTCGCTCAAAAACAGCGTGGCAAACGTATGACGTGCCAAGTGAAAGGTTACCTTCTTTTCTTTCAGGCAGTCAATCAGTTGTGATATTCTCTTTAGGCTGTCATTGCAGACTGTATTTGAGGGTACAGGAAATACCTTTCCGTCTTTTGAAAATCCTATATATTTTTCGATAATCATTTTGGGAATATCCAACAGCATCACGTTTGACGATGTGGCTGTTTTTTTCCTACGTATGATAATCCACTGGTTACCGTCAAAGAAATCCTGAATATTACTGTTTCTAAGCCCTTTCATATCTGAATAGGAAAGACCAGTAAAGCAACTGAAAACAAAGAGGTCTTTAACCAATTCGTCTTTCTTTTTCTCGCAATTGAACATTACAAGCTGTTCCAACTCGTTCCGCAACAGATAACCTCTGTCTTTGTCCTTTTTGGTATTCTTGTACTCGCTGAACGGATTAAAAGCAAGATGCTTCCTGCTCATTGCCAAACGGCAAAGCGTGGTAAATCCAATCATATACAACCAAATGGTGTTGTGTGTCAAGCTCTGTTCGTCACGCAGGTAATAATCAAAGTCCTGCACAAAATCAGATGTAAGGTCGTTGAATGATAAGTCAGAATAACCGTATTTTGTCAGTGCAAAATTTCGCAGGTGCTTTAAAAGTGTTTTGTACTTACTGCGTGTGCCATTTACCCGAAGTCCGTTATTGACCTTTTTCTCATAATCGGAGAGAAACTGTTCATAGAACTTGAAAAAGGTCAGCTCTCCACTATCCATACCGAGAAAGGCATTTTTGAGTTTAATACTGTTTACCGTTCCCTCGTTCTTTAGGATTTTGGAATAACATTCCTCAATACCTGAACGGATTTTGTCAAGTTTGCTGTTTGTTTCTTGGGCTTCTCGGCTTTTACCTAAAACCCTGCCGTACTTCAAATCCCAATTTGTTGCGGAAATATCCAACTTGGCACTGAATGCAGACTGATTACCGTTTACGGTAATTCTGCACATAACCGTAACTTTCCCGTTCTTCTTCGGGGCATTCTTTTTAAGGTAGAAAAGAACCTTAAACGTTGATTTTTTTGTCGTTTCCATACTCACAATTCTTAATGATAAAATTAAATCTATGTGAGCTACGGAACAATATGAAAAACTATGCAAAAAGCTGAAATACAGTATATTAAAAATATCTTTCCTAATGTTTAAAAGTAACGTTTTAGTAACCTTACTTTTGCATAACCTCGCTTTTTTCTGCTTTTTACATCATTACCAAAAAATCAAAAAACGATTGTAAAGCCTTTATTTACAATCGTTTTCCCTGTTATTAATCTTTAATGTATTTTTACTGAAAATTTATTTTAAAAATTTACTTTGCTACTTACAAATATTAAAAAAACCTTAATTAAATCGTCATTTTAAAAAATGTATTATAACTTTGGATTTAAAGATTAAAAGAAAACAGATTATGAAAAGAATGGCAATGTTATTTGCACTGATTGTAAGTGGAATAATTTTTAGTAATTGTGAAGGACCGGAAGGACCTCCCGGACCAACAGTATATCCGTATGTAACAGATATAAAATTGAATTTTGACGGAGATTTAAATGCTAATATAGCTAGTCAGCTTGTTAAACATGATGTAAAATTATATCTGGGTGATGTAGTTTTAATTTTTGTAATGGAAGACACCGATAACAAAGGAAATCCTATTTGGTCTCCCTTACCTCAGCGATATTTTGTATATGACAACGCAACGCAGCAAGATGAAGAGTTGGAATACATTTATAACTATGGAGTGAATGATTTTGAAATTATAGCAAGGGCTACAGCTCCTTTAGGGATTTTTAACGGAAACGGAAGTCATCCAGGGTTTTTAAAGAATATGATTTTTAGAATTATATATGTGCCCGGAGCTGATCCTGTTCAAAAATTTAACTCGACTAACAGCGGTAATTCAGAAATCCACCCCCTGAGCTATGATGAAGTTGTAGCAAAATATAATTTGCAGAATATAAGTGTGGTTAAAAAATATTAATCACTTTCTATTTGGAAGATAGCAAAAAACAGTTTAATCAAATTTGATTAAGCTGTTTTTTTTATTTGATATAAAAAATAGAGGGGTATATCGTGTTTTTAATGATTTTATTTTACTTTTGCTGTGTAAAAATAGGGGGTACTCATATAAAAATTGTATTTATGTCAACATTTCGTTTTCGGGCTATAGAAAAAGCTGCATCAAGAGTAGCTGTAAAAGTAGAAGAATTAGGAAGAAAATCATTGATTTTTGGGGATAATGTATTTAATGATAAATCAATGCGTCAGTTTTTGACGCCTGAAGCTTATCAAGCTGTAAAAAATGCGCAGTTTGGAATAAAAATAGATCGGAAGCTTGCAGATTATATTGCTTTGGGAATGAAAGAATGGGCTTTGTCTAAAGGAGTCACCCATTACACACACTGGTTTCAGCCTTTAACGGGAATTACGGCAGAAAAACACGATGCCTTTTTTGAAACGCAATTTGACGGTGATCCGGTTGAAAAATTCAATGGGAGTCAATTGGTTCAACAGGAACCGGACGCTTCAAGTTTTCCGAATGGCGGAATTAGAAATACGTTTGAAGCAAGAGGATATACTGCATGGGATCCTACTTCTCCGGCATTTATCTTCGGCTCAACCTTGTGTATTCCGACGGTGTTTATTTCTTACACTGGCGAGGCATTAGACAATAAAACTCCTTTGTTAAAAGCCTTAAATGCGATAGATATTGCAGCAACAGAAGTAGCCCGGTATTTTGATAAAAACGTAAAAAAAGTAACTCCTACTTTAGGGTGGGAACAGGAATATTTTTTAGTGGATTCAGCTTTAGCGGCTTCTCGTCCGGATATTTTAACTACGGGAAGAACACTGCTTGGACATACAGCTGCAAAAGGACAGCAATTGGATGACCATTATTTTGGTTCTATTCCAAGCAGAGTGTTAAATTATATGCACGATTTAGAGAATAATTGTATTTTACTAGGGATTCCTGTTAAAACCAGACATAATGAGGTAGCTCCTAACCAATTTGAATTAGCTCCTATTTTTGAAGAGACGAATTTAGCAGTAGATCATAATTCTCTATTGATGGATGTGATGAAAAAAGTAGCTGAAAAACATCATTTTAAAGTGCTTTTTCACGAAAAACCATTCAAAGGCGTAAACGGATCCGGGAAACACAATAACTGGTCACTGGCTACAGATACAGGTGTTAACCTGTTAAGTCCGAGCAAAACGCCAAAAAGTAATTTACAATTCTTGACGTTTTTTATCAATACAATCAAAGCGGTTAATGACAATGAAGAACTGTTGAGATCTTCTATTGCTTCTGCTAGTAACGATCATCGTTTGGGGGCTAATGAAGCTCCGCCTGCTATTATGTCTATGTTTATCGGACAACAACTGACAAAGGTCTTAGAGGAATTGAAAGTGGTCACAGACGGAAAACTATCGCCGGAAGAAAAAACAGATTTAAAATTAAATGTAGTTGGAAAAATACCTGATGTCTTGTTGGATAATACAGACCGAAACAGAACTTCTCCTTTTGCTTTTACTGGTAACAAGTGGGAGTTTAGAGCAGTGGGGTCAACGGCAAATTGTGCCATGCCGATGACGGTTTTAAACACAATTGTAGCTAAGCAGTTAAAAGATTTTAAACTAGAAGTTGACCATTTGATAGAAAAAGAAGGACTTAAAAAAGATGAAGCAATCTTTAACGTATTGAGAGAATACATTAAGCAAAGTGAGCGAATTTTGTTTGAAGGAGATGGATATAGTGAAGAATGGGAAATGGAAGCAGAAAAAAGAGGGTTAAGCAATAATAAAAATACACCTGACGCATTAAAAATAAAAATTGCTCCCCAATCTATCGCAATATTTGAAGAGATGGAAGTAATGACCAAAATAGAAATTGAAGCGCGTTATGAAATTGAATTGGAAGAATATGTAAAACGCCTGCAAATTGAAGGAAGAGTACTGGGAGATATTGCCAGAAATCACGTAATTCCAACTGCAGTCAGATACCAAAATATGGTAATTGAAAACGTCAAAGGATTAAAAGAAATTTTTGGAGAAAAGAAGTTTAAAGATGTAGCTTCCGAACAATTGGTTTTGATAGAAAAAATTTCGCATCACATTGCGCAAATAAGTACTAAAGTAACAGAAATGACAAATGAGCGAAAAACGGCTAACAATATTGAAGACGTTGAAGAGCAGGCAAAAGCATATTGCAATAAAATAAAGCCTTATTTTGATATTATTCGCTATCACAGTGATAAATTGGAAATGATGGTTGACAATGAATTGTGGACTTTAACCAAATACCGCGAATTGTTATTTACCAATTAATAATATTAAATTTAAAAAAAAGCCTTGTTTCAAACAAGGTTTTTTTTTGACTACTTATTTTGATTCTACTTTTCTATAATGAAATAGATTAAATTAATTTTAATAAGAAATAATTTTATAAAACCTTGAAAATATATTGTTCTTTTAGCACAATAATATGTACGTAAAATATGTTTTTAAATAGTATAAATGATATATTTGACATAAAAAATTGAATCAAATGCATAAAATAAATAGATTAGCTTGTTTGTCGCTGGCATTAAGTGGTTTAACAGCAAATGCTCAGCAATCTGCAGGATATACGAATGAGTTGGCTGATTTTAATCACGCGGTAAGTCTTTATCAGGAAGAGCAATACCTGGCAGCACAAATCCTATTCAACAAAGTAAAGCAATCCCAATTAGTTTCGCATAAAGAAATAGAAGCTGATTGCGTGTATTACATAGCAAATTGCGCTATCAGGTTAGATCAGGCAGGAGCAGAGGATAAAATAGATGAGTTTGTGAAAAATTATCCGACCAGTTCAAAGCAAAATCAAGCTTATGTTGAAGTGACGGATTATTTTTTTATGAAAGGAGAGTTTGCCAAAGCACTTCATTACGCATCAAAAGTTAAGGACGAAAGTATTTCGGGAGATAAAAGACTGGATAAGTTTAACTTTGAAAAAGGATATAGCTACTTTTTTATGAAAAATAGAAGCGAAGCTAAAAAATACCTTGAAAAAGTAAATCAAAATGGAGAATGGGGAGAGCAGGCAACTTATTATCTGGGCTATATTGCTTATGATACAGATAATTTTGACGATGCTAAAAAGCTGTTTGGAAAAGTAGAAAGTAAAACAGAGTATAAAGAAAAAATGGGATATTATCAGGCAGATATGAGCTTTAAAACAGGTAATTTCCAAAAAGCTATAGAAGAAGGATTAGTACAGATTAATAAATCTACTCCTGAAGAAAAGTCTGAATTATCAAAAATCATAGGCGAAAGTTATTTTAATTTAAAAGAATACGATAAAGCACTTCCATATTTGCTTGATTATAAAGGTAAAAATGAAAAGTGGAGCAATACTGATTTTTACCAATTGGGATATGCTTATTACAAATCCAATGATTACAATAGCGCTATTGAACAGTTTAATAAAATTATTGACGGAGATAACGGAATTGCCCAAAATGCCTATTATCATTTGGGGGAAAGCTATTTGCATACACATAAAAAAACACAAGCATTAAACGCTTTTAAAAATGCTTCTGAAATGCGATTTGATGCCAATATTCAGCAAGATGCATTTTTAAATTATGCAAAACTAAGTTACGATATCGGAAACCCATATCAAAGTGCACCAGTGGTTTTAAGTGCTTTTATAGAAAAATATCCAAGTTCTCCATACAAGGAAGAAATGGAAAGCTTACTGATTGATTCTTATATTACGTCTAAAAATTTTAAAGAAGCACTGGTTTTATTAGAAAAAAACAAATCAGGAACTAATCGCCTTGCTTATCAAAAAGTAACTTTTTTCAGAGGACAAGAACTATTTGCAGAAGGGGTGTATGAGGAAGCCTTAAAGTTGTTTGATAAATCGCTGTTGGAAAAGCAGGATTTAAAATATACAGCAAGAGCAAACTATTGGAAAGCAGAAACACTCTTTGCTTTAAATCGATTTAGTGATGCTGTAAAGTTTTATGAACTTTATAAAAATTCGGCAGAAGCCAAAGAAACACCCGAATATAAAAATTTGAATTATAATTTGGCGTATGCCTATTTTAAATTAAAAGATTATCCGGAAGCGGCAAAGCATTTTCAGAATTATACTCAAACCAATCCTAAAGATGTAAATCGCCGCGTAGATGCTTACCTTCGTTTAGGAGACTGCAATTTTGTTACAGGAAAATACTGGCCTGCAATGGAAGCGTATAATAAAGTAATTGAAAGCAATACATCGGATGTTGAATATGCGCGTTTCCAGAAAGCTATTTCTTATGGTTTTGTGGATCGTCATCAACGCAAAATAGAAGATTTGACTTTATTTGTCAAAGATTATCCAAAATCAAATCTTGCTGATGATGCACAATATGAAATCGGAATTACTTATGTAGTGGTGGGCAATACATCTAAGGCTTTAGCTGCGTTTGATACATTATTAAAAGTGCATCCTTCCAGTTCATTTAAAGCCAGAGCAATTCTGCGTCAGGGACTTATTTATTATAATGGAAATAAAAGTAGCGAAGCTTTGGATAAGTTTAAAAAAGTAGTTGCTGATTATCCCGGATCATCAGAAGCTATTGAAGCGGTCCAAAACGCTAAACTCGTTTATATGGATACAGGAAAAATGGATGAATATGCTACTTGGGTAAAAGGACTTTCGTTTGTGGAAGTTACCGATACTGAATTAGACAGAGATACTTATGAATCGGCAGAAAAGCAATATGTTCAAAATAATACAGATGCAGCTATAGCAGGTTATAAAAAATATCTTCAAAATTTCCCGAATGGTTCAAAAGCTTTACAAGCTCATTTTTATTTAGGACAAATGTATTTTGCTGCAAAAGATTATAGCAATGCTGAAAAGCATTATAACAGCGTGGCACAAGAAAATAAAAATGACTTTACAGAAATAGCTTTGGCGCGCTTAGCAGAAATATATTTAAAAGAAAAAAATACCGAAAAAGCGCTTGTTGTTTTAAAGCGCTTGGAAAACGAAGCTGTCCAAGAACAAAACAAGGTTTTTTCAGGATCAAATATAATGAAGATTTATTATGAGCAGAACGACTATGCCAATGCATTGAAGTATGCAGAACGAATACTGCAAATGTCAAAGGCAGATGCTAAAGTAAAAAACGATGCACAGATAATTATTGCTCGAACTGCCTTTAAAAACGGAGAAATAGAGAAGGCAAAAAAGGCTTATGCAGATATATTAAAATCAGCGAAAGGAGAGTTAGCAGCAGAAGCACTGTATTATGATGCTTACTTTAAAAACAAGGAAAGCAAATTTGAAGCTTCTAATGAAAGCGTTCAAAAAATAGCTAAAGATTATTCCGCATATAAATATTACGGAGCTAAGGGACTGATAGTAATGGCAAAGAATTTTTACGCTTTACAAGACAGCTATCAAGCTACTTACATTTTGGACAATGTAATTAAAAACTTCAGCGAGTATAATGATGTAGTTACAGAAGCTCAAAAAGAACTTGATTTTATTAAAAAAGAAGAAGCTAAAAGAAATTCCTCGATTTCTCAATAATGTGCAATTTTTGACTAAATACTATGAATAATAAAAAAATATATACAATTGTGTCTTCTGTACTTTTCATGAGTGCAAGTGTAATAGCACAGGAAAAAGAAGCCAATTTAGGAACAGAAACGGTAGAAGTGGTAAGAGCATATGACGCAACTATTTCCGATGCTTTTAAGATAAAAGAAACTCCGGATTTGGAAGGAGATACCGATAACAAAAAAAAGGAAGTGATTTACAGAATTAACTCTTTTCCTGTCGCTTCAACTTTTATTCCGGAAAAAGGAAAAGCCGCCGAAGTAGAAAAAGGAAGTCAATTAAAAGCCTTTAATAATTACATATTATTTGGAGCAGGAAACTATACCAATTTAAATGGAGAACTCTTTTTGAGCGGACAGTTGGATGAGTCGAGCTATGTAGCGGGATTTCTTAGTCATTTTTCAACTCAAGGTGGAGTTTCCGGGCTTTTGTTGGATGATGATTACTCTAAAACAGAAGGAGCTTTGATTTATGGCGGACAAAAACAAAATTTTGGATGGAATGCCAAAGTAGGAGGAATGTACCAGACGGCAAACTGGTACGGATTGCCCTTAGATATTTTAGATACAGAAATAACTAAGGAAACACTTGCAAAAATAAATCCTTTGCACAAATACAACAATATTTATGCAGAAGCAGGATTTGAATTTAGAAATATTCCCTTTACAAATCTCGATATTCACTATAATCATTTTGGAGATGATTTTAGCACGTCGGAAAATCGCTTTTGGGTAAAACCAAAAATTAAAACAGCGTTTGGTATTAATGTGGCACAATTAGGTTTAGTGTTGGATTATGTAGGAACTACTTATAAAAATACAGGTTTGACAACTGGTAATATGGAATTTACTCACCTTAATCTAGGAGTCGAGCCCAGTGTTGTGTTAAGAGATGAAGATTATTCTGTTCAATTAGGAGTAGGGGTGTATTACAACAACGGAAAAGTAGCGGAGAAAACCGAAAATAATATATACATATATCCGCAAGTAAAAGCATCGTATGATTTGGTTAAAAATATAGTTATTGCTTATGCAGGACTTGAAGGAGGTTTAAAGCAAAACTCTTATCATTCTTTTGTAGAACAAAACCCTTTTGTTTCGCCAGATTTGCTTGTAGCACCAACCGATCAAAAGTATAACGGTTATGTAGGAATGAAAGGAAAGTTGGATCATATGATTTCATATAATATTAAAGCATCTTATACAGAAGAAAGAGATAAACCTTTATTTATGCTTAATGCCTGGAATAGCGTAACTGCTCTAAAACCTTATCAATATGCTAATTCATTTGGAGTAGGATATTACGACCTTAGAACCCTAAACCTTTTTGGAGAATTGCGCTTTGACTTTGAAGAAAATGTTTCTATGAGCATCTATGGGGAATATAATAACTATAGTACTGATGCAGAAGAAGCATGGAATTTGCCGGATATAAAAGCCGGTGCAGATTTTAAATTTGACATCACTGATCAGTGGTTTGCCGGAGTAGATTTGTATTATGTAGGAAAAAGAAAAGATTGGTACGAAAATGCAGATTTGATGCAAAGTAAAATAGTCAATGTAAAGAGTTATGCAGATTTTAATTTAAAAGTGGGATACCGACCAACTAAAAATTGGACGGTTTTTGTAAAAGGGAATAATTTGTTAAACGATCAATACAGTCAATGGAGTAATTTTGATGTGCAAGGAATTCAGGTTTTGGGAGGAGCAATGTATAAATTTGATTTTTAATAAGAGAAATTTAATATTATTAGGAAAATAAAGCGTTTTTGAACAAAAGTAAGCTCAATTAAGCAGTGTTTTTATTTTTTTGATTAGGATTAATGGATTATTTTTGCGCTACAACAAAAACAACCAGCTAAATAGAATATAAAATGACTACACTAAAACAAAAGCTGAAAATGATGTGTCTTCAGCGGCTTAATGATAAAATAGATGCTTTTCAGAGTATTGTTGAAGAATTATCGTTAGGTGCACAAAATGACGCCAAAAGTTCTGCAGGAGACAAACACGAAACAGCTTTGAGTATGATGCACTTAGAACAAGAAAATCTCAGCAAGAAAATTCAGGAATGCTTTGATCTAAAAGATGTTGTTTCTAAAATAGATGAAAATAAGCAAAGCGAAAAAGTTGAATTTGGAAGTGTAGTAAAAGTAAATACGGTGCATCTATTCTTTTCTGCGGCACTGCCTAAAATAGTAGTGGAAGAAATCTCGGTTTTGCCAATATCTGTCGATGCACCGATAGCCAAAGAATTGTTGGGCAGAAGACTGAAAGATACATTTGTTTTTAATAATTGCGAATTTACAATACACCATTTAGAATAAGTCAATAAAGGAATAAAAACAGGGTTCGTGCAACCCTTTTTTTTATCCGTTTTTATTGTGTACTCATCAAATATAAAAGTATACTTAACTTGATAAAGTCTATCAAAAACCTTATATTTGTACGTTATATATTTTAGAATTTAATTATGAGCCAGGAAATAAATAAGAATAATTATTCAGCAGACAGCATTCAGGCCCTTGAGGGAATGGAACACGTGAGAATGCGTCCTTCTATGTATATTGGAGATGTTGGCACAAGAGGTCTTCACCATTTGGTTTACGAAGTTGTGGATAACTCTATTGACGAAGCATTAGCGGGATATTGCGATACTATTCAGGTAACTATTAATGAAGATAATTCAATTACAGTTGAAGATAACGGGAGAGGAATTCCGGTTGGTATTCATAAAAAAGAGGGGGTTTCTGCGTTAGAAGTAGTAATGACCAAAATAGGTGCCGGAGGTAAGTTTGACAAAGATTCTTATAAAGTTTCTGGAGGATTACACGGTGTAGGGGTTTCCTGTGTGAATGCGCTTTCCGAACATTTAAAGGCAACTGTTTATAATGACGGAAAAATCTATGAACAAGAATATTCTAAAGGAAAAGCCTTATATCCGGTAAAAGTTATTGGAGAAACAAGTAAAAGAGGAACAGCCGTAACATTTAAACCTGACGGAACTATTTTTACCCAAACTTTAGAATACACTTACGAAACTTTGGCATCCCGTTTAAGAGAGTTGGCTTTTTTGAATAAAGGACTAAAAATCGTTTTGACCGACAAACGTGAAAAAACAGATAGTGGTGAATTTAAAAGCGAAGAATTTTTTTCCAAAGAAGGACTCAAAGAATTTATAAAATTTTTAGACGGCAATAGAGTGCCGATTATCGGTGACGTTATTTCAATGGAACTTGACAAAGGCGATGTTCCGGTTGAAGTTGCCCTGATTTATAACGATACATATGCTGAAAATATTTATTCGTATGTAAATAATATCAATACCCATGAAGGCGGAACCCATTTACAAGGTTTTAGAATGGGACTAACGCGTACACTAAAAAAATACGCAGACGCTTCGGGACTGTTAGATAAATTGAAATTTGAAATTACCGGAGACGATTTTAGAGAAGGACTGACGGCCATTATATCTGTAAAAGTGATGGAGCCTCAATTTGAAGGACAAACCAAAACTAAATTAGGAAACAGAGAAGTTGTTTCGCCGGTAAGCCAGGCGGTAGCAGAAATGCTTGAAAACTATCTGGAAGAAAATCCAAATGATGCTAAAATTATAGTACAAAAAGTAATATTAGCAGCCCAGGCCAGACATGCAGCTAAGAAAGCCCGTGAAATGGTTCAGCGCAAAACCGTTATGACGGGAGGAGGACTTCCCGGAAAATTGTCGGATTGTTCTGAACAAGATCCTACAAAATGTGAAGTATTTCTTGTAGAGGGAGACTCTGCAGGTGGTACAGCAAAACAAGGAAGAGATCGAAATTTTCAAGCTATTTTGCCGTTGAGAGGTAAAATTTTGAATGTTGAAAAAGCGATGGGGCATAAGGTTTTTGAAAATGACGAAATTAAGAATATCTTTACTGCTTTAGGAGTAACTATTGGTACAGAAGAAGATAGTAAAGCTCTGAACTTAGAAAAACTACGTTATCACAAAGTAGTAATTATGTGTGATGCCGACGTAGATGGTAGTCATATTGCTACCTTGATTCTTACTTTCTTTTTCCGATATATGCGTGGTCTGATTGAAAACGGTCACGTTTATATTGCAACTCCTCCATTATATATGGTCAAAAAAGGACAGAAAAAAGAATATGCCTGGACAGATGAAGAACGTATGGATTTGATGGCACAAATGGGGAACGGATCTACAGTTCAGCGCTATAAAGGTTTGGGAGAGATGAACGCTGAACAGCTATGGGATACAACGATGAATCCTGAGCATCGAATTTTAAGAAAAGTGACGATTGATAATATGGGAGAAGCGGATAGAATCTTTTCGATGTTGATGGGAGACGAAGTTCCGCCACGTAGAGATTTCATCGAAAAAAATGCCACTTATGCTAAAATAGACGCATAAATTAATATTAAATATTTTAAGAAAAAGCTGTTTTGAAAAAATGTTATTTAAAATTTGAATAACGATATTTTAAAACAGCTTTTTTCATTGATTATATAAATAAAATAGAATTTGATTATGAAAGTTTCTGTAATAGGGGCGGGGAATGTAGGAGCTACTTGCGCAGATGTTATTGCGCAACGCCAAATAGCAAATGAAATTGTTTTATTGGATATATTAGAAGGAATAGCAGAAGGTAAGGCAATGGATATTATGCAAAAGAATTCTGTTTTTGGTATTGATTCTGTAGTAAAAGGAGTTACCAAACAATATTCAAAAACAGTTAATAGTGATGTGGTGGTAGTGACTTCTGGAATACCTAGAAAGCCTGGAATGACAAGAGAAGAACTTATAGGAATTAATACAGGTATTGTCAAATCTGTGATGGAAAATGCCATGACGATTTCTCCTAACGCTATATTTATTATTGTTACTAACCCTTTAGATACAATGACTTTAGCAGCATTTATGACCTCAGGTCTGTCAAAAAATAAGGTGATTGGCATGGGAGGAGCATTGGATTCAGCAAGATTCAAATATTTTTTATCTCAACAAATTCAAAAACCAATAAGTGATATTGATGCTATGGTGATTGGCGGACACGGAGATACAACAATGCTGCCTTTAATGCGTATGGCTTCTTATAGAGGAATTCCTATTACTGAATTGTTGAACGAAGCAGAACAAACAGAAGTAATAGATAAAACAATGAACGGCGGAGCTACTTTAACTAAATTATTGGGTACTTCCGCTTGGTATGGTCCTGGAGCAGCGATAGCAAATGTGGTGGAAAGTATTTTATATGATCGGAAAAAACTGATTCCATGTTCAGTTTTTTTACAAGGCGAGTACGGAGAAGAAAATATCTGTATCGGTGTGCCCTGCATTATAGGAAAAGAAGGAGTTGAAAAAATTGTGGAGTTAAAATTGAATAAGTCTGAAAAAGAAAAATTTGATTTAAGTGCTAAATCTATCAGAGAAACTAACGGCGAATTAAGAAATATTTTAACTTGAAAATTAAAAGTTATAATAGAAAAAACAGCTTAAAATACTTCTTTTTTTGATAATATTCTTATCAAAACAATTGGTTAATGATTGTGTATATCATATATTTGCTCGTTTTAAAAAAATAAATAATTAATTTTAATAATAATGCAGAACAAAGGACTCGTTAAATTTTTTGCAATTATTTTTGCATTGGTAAGTATTTACCAACTATCATTTACCTTTGTTACCAGTCACTATGAAAAACAGGCAAAAGCCTATGCAGATGGTGATTCTCAAAAAGAACTTCATTACTTGGATTCTATTGGTAACCAAAAGGTTTTTTTAGGGCAGACTTTTAATGAAGTAAGAGCTAAACAAATTAATAAAGGTTTAGACTTGGAAGGGGGAATAAATGTAACATTACAAATTTCCATCAAAGACATTTTAAAAGGCTTGGCCAACAATTCTAAAAATGCTGTTTTTAATAAAGCTCTTGCAGAAGCAGAGTCTCTGAGACAGGGAAATCAAAGTTATCTCGATGCGTTTTACGTAGCTTTTGACAAAGAATCAAAAGGAGCTATTAAATTAGCTTCCCCTGAAATTTTTGCCAATAGAAATTTAAGCGAGATTACGATAGACATGTCTGACAACCAGGTAAAAACAGTGTTGGATAGAAAGGTGAAAGAGTCTATAGAAAGCGCTTATCGCGTTTTTAGAGAGCGTATTGATAAGTTTGGAGTAACACAACCTAATATTCAAATGTTAGGAGATACCGGACGTATTTTAGTAGAACTTCCGGGAGCTAAAGATGTTGACCGAATTAAAAACTTATTGCAAAGTACAGCTCAGTTAGAGTTTTGGGAAACTTATAAATCAGAAGAGATTTCAAATTATTTGTTTGCTGCTAACGAAGCATTAAAAGCAGATAAGAAACCAATCAAAACTAATGAGGTAGCTGAAAATACTGAAGAAGAAAGTAATGATTCTGAAAAATCTGATATTGATGCTCTTTTAGGAGGAGTTGAAAGAGATTCTACTGGAGCGGTAAAGTCAGAAACAGAAGATTTTGGACCATTATTTAGTTTATTTGTAGGAGGAGGACATCAGGGAAGCCCTATTTTGGGATATGTACAGACTAAAGATACGGCAAAAGTAAATACGTTCTTAAAAAGACAAGATATCAAAAATTTACTGCCTGCAGATCAGAAATATGCTCGTTTTGCATGGGGTAAACCAAGTAGAAAAGCTCCGGATATAGTAGAACTTTATGCTTTAAAAACAAACCGGGACGGTGTTCCCCCATTAAGTGGGAGTGTAGTTACAGGAGCCCAGGATGAGTTTGATAATTTTGGACGTCCGGTCGTAGGAATGCAAATGAGTCCGAAGGGCGCCAAAATTTGGGAAGAATTAACAGGAAAAGCTTATACAGAACAATCTAATATTGCTATTGTATTAGATAACGTAGTTTATTCTGCACCGGGAGTAACAAGCGGACCAATTTCGGGAGGAAGATCTTCTATTTCAGGAGACTTTACTGTTTCTGACGCAAAAGATTTAGCTAATATATTACGGGCTGGTAAATTGCCCGCAGGAGCGGATATAGTTCAATCTGAAATTGTTGGTCCATCGTTGGGACAACAAGCAATTGATGCAGGAACATTGTCTGCCATTGCAGGGTTAATTATCGTTGCAGCATGGATGGCTTTTTATTATGGCAGAGCCGGATGGTATGCCAATATTGCTTTGCTAGCCAACTTGTTGTTCTTATTTGGTGTATTAGCAAGTTTAGGAGCTGTATTGACTTTACCAGGAATTGCAGGTATCGTATTAACCATGGGAACCGCTGTAGATGCTAATATTATTATTTCTGAAAGGGCAAAAGAATGCTTGCGCAAAGGAATGAGTTTAGCAGATACAATTAAAGAATCCTATAGTTGGCACGGTGCTATGCGTCCTATTGTGGATGCTAACGTAACACATATTCTTACAGGAGTAATTTTATTTGCCTTTGGTTCAGGACCAATTAAAGGATTTGCTACTACTTTATTAATTGGTATTGCAACTTCACTTTTTACATCTATCTTCATTGCACGTATATTTATGGATAGAGATGTAAAAGCAGGTAGAAGTTTAGCTTTCTCAACAAGTATTACTAAAAACTGGTTTACTAACTTCCATTTTGACTTTTTGAAAGTGAAAAAAATCACTTACGGGCTGTCAGCTGTAATTGTAGTAGTTAGTTTTATTTCGTTTTTTACCAATGGATTTGATGAAGGAACTGATTTTGTAGGAGGGAGGACTTTTCAGGTGAAATTTGATAAGCAAATTTCAGCTAATGAAGTAAGCGAACAATTGCAAAATGTTTTTGGAGTTAATGTAGAAGCCAAAGTGTTTGGTAATAAAGAGCAATTGAAAATTACTACCAAATACAAAGTAGAAGAGGAAGGAGCGGCTGTGGATCAGGAAGTAAATGAATTACTTTACAAAGGATTAAAGCCTTATTATTCTTCAGATATTTCATACGATCAATTTGTAAATGCGACAGAAGGTAAAACTTTAGGAGTTATTCAAGCTTCTAAGATTGGACCGAGTATGGCAAAAGACGTAAAACAAAATGCATATTGGGCAGTTTTAGGTTCTATGGCAGCTATATTTGTGTATTTAGTTATCTCCTTCCGTAAGTGGCAATATTCGTTGGGAGCAATTGTATCAGTTGCCCATGATGTTATTTTTGTATTAGGAATTTATTCTTTGACATACAAAATCATGCCTTGGCACATGGAAATTGACCAACATTTTATTGCAGCAATCCTAACGGTTATCGGTTACTCTATGAACGATACTGTAATTGTTTTTGACCGTGTGCGTGAATATATTGCCGGTAAAACAAAAGGCGATTTCAATAAGATTGTAAATGATTCGGTTAATACAACTTTATCAAGAACAATCAATACCTCTTTGACATTGATTCTTGTATTATTGATTATGTTTATTTTTGGAGGAGATTCAATCAGAGGATTTATCTTTGCTATGTTGATAGGTATTATTGTAGGAACTTATTCTTCATTGTTCCTAGCAACCCCAGTACTGGTTGATACAATGCCTAAAAAAGACAAAGAAGAAATAGAAAGAAGACATAAAGAAGCTCAAGAGGAGTTAGAAGAATAAATAAGCTTATTTTATATACGTTAAAAAGGTTATTTTTAGAAGATTTTCTGTTTTCTAAAGCAATAAGAAAGAGTATTTTGAGTTATAGTATTAGAAAATCATTTTTATAAAAATTTGTTGATAAATAAAAATTTATCTAATTTTACTTTCTTTAATTTAGGCTTACTTTAAATTAAGTATAAGGTAACAGGAGCAATTTGAAGATAGTTGCATTCAGTTTTGAATAATTTTTTGACTTCAAATCGACCCAATCCTACAGTAAGTCTACTAAATAATTTTCTGTTTTCGTTGTTTACTGTTACCTCTTTATAATGAATGTTTTTAGAACAAAAGAAGGGGAATCTACTAGTAGATTCCCCTTCTTTTGTTTATTATATTGAAATATCAAAGCTATTACTTTGCTTTTCTCCTTTTAATCTCTGTTTCGATAAGATCCAGTTCTCTATTAGTTTGACCTTTTACTGAAGTATTTTCTTCCGCTCTTCGGATTAAATAAGGAATCACATCGCGGACAGGGCCGAAAGGTAAATATTTGGCTACATTATATTTTTCTTTAGCTAAATTAAAACTAATATTATCACTCATACCATATAGTTGTCCAAAAAATAATCTTTTATCATTGTGGGAAATATTGTGTTTTTTCATTAATTCCATTACTAAATAGGAACTATTTTCATTATGAGTACCTGCGAATAAAGCCATTGTTTCTATATTTTCAATCATAAATGTAATGGCTGCATCATAATTAATATCTGTAGCTTTTTTGTCTATACATATTGGAGATTTATAACCTTTTTGACTTGCCCTTTCTCTCTCTATTTCCATATAAGCACCTCTGACTACTTTCATTCCAATGTAAAAATTCTCACTTATGGCAATAGAATGTAAATCTTTAAGATATTGTAATCTATCCCAGCGATACATTTGAGCTGTATTAAAAATAACGGCTTTTTCCTTATTGTATTTGCGCATCATATCTAACACTATGTCATCTGCGGCATCTTGCATCCAACTGTGTTCTGCATCTATTAGTAATAAAACATCATTGTCGTAAGCAAATTTACAAGCTACATTAAATCGATACAGTATGCGTTCCCATTCAGCTTCTTCTTCTGACGATAAAAGTTTGTTTTCGCCTTTTTTCTCAAACATAACAAATCGACCAAATCCGGTAGGTTTAAATACAGCAAATGGAATAGCGTCAGGGCGTTCTTTGGCTAATTCAATCGTTTTTAGCGTCATATTTAATGCTGCATCAAATTGCTTTTCTGTCTCTTTACCTTCTACCGAATAGTCCAAAACAGAACTAACTCCGCCTTGGGAATACATTTTATCAACTACATGAAGACAATCATTTTCACTAACACCGCCACAAAAGTGGTCGAAAACGGTAGAACGAATTAATCCTGTAACCGGTAAGTGTGTCTTTATAGCAAAATTCGCTAGAGAAGAACCTATTTTAACCAAGCTCGGCTTACTAATCATTTTGAAAAGAAAACGAGCTCTTTTTAATTCTTTATTATTTTTTAGAGCAAAAGCTACTTCTGTGTTATTAAATAATTTATTCATTATTGATACGTAATAATCATTGTGCAAATATAATGACTCTTTTAATTACTTTTTGAATAATTATCTCTTACTTTGTACTAAAGTATATAAGTAAATGAAGAAGATAAAAACGGCAAACTACGACATCTGTTTTGGAATAGAAGGATATGCTGTATTGGGACAATATTTGAATGAAAAAAAATATTCAAAAATTATTATTCTGACAGATAGTAATTGTAATGAGCATTGCCTGCCTCACTTTTTATCTAACTTACCTACTCATATTTTATTTGAGATCATAGAAATAGAACCAGGAGAGGAATTTAAGAATTTAGAGATCTTTACGGGAATATTGCAAACTATGACTGAGTTAGAGGCGGACCGAAAGAGCGTGATGATAACTGTAGGTGGAGGAGTAGTAAGTGATTTAGGTGGTTTTGTAGCTTCTGTATATATGAGAGGAATTGACTGTATCAATATTCCAACCACACTGCTTGCAATGGTTGATGCTTCTGTTGGAGGGAAAACAGGAGTAGATTTAGAAGGAATTAAAAACTGCGTAGGAACCTTTTCAATGCCTAGAATGGTTATAGTAGATACATCATATCTCGAGACATTAAACGGAAGACAGATAAGGGCAGGTTATGCAGAAATGTTAAAGCATGGATTAATTTATGATGCTGCATATTATGATTATTTAAAAGATATTTCTAATATTGATTTTGAAGATTTATCTCTGCTCATATTTCACTCTGTTTATATCAAAAATGAAATAGTCAGTCAAGACCCGGAAGAGTCAGGGCTGAGAAAAATTTTGAATTTTGGACATACTGTAGGTCATGCCATTGAAAGTTATTTTTTGACGCAAAATAATAAAAACCCTTTGCTACATGGTGAAGCAGTTGCGGTTGGAATGGTTATTGAGGCTTATATATCAACACAGCTAAGTTCTTTTTCAAAAGACGATTATGAAGATATTAAAAAAACAATTCATAATATATACGAAAAAGTACAAATACAAGCTGACGATATTGAGCAAATATTAAGTTGGATTAAGTTTGATAAAAAAAACTATAACGGAAATATATATAGCGTTTTGTTATCAAATAAAGGGAAAGCAGAATACGATTTTTTAATAAGTAAAGATTTGGTAATTCGAGGATTTAAAGAATATCTAAAATAAAGGATAAATTAGAATAGATATTTGTTTTTGGATATTTAATTTTGTTACATTTGCGCCGTGAAAACAGTTGTTTTATATATTAGAAATTTGATGTGGTATGGGCACAATCTTGGATGTTTTGGGCAAAAATCTAAAACAAATTTTATATATAGAATTATCAAGGATATCAAGATAATTATAAAGTCATTCAAAATAAGCCAAAAATTACCCATAATGTTTGCTAATATCAGAGTTTGAAAAAACGTTTTTCTTTGCTTATAAACTATTTTTTAACTTTTAAATGATATTTTCAAATGAACATAAAATATTCAGATTTAATCAATCAAACTTTTTATTTTCCTCAAGAAGAGTTTAAACTAAATAAAGATAATTTATATTTTCACAACATAGATTTGATGAGTTTAGTTGAAAAATACGGAACACCTCTCAAATTTACATATTTACCAAAAATTACAGAAAACATCAACAAGGCTAAAAACTTGTTTAGAGTTGCTATGGAAAAAAATAAGTACAAAGCAAATTATTACTATTGCTATTGTACTAAGAGTTCTCATTTTTCATATGTTCTAAACGAAGCTTTTAAAAATGATATTCACATTGAAACATCTTCAGCCTTTGATGTAAATATTGTGGAAAAACTTCTTAAATCAGGGAAAATAAATAAAGATACCTATGTTCTTTGCAATGGTTTTAAAAGAGCCCAATACATAGATAATATTGCACAACTGATTAACGACGGGCATGATAAAACCATTCCTATCATTGATAATTATGAAGAACTTGATCTACTACAAGCACAGGTAACTAAAAAATTTAAAATTGGAATAAGAATTGCATCGGAAGAAGAACCAAAATTTGAATTCTATACCTCTCGCTTAGGAATCGGATATAAAAACATTGTTCCGTTTTACAAAAAACAAATTGCCGAAAATAAAGGAGTAGAATTGAAAATGCTTCACTTTTTTATTAATACCGGTATTCGAGACACATCCTATTACTGGAATGAGCTGCTTAAATGCTTAAAAGTATATATAGCACTCAAAAAAGAATGTCCTACGCTAGATAGCTTAAATATAGGAGGAGGGTTTCCGATTAAAAATTCTTTAGCATTTGAATACGATTATCAATATATGGTTGATGAGATCATCAATCAGATAAAAACGGCTTGTGCAGATGCAGAAGTAGATGTACCTCATATTTTTACTGAATTCGGTTCGTTTACCGTTGGAGAAAGCGGGGGAGCTATTTATGAAATTCTATATCAAAAACAACAAAACGATAGAGAAAAGTGGAATATGATAGATTCCTCATTTATTACAACACTGCCGGATTCATGGGCAATTAATAAAAAATTTATTATGTTGCCAATCAATCGCTGGAATGATACTTATGAAAGGATTTTATTAGGAGGATTAACTTGTGATAGCGATGATTATTATAATTCAGAGCAAAATTTAAACGCCATTTACCTGCCTAAATACAACAAAGATAAACCTTTATATATCGGTTTCTTTAATACTGGAGCATATCAAGATACAATTGGTGGTTTTGGAGGAATTCATCACTGCCTGATCCCTCAACCGCGCCATATTTTAATAGACAGAGACGAAAATGGTATATTGGCTACAGAATTATTCTCTGAACAGCAAACAGCGGAAGATGTATTAAATATTTTAGGTTATAACGATAAAGCAGAATAAAATATATTAACAGAAAAGATTAGATAAAATGAATAAAGGACCTATTAGTCAGTTTATTGAACATAATTACAGACATTTTAATGCAGCAGCGTTAGTAGATGCTGCAAAAGGATATGAGACCCACTTATTGGAAGGTGGTAAAATGTTAATCTCTTTAGGCGGGGCTATGAGTACTGCTGAATTAGGGATTTCATTAGCAGAGATGATCCGTCAGGATAAAGTTCATATTATTTCTTGTACAGGAGCTAACCTTGAAGAAGATGTGATGAATTTGGTAGCTCATTCTCATTATAAAAGAGTTCCTAACTATAGAGATTTAACTCCGGAACAAGAAAAAGAATTATTGGACAGCCACTATAATCGAGTTACCGATACTTGTATTCCTGAAGAAGAAGCTTTTAGACGTCTGCAAAAACATTTAGAAGATGTTTGGCATGCTGCAGAAGCAAAAGGTGAGCGTTATCTTCCTCATGAGTTTTTATATCAAGTTGTAAATTCAGGAGTATTAGAACAATATTACGAAATAGACCCGAAAAATTCTTGGATTGTAGCTGCAGCAGAAAAAAACCTTCCTATTGTGTGCCCAGGATGGGAAGATTCTACAACGGGAAATATCTTTACATCTAATGTTATTAAAGGCAATTTAAAGGTTTCTACTGTTAAATCAGGAATAGAATACATGATTTATTTAACGGAATGGTATCGTGCTAATTCAGCAGGTAAAGGAGTTGGTTTTTTCCAAATAGGAGGCGGTATTTCTGGAGACTTTCCTATTTGTGTTGTTCCGATGATGTATCAGGATTTAGAATGGGAAGACGTGCCTTTCTGGTCATATTTCTGCCAGATTTCAGATTCCACGACTTCCTATGGATCTTATTCAGGTGCCGTTCCGAACGAGAAAATTACTTGGGGAAAATTGGATATAGATACTCCAAAATTTATTGTAGAGTCTGATGCAACTATAGTCGCTCCTTTAATTTTTGCCTATATTCTTGGTAATTAACGCATAATATAAAATATAAAAATATTATTTTTTTATTTGTTAATTACGATTTTGCTACTACATTTGAAACCGAAATAAAGTAATAAAGAAGAATGAAAAGAGTAATTGTTGATTACGCAAAATTAACAAATGAAATTTTATCACTTTTAGTGGAAAAATTTCCGGACGGATATGATGATTCAGATATTATTCGTTTTAAAAATATGAAAAATGAAACTGTTGAAGCTGTTGAAGTAAGAACTGAAGATACTATTTACTTGGTAAAGGTAAGTACTAAATTAGCAGATAGAATTGAAAACTTTGACGAAGAGGAAGAAGATGATTTTGTAGATACGGCAGATGAATCTTTGGATGCATTAAAAGATTTAGAAATTGCTGCAGATGAGGAAGATTAGTTATATTATAACTTGTCTTTATAAAAGAGAGAGAATTTATCTCTCTTTTTTAATTAAAAGTTTATTATAAAAAAAACCGAATATTTATTAATAATAAATATTCGGTTTTTTTTTATAAATTTAAATAAATATTTATTAACCTCTTTTTTCTTTTATTTTTGCTTTTTTACCTGTAAGCTCTCTAAAATAGAAAATACGAGCTCTTCTAACTTTACCTCTTTGATTTACTTCTATTTTTTCTAAAGCAGGCATATTAATAGGGAAAATACGCTCTACACCAACATTACCAGACATTTTACGGATTGTAAAAGTTTCTGTAGCCCCTGTTCCTCTTCGCTGAATTACTACTCCTTTAAAAAACTGAGTTCTTTTCTTTTCTCCTTCTTTAATTTCGTAATACACGGTGATTGTGTCACCTGCTTTAAAAGTAGGGAAATCTTTTTTTGCAACTAATTCTTCTTGTACGAATTTTAATAAATCCATCATTATATATTAACTTAATTAAATATCGAAACAACATACACGGACTTCGTCAGAGGTTGATCCAAATCGAACGCAAATATATAATACTTTTTGGTAAATATAAAATATTTTAATATTCAATATCGTTTAATACAGGAACAGGCTTTTTGCTTTCATTGATAGCAACTAAAGTAAATGCTCCTGTGATCGCTTTTTCTCTTCCGTCTCTGTACATACTTTCAACAAAAACATCGACTCTCACATCCAAACTGGTCCTACCTACTCTTACAACAGTTCCCGTTAATTCAACTAGCGTACCTGCTGGGATAGGCTGATTAAAATCTACTTTATCGCTTGATACGGTTACAATAGGTTTACGGCAAAATCGAGTAGCTGTCATAAAAGCTATTTCGTCCATAAGATATAAAACAGAACCTCCGAACATTGTATTGTGGTGGTTGGTTTGTCCCGGAAAAACTGCTTTAAAAACATGGGTTTCAGAATCTTTAATTCTTTTTTGAATGCGCAATTCTCTGTTTGTTAAATCTCCTTCCATAATTAAAAAAATAAAAATGTGTTTTAAAAGTGATGACTGATTAAATTAAGCACAATTCAGATAAGGAAAGGAGCCATTTGTAGTTTTATTTTGATTTATCTTTAATAAAAAATATATTCAGACCGTTAATTAGTCTAACTGATTTTTTATCTCCGACTAAGCTTCAAACCGCGAAAGCATTGCCAAATTTGCTTGTGCAAAAGAAATAAAGCAGGTATCCTGACTTGTCTTTTTTATCCGCCTTCCCATAAATTAATTACAGTGGCTGTCAGGATAAAAATCTTTTTAAGACTTACAGTTGCGCGACAGTTCATGATTTTCACATGATTCCCTTTTACTTATCTTTCGATAAACTCTCTTTCTGATTTATTATTAAGTGCAAATATAAAAACTTAAATCGGGAGCTAAGATAAAAAGCTAAAATATTTAATTGTCTTTGTTTTCTCTGTCGAATTAATTGTTCGTAAGTGGTTTTATTGTTACTTTTAGGCACTTTTTTAATCCATTATGAAACATATTGAATACATCAAAGAAAGTTTAGATACGCAAACACTTATCGAGCTTTATGAAAAGCTTTTAAAGCCCCGAATGATAGAAGAAAAAATGTTGATATTAATTCGTCAGGGCAAAGTCTCAAAATGGTTTTCAGGAATAGGACAGGAGGCAATTGCAGTAGGGGTTACTTCTGTTTTAGAAAATGATGAATATATTTTGCCTATGCATCGAAATTTAGGTGTTTTTACAACCAGAGAAGTACCTTTATATCGACTTTTTTCGCAATGGCAAGGGAAAGCGAATGGCTTTACTAAGGGGAGAGAGCGATCTTTCCATTTTGGTACTCAAGAGTACAAAATAGTGGGTATGATTTCTCATCTCGGACCTCAGTTGGGCGTAGCAGATGGAATTGCTTTAGCGCATAAATTGCGAAAAGAAAAAAAGATAACAGCCGTTTTTACCGGAGAAGGTGCTACTTCTGAAGGAGACTTTCACGAAGCATTAAACATCGCTTCTGTATGGGATTTACCTGTTTTATTTATTATTGAAAATAACGGTTACGGGCTTTCTACCCCTACAAATGAACAGTATAAATGTGAAAATCTTGCCGAAAGAGGGGCAGGATACGGTATGGAAAGCCATATTTTGGATGGCAATAATGTTTTAGAAGTCTACCAAAAGATAGGAGAAATAGCAAAGTCTATGCGTAAAAATCCTCGTCCGGTACTGGTAGAGTTCAAAACATTCAGAATGCGCGGGCATGAAGAAGCTAGTGGAACTAAATATGTTCCACAGGAGCTGATGGATATGTGGGCAAAAAAAGATCCGGTTGAAAATTATAAAAAGTTTTTATTGTCAGAAGGCATTTTAACGGAAGAACAAGATGCAGAGATAAGAAAACATATAAAGAAAGAAATAGATTCTAATTGGAAAAAAGTACAGGAAGAACCGACTATTGTTGCTGATTTAGAAGAAGAGTTAAACGATGTTTATGCACCTTTCGTCTATGAAGAATTTCCTCCGCAAGGAGAAAAAGAAAATATACGTTTAATCGATGCAATCTCTTCTGCCTTAAAACAGTCATTTGAGCGATATCCCGAGTTGGTAATCATGGGGCAAGATATTGCAGAATACGGAGGAGCATTTAAAGTTACTGATGGTTTTGTCTCTCAATTTGGAAAAGACAGAATACGCAATACACCAATTTGCGAAAGTGCTGTTGTTTCAGCAGCTATGGGATATTCTATCAATGGGGGAAAAGCGATTATGGAAATGCAGTTTGGCGATTTTGTTTCAACGGGTTTTAATCCGATTGTCAATTATCTTGCCAAAATCCATTACAGATGGAATGAAAAAGCGGATGTAATTATTCGTATGCCTTGTGGTGGTGGAACACAAGCAGGACCTTTTCACTCCCAAACGAATGAAGCTTGGTTTACTAAAACTCCTGGGTTAAAAGTAGTTTACCCCGCTTTTCCGGTTGATGCAAAAGGACTGATGAATACAGCTGTAAATGATCCGAATCCTGTAATATTCTTTGAACACAAGTTGTTGTACAGAAGCATTTATCAAGATGTTCCAAAAGAATATTACACGATACCGTTTGGAAAAGCTGCTTTGATAAAAGAGGGAACAGATGTTACAATTATTTCTTTCGGAGCAGGAGTACATTGGGCTGTGGAAACGTTGGAACAACATCCGGAAATAAAAGCAGATTTAATAGATTTGAGATCTTTGCAGCCTTTGGATACAGAAACTATTTATAAATCGGTTAAAAAAACGAATAAAGTTATAATTTTGCAAGAAGATTCAATGTTCGGAGGAATTGCAAGTGATATATCAGCAATGATTATGGAAAATTGTTTTGAATATTTGGATGCACCGGTAAAACGAGTAGCCAGTTTAGAAACACCTATCCCATTTGTGAAAGCTTTAGAGGATCAATATTTGCCAAAAGGCAGATTTGAAGAGGCGCTTTTAGAATTAATAGCGTATTAAAAAGAACTACACAATTTTTATATGAATAACAATACAATCACAAAAACAAATTTTGAATTTCCAAATCAAAAATCAGTCTATCGAGGAAAAGTAAGAGAGGTTTACAATATTAATGATGAACTGTTGATTATGATAGCAACAGACCGATTATCTGCGTTTGATGTAATTATGCCGAAAGGAATACCTTATAAAGGTCAAATTCTCAATCAAATTGCAACAAGTTTTATGAAGAAGACGGAAGATATTGTTCCAAATTGGCTGGTTGCTTCTCCCGATCCGAACGTAGCAGTGGGCTATATTTGCGAACCCTTTAAGGTAGAGATGGTTATTCGCGGTTATTTAGCAGGACATGCAGCTCGTGAATATGCCTTAGGAAAGAGAACCCTGTGCGGAGTATCTTTGCCGGATGGTTTAAAAGAAAACGACAAATTTTCTGAACCGATTATAACTCCTTCCACAAAAGAAGACTTGGGTTTGCACGATGTCGATATTTCCCGAGAAGACATTATTAGTAAGAGAATCGTATCTGAAAAAGATTACCTTATTTTAGAAAAATATACCCGAGCTTTGTATCAAAGAGGATGTGAAATTGCACAAAAACAAGGGTTGATATTGGTAGATACTAAATATGAATTTGGAAAAACAAAAGATGGAAAGATTGTATTGATTGATGAAATTCATACTCCTGATTCATCTCGTTATTTTTATTCGGAAGGATATGAAGAACGGCAACAAAGAGGAGAGTCTCAAAAACAATTATCCAAAGAATTTGTACGACAATGGCTTATGGATAATGGTTTTCAGGGAAAAGTAGGACAAGAAATTCCTGTAATGACAGATGAATACGTGCTTTCAGTCTCTGAACGCTATATGGAGCTGTATGAAAATATAATGGGTGAAGCTTTTGTAAAAGCAGATGTGTCTAACATCACTGAAAGAATAGAGAAAAATATTTTAGCTTTTTTAAAGAAAAAGTAATCAGTACTAATATGGAATTATTGGATAGTTTACAGTGGAGATATGCCACTAAACGCTATAAGATGAATGTAAAAATAGCAGAAGATAAAGTAATGCAGATTGTTGAGGCAGCTCGTATGGCGCCTACGTCATCAGGACTTCAGCCTTTTGAAATAATTTTAATTAAAAATCAAGATGTAAAAGAAAAACTCCTACCAATTTGCATGAATCAAAATCAAATCAAAGAGTGTTCCCATCTATTAGTTTTTGCTGCTTGGGATAGCTATATAGAAAGTCGTATAGATGCTGTTTTCGATAATATGGAAAATATAAGGGAGATGGAGAGAGGAACGATGAATGATTACAAAAAAAGTATTAAAGAAAATTTTGCAAGACGAACAAAAGAACAGCAATTTGAACATGCAGCTCGCCAAACTTATCTCGCTTTTGGTTTAGCCATAGGGGCAGCGGCAGAGTTGAGGGTGGATGCTTCACCCATGGAAGGCTTTTACAACGATAAGTTAGATCAAGCATTGGGATTAGATAAAAAAGGCTTAAAAAGCGTTACACTTTTAGCGTTAGGAGAAAGAGATCTTCAAAATGACTGGCTGGCACCTATGAAAAAAGTCAGATTTGATTTAGATAAAATTTTAACTGTAATAGAATAATTTTAAGCACTCTTTTTAGAGTGCTTTTTTTATAAATTGGAGTGAAAATAATTTAACATAACAGGCTAATTTTGCTATATTTTTCGATATTGTTATTTTTTTACCGATTTAGGTTGTAATATTTCAAAAAAACAGCATATTAATTCAGAATAAACAACATAGCTAAATTAGCTTTTTTATGTAGATTACTTTATATTCGTAGCCAGTAAATTATCCTATTTTACAATGAGTCAAAAAGATAAAAATAAAACCCTTTCTTTTGAAGATTTCAAAAAGGAAGTGATTGAAGATTATAAGATTGCAAAAATAAGTAGAGAATGCAGCTTACTTGGACGGAGAGAAGTTCTTACGGGGAAAGCTAAATTTGGAATTTTTGGAGATGGAAAAGAAGTTCCTCAATTAGCTATGGCAAAAGCTTTCCAAAACGGAGATTTCCGTTCAGGATATTACCGCGATCAAACTTTTATGATGGCAATCGGACAGCTTAACATTGAGCAGTTTTTTGCAGGGCTTTTTGGACACGCTGATATCGAAAATGATCCTATGTCTGGAGGAAGACAAATGGGGGGGCATTTTGCAACACATAGTTTAGATGAAAAGGGAAATTGGAAAAAACTTAGTGAACAAAAGAATTCAAGTTCTGATATTTCTCCTACAGCGGGACAAATGCCAAGATTACTAGGATTAGCACAAGCATCCAAATATTATAGGGAATTTCCGGAAGCAGATAAAGAACAAATTTTTTCTGTAAGCGGAAATGAGATAGCATGGGGTACAATAGGAAATGCTTCTACCTCGGAAGGATTATTTTTTGAAACAATAAATGCCGCTGGTGTATTACAGGTACCTATGGTTATGAGTGTTTGGGATGATCAGTACGGTATTTCAGTACACGCCAAACATCAAACAACAAAAGAAAATATTTCTGAAATTCTGAAAGGTTTTCAAAGAGATGAAAACGGAAATGGATACGAAATCCTTAGAGTAAAAGGATGGGATTATCCATCTTTGATAGAAACTTATACGAAAGCAGCAGAAATAGCAAGAACAGAACACGTTCCGGTTTTAATTCATGTTCAAGAACTAACACAACCTCAGGGACATTCTACATCCGGTTCACATGAGCGTTATAAAAGTTCTGAAAGATTGCAGTGGGAAGCGGACAACGATTGTCTGTTAAAAATGAGAAATTGGATTTTAGACTCTAATTTGGCAACAGAAGAGGAGCTTAATGAATTAGATAAAGCACTTAAAAAACAAGTTCTTGACGGTAAAAAAGCTGCTTGGAAAGCTTATCAGGATCCTATAAAGGAAGAACAAGCTGAACTGATTGCATTATTGAAATCTATTGCTCAAAGCAGTCTAAATAAAGTTTCTATAGAACAATATGCTGATGATTTAGCTCAAATCAAAGAAGTTATCAGAAAAGAAGTAATTACAACTGCAAGAAAAGCGTTGAGATTAGTAATCAATGAGTCTGATAATAAACAGATTTTAGTTCGGTTCATAGAAAGCTATTTCAAAAAAATACAGCCTAAATACAGTTCTAACCTGATGTCTGAGTCTGATCAAAAAGTCGTTAATATAGAAGAGATTCTTCCTGAGTATACTGAAAATGCAGAAGATGTAGATGCTCGCGTAATTATCAGAGATAATTTTGATGCCATTTTATCGCGTTATAAAAATGTCATGATTTTTGGAGAGGACTCTGGAAATATCGGAGACGTAAATCAAGGCTTGGAAGGATTGCAAGAAAAACACGGAATCAATCGCGTGTCGGATACCGGAATTCGGGAGGCAACAATTTTAGGACAAGGAATAGGCATGGCAATGCGCGGTTTAAGACCGATTGCAGAAATACAGTATTTAGATTATTTACTTTATGCGATCCAAATTATGAGTGACGATTTAGCTACGTTGCAATACAGAACAGTAGGTCGCCAAAAAGCACCTTTGATTGTGAGAACTCGCGGACATCGTTTGGAAGGAATCTGGCATTCAGGATCCCCAATGGGCATGATTATTAATGCGATAAGAGGAATGCATGTTTTGGTTCCGAGAAACATGACAAAAGCGGCAGGGTTTTATAATACATTACTTGAAAGTGATGAGCCTGCTTTGTTGATTGAATGTTTAAATGGATATCGTTTAAAAGAAAAAATGCCTAATAACTTAGGAGAATTTAAAACTCCGATAGGCGTGATAGAAACGATAAAGGAGGGGAGTGATATTACTATAGTTTCTTATGGTTCTACAATTCGCATTGTTGAACAGGCAGCTGAGGAATTAGCTGAAATAGGTATTAATGTAGAGGTTATCGATGTACAATCTTTGCTTCCGTTTGACCTTAATAATGATTGTGTAAAAAGTCTTCAAAAAACAAATCGCTTACTTGTTGTAGATGAAGATGTACCAGGAGGTGCATCAGCTTACATTTTACAAAAGATATTAGAAGAGCAGGGAGGATATCGCTATTTGGACAGTGCTCCTCAAACGCTTACTGCTAAAGCACATCGTCCGGCTTACGGAACAGATGGAGATTATTTTTGTAAGCCTTCAGTAGAAGATGTGTTTGAAAAAGTATATGAAATTATTCGGGAATCAGATCCTGTTAAATTTTCAAGCTTGTATTAAAAATAAAACAGCGAAAACTTCTCAAATCTGAGAAGTTTTCGCTTCAAATAGGCTACCAATAAATTTTTAGTAAAAATAAGCTAAAAATAATGCAAAATAAAATATGTAATATTCTTTTTAAGTTGCCTTTTTTAGTTCACATCTATCAATATTTTGAGAAAATAGGATGCTTTTTTATTATGAAAGCATATAAAATATCATTAATTTTGCAACTGTTTTTTAAACATAGTTATCATGGTAAACGATTTATTTGACAGAATACAAAAAAATAAAGGACCATTAGGAAAATGGGCATCACAAGCAGAAGGATATTATGTTTTTCCTAAATTAGAGGGACCTTTATCAAATCGTATGATGTTCCACGGAAAAGAAGTCATTAATTGGAGTATTAATGATTATTTAGGTTTATCTAATCACCCTGAAGTAAGGAAAATAGATACAGAAGCCGCCGCTGAGTACGGCGCAGCTTACCCAATGGGAGCGCGTATGATGTCGGGTCATACAACAGTTCACGAACAACTTCAGGACGAATTGGCAGCATTTGTTAAGAAAGAGGCCGCTTACTTGCTTAATTTTGGCTATCAAGGAATGTTGTCTATCATTGATGCTTTGGTAACTAAAAATGACGTAATCGTTTACGATGTGGATTCCCACGCTTGTATCATAGATGGTGTCAGACTTCATATGGGGAAACGTTTTACCTATAAGCACAACGATATAGAAAGTCTTGAAAAAAACTTGGAGCGAGCTACTAAAATGGCAGAAACCACCGGAGGAGGTATTTTAGTTATCACTGAGGGAGTTTTTGGAATGAGAGGGCAACAAGGTAAATTAAAGGAAATAGTTGCTTTAAAAGACAAATACAGCTTTAGATTGTTAGTTGATGATGCACATGGATTTGGTACATTAGGAGCTACCGGAGCCGGTGCAGGAGAAGAGCAAGGATGTCAGGATGGTATCGATGTTTACTTTTCAACATTTGCAAAATCAATGGCAAGTATTGGTGCTTTTGTAGCGGCTGATAAAGATATTATCGATTATTTAAAATACAATTTGCGCTCGCAGATGTTTGCTAAATCGCTTCCGATGATTTTTACAAAAGGCGCTTTAAAACGTTTGGAGTTATTGAAAACTCAGCCGGAATTGAAAGCTAAGTTATGGGAAAACGTTAATATGCTTCAAAACGGGCTAAAAACCAGAGGTTTTAATATCGGAGACACCAACACTTGTGTTACGCCGGTTTATTTAGAAGGAAGTATTCCGGAAGCAATGGTAATGGTAAATGACTTGCGCGAGAATTACAATATATTTTTGTCTATTGTAGTGTATCCGGTTATACCTAAAGGAATAATCCTTTTAAGAATGATTCCTACAGCAACACATACTAAAGAAGATATAGAAGAAACTTTAGCAGCTTACGAAGCTATCAGAGAAAAATTAGAAAACGGAACGTATAAAAAAATTGCTGAAGAAACAACAGTTGATGTTTCTAATGTTTAGGCTTTTTTAAATACTTTAAAGAATAAGGGTTTTGTAGTACAAAACCCTTATTTTTTTGTAATTTAGTCATACACGAAGTTGGTAAATCAATTCGTAAGGAAAAATGAGCTAGGATTCATCATTTTACAACCTGTTGAGTGATATATTTTCGTTTTAGAAAAACAAAGGATAAACAAATTAATAATGCCGAAGAATTAAATTTTTTGATAGGGAAGGATATCAGTATGATGAAGCCTTATTAACCGAAAATAAATGGGTTTTTACGAAGTGGATTTTAGTATATTTTAAAGATAATGACAAAGATAAAAGCAAGTAAAGTACTGTATATTAGACTTGGACGTGATTGTGTTTTTGCAAACGATTGCATTAATGTTGAACAGTCAATAAGGTTAGGATATAGAGAAGTAAATCATCAATTTTGTTTAAACAGACAATGGGATAAAGTTGAAGATTATTTTGTTATAAATGAAAAGAAACCAAAACATGTTGCAGTAAGAGAGAAAAACCAGATTAAATCATTTTATGAGGAAAATGAGAACACACTATGGATAACTTTCTATAATGACAAACTTTGGTGGTGTTTTTCAAAACAGCAAATAACATTAGCTGCTGATAATACAAAAACAAGGTCTGTAATTGATAAATGGTCTGATAAAGATATAAATGGAAATATTTTATTTAAAGAAAACATAACAGATAAATTAAAAAAAATAGGTAACTATCGTGGAACAATTAGAGATATTGAAAAAGTTAAAGAAGATGTTTTATATTTAATTAATGACGAAAAGATGGGGAACAATAATAATCTTATTGAGAATAAAATGAATATTCCTTTAAATCAAATTTTGTTTGGAGCTCCGGGAACAGGGAAAACATACAACACAAAAAGAATTGCCGTTGAAATCATCAATGGCAAAAAAGAAAGGAGACGAGAAGAAATAAATGCGGAATACGAAGATTTGGTAAACACAAAGCAAATTTTTTTTTACCACTTTTCATCAAAGTTTGGGGTATGAAGATTTTATTGAGGGAATAAAGCCTGAAACAATTGATGGAAATGTTACTTATGAAGTTAAAGATGGGATTTTTAAATATTTGTGTAAAACGGCTTTTGTAAAACAAATCAAATCAGATAATTTCGACACAGTTTATCATAAATTATTAAATGAAATAGATAATTCAACTGAGAAGAAATTGGTTCTGGAAACATTAGTTCATTCAAAAGAGTTTTCCATTTATAAAAATTCAAAAAATAATATCAGATTTCACGCAAATACAGAAAAAGCTTACGAAGGAGTTATCAAAAAAGATATTTTAGAACATTATCTGAAAACAGGAGAAACATTGGATTGGTCGTCTTACACAAAAGCTTTAGGAAATTATTTGATAGAACATTTTAATTATTCGCAAAATGAAAATAATGAACAAAAAAATTATGTTTTTATCATCGACGAAATCAACCGAGGAAATGTTTCAGCTATTTTCGGAGAACTCATAACGCTTTTGGAGGAAGACAAACGAAAAGGAAATAAAGAACAAACCGAAATAATTTTGCCTTATTCAAATGAAAAATTTTCTGTTCCTAACAATGTTGATATCATCGGCACAATGAACACTGCCGACCGAAGTGTAGAAGCCTTGGACACCGCTTTGAGAAGACGGTTTTCATTCGTTGAGATGCAACCAAATCCAAGTGTTTTAACCGATGAAAAATATGTTCCGTACAAAGACGTGGATTTGAAAACACTTTTAGAAACTATCAATCAACGGATTGAAGTATTGGTTGACAAACACCATCAAATCGGACATTCGTACTTTATCGGAATCCAAAATTTGGAAGATTTAAAACAAACTTTCAAAGACAAAATCATTCCGCTTTTGGAAGAATATTTTTACGGAGATTTCGGGAAAATCGGATTGGTTCTGGGAGGAAGTTTTATTTATCAAGAAGAAAATAACGCAAAATTCCCGAAGAATTTCAGCTATGAAAATGATTTTTTAGAAGACAAAAAAGTATATTGTTTTACGCCTTTTAAAAATTGGAACGAACAAACTTTTATTTCTGTTTACGAAGACTAATTGATGCAGAATAAAAAGTTTATACAGGTTTTTGAGTATCAAAAATTGCGATACGATGATTCGGGAGATTTCCAAAAGCATCATTTTGATGCAATGGTAAAATTCAACGAACTGCATCAAAACAAATATTTTACGATTATCCATAAAGGAATCCGATTTGGAAATTATGTTGGTGTGATTCAAATTGGTGGATTAACCATTGAGATTCTTCCGAAAGCCGATAACAACGAAAATGCAGACAAAAATATGTGGCAAAATGTATTGCTCAATATGTTGAAGGTCTGCAAGAAAATTCAAGTTGAGTCTATTTCAGAAACCCAACTAAAAAAACGATACTATTCGATTTTAGATGTTTATTTTGAATTGTATTTAACTGAAATTGAAAGATTAGTAAAAAAAGGATTAATTAAGAAATACCGAAAAAATAAATCTAATCAAAATGTACTAAAAGGGAAATTACTTTTTGCACAAAACATTCAACAAAATTTGATGCATAAAGAACGATTTTATTGTGAGCATCAGATTTACGATAAAAACCATTTGTTGCATCAAATTCTTTATAAGGGTTTATTGGTTTTGAAGACTTTTGTAAATGATTTTTTGAAAGACAAATTAAACCGATTGTTGTTTGAATTTCAAGATATTGAAAACATCACTATTCATAAGAAACATTTTGATACAATAATCATCGACCGAAAAAACAGTGATTATCAAAAAGCGATTGATATTGCAAAAATTATTATTCTAAATTATTCGCCAAGCTTGAATTATGGAAATGACAATTTACTCACGCTTTTGTTTGATATGAATGCTTTGTGGGAAGAATATATTTTTAGAATTCTCCATAAACACAAAACGAACGAAATGGAAGTGTCATTCCAAAATTCCGATAAGTTTTGGGAAAACAAACGTATCCGTCCAGACATCGTTTTGAAAACCAAAGAAAAAACATTTGTAATTGATACCAAATGGAAAATAATTGAAGCAAATAATCCATCAGATAATGACTTAAAACAAATGTTTGTTTATAATCTGCATTGGAAAGCTGAAAAGACTTTATTGATTTATCCTAAAAATAATCAAAATGACAGTGAATTCGGAACATTTCATTATGACAATTTAGGTAAGAAATGTAAATTGGGTTTTGTGAACATAACCAACGAACAAACAATAAAGAAAAGTCAATTTTTAGCAAACGAGATCTTAAAAAAAATGGAATTTGACTAAAAGTAAAAATATATGTTAATAAAAATATTTTTTCAAAATCTTAAAAAAGGCTTTCATTTTTAAATGAAAGCCTTTTTTAAGTATTTATTATTTATGGAATTTACTTACTTAACAGTAACAGTAGCCGGTAAAAGCATACTGCTTACTTCTCCAAAACCAATTCTGATTTCGTTGTTTTGACAATATCCTTTCATAGTAATTGTATCGTAATCTTCTATAAAAGTTCTTGTGCTGCCGTCAGGCATTTCTATTGGTTTTGTACCACCCCAAGTCAGTTCCAGTAATGAACCAAAGCTTGTAGGTTCTGTCCCTGAAATAGTTCCTGATCCCATCAAATCGCCCGAATTTATTTTACATCCGTTAATAGTATGATGCGCCAACTGCTGGCTCATTGTCCAATACAGATACTTAAAGTTAGATTGACAGATAAGTTTACCTTCGGCATTTTTTGGAGTAATGTAAACTTCTAAATTGATGTCAAAAGCTTTATCTCCTTTTTGTTGTAGATAAGGAAGTGGAGCGGGGTTTTGTGTAGGGCTTGCTACTCTAAAAGGTTCTAAAGCATCTAACGTAACTACCCACGGAGAAATAGAAGTTCCGAAGTTCTTTGCTAAAAACGGACCTAACGGAACATATTCCCAGGTTTGAATATCGCGAGCACTCCAGTCATTTAATAAAACCATTCCAAAAATATAATCTTCAGCCTGATTAACCGGAATATTTTCTCCCATTAAATTGCCATCGGTAGTAATAAATCCGGTTTCTAATTCAAAATCTACTCGTTTTGATGGACCAAAAACAGGTAAACTTTCACCTTTAGGCAAAGTCTGTCCCATCGGACGTTTGATATTGACTCCTGAAGGAACTACAGTAGAACTTCTTCCATGATATCCTACCGGAATGTGTAACCAGTTTGGTAAAAGAGCATTGTTTGGATCTCTAAACATTTTACCAACATTGGTTGCGTGTTCCCTGCTTGAATAAAAATCAGTATAATCTCCAATTAATACAGGAAGCTGCATTTCAATATCTTTAATATCAAAAATAATAACGTCTCTGTGTTTTTGATTATTTTTTAAAGTGTCATTTTTGGTATCAAATATTTCAGCAACCCGGTTTCTTACTGCGCGCCATGTTTTTTTACCGGCAGCAATAAAATCGTTTAAGCTGTCTTGCAGGAAAACGTCGTCCGTTAGTTCTATGTCTTTAAAATATCCTAGCATTTGAAGGGCACTCAAATCAATAGCAAAATTACCGATTCTGGTACCTATTGTAATCACGTCATCTTTTGTAATAAAAACCCCAAACGGAATATTTTGGATAGGAAAATCAGAACTATTTTCTACTTCTAACCAAGATGTTCTGTTAGGATCATTTGCTGTTATAAACATAATATTGTAATTGAATTAATAGTTTTACCAAATATATAATTAAGAGTCAAATTAACAAACGTTTTTTGTACATTTGAAAGCAATTTAACGAAAATACATATCATGAGAAGAGATACAGACATTTTTGACCTGATCTTGGAGGAACAAGACAGACAGATTCACGGTATTGAACTTATTGCTTCTGAAAATTTTGTAAGCGAGGAAGTTATGGAAGCAGCAGGTTCTTGCTTAACGAATAAATATGCCGAAGGATATCCAAACAGAAGATATTATGGGGGATGTGAAGTAGTGGATGTAGTTGAGCAAATAGCTATTGACAGAGCCAAAGCTTTATTTGGTGCAGAATATGTTAATGTTCAGCCTCATTCAGGGTCGCAAGCCAATACAGCCGTTTTTGCGGCGTGTTTAAAGCCGGGAGATAAAATTTTAGGATTTGACTTGTCTCATGGAGGACATTTAACGCACGGTTCGCCAGTAAATTTTTCAGGTAGATTATACAATCCTGTATTTTATGGAGTAGAAAGAGAAACAGGGCGTTTGAATTATGATAAAATTCAGGAAATAGCTACTAAAGAACAACCTAAAATTATTATAGCCGGAGCTTCTGCATATTCACGTGATATGGACTTTAAGCGATTTAGAGAGATTGCAGATAGCGTAGGTGCCCTTTTAATGGCAGATATCGCCCATCCTGCAGGATTGATTGCTAAAGGATTAATGAGCGATCCAGTTCCTCATTGTCATGTAATTACGACTACAACTCATAAAACGCTGAGAGGACCTCGAGGAGGAATCATTATGATGGGTAAAGATTTTCCGAATCCGTTTGGAATGAAAACTCCAAAAGGTGAAGTAAGAATGATGTCTTCTTTATTGGACAGTGCTGTTTTTCCGGGTAATCAGGGAGGTCCTTTAATGCATATTATTGCCGCTAAAGCCGTAGCTTTTGGTGAGGCATTGACAGATGAGTTTTTTCAGTATGCGCTACAAGTGCAAAAAAATGCAAAAGCCATGGCTGAAGCGTTTGTTAAAAGGGGATACAATATCATTTCAGGTGGAACAGATAACCACATGATGCTAATCGATTTAAGAAATAAAAATATCTCCGGAAAAGAAGCAGAACAAGCTTTAGTAAAAGCAGAAATTACCGTAAATAAAAATATGGTGCCTTTTGACGATAAGTCTCCTTTTGTAACTTCCGGTATCCGAATCGGTACTCCGGCAATTACAACCAGAGGCTTAATCGAATCAGATATGGATGCTATTGTTGCTTTAATAGATAAAGTGCTGATGAATTATACTAATGAAGATGTTATTGAAGAAGTAGCAGAACAGGTAAATGAGATGATGGCAGAAAGACCTATTTTTGCCTGGTAATCTTACGGAAATATAAATAAAAACAAAGGCGATTTCTGTAATGAATCGCCTTTATATAATTTATTTGTTTTCCAAACAGCAATAAAAAGTAGTAGCTGTCGCTGTGTCGATTGTAAAGTGTATTTTGTTATTTTCTTTTATACAGTTGATATTGTAAATATCATTTAAGTGCATTTCCTTCATAAAATGCATGTCTAAAATGTGAATATTTTGCAATTCGATATTATTTTCAAATGCGATATCTATACACCACTCCAGATATTTGGTATTAGTTACATGATTTACCATATCTAAGTCGGAATATTTAACAACGCTATTGGAGAGTTCTCTATACTTTACTCGAGGTGCTTTGGAAAAAGGAGCTTCTGTTACTTTTTGGTCAGAATATTTTATAAAATGATTATGAGGTAATTTAGTCACTTCTGGTCTGCGCCGTTTTGTATTTAAAATTACCCAAAGAGAGGTTGCAACAGCAATCAATTTATTATTGTTTCGGATTTCAAAATTTCGAATGGATCGAATGCCATCCATTTTTTCAATCCATGTTGTTATAGTTATTTGATCTTGCCATCGGGGCATTGCTTCTTTTAATTCTATGCGGAATTTATTTAAAACCCAAGCTTGATCTACTTGTTGTAAATCTAAAAAGCTTATGCCGCCGAGTACAGAATGCGTAGAGGCTACTTTTTGAATCAATTTGCATAAATCAACAAGTTTTAATTTTCCGTAAGGATTGCATTCAAAAAAATCAATTTCAAAAGTTTGGAAATAAATAGAGGTAAAGTCTTTAGATATAGGCATTTATAAGGGTAATAATTGATAATTAATGTATTATTCAAGATTTAAATTTAAAATGTTTTTTAATGCATTTTCAACAGAAAACCATTGAATATTTTCTGTACGCTTAAACCATGTTATTTGTCTTTTAGCAAACCGGCGCGTATTTTTTTTGATTTCTTCAATAGCAAAGTCTAAAGTATATTCTCCATCAAAATAACTAAATAGCTCTCTGTAACCGACTGTTTGTAAGGCGTTTATTTCTTTATAGGGATAAAGAGATTTAGCTTCTTCAAGCAGTCCATTTTGCAGCATTAAATCTACTCTTTTATTGATGCGATCATACATTTTTTCTCTATCTGTTTCCAACCCTATAACTATCGGAACAAAATTTCGCTCATTTTGTTTTTGGTTTAAAAAGGATGAATAAGGTTTTCCTGTTCCAATGCAAACTTCTAACGCTCTAGTTACTCTTTGTGGATTGTTTAAAGCTATTTTCTCGTATTGTACGGGATCCAGTTGTTTTAATTTTTCTTGTAAATAAAAAAGCCCTTTTTCTTTTAAATCGCTGTTGAGTTGTTCTCGGATTTGCGGATCAATATCGGGGAAATCATCGAAGCCTTTAATAACAGCGTTAACGTATAATCCTGAACCGCCAACCATTACTTGAACAGGATTCTTTAAAAACAGCTCATCTAATTTTTGGAGTGCTTCTCGCTCAAAGTCGCCAACGGAATAAGGTTCAAAAATACTTTTATTTTGTATAAAGTGATGTTTAACAGCCATTAATTCTTCTTTAGAGGGAACAGCTGTTCCAATTGTCATTTCTTTATAAAATTGTCGGCTATCACAAGAAATAATATCACTTTTAAAATATTTGGCAATATCAATGGCCAAAGCAGTTTTTCCGATTGCTGTTGGTCCGACTATAACAATTAAATAATTTTTATTTGTAGAAAGCATTATCCAGTTTTTGTCCGCAGTTATAACAATAATTTGCATCTTGGTCAAAGATAATGGTTGTACACGAAGGGCAATTTCTTTTTTGTTTAAAGTCTGGCGGATTGTTATTTCGACGTTTAAGACTAGAAAATTCAGCAGTAACAATTCCGGTAGGTACAGCAATGATGCCATATCCCATAATCATTATAAAAGAAGCAATAACTTGTCCAAGCGCGGTTTGAGGAGCAATATCTCCATATCCAACAGTAGTTAGTGTTACGATACACCAGTAAATACTTTTTGGAATACTTGAAAAAGCACTTTCTTTTCCTTCAACAACATACATCAGTGCTCCTAATAATATGGAAACAACTAAAACAAAGTAAACAAAGACAATAATTTTTGTTTTGCTGGCTTTTATGGCAAGTTTTAAATGTGATTCTTGTCCAGTATAAGGCATTAAATTCAAAATACCAAATAACCTTAGCAGCCTCAATGCGCGAACAACTGATAAAACGCGTGAACCAGGAATAAAAAAGGCGAGATACATTGGTAAAATAGAAATCAAATCAACAATGCCATAAAAGCTGAAGATATATTTAAAGGGTTTGCGATTGCACAAGATGCGAAGTGCATATTCCATTGAAAAGAAAACAGTAATAATCCATTCTCCAACTACCAAAAGCATATGATGCCGTGTATCATAGCTTTCAACAGATTCCAACATAACCAAAAATACACTTAGCAGAATTACAAACAGCAATGCCAAATCAAATAATTTCCCGGCAAAAGTATTTGAACCATAAATAATGATATATATCTTTTGCTGTAAAATATCCCACTTACTTTTTAGCTTTCGTCTTGCTACCATAATTTTTTAAAAACGAATTAATTTATAGCCTGTTTTTTTATTCAGATAATTCAGAATTATATTTCGATTATTTCTGTCAAAACAAATAGGAATAAGATTGGCATCAATTCGTTGCGGTGAATTGATGCGAAAGTTTAAATCGTAAAAACAATATCCTTTTAATTTTCCTTGTTCTAAAATTACAGCGCTTTTTTCTTCTATTTTTCTTCCTTTATCTGAAATTATCAAATTATCGGTGTCAATATCATATACACTTAATAATTCAAGTAATTTTTCATTGTATTCATTACAAGATTCTTGCCAGCTTTCAGAAAAATTCTCGCTAGTAACTTTTTTTGATTTTTTTTCATTTATGAAAACTGTAAAAATCTGAATACCAGTATTATTAATGATTTTGTCAATAAATTTATGTGCTTCATTTAGAGACGTAAAAGCCATTGTATTCCGCTTTCTTCCGTCGGTTTTTTCAATTGACAGAAACAAGTATCCATTTAAATTGTTTTTTAAATATAGCGAATAAGGGAATATTCTTTTTTTGGTAGTTTTATTATACTTAGGCTTGTTGATAGCTACTTCTTCATTTTCTTTTAATAAGGCTATAAGCTCATTTCCCGTTTTTTCAAAAGTAACCGTATAAGTTTCTTGTTGTATTTTTTTAGAAATAGAGGATTCACTAGTAAAGTGTTCAAGAATTTGTTTTTTAATATTTTTACTTTTACTGATGAAGATTATTTCGCCTTTTTCATTGTGAATATAATAAATTCCGGCTGAAGAGGGGAGAGTATCAGTAATATCTAAAAATTTGGGATGCAAGCCTGTTTTCAAATCAGATTTTATCATGGATTGCATAATCGTTTTTCCATGATCTTTAGACAATAACAATTCAAATAGTTTTAAAGTAGCCAAAGCATCTCCACTAGCTCTGTGTCTATCGGTAATGGGAATTCCTAAAGAACGCACAAGTTTGCCTAAACTATAGGAGTTCATATTAGGAATTAGCTTTTGAGATAATTCAACCGTACATAATGTTTGTCTTTTAAAATCATATCCTAATCGTCGGAATTCATTGCGAATTACGCGGTAATCAAACTCTGCATTATGTGCTATAACTACGCAATCTTCTGTTATTTCAATAATTCGTTTGGCTATTTCATAAAATTTAGGAGCTAAGCGCAACATAGCGTTGTTGATCCCTGTTAATTTTACCACAAACGGCTGGATTTGTATCTCTGGGTTTACCAAACTTATAAACTGATCTACAACTTGGTTGCCGTCAAATTTATAAATGGCAATCTCGGTTATGCCTTCTTCGTTATATTGTCCTCCTGTGGTTTCTATATCTAAAATTGCGTACACATGATCTGTTTGACGGCTTGGCAAATCATAAAACGGTGTTTTACAATTTTACTCCAAGACTGATTTTAATTGATTGCTAAAATACAAAAAATGATATTAAATATAAATATTACATCTGCAATAGAATGAACAGTAGTAAATCTGTTGTTTATCAATTAAAATACCTTATTTTATGATTAAAATATTGTTCTTAATGCTTTTAAAGAGCTTTTCTTATTTATAGCCATTTTTTTATATTTTTTCCAAACTCTTCGATTTCAATTAACAACTTAGAAATATGATAACCATCGGCAACGGCATGATTTACAAAAACAGAAAAAGGAATAAAATATTTAGCTCCTTTTTTGTAATATTTTCCAAATCTTATTATCGGATAGAGAAGAGAACTCTCTTGATAAGCTTTAAAAATTGATTAAAATATTTAGTCAGAATACTTTTTTCTCATTACATAATGGTCTAAATTTTTTCCAAATCCATTCTTAATAATATGTACAGTATGAAATCCAAATTTATTAAATGTTTTTTCAAGTAATTGGGTTGTATTTATTATAATATCGAATGCTTTCTTTTCATTCTGTATATTGTCCATTATATGTTCAAAGAAAATATTTGAAAGAGATAAAAAATTTTTAACCCCTAATGAATTTCTTTTAAACATTACCCAAGCTATACCTATTAATTTTTCATTCTCTTTGACATAGTGTCCACCACAGCCCACTATATAATCATTTAATGTTACTACTTTAAAGTTTTCGTCTATATAATTATTCAAAAAGAAATGTAGACTATCCAGATCATTTATATCAAAATATTTAGGACAATTTGATTTAAATATATCTATAATATACTTTTCGTCATTTTTATTATATATCCTAATGCTGAAATTCATTAGCTTATTTATTCCTTAGCAATTACAGGTTGATCTATAAACCACTTCCAGGTGCCGTCAGGCTGTTTTCGGGCAACTTCTGCTGTAACTACCCCATTAATTAATCTAGAAGAAGTAAGCGCTATGTCTTTGTTGATAAGAGGTCTTCTTTGTATTCCTTTTTCAAATTTTGGATTGTTGGAAACAAGAGTTGCATAGAATTTTTTAATTTCTTCTTTACCTTGCGCTATAGTGTCATTTTCAATAACTAGTACGGCATCATCTTCATACAGTGAGACCAAATTATCAATATTACCGGAATTAATATATTCTAAAAATAATTCTGTGATATCTTGCGGGTGTAACGCTTTTTTCATCTTCTTAATGTATTATTATCATTTAAAAAGAATTACAATTAAATGTAAAATAGAATTACATTATAAGTTTCTATTTCCAAAAATCTTACTTCCAATTCTGATCATCATACTTCCGCATTCTATACCTATTTTGTAGTCACCACTCATTCCCATTGATAATTGTTCAAAATGGCAATTAGGGAGCTGATACGGTTTTACATAATCAAAAATATCTCTTAAGGATTGAAATTCTTCGCGGATTTTGTCGGTATCTTATGTAAATCATGTAGTTTACTGCTTTGTAATTAGGCTGATTAATATCGCTAAAAAGATGGCTGAAAAACTAAATAAAATCATTCCTAAAATATAGGAAGTTAGCGCTTTAATATAATTGATAAATTTCTTTTTTCCAAAAAAATGTCCAATAGCCCAAGTTGTATATATGGCTCCAACTATACTTGCAAAGTTCATTAAGCTGGATTGTGTTAATCCTTCTAAAATTGCAAAAAAGGAAAAAATCAACATTCCCATTCCCATTACAAAACATAGTAGGATAAGAATTTCATAGATATTATATCCTGATTTCCTAAAAAATAATCTAAGTATAAAAGAAATGAAAACAGCCATTAATATATTGGCATATCCGTAATTATTTTGAATCCAGCCAAAAATTAACACCATTGGATTATTCATTTCTTGATGGTTTCCATACTGGATTTCTATTTTGAAATAATTATTTATTAAAGAATAAATAATTGAAGTAATTAGGATAAATAAAACCGGTTTTACAAGTCTGTTTCGGTCTGTTGTTAAAAATTCTTTTATGCTTTCTCCCGGACGGATAAAAAGTTCTTTAATAGTCAAAAAGATACCTTTGTCAAAATTGAAAATACTGAGTATTTCATTGCGAATATACGTGTGGTCGATTCTTTTTATATAAACAGAATATCCACAATTTGAACAAAAGTTTCCTTGAAAGGATTCATTACAACTTTTACAGATTTCCATTTTGATGTAAAATAACTAACTCTTTGTCTGTTTTTTTGATAGACAATTTAAAAATATTGAGCTAAGATAGTATATCTTTTTGTTAAACTAAATAATTTCTCTCTCCAAAAATACTGCTTCCGATTCTCACCATTGTACTTCCGCATTCTATACCTATTTTGTAATCACCACTCATTCCTATCGATAATTGTTCAAAATGGCAATTAGGGAGCTGATACGGTTTTACATAATCAAAAGTATCTTTTAAAGACTGAAATTCTTTCTGTATTTTTTGAGTGTCGGTAGTGAAAGAAGCCATGCCCATCAGTCCGATAATCTTGATGTTTTGTAAGGATTTAAATTCATCTGAATGAATCAATTCCAGCAGTTCATCTTGTTCCAACCCAAATTTGGTTTCTTCAGTAGCAATAAATACTTGCAGCAAACAAGGGATTATTCTTCGGTGTTTTTTTGCCTGTTTATCAATTTCCTTTAACAACTTTAAACTATCTACGCCGTGTATTAAAGATACGTATGATGCCATGTATTTAACTTTATTTCGCTGTACATGTCCAATCATGTGCCATTGGATATCTTTTGGGAGCACTTCTTGCTTTTCAGTCATTTCCTGAATTTTGTTTTCGCCAAAAACTCGTTGTCCCGTATGATAAGCTTCTAGTATATCTTCAATAGGTTTTGTTTTGGAAACAGCGACTAAGATAATATTATCAGGTAAAGAATCCTTAATTTTTTTTAAGTTTTCAGTAATAGACATAATTCAAAATGTAATTAAATTTCATAAATAAGTAACCCATTCATAAATTTAGGTTCGATATAAGTACTTTTAGGCGGCATAATCAAATCGTTATCTGCTATTCTTTTTATTTCTTCAATATTAGTAGGGTAGAGCATAAAGCCTACTTCGTACTCGCCATCGTCTACTAATTCTTTTATTGCAACAATAGACTCATTTCCAGGAACATAATCAATGCGGGCATCATTTCTTAAATCATCCAGCCCTAAAATAGGGTTTAAAACTTCATCATACAAGATTTGAGCATCCAATTGCTGTAAAATGTCTCCATTAGATTTAGTTTCTTTTAGGCGCAAAGCGTAAAAATCTCCATCTAAATACATTCCAAACTCCATTTTTTTAGTAGGTTTCCACAATTGTTGCTCTTTGTTTTCAATCAAAAACTTCTCCGCTAATAAATTCAGGAACTCGTCTTTGGTATGATTGTTTAAATCGTGAATGATACGGTTGTATTCATATATTTTGATATTATTTTCTCCTATTAAAAACGACATAACTGAATTGTGGTACTCTAAGTTTTCCTGTTGTAATAATTCTGCCGAAGCACAACGATGATGTCCGTCTGCTATGTAAAACTCGTTAATTTGATCAAACTGTTCTGACAGCCAATCTATATCTTCGGGCTGATCAATTTTCCATATAGTATGGCGTTCCTTTGTAACTGTACTAAAATCATAAAGTGCTTCTTGTTCTTTATAACTTTCTACCCATTTGCTAATTTGTTCCTGGTCGGGATACATCATCAATACCGGTTCGGTGTTGAATCTTCCGTATTGTAAATATTCTTTAAACATACGCACTCTGTAATCCAGAGTATCTTCATGTTTTTTGATAACATTATTTTTGTAATCATCAATAGTGGTTCCGGCAACGATTCCTGTAAACTGCCAAAATTTAGTTTTTATTTGATACAAATACAAAACAGGCTTGTCTTCGGTGATTAAAATACCTTCTTTTTTAAAATCGTTTAGTTTCGCAGCAACCATTTTAAAACGTTTATCGCTGGTTACTTTTTGGGGGTTTACATAAGCTGGATTTAATACGTGTAAAAAAGAAAATGGATTATAGTCAAGTAAATACGCTATTTCTACCGCATTGTAATCTTCATAGGACCTACAGCTAACCAAACTTACTTTGTCTTGAGTTGGACGCAGGCCTTTAAAAGGTATTATTTTTGCCATTCTTAATGGTGTCAGAAATTGTAAAGAAACTATCTAAAAATAATATTTAATTTTCAGATAGTTTCTGTTTTTTTAGAATTTTATTAATCGGAGATAAAAATATTTTTTACAAAAACATTTTTGCTACTTTTTCAGCTTTTTTGCTTTCGCTGTAGTCATAAAATCCCTCACCCGATTTTACACCTAGTTTTCCTGCCATTACCATATTTACCAACAATGGGCACGGAGCATATTTTGGATTTTTAAAACCGTCATACATAACATTAAGAATAGATAAGCAAACATCCAGTCCGATAAAGTCAGCTAATTGCAGAGGTCCCATAGGATGAGCCATACCCAGTTTCATAACAGTATCAATTTCTTCAACTCCCGCAACTCCGTTATACAATGTTTCTATTGCTTCGTTAATCATTGGCATTAGGATTCTGTTAGCTACAAATCCGGGGTAGTCGTTAACTTCTGTAGGTACTTTGTCTAATGCTTTAGAAAGTTCCATAATTTCTGCAGTTACTTTATCTGAGGTATTATATCCTCTGATAATTTCTACCAATTTCATAATTGGAACAGGATTCATAAAGTGCATTCCTATTACGCGTTCAGGATTTTTAACTACAGAAGCGATTTGAGTAATAGAAATAGAAGATGTGTTACTTGCTAAAATAACATTTTCTGAGCAAACTTCACTGAGTTCTTTAAAGATGTTTAATTTAAGGTTGATATTTTCGGTTGCAGCTTCTACCACTAAGTCAGCATTTACAACGCCATCTTTAATATCGGTATAAGTAACAATATTTTCAATGGTTTCTTTTTTATCTGCTTCAGTAATAGTTCCTTTGGCTATCATTCTGTCCAAATTTTTGGTAATGGTATTCATTCCGCGCTCTATAGCAGCTTCTGAAATATCAATTAAAAGAACTTTAAATCCTTTTTGTGCAAAAGTATGAGCAATTCCGTTCCCCATGGTTCCGGCGCCGATAACAGCTATATTTTTCATAAATAAATTTTATATATTATTTAATTATTTAAAAATCAGTTATTTTTTATTTTTTAAACTCTTCTATAATCTGATAGGCTAATTTTAATGCTTTTGTCCCGTCTTCTAAAGTAACTACCGGATCTGTATTATTTACAATAGCATCGTGAAAAGTTTCTAATTCATCCAAAATAGCATTGTTTTGATGTACTTGAGGATTGTCGTAATAAATCTGTTTTTTGACCCCTTCCGCATTTTGAAAAATCAAATCAAAATCTCCTGGAATTTCAGCCGCTTCTTTCATTTTAATAACCTCACAGTTTTTTTCAAGATAGTCAACCGTAATGTAGGCATCGCGTTGAAAAAAACGAGATTTTCGCATATTTTTCATAGAAATTCTGCTAGCTGTTATATTAGCTACACATCCATTTTCAAATTCAATTCGAGCGTTGGCAATATCCGGCGATTCACTTAAGACAGAAACCCCGCTTGCACTAACGTGTTTAACCGGAGATTTAACAACACTTAAAATAACGTCTAAATCGTGAATCATTAAATCCAATACCACCGGTACATCTGTCCCTCTCGGGTTAAATTCTGCTAAACGGTGGGTTTCAATAAACATTGGTGTTCCGATTTTATCTTTTACAGCAATAAAAGCAGGATTAAAACGCTCCACATGTCCGACTTGCCCTTTCACACCGTATTTTTGAGTAAGAACAATAATATCTTCTGCTTCTTTCACTGTGGTAGTAATCGGTTTTTCTAAAAAAACATGCTTTCCGGCTTCTATAGCCTGCTTAGCACATTTAAAATGGGAAAGAGTAGGAGTAACGATATCTATTACATCAACAGCTGCAATTAGCTCTTCTATTGATTCAAATTTTTTATAACCAAATTCTGCTGCTACTTTATTTGCATTTTCTTCTGAAGGATCATAAAATCCAACGAGATTATATTTTGTAGATTGGTTTAGCAGGCGAAGATGGATTTTTCCTAAATGCCCTGCTCCCAATACACCAACTTTAAGCATAAAAAAATATTTTGAACAAAAATATAACTTATTTGCTTAATGCATAATAATTAATCTTTAAATCTTCTCTAATAACATACCTCGTGTGCAGTAAATACTGTTTTTATACTGAAATAATATGTACTTTTGTATAAATTTTTTTACAATCGTGAGAGATTCTTCTAAACATCAAGGTCTTAGAAACCAGTTGGTTGAAATCCTTAATCAGAAAGGAATTACAGATAAAAGAGTATTAAACGCTATTAAGCGTATACCCCGACATTTATTTTTGGATTCTAGTTTTGAGGATTTTGCTTATCAGGACACAGCATTTCCTATTGGAGCAGGACAAACTATATCACAACCTTATACTGTAGCTTTTCAATCCCAATTATTACAGGTCAAAAGTGATGATAAAATTTTAGAGATAGGTACTGGGAGCGGCTATCAAACTGCCGTATTGGTGGCTATGGGGGCAAGAGTGTATAGTATTGAACGCCAATTAGAATTGTATAAAAAAACGTCTGTTTTATTACCTAAATTAGGTATCAGACCTCGATTGCTTACTTTTGGGGACGGATATAAAGGTTTGAGTAATTATGCTCCTTTTGATTCAATTATTGTTACTGCGGGTGCTCCAATTATTCCACAACCTTTAATGGCTCAGCTAAAAATAGGGGGGAGATTGATAATTCCCGTTGGAGAAGATCAACAAACTATGACGGAATTAATCAGAATAAATGAAACCCGATTTGAAAAACATGAACATGGCGATTTCCGCTTTGTGCCAATGCTGGAAAATAAAAATTAAATATTCAAAAAGCCAAAGATTTTTCCTTGGCTTTTTGATTAGTACACTTTTTTTAAGCGATCTATATTAATTTTATTTTCCCGATCTTTAATAGTTTCTCTTTTGTCATAATTTTTCTTACCCTTACAAAGGGCAATATCCAATTTTGCAAGTCCTTTTTCATTAATAAACAAGCGCAGTGGTATAATAGTAAGCCCTTTGTTTTGAACGTCTTTTAATAGTTTTTTTAATTCTTTTTTATTTAAGAGAAGTTTTCTTTCTGTTTTAGCTTTGTGATTAAAATGCTTGCTGTATGCGTATTCTTCAATCTGCATATTAACAGCAAATAATTCGTGTTCTTGAAATTCACAAAAACTCTCGGCTATATTTGCTTTTCCTAAACGGATAGACTTAATTTCTGTTCCTGTAAGAACAATCCCGGCGGTATATCTATCCAAAATCTCATAGTCGAACTTAGCTCGCTTGTTTAATATGTTTATTGTTTTCTGCATAATGCAAAATTAATAAAATTTAAAGGAAGTAAAAGACTATCTACACAATTTGTCAAGGATGATTTAATAGTCCGAATTAAAAAACTATTACACCATATAAATTTAATAAAAAAGAGGTTGGAAGCTTAGCTTCCAACCTCTTTTTTATTATTTAAGATTCTTATAAAAAGAAATATCCTAAGGAAATAAAAAATGTATTAGGTTTTGATTTAAAATCTTTACTGATATTTCCAAAACCACCATCATAAGACACATCTACTGTAAACATTAAAATATCTGCACCAACACCCAAACGATAGCCTATATTTGATTTGTCAAAATTATTAAATGCTCCTTCAAGTTCTCCTTTAGAAAAATTATCATCTACTATATGAGTATAAATACCGCCGGCATAACCACGCAAATGCAACATAGGAAGGTTAATAAATTTATAGCCAACCACCAAAGGAACTTCTATACTTTTCATTTTAGAAGTTTCATCTTCTACTTTAAAGCTCTTTTCAGAAAACATTAAATCAGCTTGAAGATAAGCCTTTTTAAAATCTAAACGAGCCATAGCGCCTATTCCGTATCCAGCCGCACTTTTGGCACTGATATCAGAAGAAGTAGAAATATCAGTAAAGTTTGCTCCGGCTTTAAGTCCTACGTGAATAGGAGACGGAGATTGAGCATAAACAGATGTTATCCCGAAACAAAAAAGGGAAAAACACAATGAATAAAAAAGATTTTTTGCTTTCATAAGAAAATATTTTTTAGCTAAGTTAATAAAAAATGCGAATATACTTTTATTATCTGTACAATTCTATAAAAATCTTACTTTGTATTATAGAAAATATAAATTATATTTTCTTCTATAAAGGAAAGGGTAAAGTTAAAAGTGGGGAGAGCAGGATTCGAACCTGCGAAGGTTTCCCAACGGATTTACAGTCCGTCCTCGTTGGCCGCTTGAGTATCTCCCCCGATAGGGTTTTTATCGAAAAAAATGTTATAAGAACATTTGTGGGGAGAGCAGGATTCGAACCTGCGAAGGTTTCCCAACGGATTTACAGTCCGTCCTCGTTGGCCGCTTGAGTATCTCCCCTCTAAGCTTTTGCTTATCTCTACGCGTTTCTTGTAGAGCGGTGCAAATATAGTGTTGTTTTCTTAAATACCAAGAGCTTTAATCTATTTTTTAAAACTTTTTAATCTTAAAAAACCTTAACTATTTGGTTATAAAAAACTAAACCAAAAATATTTTTTTTTAAAATTGGATGATTGTTTTTCTTATAGCTACTAATTTTTGCATTAATCCTTCAAAATAATCTAAGTGAAGCATATTGGCACCATCGCTTTTAGCATGAGCAGGATCAAAATGAGTTTCTAAAAAGAGTCCGTCTACGCCTACAGCAATACCTGCTTTGGCAATTGTTTCTATTAAATCAGGACGTCCGCCTGTTACACCGCTTGCCTGATTTGGCTGTTGTAAAGAATGCGTTATATCCAATACGGTAGTAGAAAATTGTTTCATTGTAGGAATTCCTCTGTAATCTACAATCATGTCTTGATAGCCAAACATTGTACCTCTGTCTGTTACCATTACATTTTCATTATTGCAATCCAATACTTTTTGAACAGCGTGTTTCATGCTTTCGGGACTCATGAATTGTCCTTTTTTAAGATTTACAACTTTATTGGTTTTTGCTGCTGCAACTACCAAATCCGTTTGCCTTACCAAAAATGCCGGAATCTGTAGAATATCTACATATTCTGCAGCTAAAGCTGCATCAGAAGATTCGTGGATATCTGTAACAATAGGAATATTAAATTCTTTTCCTACTTTTTCTAATATTTTAAGTGCTTTTTCATCACCTATTCCTGTAAAACTGTCAATTCGCGAACGGTTTGCTTTTTTAAATGAGCCTTTAAAGACATAAGGTATCTTTAATTTATCTGTTACTTTTACTATATGTTCTGCAATTCGCATTGCCATTTCTTCTCCCTCAATGGCACAGGGTCCTGCTAACAAAAAAAAGTTATTACTGTCTGTATTTTTTATATTGGGAATATTATTTAGATTCATAAGTATAGTTTTTAATTTATTTCCTATTTTTTTTGACCTTTTTTACTTTAACTACTTCTGCTTTATTTATTTTTTGAGTATTTATCTGTGGTTTATTTTTAGACTGTATAAAGTAAGCCATAATTGCAGAACAAACTATTCCAAAAGATAAGTTGCCTGAAATTCCGTTGCGCAAAAACATATCAAATGAAATGTTTTTCTGCGATTCTTCAATGGTCATTCTTCCGTCTTCAGTGATTGCTTGGGTCAAACTGTCCATAAAATGTGGAGAAATTTGATAAAAAGCAGTGTATTGCACTAAGGGATAAAAAACAGTAATTAATACGCAAGTAGCTATTCCGGTCATAAATGCCTGACGCAAAGTAATGACACCCTTGTAGAATTCGTTTTTCTTTTGTTTTATTTCTAACCAGTAAATTAAAATTAAAACAACATTGAACAAAAGAGCAAATCCCATCTCGTATCGGATTTTTTCATCGTGAAATCCCAACATCTTTTCAATAAATACCCATATTAGAGCTGACAAAGTAGCAATTGCTGCCCATTTAAATTCTATTGAGAAATTCTTCATTGCCTGTATTTAATATTTAAGTTCAAAAGTAAAGTTTTTATTTTAGAGCTTAAAATATATTTTTTTATACGTTTTTTTTTATTAGATTTAAAGTATTGTATCTATTCTTATTATTTCTTTAGAAAGATGACAAGAAATATTTAAGTATTAAACAAAAATAATATTTGCTATGAAAAAACTAATTCTTGTGAGGCATGCTAAATCGAGTTGGGAAGCAATAACTAACGATGTAACTCGTCCTATTTCTCAAAGAGGAGTGTTAGATGCTCATTTGGTATCTGCCGAATTGCAAAAATATCTGCCTAAATCTTTTATTGTGTGGAGCAGTAAGGCAAAAAGAGCAAAGGAAACGGCTACAATTTTTTGCCAAAATATGGACATTAATCTCGATTGTATTCTGATAAAAGACGATTTATATACATTTGAATATAGTAAATTAACAAATGAGATAAAAAAGTGTAAAAATGAATATGACTCTTTAATTCTTTTTGGACATAATGATGCTATAACAAAATTTGTTAATAACTTTGGTAACCAATGTTTCGATAATATTCCTACATCCGGTGTGGTGATTATCAATTTTCCACAGCAAGAGTGGAGTAATATCAGTTCAGGGGTTATTGAACATACAATTTTTCCAAGAGATTTAAAAGTAATTAATGAACACTAATATTGTTGCAACTAAGTTTTCATATTTAGACAGAGAAAAAAGCTGGTTGTCATTTAACGAAAGAGTACTTCAAGAAGCGGCAGATAGTACGGTGCCACTCCTTGAAAGATTGAGATTTATAGGGATCTTTTCTAATAACCTTGATGAGTTCTTTAGAGTAAGATATGCCTCAATCAGACGAATGACTTTGATAGGAGACGGAAACAGACGGCTGGATAGCGGTATAATGGTTAAAAATCTGCTTGTACAGATTACCCAGCGTGTTATCGGGTTACAAAATGAAAGTTTGCGGATTTTAAAGCAAATTGAAAGTCAGCTGGAAAAAGAAAATATTTTCATTGTTAACGAAAGAGAAATAAACGATCAGCAGCAAGCTTTTGTAAAAGACTTTTTTTTACACGAGGTGTCTCCGGATTTAGTTACCATCATATTAAGTGATTTGGCAAAATTTCCATCGTTGAAAGACTCCCATGGCTATTTAGTCGTTAAATTGGTTTTAGACGATGATTTATTGCAACAGCACAATACCAAGCATAAGAAAAAGCTTCAAAATACCCGATATGCTATTATAGAAATTCCAAATATAGTAAATCGATTTGTAGAGCTTCCTTCAACCGATGGAAAAAAATACATTATTATGCTGGATGACATCATCCGTTATAATCTAGATTCTATTTTTGATATTTTTAATTATAAAGCAGAATCTGCCTATATGATTAAAGTAACGCGGGATGCCGAGCTTGATTTTGATACAGATTTGCACAAATCTTTTGTAGAGAAAATTTCGAGCGGAGTACGAGACAGAAGAGAAGGAGAAGTAGTTCGCTTTGTCTATGATCAGGAAATGGATGATTTAATGCTTAAGTTTTTGCTTGAAAATGTTGAAATTGAACTGAATGATAGTATTATTCCCGGAGGAAGATACCACAACCGACGTGATTATATGGGATTCCCAAATATGGGAAGACAGGATTTAGTATATCCCAAACAAACTCCGCTTGCTGTACCTGGACTAAATATTGAAAGCAGCATTATTCAGCAAATACAGAAAAAGGATTATATGGTTTATACACCTTATCAGTCTTTTTCATATTTGGTCAAATTTTTAAGAGAAGCTGCATTAGACCCTCAGGTTTTGTCAATAAAAATAACCCTGTATCGCTTGGCAAAAAACTCACAGATTATAAGTTCTCTGATCAATGCTGTTAAAAACGGTAAGAAAGTTATTGTACAGATTGAGTTACAGGCTCGTTTTGATGAAGCCAGTAACATTTTTTATTCTGAATTGATGCAAGCTGAAGGCGTTCAGTTAATTTTTGGGGTAAGAGGATTAAAAGTTCATAGCAAGATATGTGTTGTGGAGCGTTTAGAAAATAAAAAAGTTAAGCGTTACGGTTTTATTTCTAGCGGAAATTTTAATGAAAGTACTGCTAAAATTTATACAGATGTTACTTTGTTTACTTCTCATTCTCAAATAATGAAGGAAGTAGATAAGTTATTTGAGTTTTTACAGGTTAATTACCGGGTATACAAATACAAACATTTATTGGTTTCTCCGCACTATACCCGAAAAGGATTTTCAAAGCTTATTGAAAATGAAATTTTAAATGCAAAAAAAGGGTTGCCTGCTTATATTCACTTAAAAATGAATAGTCTATCTGATAAAAAGATGATAGATAAATTGTATGAAGCAAGTAATGCAGGAGTTAAAATACAATTAATTGTCAGGGGAATTTGTTCTTTAATTCCACAAGAGCCGGGTATGAGTGAAAATATTGAAGCAATTAGTATCGTAGATCGCTTTTTAGAACATTCACGAGTTTATATTTTTTGTAATAACAATGATCCGAAAGTGTTTATTTCTTCTGCGGATTTTATGACCAGAAATTTGGATGAAAGGGTAGAAGTAACTTGTCCGATTTATGACGAAGATATCAAACAAGAGTTAATAGAAACTTTTGAAATTGGCTGGAAGGGAAATTATAAAACGAGAATTCAGTCTAAAGATTTATCCAATAAATACAGAGAATATAACGGAGAAGACAAGTTTCACTCTCAAAATGAGATGTATAAATATTATCAAAAAAAATTAAAAAATTAAGTATTGGACTATGCTCAAGATAAAAAAATATGCAGCTATCGATATTGGTTCTAACGCCATGAGACTTTTGATAATGAATATTATAGAGGAAAAGGGAAAAGAAACTATTTTCAGCAAAAGTTCTTTAATTCGCGTACCGGTTCGTTTGGGACAGGATTCGTTCACTACAGGCGAAATCAGCAAAGAATCTAAACTTAGAATGATTGATGCTATGAAAGCGTTTTATCTGCTGATGAAAGTAAATAAAGTTGAAAAATTTATGGCATGTGCTACAAGTGCAATGCGAGAAGCGGATAACGGGAAAGCAATAGTTGAAGAAATTTATAAAGAATCGGGCATTAAAATAAGTATTATAGATGGAAAGGATGAAGCCATGATTATTGCTTCGTCCGATTTAAAAGATTTTATTAATAGCCCCAACAACGTAATGTATATAGACGTTGGAGGAGGAAGCACGGAGTTTACAATTTTTTCTCAAGGAAAACAGATCGCTTCTAAATCTTTTAAAAACGGAACGGTAAGATTGATTAATGATATGGTTTCTAAAAACGACTGGCAAGAAATAGAATTGTGGGTAAAAGAACAAACTCACCATTTACAAGATTTAATTGTTATAGGTTCAGGAGGAAATATCAATAAAATTTTTAAAATGTCCGGAAAACCTCAGAATAAACCTCTTGCATATTCTTACTTGCATCAACAGTTAAACAAACTGAGTGATATGTCTTACGAAGAAAGAATAGCTTTATTGGGACTTAATCCAGACCGGGCAGATGTGATTATTCCTGCCTTAAAAATTTATAATAATGCGATGAAATGGTGTGGAGCAAAATCTATTTATGTCCCCAAAATCGGAGTTTCGGACGGAATTGTAAAGGCTATCTACAGCAACAAAATTAAATTAGATTATCAAATTATGAAGTACTAATTTTTAAAATTTTTCAATTGCTCCGAGTCCAAAAAGAGCAAAATCGTACTTAACGGGATCATTTTTATCCATATTTCTCAAAGCTGTATCAAGTTCCAAAAGTGCTTTTGCATCGTTTTGTTTTCGGGTTAAGATTCCTAACTTTCTGGCAACATTTCCCGAGTGCACATCTAAAGGACAAGATAGATTGGCTGGGGTAATTTTATTCCAAATACCAAAATCTACTCCGGCATTATCTTTTCTGACCATCCAACGCAAGTACATATTAATGCGTTTGGCTGCCGAACCCTTTAAAGGATCAGAAATATGTTTCTGAGTCCGAGCTGGATGCTTAATTTCAAAAAAAATCTTTTTAAAATCAGAAATTCCCTGTTGCAGATTTTCAGTATTTTGACTAAAAATATTTTCCAGTCCATTGTGATTGAGATAAATATTTTGGAGGGACTTTATAAAAGTGACAAAATCAAGCCCGTTAAAGGTGCGGTGAACAAAAGTTTCCGCTTTTTCCAATTGATAATCTTTGTGATTAACAACAAAATCATAAGGAGAATTTCCCATTAATTCCATCATCTTATGCGCATTTTGGATAATCATTTTTCGATTGCCCCACGCAATAGTAGCGCTTAGAAAACCAGCAATTTCTATATCTTCTTTTAAGGTATATAAATGAGGAATTTGAATAGGATCATCTGCAATAAAGTCAGAGTTGTTATAAAGGACTACTTTTTCTTCTAAAAAATCTTTTAATTCACTTTTTTGCATTTGTTTTTATTTGGTTATCGATCCATCTACCATTGTTAGTTTTCGATCTGCCATATTGGCTAACTCTTCATTATGTGTAACGATAACAAAAGTTTGCCCGAATTCATCTCGCAGTTTAAAAAATAAATTATGCAGACTTTCAGCTGTATTTGTATCCAGGTTTCCGGAAGGTTCATCAGCAAAAATAATTTTGGGGTTATTTATTAATGCTCTGGCTACTGCTACCCGTTGTTGCTCTCCTCCCGAAAGTTCTGCCGGGTAATGTGTCATACGGTGCGACAACCCTAAGTATTCTAATAATTTTTTAGCTTCAGTTTCACTCTCTTTTTTATCTTGTCCGGCAATAAATGCAGGAATACAAACATTTTCAATAGCAGTGAATTCAGGCAGAAGCTGATGAAATTGAAATATAAATCCCAGATTTCTATTTCTAAAGTCAGATATTTCTTTGTCTTTTAGTTTTAAAACATCTGTATTATTTATTATCAGTTTCGTTTGCGGTCCTATAGTTGGTTTATCAAGGGTGCCTAAAATTTGAAGCAATGTTGTTTTTCCTGCTCCCGAAGCTCCTACAATGGAAACTACTTCTCCTTTTTGTATATGTAAATCAACTCCTTTTAAAACTTCGAGTTTATCATAGAATTTTCGAAGGTCAACTGCTTTAATCATATTCAATCATATTTACAGCAAAGTAACAATGTTTTGTTTATTAATAAAACACAAAATTTAAAAAGTTGTTTTTTGAAAAAATGTATTGAAAATAAAATGTTATTTAATACTTTTAGATATAAATTAAAACAATATGGAAAATACAGTTGAGAAAGTAGCTTATGTCGCAGGAGGCTGTTTTTGGTGTGTGGAGGCTATTTTTGAAAATTTAAAAGGAGTTACAAAAGTATTGCCAGGTTATATGGGAGGAATAACGGAAAATCCAACTTATGAAGAGGTTTGTACGGGAAACACTGGACATGCTGAAGTTATTAAAATTGTTTATGATCCTACTATAATCAATTATAATCAGCTTTTAGAAGTCTTTTTTGCTACACATAACCCTACAACTTTAAACAGGCAAGGTGGAGATATAGGTACGCAATATAGAAGCGAAATCTTTTATACAGACCAAGAGCAGCTCGAAGTAGCAGAAGAATACTTAAATATACTTACGGAAGAAAAAGTTTTTGATGATCCTATTGTGACACGAGTTTCGCCAGTATCCGCATTTTACGCAGCAGAAGATTACCATCAAAGATATTTTGAACGCAATGCAGATAAAAACCCTTATTGCCAGTTGGTTGTACAACCTAAAGTGAGTAAGTTTAAAAATAAATTCAGTTCTAAACTAAAATGATTTTTTCGTGTTATCAGAGCAAAAACTTAAAAAAAGAAAGCTGTTTTTTAGCATTTTATTAGACTTAACCGGTCTTGTTAGTTATCTTATACCCGGAGCTGGGGAATTTTCAGATATTATTTGGGCTCCGGTATCAGCTTATATTTTAGCTAAGATGTATCCGGGGAAAATAGGAAAAATAGGTGCTATCGTTAATTTTATAGAAGAAATATCACCCGGAACAGATATCATACCTACTTTTACTTTAACTTGGATTTACACTTATTGGTTGAATTCTAAAAACGAATAGACTTTTTTTTAAAAAAAACATTTTTTTATTCATAAATATTTATTAAATTTATTGAGTCTAGAAATTATGAATTATTCATATAAAATAACAATTAACTAAATTTAAATATTATGAAAAAGTTTTTGATCGTGTTATTTGCAGCTATTGTTTTGGTAGGCTGTAATCAAAAAAGCAGAGAAATGGGTGATGAACAGGCAGGAAAAACATTAGTAGGTTGGTATTATTACAACCTGATGGAAAATGAAATAAACTCTCTTCCTAAATATCTAGATGAAGATTTTGATAAAAATGTCTCTCAGTCTGATTTTTTTAATCAATTAAAAAGCAGAACGGAGCAATATGGACCAGTCGAAAAAGCAGTATTAAAAGATTGGAAAATGGTAGATACCAATAAAAAACAAAAAATCAAAAAATATGAATTTACTTACGATGTAAAATATGAAAAAGGAAGTTCTGCTGTTGAAAAATTTTATTTAATAAAAAGAGGGGATGATTTAAAAATTGCAAAGGTTGAATTTTAGAACAGAGTAAAAGAGTTTAAATTATAGACTATTCTTAAAAGCCAGAAGATTTTATTTTTCTGGCTTTTTAGATAATATAAATAATAACTGTCAACTATGTATTTTCATAAACATTAAAAAAGACTTAATAAAAAAAGAGATTCTTAACTTTAACTTTTCGTTACATATCTATTTACATATTATTCGTATTTTGCGAGCTCAATCAATGATAACTAAAAAATATAAAAATGAATCAAAAGTACTTTAAAATTATTCCGTTAACTTTACTTTATTCTGTAACTACTTTATTTACAGGGGTAAATGCTGTAGCGAATAATTTTTTTATTACTCACCCTCATAATTTACTAACTGACCCAAATCAATTACCTGAATATATCCCTTTAAATTCTTATGGATCATTCACCTTAAAGTTAAATACCAATCAAAATTATACAGAGCAGGAAATTGTAAATAAATTTAATGAACTCTTTAAAATGTCTTTTGACAATAAGTTTATTAAAATATCAGAAAATGTAGATGCTTTAGGTTTCAAACATTCTACATTTCAGCATTATTTGGGCAATTATCCCGTGGAAGGACAAATGGTAATCGTTCATAGCAAAAATGATAAAGTAGTTTATATAAACGGAACTATTATTAATATTGAGAATAAAAAAAGTACTTATTCATTAAAAACTAACCTGAACAAGAAACCGCTTATTACAAAAGAACGCGCTTTAGAAATTGTAAAAAATGAGTTGGCTTTGAGTAGTATTACTGAAAAAAAACCTGTAGAAACTGTTTTTTATAAAGCTGATGATTCTTCTCCATTTATATTAACTCAAAAAGTTAATATTGATGAAACGGGAGCGACTGTTCAAAAAAAGGATGTGTATGTGGATGTTGAAAGTGGAAAAATAGTAGGTGAAATCTCTAATATACGTCATGCTGGCATAACAGGGACTGGAGAAAGTTTCTATAGAGGCACTCTTCCTATAACCATTACTTTAGATGATGAGGACGGATTGTACTATCTAATAGATGAAGAAAGGAATATAACGACTCTGGATGCTACCAACTCAAATAATATATATCTTGATGACGCAAACGAAATTACCAGTACAACAACAGTTTTTACCGATTCATTAATATCACCCGCAGCAATAGATGTACATTGGGGAATGGAAAAAACATATGATTATTATAAACTTGTACACAATAGGTTGAGTTTTGATAATCAGAATACAGAAGTAGTTAATATTTATAACCCGGCTCCTTGGGAAGGATATCAGGGGTTTCCTTTTCAAGCAGTAGCTATGCCTGGTGGCGATGTAGGATTGATGCTTTTTGGAAAAGGTGGAGAATTTCAGGGAGTTCCTTATATGAACCCAGTTGTTGCATTGGATGTTGCTGGTCATGAATACAGCCATTTGGTTATTGATAATAATGGAAAAGGTGGTCTAAGATATCAGGGGGAATCAGGGGCTTTGAACGAAGCTTTTGCAGACATTTTTGGAACAGCGATAGAATTTTATTCTGTTGATAACCCAAACTGGACTGTAGGAGAAGGCATTATGCTGTATGGAAATTACAGCTATATGAGAAACATGGCAGACCCAAAGGAAAATAATTTAAACGATAAACAACCTGATACTTATAATGGACAATATTGGGCTTCTACTACCAGTACTGCAGATAATGGAGGTGTTCACACAAATAGTGGTGTTTTAAATTATTGGTTCTATCTGGTAAGTGAAGGAGGGGAAGGGATTAATGACAACGGAGACGAGTATATTGTACAAGGTATTGGAATTGAAAAAGCAGAACAAATAGCTTTTAGTACATTAATGAATTTTTTAACAAGAAATGCTCAATACGTTGATGCTTATGAAGGCTCCAAAAATGCAGTAGATCTCTTATACAATGAAGAAGATGAAGATGAGTACCCTGAATATAATGCCGTTGTAGATGCCTGGTATGCGGTTGGTTTTGGAGAAAAAAGACCTAATATGGGAGTGGAAGATTTTGAAGATTTCGAAGAACCATTTAGGATTTTCCCTAATCCGGTAATACGAGGAGAGCTTAATATTGTAACTAATTTTGAAAAAGGCAAAGTAGAATTTTATTCTATGACTGGACAAAAAGTAGGTGAATTTACCTTGAATGAAAAAGGAGAGCACAAAGTTAATTTAGAATATTTACAAAAGGGAACATATATTTTAAAGCTTACAGGAGATAATAAAAAATCTCACACGGAGAAAATTATTGTAAAGTAAATTTGATGGTTAAGAAAAAAAGGGCAATTTTATTAATAAAATTGCCCTTTTTAATTTATTAAGATTTTTGTTCTTTATTGAAATATACTAGGTAATAATACATCTGTTTCTCTTCGTCCCATCCTTTTTCTATAAACTTGTCAGCACTTTCAGGATTAATAAAATCAAGTTTTATCTGAACATTCGTGTCCAAATTAATAATATTCTTTATTTTTTTGCGTGCATCACTTACAGCATTGTTAGCAATAGGAAAAGTAGTGGTATCTTCAATACTATATTTTTCGCCCTTATCAACTTTATAATTTTTAAATTCTGAAATTAAATCAGGATTATCAATTACTTCATTTAAAAAGTTAGTTTCTTCAAATTCATCATTTTTAGCAAAATAATTTACAGAGCGATTCATAAACATTACTTCCTCTTTTTTGTCTTCAGCAGGCAAAACAACTTCTTTAGCAAAGTCCTGACAAAATTTTAAGTATTTTTTTGTCATGAAAGATTCATCTTGAAATAAATCTACCGACAAAAAATGCTCTAGCCAATAACGCGCATCATATTTATTGCTATCAATAGTCAGGATTTTATACCCTTCTTCTTTTTTATAATTAAAAATTAAACAGCCTTTATCCAGCTTGTTTAGATTGATTCCTTGCTGTAAAAGCATTTCTAAATTAGATTCATTTTCCTGAAACTGGAGAAAATCCGTTTTTATTTCGCTCTTAAATACCCCGATTGCATCCACAATATTGTTGTCGATAGAAATATTTGTTAGATACGCTATATAAACTTCTCCGTTTTTAATATGAGGATGATTGGATTGTTCAAATAAATGTTTGGTTATCTTTTTAGAAACTTCATGTACATTTTCTGTATTCGGAGCATTAAAAACAGTATTTGCCAAATTGTACATTTCGTTGAATTCCAAATCTACATCATGGGCAAACTGGTAATACGTTTCTTCTTTTTCTCTAAAAGGCTTAAAAAAATATTCTTTTAACAAAGGTGCTATTTCGTCATCTAGTCGATAAGCTTCTTCGGATAAAAAAATAGCTTCATTTCTACTTTTATTTCCAACTCTGTGAATAGACAGAGTTTCAATGTGTGCATTAAATAAATTAATCATAACAAATATAATTAAGGCTTTATATTGGTATAAAACCTAAAGTGATGAAAATTGTAATTTGTATTTTTTAGATTGATTAGTTCCAATTGTCCTCAAAGCCTTCTTCAAAGCCAAAGTCATCGATATCCTCGTCGAACATATCAAAATCTTCGCTATTATAGTCATCGTCAAATTCTCCGTAAATATCATCGTTTGAAACAGGGGTGCTGCTGAAGTTTTTAGTTGGAACATTATCAGGTAAGATACCATGCGAAAATAATAAATCAGGATAAGTAACGCCTGACTCTCTTTCTTCTATCGCCGCAAGCTCTACAAAAAAAGTCCACATATTAAGAAAGTCATAGACATAAATAATTTTAGTATTCTCTTCGTCCAAAACAGAATTAATAGCTGTATTAGTCATCGTTTTTGACCCTCCCGGTTCATCGCCCATATCAAATAATGATATTTCTTCTTCTAATTGAGTCCACTTATCATCACAAGCATAAAATGATGCTGCTTCCATTCCATCAAATCCGAAAGCGTTGACAATGGCATTGTGCAAATCTTCTAACGTATCACTACTTAAAATAGCAATATCTCTAAAGATATCTTCTTCTGTATCAAGAATTATTCTGAATTTATAAACCATAATTTTTTGTGTGGATTGAAAAAACAAATGTAATACTAATATTACTTTTTGCCAGTAAATAAAATCTTATATTTCAAAATTCCTGCTTACTGCTGATTGCCATATTCTTATAGTATTTCTTGTTTTTACAGTTCATCGTCTGTTTTTGACAGTTGGGTTAATTCCTTTTTTATCTATTTTGCTTTTACATCATCTTTGTATCAACAAAATGCAACGGTTATGAAAATTATTATTCTGCTTATAGTAACTTTGGTACAATCGATAATAGTTATGTGTACTTCGTCTTTTGATATAAATACCACTATATCTGTTAGTCCACAAAAAACGGAGGAATGTAAAGTACAATTATTACAACCTGTAAACAAATCCAATGAAAAACAGAAATCTTAAAATCTTACTGCTTGTTTTTATAGTATTTATACTGTTTAAAAAAGCGCTTAAACTGTCTTTTTTCGATCTTCCTTTATTTTTGGGATACAGCATTGTTTTAACTGTAATACTTATCATCGCAAATAACTTTATAAGTAATAAATTTTTGAGTCAAATTAAAAGTTATATGGCTCAAAAAAAAACCAAAATACATACAGTAACACTTTTAATAACATTGTTTAATTTATTAATATTGTTTATTATAAGCTCTGGATTAAAGTTATTTGATACTCTAATAATAGGAGATGAAACGTATAGTTTTTTTCAAAGCAACGGAGGGTTTGCAGCCATATTTAGCTTTAGCTTATTTTTTAGCTTCCTGATTTACCTTTACTATTATATTTCGCTTTCAACAGTTGCAAAGGATCAGCAAATCGAACGCGAAAGAGTAATTTCAGGGAATGTATCAGCGCAGTTTGAAAGTTTGAAAAATCAACTGGATCCGCATTTTTTATTCAATAGTTTAAATGTTTTAAATGCGCTCATTGATGAAAATCCCCTGAAAGCACAGGAATTTACCAATGCATTATCCAGAACTTACCGTTATATTCTTGATCAGAAAAATAAAGAGCTTGTTCTGTTAGAAGAGGAATTGAAATTTGCTCAAACTTATATTGACTTACTTCAAATGCGTTTTGAAGATAGTCTGACTTATTCTCTTCCAACTGAAATAAAGCAGGAAGGAGCCAAAGTTGTTCCTCTTTCATTGCAATTATTGCTGGAAAATGTCATCAAACACAATAAAGCCACAAATAAAAAACCTATTTACATAAATATTTATGAAAGTTCAGATGGATATCTGATTATAGAAAACAATTTAAATAAGAAAAATACACCCGATAACAGAAAGGGGATAGGCTTGCAGAATATTGCCGGGAGATATGCAATATTAACATCCAAACCAATTAAAATAGAAGAAACTGAAGAAAAATTTATAGTAAAAATTCCAATATTAACTAAAAAAATAGAACACATGAAAATTATTGACGTACCACAAAACGAACAAGAGCTTTTAATTGAAGCAAAGAAAAAAGTAGAAAAAATTAAAAAGTTTTATGCTCATCTAACGAGTTATATCATGGTGAATGCTTTTTTAATTATACTTAACCTGATGACAGCTCCAGAATTTATGTGGAGTTTGATTGTAGTATTTGCTTGGGGAATTGGGTTAGTATCCGATGCCATGAAAACATATAATTACAATTTATTCTTGGGTAAAGATTGGGAAGATCGCAAAATTCGAGAATATATGGATAAAAATAAAAGTGAAAATACTGCAAAACAATGGGACTAAAACAATTAGAGACAGGCGATTTAAATACTCAGACAAAGATATCTTATCGACAATTTATAAGATCTCGTATTGCTAAACTACGAAGTATTTACTGGCAGCTTCTACTATGGCTAATTTGTGTTTTATTTGTAATTGCTGAAAAATATATTGATATTCCAAACTTACAAATGGATGGAGAAAACTACCTTTATGCCATCTTACTGATTTGGTTAACCTGTATTGCTATTAAACTAATTTTGTATTATGCAGAGTACTTGCCGTTTTTAAAACAATGGCAGGACAAATTGGAACGAAAGGAACTTAATCGAATTAAAAATACATACGAATATCAGCTAAATAAAAATTAAAAAATGGATAATTTTAAAATAGTAATTGTAGAAGACGAAAAACCTGCTGCGCGTTTACTTGAAAGAAAGTTGAATACTTTGGGATTTGAGATTCAGCATAAACTGAGCAGTGTAGAAGATGCTTTAGAATGGTTTGAAGCAAACACGAATCCCGATTTAATTTTTTTAGACATTCAATTATCTGACGGATTGTCCTTTGAAATTTTTGAACAACTCAATATTAAAAGCGCAATTATTTTTACAACTGCTTATGATGAATATGCTTTAAGAGCATTTAAGCTCAACAGTATTGACTATTTGTTAAAACCTATCCAGGATGCTGAATTAAAACAGGCAATTGAGAAATTTAGAGAGCAGCGTTCCACTTTTTTTGATTTTTCAGAACAGTTATCTTTATTTAAAGCCTTTATGAAAGGCGAGCAAAAAGAGTATAAAGAACGATTTGCAGTAAAGGTAGGGACGCAAATAAAAATATGTTCGACAACAGAAATAGTTTGTTTTTATAGTGAAAATAAAGCTACTTATTTAAAGACAAAAGACGACAGAAATTATATTTTGGATTATACGCTGGAAGAGTTGGATAATATACTTGAACCAAAATTATTTTATAGAATTAATCGAAAGTATATTATCTCTATCAAACACATTAAAGACATTGTAGCATATTCAAATTCAAGACTTAGAATTAATCTGATTTCGAGTGATTTGGATGACGTAATTGTAAGTCGGGAAAAAGTAAACGAATTTAAAAACTGGATTGAACACTAATTTAAATACTACTTTCTATGCTCTCAATAATCAGAATTAAAAAGCTTACTAGGCTGAATATATGCTATTTTTCTATCGACATCAAAAATCCAATTAAACCGCTTTAGCAAATCTGCACCAAATAAGCTGTATTTTTGATTTTTAATATCCCCTGTAAAAAAACCTGCAAGTACATTTTCCATCTGCAGATTGCCAATTTTCATTTGAGGTAACACACCTTGTTTAATAATAATTTCTTGCCCGTATGAATTTTTTAATATTTTTTTTTCTATTATTTTAAGTTTACCAGGAAGTAGATTAGTATCAGAAAACTGATTATCATATAACAATCCTCCTGAGTATCCTGATTGCAGATAAAAAGAATGGATATAACTTTTATTATTTATAATATTACCCGTGGTGCATTTGTATAAGTATTGAATAAAAGTTGTGCAATTTACTAAAAAACAGTAAATTGCAGTTACCACACAAACAATTCAATGCACAACTTTACAGCAAATTACGATAAAATTTTAGATGTATTAAAGAAATTAGGTCTTGAAAGTGAGAATTT